>CAINND010000121.1 GCA_903851035.1 uncultured Acidobacteriota bacterium | reverse complement strand
GTCCGGCATCAATCATCACCGAGAACTGGCGAAAGAAGATGGCGGATTCCTTCGGCTTTACGCTGCCGCTGCCAAACTGGAAGTTCAGGCTTCGCCCCGCGGCCTTTTCCTTGATGACGTTGGCCTGGATGCGTTCGCGCGCCAGTGCGGCGCGCAGCACCTGCTTGTTTTCCGCGGCACGCTCGCCCTGCACCTTCTCGCCCGCCGCGTTGACTCCCTGGTATGTATAAACCGCCATTCGTCCCTCTCGCTTTAACTGTGACTCGAATTACTTCCGTACCGCCGCCTGTGTCTTGCTGGCGGCCAGCGCGCGGTTAATCATCTCCTGCAGCTCGTCCGGATTGGAGGAGCGAAGCATGGCGGTTTCAATCGTGATTGCTTTCTGCAGGTACAGGGCCATCAGCGACTGGTTGAATGTCTGCATCCCGTACTTGTCCTGGCCGGACTGCATGGAGGAATAAATCTGGTGAATCTTGTCTTCGCGGATCAGGTTGCGGATGGCCGGGTTCGGAACCAGGATTTCCATGGCCATGGCGCGCCCCATGCCGCCCGCCTTGGGCAGCAGCGCCTGGCAAAGCACGCCTTCCAGCACCAGCGAAAGCTGGGCGCGAATCTGCGGCTGCTGGTGCGCGGGGAATACATCAATCACGCGGTTGATGGTGGAGGAAGCGGAGTTGGTGTGCAGCGTGCCAAAGGTCAAGTGGCCGGTCTCGGCGATGCGCAGAGCCGATTCGATGGTCTCCAGGTCGCGCATTTCGCCAATCAGCACTACGTCCGGATCTTCGCGCAGCGCCGCGCGCAACGCTCCACTGAAGCTCTTCGTGTCCTGGTGAATTTCACGCTGGTTCACCAGGCAGTTCTTGTGCGGATGCACAAATTCGATCGGATCCTCAATGGTGATGATGTGCTCGTGGCGCTCGCTGTTGATTTTGTCCAGCATGGCGGCCAGCGTGGTGCTCTTGCCGCTGCCGGTCGGGCCGGTCACCAGGATGAGTCCGCGTGGCCGATCGCACAGCTTGCTGACCACTGGCGGCAGGTTAAGCTGCGAGAAGCTTTTAATCTCAAAGGGAATCACGCGGAAGACCGCCGCCACCGCGCCGCGCTGGTTGAAGATGTTGGCGCGGAAGCGCGCCAGACCCTTCAGTCCAAAGCTGAAATCGAGTTCGAAATCCTCTTCAAAGCGGTGCTTCTGCGCGTCGGTCATCACCGAGTAGGCCAATTGCTTGGTGTCGGCCGGGCCCAGCGGAGGCATATCCAGCGGTTGCAGGTGGCCGTGCACGCGCACCTGCGGAGGCGAATTGGTGGTGATGTGAAGATCGCTGCCGTTCAACTCCAGCAGCTTCTTCAGCAGGTCGCTTAGGGTTACCGCCATTCCTTCTCCTTGCCTACGGTGTGAGTATTCTGGCTGGCCGGTCGATGGCCACGGCCAGCTAGTTCACGGTCTCGCGCAGCACTTCTTCCATGCTCGTCTGCCCGGCCATGATCTTGCGCAGGCCGCTGCGGCGCAGGGTGATCATGCCGTTCTCAACGGCCTTCTTCTTCAATTCCAGGGAGCTGGCGCCAATCAGGATGAGTTCACGAAGCGTGTCGTCAATCTCCATCACTTCGTAAAGTGCGGTACGGCCCTTGTAGCCCGTGCTGTTGCACTTGTCACAACCCTTGCCCTTCATCACCTTGACCGTGCGCGCTTCCTCCGGCGTAAACCCGGCCTTGATCAGCGCCTGCTGCGGCACCTCTACTTGATGAATGCAGCCCGTGCAGATGCGGCGGATGAGGCGCTGCGCCACGATCAGGTGAATCGAGGTCGCCACCAGGAAGGGTTCAATGCCCATGTTCATCAATCGGCTGACCGTCTCCGGTGCGCCGTTGGTGTGCAGTGTGCTCAGCACAAGGTGGCCGGTCAGCGCGGCCTTGATGGCGATTTCCGCCGTCTCAAAGTCACGGATTTCGCCCACCAGGATGATGTTCGGATCCTGACGCAGGAAGCTGCGCAGGGCGGCCGCAAAGTTCAGGCCAATCTGCTCCTTCATCTGTACCTGGTTCACGCCCTGCAACTGGAACTCGACCGGATCCTCGGCCGTCATGATGTTGGTGTCCGGCTTGTTCAGCAGGCTGATGGCCGAATACAGCGTGTTGGTTTTACCCGAACCCGTCGGGCCCGTCACCAGCACCATGCCATAGGGCTTCAAAATCGCCTTCTGGAACTTTTCGAGCGACTCCGGCTCAAAGCCCAACTGCGTCATATCCAGTCGCAGGTTGTCCTTGTCCAGCAGGCGAAGCACGATTTTTTCGCCCCACAAAGTCGGCAGGGTGCTGACGCGCCAGTCCATGGCACGGCGCCGCCCGTTGATGCGCATCTTCATCATGATGCGGCCATCCTGCGGCAGGCGCTTCTCACTGATGTCCAGGCGAGCCAGAATCTTGACGCGGCTGATGATGGCATCGCGCAGCTTTTGCGGCGGCTTCATCAGCTCCTCGAGCACGCCATCCACGCGCAGGCGCACCCGGTATTCCTTTTCGTAGGGCTCCATGTGCACGTCGCTGGCCTTGGCCTTCACGGCCTCGCTCAGGATGACGTTCACCAGCCGGATGATGGGAGCCTCTTCGGCCGCCGACTCCATGTCGGCCACCGACATATCGTCTTCGCCGTAGTCATCCCCATCGGCATCGCTCTCGTCTGCCAGGTCGTCGCCAAATGCGCTCAGCGCCTGGTCCAGATCTTCATTACCCGTGTTCTGCGGCCCACCCTCCGGAGCGTTATAGGCGTACTCAATCGCCTCCAGGATGGCGGCCTCATTGCCCTTGAGCGTCTCAATCGTGGAGTAGCCGGTGATGAACTTCAGATCGTCAATGGCACGATAGTTCGACGGATCCACCATCGCCACTTGCAGCGTCGTGCCTACCTTGCCCAGCGCCAGCACTTTGTATTTGCGCGCCACATCGGCCGGGACGGTCTTCACCACCTTCGGGTCAATGGCATAATTCGCCGGATCAAACGCAGCGTATTGTGTACCCCTTGGAGGAGTGGACAAGCTTGAACCTCGTCTGAAAGAGTATCTACTTCCTTTGCCATGCGCCCCACTGCCGGGCTCACCTGCCTGCCGCAGGAAACTCCCGCTGCACGCAAATGCAAGTCCCAGCCAGCTCTTCCGCTCCGGCCATGGCGCTTCCCACATCCCAAACCAGAGAGGGGCTACAGTGGCAGAGTAGCAGCTTGACAATAATTGTCAATTAAACGGTAGCCACCTAGTCATAACCAAGGGTCTATTACCGTAAACGCCACATCCGAAACATGTTTCAGCGCCACTTCCGGTACACTCCTCGGATGCATCCGTGCCCATCGTGTGGCGAGCAAATCCGCGCCATCTTTCGCCGCCTGACGGCCGCCATGGGAGCGCAGCACTGGTGGCCGGCCGATTCCCCCTTTGAGGTGGTCATCGGCGCCTTCCTCACGCAAAACACTGCCTGGAGCAACGTGGAGCTGGCGATGGCCAATCTGCGCCGCGCCCGGGCGCTCAGCGTGGCTGGCATCCGCCGCACATCCCTCCCTGATCTCGAAGCGCTGGTCCGGCCCGCCGGATACTTTCGCCAAAAAGCCGAGCGCCTCAAGCTCTTCGTCGAACACCTGGACACCTGCTATCACGGCCGCCTCGAAGACCTTTTCGCCCGCCCCACTCCCGCTCTGCGGCAGGAATTGCTCGCTTTAAAGGGCATCGGCCCGGAGACCGCCGACTCCATCCTGCTCTACGCCGCCCGCCACGAGGTGTTTGTGGTGGACACCTACACCCGCCGCATCTTTGAGCGCCACGGCTTGTTTGTGCCCCACGGTTTAACCCACTCCGCTGTGCCTTACGACGAAATCCGCCTTTCGGTTGAAGCCGCACTCGCGGCCACTGACGGCGCCCCCAGCGTCGATGCCGACGGCCCTCCCACCCCGATGGAAACTATCGGCCGGATCGAGCTACCCGTGCACCAGCCTTCGACAGTCTCACAGCTTCCGCGCAGCCCTCTCGCCCGGGATTTCAGCGAGTTACACGCCCTGCTGGTGCAGACCGCCAAGCACTTCTGCCTCAAAGCAGAGGCACGATGCCATGGCTGCCCCTTGGCGCCACTTCTGCCCGCCGCAGCTCCCGCCCCATATCCTTCTAAACGCATACAGAAGAACAAGTTACGCCGTCAGCGATCATTGTCATAATGATTTGCCGATCTTAACTTGGTAAAATTTACACATTTTGTGGTTATCACGCATCATTTTCGCCAATCAAGGCCTCTCTTTGGGCTAAAATCCCCTCCAGAGTCCTTGCGAGGGGGCTGAACGCTGATGACCACGCCGCCAACCCGAGTTCGCCGCCGCCGCCTACTGTTCCTCGGCGTGGGTGTGGCGCTGCTGATCTTCCTCAGCCTCTCGCAGACCTGGTTCAATCTCAAGTTCCTGCGCCCGGATTCTCTTTTCCAGACGCTGCTCTTCTTCAGCTTCTCGCTGCTTACCTTCCTGGCCCTGGTGGCACTGCTCTTTGTGCTGCTGCGCACGCTGCTCAAGCTCTATCTGGAGCGGCAGGCGGGCGTGGCCGGCTCACGCTTCCGCAGCAAGATGGTGCTGGGCGCGCTGCTGTTGAGCTTCGGCCCGGTCATTGCCATGTTCTTCTTCGCCTATGGGCTGATGAACCGGTCGATCGACAAATGGTTCTCTCAGCCCATCGAAGAGGTGCAACTGCGCAGTACGGCTGTCACGGAGATGCTCAGCCGCTACGCAGGCCAAAACGCCTTTACCGCGGCACAATCCCTGGCCAGCAATGAGGAGTCGCACCGGGCCTATCGCACCGGCCGCTTCAGCGTTCTGCTGGATGAATTTCGCGAGCACGAGGTCAGCCTGCAGGGCGGTTTCGCACTTGGCTTCTACAAGGGCCAGCTCGAGGTCAGCCTGGACGCGCCGCTGCCCTGGAGTGAGTTGCGCCAGGCCGTACCCTTCCTGGCCGATGAGCAGAGTCGGCCACGCCAGTTCACGATCAATGACCGTGGCTATGTGCTGGGCACAGCGCCCGTTGATGGCGTCGGCCATGTTGCCGTGGCCTTGCCCTTGCCGCCCAATTACAGCGCCGCTCTCAGTCAATTGGAGCAAAGCGACCGCCGCTACCAGGAGCTGCGCCGCAACAACAAGTTCATTCGCCGAACCTACTTTCAGGTTCTATTGCTGATTACTCTTCTCGTGCTCTTTGGCACCACCTGGTCGGCGCTTTCGCTCAGCAAGTTGGTGACCCGTCCGGTCACGGCGCTGGTGGAAGGCACGGAGGCAATCTCGGCCGGACGCTTTGATTATCGCGTCGAGGTGGATGCCGGCGACGAGCTTGGCGACCTGGTCGGCTCCTTCAACAGCATGGCCGCCGAGCTTGAAAGCAACCGCCGCCAGTTGCAGGCCGCCAACCTCGCACTGGAAGAGCGCCGCCTGCACATCGAAACGCTTCTGGAGAGCATCCCCTCCGGCGTGCTCTCCTTCGATTCCAACGGCCAGGTGACACGCGTGAATGCCGCTCTGCTGCGCATGTTTGAGCCGCACTCGGTCACCCAGCCCGGCCCGCAGAGTGGCCTTCGGCTGATCGATCTCTTCCCGGCTGCCGATGCCCCCGGTGTGGCCGAAGAAATTAATCGCCTGATCCGCAAGGCCGACCGCATGGGAACCACGGGCGCACAGATGGAAATCCCGCGCGCCGGATCGACGATTGAAGTAGGTGTCACCGTGGCCAGCATGACAGGCCCCGAACGCCAGCGCCTGGGTTATGTGATCGTCTTTGAAGACCTCAGCGACCTGCTGAAGGCCGAAAAGCAAGCGGCATGGCGTGAAGTGGCGCGCCGTGTCGCCCATGAAATTAAAAATCCCCTCACGCCCATCGCTCTTTCCGCTGAGCGCATTAAGCGCCATATCACCAAAGGCGACAAGGCCAGCCGTGACATCGTGGCCACCTGCGCCAACACCATCAGCGGCGCCGTGGAAACCGTGCGCCGCCTGGTGGACGAGTTCAGCCTGTTGGCGCGCTTTCCCCAGTCGCAGCCCCGTCCCAGCGACCTGAACAAGATCGTGCAAAGCGCTCTCACCCTCTTCGATGGGCGTCTCGGTGGCGTCCAGCTTCACCTGGATCTGGCCGATGGCCTGCCACCCGTGCTGGCCGATCCGGAGGCCATCAAGCGCGTGGTGGCTAACCTGGTGGACAACGCCGCCGAGAGCATGAAGGACTGTGTTGTGCGCGAGCTGCACATCACCACATCCACGCCGGAGACGCGCGACGCGGTTGAAATTGAAGTGGCCGACACCGGCGAGGGCGTTACGGCGGATACCAAGGAAAAGCTCTTCCTGCCGTACTTCTCCACCAAGGCGCGCGGCACCGGGCTTGGGCTGGCCATCGTCGCCCGCATCCTGGAAGACCATGGCGGCTCGGTGCGCGTCGAGGAAAATCATCCGGTGGGCACGCGCTTTGTGGTGGAGTTACCCATAGCTGCAAACATTCCGCAGGATTCCGCCGCACCGGAGCAGTCTTGAATATCAGGAGCAGAAAACAATGAACCACATTCTTGTGGTGGACGACGAGCCCGGCATCCGGCAGACCCTCGGTGACATTCTTGAAGATGAGGGATACCGGGTTACCAGCACCCCTGATGGCGAATCCGCACTCGACCTGCTGCGTGCCAACCACTACGACGTGGTGCTGCTGGACGTGTGGCTGCCCGGCATGGACGGCCTGGAAGTGCTGGAACACGTCAAGGAACTGGAGGACCGTCCCGAGATTGTCATGATTAGCGGCCACGGCACGGTGGAGACCGCCGTGAAGGCCACCAAGCTGGGCGCATACGACTTCCTGGAAAAGCCGCTCTCTCTGGAAAAAACCCTGATCGTCGTCAAGAATGCGGCAGCCAGCCGCCGCCTGCGCGCGGAAAATCAGGAGTTCCGCCGACAGACCTCACCGGCGGAGATTGCCGGCGCCAGCATCCCCATGAAAGCCCTGCGCCAGCAGATCAGCTTGATGGCGCCCACCAACGGCCGCGTGCTCATTTACGGAGAAAGCGGTACCGGCAAGGAGCTGGTCGCCCGCGCCATCCATGCCCAGAGCCTGCGCAAAGATGAGCTGTTTGTCGAGGTCAACTGCGCCGCCATCCCCGAGGACCTGATCGAAAGCGAACTCTTCGGCTACAGCAAGGGAGCCTTCCCGGGCGCCGACACGGAGAAGGAAGGGCGCCTGCGCAAAGCCGATGGCGGCACGCTCTTTTTGGATGAAGTTGGCGACATGAGCCTGAAGACGCAGAGCAAGATCCTGCGCATGTTCGACGAGGGCCGCTTTACACCCATTGGCCGTGAAGAGCCGGTAACGGTGGACGTGCGCGTCATCGCCGCCACCAATAAGGATCTGGAAGAGGAGATCGCGCGCGGCAACTTCCGCGAAGATCTTTTCTACCGCCTCAACGTCGTGCCGTTTGTTGTGCCGCCGCTGCGCGAGCGCAAGGAGGACATTCCGGTGCTGGCCCGCCACTTCCTGCACGAATTCAGCGCCCAGTACGGCCGCCGCACCCGCGAAATTGCCGACGAGGCGCTCGAAGTGCTGACCCGCTACAGTTGGCCGGGCAACGTGCGTGAGCTGCGCAACGTCATCGAGCGCGTCGTCATCATGAACCCTACGGTGCCGCGCCTGGAGCGCAAGCACATGCCCTCGGTTCTCTACCGTGAAGGCAGCCGCCGCTCGCTCGGCGAGTTCAGCACCCTGCACCAGGCGCGCGCCGCCTACGAGCGCGACTACATCCTGAAAAAGTTGGACGAAAACAATGGCAACGTCAGCCGCACGGCGGAGGTCCTGGGCCTGGAGCGCAGCCACCTCTACCGCAAAATGAAGACCCTGGGCATCGCCGTCAAGGAGTAGCTACTTTTTCTCCGCCACTTTCTCAATCTGCCGCAGTGTCGCAAGCGCCTCATGCAGAGCGTCCTTGCCGGCCTCCTGCTCGAACTCAGCTTGCAGTTTGTCCAGGGCTTTAATCACCCGCATCGCGGTGCGCCGTCCCGCGGCGGTCAGCCCCAGCAGGTAGCTGCGCGCGTCCGCCGGATCGATCACGCGTTGCAGCAGCCCCTTGGCCTCCAGTGAACTGACGCAGTGGCTGACGTTGCCGCGCGTGGTAGAAAAGGTCTCCGCCAGTTGCGAGGGCTTTACCGGCGTCGGCTCGTCAAAAAAGAGTGCCGCCAGCGTCAGCCCCTCCAGAAAGTTGAGCTTGTCGGCCGCCATGGCACGCCCCGCCAGGGTGTCAAAACGCCGCGCCGCCCGGCTGACGGCGAACATCGGACTCTGTTCCAGAAAGGCATCAATGCGCATGGATAGATTTATATAATTGAGCATCTAAACTATCAAGGACAATATCAAACCATCGTTGTCCATGGAGCACATGCGGCCCACAATGAAAGTGTTCCGCCACTTTCAGGCCGCATATCTCCGCACGCAATAAGGCAACCTTTCATGCTCAACAAGATCGCACTCATCGCCGCCGTCTTCTGCTCAACCGCAGCGCTGGCTCAAAGCCCTGCTCCGCAGACCTCCGCGCCCGCGCTGCCCCGCCACGAAGAGCAACTTATCGTCACCGGCAGCTACGCGGCAGTGCCTATGGAGGAGACCGATCGTGCTGTCAGCACCATCCCCGTCGAGCAGTCGCCCGTGGTATTTCGCAACTGGGTGGACGCCCTTGGGCAGGAGCCTTCGCTCGACGTGCAGCAACGCGCCCCCGGCACCTCAGCCGATCTCTCCATCCGCGGCGCAACCTTTGGCGAGTCGCTCATCCTCGTCAACGGACTTCGCCTGAACGACGTGCAGACCGGCCACAACAATCTCGACCTGCCATTTCCCTTCGCCGCCGTCGAGCGCATCGAGGTGCTCAAGGGTGCAGGCTCCACGCTGTATGGATCGGATGCCATGGGCGGAGCCGTCAACTTCATCACCGCCGTGCCCAACCACAACGAGCTTCGCCTCGGCGCCGCCGTGGGCAACTTCGGCACTAACCTCGAGAACGGGGTCGCCAGTTGGGTGCGTCCCGCCTTCAGCCAGCAGCTCACCTTTGTGCGCGAGCTCAGCTCCGGCTTCATTACCGACCGCAACTACCGCAACCTGGCCTTCGGCGCGGAGACGGTCTTCACCTCAGCCGCCGGTCGAAGCGATATTCTGCTCGGCCTCAGCGACCGTCCCTACGGCGCGGCCGGCTTTTACGGAGTGCCCTCCAACGTTCCCAGCTTTGAGCGCGACAAGGCATGGTTTGCCGCATGGTCGCAGGCCATTGATAAGCAGACCACCGCCAGCTTCGCCTATCGCCGCCACACCGATGTGTACATCTACACTTTGCAGGATCCCGCCGCCTACGAGAACAACCACATCGGCGAGGACTGGCAGGCCAGTCTGCGCCGCGATGACCGACTGGCCGCGAACACGCGTCTCTACTACGGCGCCGACGCTCTGCGCGAACACATTGACAGCAGCAACCTGGGCATTCACACCCGCGACCAGGCTGGCTTCTATCTCAGCCTGGACGCGCGCTCGCTGCGCCGCTTCAGCCTGACGGCCGGTGTGCGCGAGGAGCTTTACACCGCAGGCCGCCAGGTCTTCAGCCCATCCGTCAGCGGAGCCTACTGGCTCACCAGCCGCATCAAGCTGCGCGCTTCGGCCTCGCACGCCTTCCGCCTGCCGGACTATACCGAGCTCTATTACACCGACCCCATCCACCTCAACGATCCCAACCTGAAGCCGGAGACCAGTTGGAGCTACGAGGGCGGCGTGCAGCTTACGCTCCAGCGCAACCTCACTGCCGAGGCCACGGTCTTTCAGCATCGCGACCGCAACGTGATTGACTACGCGCGCGCCGCAACGGCCCTGCCCACCACGCCTTACACGGCGGGCAACATTGACAGCCTCAACTTCACAGGCGCCGAACTGAGCCTGCGTTGGCAGCTGCCGCGGCGGCAGAAGGTCGAGCTCGCGTACAGCGAACTGCATGGCGACAGTTCGGCCCCTACGGGCCTCAGCTACCTGTACAGCTTCAATTATCCGGTGCACTCCGGCGTCGCCACCTGGTGGAGTCATACGCCGCTGGGCTTCGACTCGCGCTTCCGCGTAGCGGTGCTCGAGCGCTACGGGCAGTCACCCTACCCACTGGTGGAGTGGGCCGTGTCGCGGGAGTTCCACTGGGTGACGCCCTACATGCAGGTCACCAATATGACGAACAGAAAGTACGAGGAGATCAGCGGCGTGGCCATGCCCGGACGCGGCTTTGTCGCCGGCCTGGAACTGCATTGGCGGGAGAAATAGGGGTTCGTTATTGAATTAAAAGAAGTAGCAGCCTCCGGGCTGCTACTTCTTTTTGCGCGGAACGTTCTGCTGCGGCTTTTTCTTCTTTGCCGTGCGCGGACGACTCTTAGACGACTCTTCCTTCGCATCCATCGGCTTCGCCAGATCCAGCAACTGCTTGTGCCAGTCGATGGCGTCTTCCACGGCGGCGGCGTTGTCGCGCCAGCCCGCGCGAACTTTCACAAACAGCTCGAGATAAACCTTGGTGCCCAGAATGCGCTCAATCTGCTGGCGTGCGCCGGTGCCAATGCGCTTCAGCATCGAACCCTGGCTGCCGATCAGGATTCCCTTTTGTCCCTCGCGCTCCACGAAGATGGCGGCCGAGATGCGCGTCAGCCGCTTGCCCTCCTCGTAGTTTTCAATCTTCACGCCGCTGGCGTAGGGAACTTCTTCTGCGGCGTTGATCAGCACCTGCTCGCGGATCAACT
>CAINND010000120.1 GCA_903851035.1 uncultured Acidobacteriota bacterium | reverse complement strand
TGAGTGGCGCCGCGACGACGTTTACCTGGTCCTCCAACGGTTCGACCGGCCCGTTCTACATCTGGGTTGGCTCGACGCCTGGCGGTCTGGATCTGGGCAACGCCGGAGTGGCCAGCGGCAGCAGCATGACGCTGAATCTGCCGACGAACGGCAACACGATTTACGTGACGCTGTGGTCCACGCTGAACGGTGCCCAGGTGTCGAAGAGCTACACGTACACGGAAGCGACGCAGGTCCCGGCGGCGATCACCTCTCCGGCCAGTGGCAGCTCTGTGAGCGGCAGCACGACGTTTACCTGGAACGCGAACGCTTCGGTCGGTCCGTACTATCTGTGGATCGGCTCGACGCCTGGCGGTCTGGACCTGGGCAACCTTGGCGTAGCCAGCGGCAACAGCGTGACGGCGGTGTTGCCGACGAATGGCAACCCGATGTACGTGACGCTGTGGTCGACGCTGAACGGCAACGGGGTATCGACGGCTGTGGCATACAACGGCGGAGTGTTGCCGAGTGTGCAGAAGCCTGCAAGTGCGGGTAAGAAAGTGCAGGCAAAACGCTAATAATCAGAGCGGCCTTCTGCAAGTGATTGCTGTGGGCCGCTTACAAACTGCAAGGGAATGCCCTCCGGAGGAATATCGGAGGGCATTTTCATTTTAGGTAGTGGGTGAGAATGCCCGCTCGCCGGTTAACACATGCAAGTACGACTTAGATATCACTCACCAGCCTGCAACTGTTTGCCTTGTGTTTCCGGCAGCAGCAGCACGGCAAAGATCATGATGATGTAGGCAGCAACGGCAAAGATGGCGATGGCTCTTCCCAGCGAGAGGCGATTGCCGAGATATCCGACAAGAGCGGGAAATAGCGCGCCGATACCACGACCGATGTTGTAGCTGAATCCTTGTCCGCTACCGCGCACATTGCTGGGAAAAAGCTCGGTGAAAAAGGCCCCCACGGGACTGAACGATCCGGAGGCAAAGAAACCCAGGGGAAAACCAAGCATCATCATGGCAGGCCCATTGTTGAACGGCAAAAAAGTGTAGGCTAGCACGGAGAGCGCGCAGCAAACAGCGAATAAAATCAGCGAGCGTCGCCGCCCGATGGCATCCGTCAGGTATGCCCCCACCAGGTATCCGCAAAACGAACCGGCAATGATGACAATCATGTAGCCGCCGGTGTTGAGAATGGAGAGGTGCCGCACGGTTTTCAAGTAGGTCGGCAGCCATGTGGTAATGGCATAGTATCCGCCCTGCGCGCCCACGCTGAGCAGAGAGGCCAACATCGTGATGCGCAACAGTCCGGGCGAAAAAATATGCAGGAACTGCAGCCGTCCCTTATCGGCAATCCGGCTGCGTGTGGCGGTGTAGATTTCCGGCTCCGGCACCCAGCGGCGAATGTAGAAGACAAGCAGTGCAGGCAGTATGCCAATCCAGAACATGGCTCGCCACGCGAGGTCGGCCGGGAGCCAGGTAAATAGCACGACCGAGAAGATGGCGGCGGCGCCCCATCCCAGGGCCCAGCCACTTTGTACCGTGCCCACGGCTTTGCCACGATGCTCGGCTCGAATGGCTTCTCCCATCAAAACCGAGCCCACGGCCCATTCGCCGCCAAAGCCCAGGCCTTGCAATCCGCGCGTCAGCAACAACTGCCAAAAGCTGTTGGCAAAGCCGCTGAGGAAAGTAAACGTGGCGAACCAGAGAATCGTCCATTGCAGCACGCGGGTGCGACCAAAGCGATCGGCCAGTAATCCGGCAAGCCAGCCGCCAACGGCCGAGATGAGCAAGGCCGCCGTGCCCAGCATGCCCGCCTGTCCCTTGCTGATGTGCCAGGCGGCGATCAGGCTGGGGATAACGAAGCTGTAGACCATCACGTCCATGCCATCCAGGGCCCAGCCGCCAAAGGTTGCTATCAGGGTGCTGCGTTCGGGGGCGGATAGTGACGTCAGCCATAGGCCGTCTGCTTTGTGCTTGGGTAAGCTCATATTCCTCCTCACTGCCGTTGTTGCATTGCTGAAAACAGAGTCGTCTAGCGGCCAAAGGGTTTGAGTTGCACGCCGTTCTCTTCCAACCGGCGGCGGATGGCTGTGAGCATCTCATAGGAACCGGGAGTGTCACCATGCACGCAAATTGTCTGTGGACGCAGTGTGACCTCACTGCCATCGTCGGCAACAACGATTTTGTCGCGCGCCATGCGCAGTACACGCTCGGCGATGAGAGCTGGATCGTGCAGCACGGCCCCCGGCTTAGCGCGCGGAACAAGTTTCCCCTCGCCAGTGTAAGCGCGGTCGGCAAAGGCCTCTTCAACAAAGGTAACGCCTGATTCCCTGGCGGCTTCGACCATGGCTGAATTGCTAAGACAAACCATGATCAGCGACGAGTCCACCTTATTGATGGCTTGCGCAATGGCCCGTGCCGTGGCGATATCTCCAGCAGCTTTGTTGTAGAGCGCACCATGCGCTTTGACGTGGCGCAACGGAACACCCTCGGCGCGGCAGAAGGCCCAGAGTGCGCCAACCTGATAGGTCACATCGGCTTCAATCTCTTCTACGGACAGTTCCATGGCTCGGCGGCCAAAGCCGACAAGATCGGGGTACGAGGGGTGAGCGCCAATGGCGACGCCATGTTGTGCGGCCAGGTGCACGGTGCGGGCCATCATCCGTGGATCAGAGGCATGGAATCCGCAGGCAATGTTGGCCGAGGTAATCAGCGGCATCACGCGCGCATCGTTGCCGCTATCATGCGGTCCAAAACCTTCGCCCATGTCGCAGTTCAGGTCGATACTCAACATATCTGTATTCTCCTGCGCATTAGCCACATGTTTCCCGAAGACTTCTTAATCAGTTGCGCAGCGGACGCACCGCGTCCTCAATATACCGGTAGAACGCATGCTCCTCGCGCAGAGCCTGCACGGCTTCGTCATCCGTGCAGGTGTGAAAGTGGATATTGTCGCCAGCCTTCGATTGTGCCAGGCACATCAGGTCAGGCCCAATCACCGTGGCTATCTTGGCATAGCCTCCGGTAGTCTGGCAGTCGGAACCCATCACAATCGGCATGCCGCTGCCGGGAACCTGCACGGAGCCTGGGCAGAGCGCGTCGGAAACGATGTCTGCTGCCGACGTGTGCGCGATCTTTGCACCTTCGAGCACATAACCCATGCGGTCGTTGCGATGCGTCACCTTGTAAGCCTGGCCGAGGAAGGTGGCGATGCCCTCGGCGGTGAAGAGTTTGTCCTGTGGCCCCATCATCACGCGCAGCGTAATATCCGGCGTGTAGGCGGGAATCATCTCCGGAGGAAGTGCCAGAGATTGGCGGGGCAGCATGGCTTCGCGCAGAGGAAGCTCGTCGCCGGCACGCAGCATGCGGCCATCCAATCCGCCGATTTGCGCGCGCAGATAAGTCGAGCGGCTACCCATCACCGTCGGCACCTGAATGCCGCCTTGCAATGCCAGGTAGGCGCGGCATCCGCTTGCGGCATGGTCAAAGCTCAACTCACTACCGGCTGGGATTACGAATGACGACCAGTTGGCGATACGCTCGCCATTGAGTCGCGCCTGCATATCAGCACCACAGATGGCTGCGAATGCTGGCCGGGCAAAGCTTAGACGAGCACCGCGAAGAGTCATCTCAAGAGCAGCTTCCGCCGTCGTGTTGCCGGCCAGCAGATTGGCAACCGTCAAAGCCATTCGATCCATGGCCCCCGAGGATGGCACGCCATAAGCGCGATAGCCGGTACGGCCAAGGTCCTGCACGGTGGTCAACATGCCGGGATCAAGCACCGTGCACATCAGGGCCTCCTTGCGGTATCTGACGTACTTGCGGTGTATAGAGTCCGGCAGAGACTTCCTTCGCAATTGCAGCAAACTCTTCGCTGGTGATGGCTGCGAACTGGAGATAATCGCCGGCAGCAAAAAGAAATGGCTGCGGTGAGCGCGGTGAAAACAGCGTAAGCGGAGTGCGGCCTATCAGCCGCCAGCCGCCGGGGCTCTCAATGGGGTAGATGCCGGTTTGCGCTCCGGCGATGCCCACCGAGCCGGCGGGAATGCGCTGGCGTGGCTGTTCCAACCGCGGAGTTACCAGCCGCGGCGACATGCCGCCCAGGTATGGGAACCCCGGGGTGAATCCCAGCATGTACACCAGACATGGCGTTGCAGTGTGCAGCTCAATTACTTCCTGCGGGCTGAGTCCGTTGTGATTCGCCACAAAATCAAGATCCGGGCCAAACTCGCCACCATATGCGACCGGAATCAATGTGATATTGCCTTGCACTGACGTACTGCTTTCATCAAGTGAAGCGCCCTGCTCAGCAATTTCCTTCTTCAAGTCTTCACGGCGCTGAACAAGGGGATCAAAGCGCACCATGATCGAACGATATGTGGGAATAATCTCGAGGATGCCGGTTGACGCGGACTCATTCAGCCGCCGCGCAAGCTGATGTACGCGGGCGTTGATTGCAGGATCAATCGAGTCTCCAAACTCGACAATCAGTGCCTGCTCGCCGCAGTCAAGCATACGGGCTATCATGTTCGCCGTCATTGGGATGTCGCAGTTGCCTCGCCCATTTGCGTGCAAGTTAGCTGTTGAAAATAAATGTAAGTGTAACGCATCCACAAGAGAGCCGAGCTAGCATTCACAATGCAGTACCTAACGTTGGCGTCGAACTGTTTTTTGAGTAGCTCCTGTTTATCAACAGTTTCCGTTGTTGACGGATTTGTCATCAGGACAGTGTCAAATCTATTACTAGCTTGAATTACCACCCCGCACTTAACAGGATTATGCCGACGACCGCAAATCAATAAATACATAAAATGATTGAATATTAGTCTGGCATGACACCACTATTGTGCTAGTTTACTTGCTGGCTTTTCATTCGTACCAGTGGGTTGCTTCTGCAGGAATACTCATACAGGTCTCTACCGGCTGGCGCTCCACTATATTGATTGCTCTGCACGTCAGTCCGTTCTGTTTTCATATTAAGTCGCATGGAAAAATGAATATTGTCCAGGAGATTGCAGATGCAATTGCGGTGGAAAAATACTGTTTTGACCATGCTTGGGATGGCGTTACTTGTCCCGTTTATGCACGCGCAGAGCAACCCAGCCCCGCGCATCAATCCGCAACAGAAAAGCCTGCCGAATTCCGCTCTGCTGCGCGGCGAGCCCCATGCCACGGCCATGCAACGGCTGCGGGTCGTGCGCCAGTATAATGCCGGCGATTTGCGTACCCCCGGCCGCGTTCAGCTTGGTTCCGCACGGCTGAACTTTGCACCTTTGATCAACAACCCGCGTGCGCCCTTCAATGTGGCCCAGCGTTTGCGCGGCCTGCCTCAACATGTGGAAGTGAAGGCGGACCAGACGGAAGTAAGCGAAGTAGAGCAGGGGTTGGTGATTCACCAGGTCCTGGGCTATCGCATCCTGCCGGGTAAATGTAATGACGCATCGGCCCGCGCGCAGTTGCAGAGTGCCGGCATCGGGTGCTTCCAGAGCGCACCTATGAACATGCGCCTGCAGGCCTTTGCCACGCCCGGCGATCCGCACTATGTCGCCGACCCCGGCAAACGTCAACGCGCGGCTGCGGCTTATCAGGACAAGGCGCGTCAGGAGGAAGCAGAGATCAGCGGACATATCGCCGACCTGCGCAAACAATTGGCTGCTCCAGCCACGCGAGCGCAGTTTGTGTCCAAGCTGGGCGCCGCCGAGGTGGATCGCATCAGCCGCCTGAGTGACGACCAGCTAAAGGGTGAGCTGATCAACTCCGCCGAACGCCGCATTGAGCAAACTTTGTATATACCAAAGTCGGATGCGGTCTCTCGTGCACCCGTGGTGCGCGGAATGAAGATTGTCGCCGACCCGCAGGAGCTGGCACGGCAGAAGCAGGCAATCGCGCTGGCGGGCGTTATCAACGGCGCTCAATCCGCCACTGGCGCCAACCAGAGGGCCGGGGTCAACAGCGCCATACAGAACGCGAAAATAGCAGTAGACACGGTCAGTGACAAAGATATTGGCACCTACATCTTCCTGACCGGCTTCACTCTGGGCAAGGACTACGAGTGGAGCCAGGGTGTCAGTACGACCATCAACTGGTGCTGGATTGGCTGCTCGGCAACCTACAACGTGGATCTGTATGCGGGATTCAGCTATGGCTTTGGCCTGCGCTTCCCCATTCAGTCACACCTGGACTACAAGTACACTCTGCACCCCGACGGCACGGACAAAGCGACGGTGAAGGTGGACTTTGTGCCCATTAATGGCACGCCGGCGCAGTACGCGGCAGCAGGACTGGCCAGCGATCAGATATTTGAAGGCAAGGAGTTGGTGGCGCAGGTGATGGCCGATGCCGGGCTCAACTACAATCTGCCGGTCGTTGGCGGTGGAAACATAGGCATCAGCATCGGCAAAGACTTCACACAAGGGCTGCCCGCTCCATTCACCAACGGCCAGTTTACGCCGCCGGCGCCGGGCACCAATAACACCGTTGCTCCCATCATATTTGACTCCTTTGATCTGCTGGGCGGCGAGGGCAATTTCGGCGTTGTCGGAGGCCAGGTGTTTCCCGCAATTCAGGTCGGATTGCACTCCGACAAGCTGGAGTTCACCTTTATTGACCGCGTCAATGGTCATAAAACGCAGCTCAATAATACGGGCACGCTCATTCCCGTCGGCATCGATAATGAGAGCTCGCGGAACAGCCACTTCACGTTGGCCAATCCTGTCTATAACGTTGGCTTCGTTGTCACCCCGGGAATTGATGCGCGCCTCTTTGTAGACCTAGGCGTCTGGGGAGACCACTGGGACTGGCCGATCTGGTTCCCTGAACTGACCATCGAACTGCCGCCGGGTGGCGTGGACTTTGGATGCCATGCCGGAACCGTTTGCTCGCGCAACTTTGACGAGCAGGGGAAACCGAAATTTGGCGGACACTAAGCTGAAAGTCGGCGCACGGTACTCATTGCTGATATGTAGGCAGTGAAGAGCGGCTCGCATCTGCGGGCCGCTTTTTTTAGTGCTTCACCGGATAACGGTCGTCCATATCCAGATTCAACTCCAATACGTTAATGCGTGGTTCGCCGAGCAGTCCGAATTGACGCGTCTGGATGTGCTCTTTAACGAGTAACTCTAACCTGTCGGTAGAGGTATTGCGCGCGGCGGCCACGCGCGGCAACTGGAAGAGCGCGTTGGCCGGCGAGATGTCGGGGTCCAGCCCAGAGGCCGAAGTAGTGATGTAATCCACCGGAATCGGATGGCCTGGGTTCTCCTTTTGCGCGGCGGCCACGTCCTGCTGGATGCGGTCCACCAGCTTCTGGTTTGTGGGGCCGTAGTTCGATCCACCGGAGTTCGCCGCGTCGTAGCCGTTGGTACCGGCCGCCGAGGCGCGCGGGTGGAAGTACTCCGCGCCGGTAAAAGGCTGCGCCAGGATGCGCGAGCCAATTACTTTGCCATTGCGCGAGACGAGCTGCCCGTTGGCCTTGTCATGAAAGAGCAGTTGCGCGGCGGCGGTTACCACCAGCGGGTAGACGATGCCGAGTAGCACGGTGGTGGCCAGGGTCATCAGAATTGCCGTAATCAGATTTTTCTTCATCGCAATGCTCCTTACGCCAGCCCGGCCATGGTAATCAGCACGTCAATCAGCTTGATGCCGATGAACGGAGCGATGATGCCACCGAAGCCGTAAATAAACAGGTTGCGGCGCAGCAGCGCGGCTGCGCCCATGGGCCGGTACTGGATGCCACGCAGCGCCAGCGGGATCAGCATGATGATGATGATGGCGTTGAAGATCACGGCTGAAAGCACCGCCGATTGCGGCGTCTTCAGGTGCATGATGTTCAGCGCGTTCAGCACCGGGAAGGTGGCGGCGAACATCGCCGGGATAATGGCAAAGTACTTGGCCACGTCGTTGGCAATGCTAAATGTGGTCAGCGCTCCGCGCGTCATCAGCAGTTGCTTGCCGATGCCGACGATCTCAATGAGCTTTGTCGGGTTGCTGTCGAGGTCCACCATGTTGCCGGCCTCTTTTGCCGCCTGCGTACCGCTGTTCATGGCCACGCCGACGTCGGCCTGCGCCAGGGCCGGTGCGTCGTTGGTGCCGTCGCCGGTCATTGCCACCAGCTTGCCTTCGGCCTGCTCACGGCGGATCAGGTCCATCTTGTCCTTCGGCGTGGCCTGCGCCAGGAAGTCATCCACGCCGGCCTCCCGCGCAATGGCCGCGGCCGTAAGCGGATTGTCGCCAGTAATCATTACGGTGCGGATGCCCATGGCGCGCAGCTGATCAAAGCGGTCGCGCATGCCACCCTTGACGATGTCCTTCAACTCAATAACGCCAAGCGCACCACGCTGCCGCTCTGCAACCACCAAAGGCGTACTGCCCATGCGTGCAATCTCATCCACCTGCGCCCGTACCTCGGCGGGGAAGGGATGACCGTTTTCCTGTACATAACGCTCGATGGCGTCCACTGCGCCTTTGCGAATCTGGAAGCCATTCATGTTCACGCCACTCATGCGCGTCTGTGCCGTGAAAGGCACAAATTCTGCATGGTGATCGTGCAATTCGCGGCCGCGTAGATTGTATTTCTCCTTGGCCAATACCACGATTGAGCGTCCCTCGGGCGTCTCATCGGCCAACGAAGAAAGCTGCGCCGCGTCGGCCAGTTCTGCTTCACTGACGCCCGGAGCGGGTACAAAACGCGATGCCTGGCGATTGCCCAGGGTGATGGTGCCGGTCTTATCGAGCAGCAGCGTGTTGACGTCGCCGGCGGCCTCGACGGCCCTGCCGCTCATGGCCAGCACGTTGTGCTGTACCAGGCGGTCCATGCCGGCAATGCCGATGGCGGAGAGCAACCCGCCGATGGTGGTCGGGATGAGACACACCAGCAGCGAGACCAGTACGAATATCGTCTGCGGCGCACCGGAGTAAACGGCAAAAGGCTGCAAGGTGACCACGGCCAGCAGGAATACGATGGTCAGCCCGGCCAGCAGGATGTTCAAAGCGATTTCATTCGGAGTCTTCTGCCGCTCGGCGCCTTCGACCAGGGCGATCATGCGGTCGAGAAAAGTCTCGCCGGGGTTGGAGGTGATCTTCACCTTAATCTGGTCGCTGAGCACGCGCGTGCCGCCGGTGACTGCCGAGCGGTCGCCGCCAGATTCGCGGATGACCGGAGCGGATTCACCGGTGATAGCCGACTCATCCACCGAGGCGATGCCATCGATAATCTCGCCGTCGCCCGGGATCATCTCTCCGGCTGAAACCAACACTACGTCGTTCACGCGCAGGCTGCTGCTGGGGACCTGTTCAGTGGTGCCGCTGGGCTGCAGGCGGTTAGCCACGGTCTCCGAGCGCGCCTTGCGCAGGGTGTCGGCCTGCGCCTTGCCGCGACCTTCGGCCATAGCTTCGGCGAAGTTGGCAAACATGACGGTGAACCACAGCCAGAGCGTGATTTGCAGGTTGAACTTGAAGTTCACTTGCGGATGCAAGATGAGCAGCACGGTGGTGATGACGCTGCCCACTTCAACGACAAACATGACGGGGTTGCCCATCATCTTGCGCGGGTTCAGCTTGAGCACGCAGTTGATGGCCGCCGTACGGACGATTGCCGGATCCCAGATGGATTTGCGATTCTTCGATGAGCTAGACATAGTGTCCTCAGAACGCCTTTCCCGCGTTCATCAAAAGGTGTTCCAGGATTGGGCCCAGGCTGAGGGCGGGGAAAAACGTAAGCGCGCCCAGAATGACGATGACGCCAATCAGCAGCACACTGAATAACGGAGTCGTCACCGGGAAGGTGCCCACCGAGGGCGGTACATATTTTTTACGCGCCAGGCTGCCGGCAATGGCCAGCATCGGCACCTTCATCAGGAAGCGTCCGCCGAGGGCGGCAAAGCCGATTGCCGTGTTGTACCAGGCCGTGTTGGCGTTCAATCCTCCAAAGGCCGAGCCGTTGTTGGCCGCCGCTGATGTGAAGGCGTACAGAATCTCCGACAGTCCATGCGGGCCGGGATTGGCAATGGCCCAGGTGCCAAACTGCTTGACGCTGCTGATGGCCGTCAGCACAAGGATAATGAGCGGAAAGACCAGGGCGAAGAGCATGGACATCTTCACCTCGTAGCCTTCAATCTTTTTGCCTAGATACTCCGGCGTGCGTCCCACCATCAGCCCGGCTATGAAGACCGTCAGGATGACGAAGACCAACATGCCATACATGCCGCTGCCCACGCCACCGAAGATCACCTCGCCCAGCATCATGTTGATCATCAGCGCCATGCCGCCGAGCGGAGTAAAGGAATCGTGCCAACTGTTCACGGCCCCGCAACTGGTATCCGTGGTGACGGTGGCAAATAGAGCGCTATTGGCTACGCCGAAGCGCACCTCTTTGCCCTCCATGTTGCCGCCTGGTTGTAGCTGGCTGGCGTGCTGCTCTACTCCGTGCAGCAGAGGGTTGCCCTGTGACTCAGCCCAGTAGGTGACGAGTATGCCGGCCAGGAAGAGCGCGGCCATCGCGCCAAACAGCGCCCAGCCATGGCGTGGCGATCCGGTCATGCGACCCAGCGTGTAGGTCAACGCGGCACCGATGGCGGCGATTGCGAATATCTCCAGCAGATTGCTTAGCGGCGTGGGATTTTCAAAAGGGTGCGCGCTGTTGGCGTTGAAGAAACCGCCGCCATTGGTGCCCCACTCCTTGATGAACTCCTGCGAGGCAACAGGACCCTGCGCGATTACCTGCTCGGTGACCGTATCCATTACTGGCTGGCCATTGGCGCCCACGGCAGGCTTACCGTCGGCGTTCAGGTGCGGCACCTTTTGTGCCTCCACCAGTTTCACCGTGTCATAGGGACGCAGGTTCTGCACCACTCCCTGCGAGACCAAAAGCAGCGAGCCGACCACGCAGAAAGGCAGCAACACCCAGAGAGAGGCGCGCACCAGATCCACCCAGAAGTTGCCGATCGTCTCTGCCTGGCGTCGCGCGATACCGCGAATGAAGGCCACGGCCAGGGCAATGCCCGTGGCCGCACTGACGAAGTTGTGATACGCCAGCCCCGCCATCTGGGTGAAGTAACTCATCGTCGTCTCACCGGAGTAGGCCTGCCAGTTCGTATTTGTGGTGAAGCTGGCGGCGGTGTTCCACGCCAGGTGGCCGGGGCTGACGGCGCCGAGCTTCTGCGGGTTGAAGGGCAGCCAGCCCTGCACGCGCTGCATTGCGTATAGCAGCAGCATGGAGACCAGGCTGAACAGCAGCATGGCCACGGCGTACTCCATCCAGCCCATCTCTCGTGTTTCATCTACGCCGGTCACGCGGTACAACAATCGCTCCACAGGCCGCAGGATGGGATCAAGGAAAGTCTTTTCCCGTGCGAAGACCCTGGTGATGAACACACCGAGCGGCTTGGTCACGGCCAGAATCAACAGGAAGAACAATGCAATTTGCAGCCATCCATTCAGCGTCATGTCAGAACTTCTCCGGACGCAACAAGGCGAATACCAGGTAGGCCATCATCAACACGGTCAGCACAAGCATTACGAGAGTTTCCACGGGCTACTCCTAGCGGATGCGATCGCAGAAGCGGACGTAGCCGGCTGCGAGGGCGAAGAAAGCGAGCGTCAGTGCAACGAACAGAAGGTCTTGCATGGGATGCTCTCCTGGAGCGCTGCCGGTCGGAGCAGCACTCTACATTTAGATTGGATTGTGTGGACGATAAACCTCGGCTAAAACTTTCCTAAATAATTCCTAAACGCGCGGAATCGCCAGCCCCGCCGGGCGGCGTGGCATTGGAATAGGCGAGGGTAATGCGGGAAGTGAAGCGCGTCTTGAATGGCGTACTTGCCTGCGCTGGACGCCGACACGGGGCGTCTTATGCAGTTCAAACTCAACTGTCACAAGCAGCCAAAGCAGAAAACCGAGAGCAGCCACGCAGATGGCGATGAATGCAGTAAACGCCATGGCAACCTCACTTTCGTGGCCACAACCTGGCCGCAGTGAGATTGAACAACGTGCAGGCTTAACCTGGGATGAAAAGAGGCTTAAAGGTAGCTAAACAGGCAGCTAACGTCATCCCTGTGGCGTGGGTTCAAAGCGGTAACCGACCCACTTCTCGGTGATGATGTAGTGTGTGGAGCCATCCTCTAGCTCCAGTTTCTTTCGCAGATGGTTCATGAAAACGTGCAGATATTCCGGCTGCTGCGTGCTGCCCGCGCCCCAGACGGCGTTCAACAGAGTACGGTGGGTGAGGACGCGCCCCGGATTGCGCAGCAAGTGCAGCAGCAGATCGAACTCTTTTGGCGTCAATCGCACTTCGCCGCCGCGCACGCTGACCCGGCGGGTAAGCAGGTCCACGTTAAAATCTCCGACGCTGATACTGTCGCCCTCGGCAGCCGTTGCCTCCTGGCTGGCGCGGCGCAGTGCTGCCCGTACGCGAGCCATCAGTTCGTTGATGTTGAACGGCTTGGTTACATAGTCGTCGGCGCCGGCATCGAGCGCCTCGACTTTGGGCTTTTCCTCGCCGCGCACACTCAGCACGATGATTGGCAGGTTGCTTTTGGCGCGCACCCGACGGCACAGCTCCAATCCGCCCATGTATGGCATGGAAAGATCGGTGATCAGCAGTTCCGTCGGCCAATCTCGCATCACTTCAAGAGCCTCATTGCCATCAAAGGCGGTTCGCACCTGGTACCCGTGCGCGGAGAGCGTGGTGCGCAGCACGCGCGTGATCTGGCTCTCGTCATCCACCACGAGGATGTGGCGCGGTTCACTGCTCATTTCGGCTCCTGGGTCACAATGTGCACGTCCACCTTGGGCGCATCCTTCAGGAAATCATGAATGGCCGACAGGTAGAGAAATTTCCGCCAGCCTTTGAGCGCCGAGCGGCCAAAGACCACCTGCGTAATGTGCTTCTCAAGGACAACTTTTGCCACTTCTTCGGCCACTTTCTTGCCGCGAGTTTTGATAATCTGCGCGCCAAGGTTTTCCGCAAAGCGGATATTTTCCTCGAGAGTACGCTTGTAATCCGGATTATCGTCCTTGCCGATGTCCACATATATCACATAGAGCTCGGCGCCGATACGCTCCGCCATGCGCGCCGTGCGCGCACTCAGGTATTGTGCGATCGGGTTGGAGCTAATGCAAACGGCGATTCGCTCGGTGATTGGCGTGTTGTCTTCAATGTGCTCGCGCTGACGGTAGTTTTCAAGGCTGCGGTCCACCACGGTGCCGACCTGGCGCAGCGCCAACTCTCGCAGCGCGATGAGGTTGCCCTGACGGAAAAAATTGGAGAGCGCACGGTCGCTGCGCTCCACCGGGTAGATGTCACCGCGGCGCATGCGCGCTTGCAGGGCTTCCGGTGTCAGGTCAGCCAGCACGATCTCATCCACGCGCTGCAGTACCCAGTCGGGCACGGTCTCACGCACAATTACACCTGTGATGCGCCCCACTATTGGCGTAACACTCTCAACGTGCTGCACGTTCATGGTGGAGATGACGTCAATTTCGGCGTTGAGCAGGTCCATTACATCTTCATAGCGCTTGCGGTGGCGGCTGCCCTCGATGTTGGTGTGGGCCAACTCATCCACCAGGACAATTTCCGGATGCAGGGCAAGGATGGCGTCCACGTCCATCTCGTCAAACATCGTGCCCTTGTATTCCAGTTGGCGCCGGGGGACGGCGGGCAGGCGTCCGGCCAGCTCTGCGGTGGCCTGGCGACCATGGGTTTCCACAATACCTATGACCACATTCTCTCCGCGGCTGTAGCGGCGAATGCCCTCGCCGAGCATGGCGTAGGTCTTGCCCACTCCAGGCGCATAGCCCAGGAACAGTTTGAAAAGTCCGCGCTTCCGCGTCGGCGCGGTCTCCTCTAACCACTGATCGGGTGTCTTTGGCATATGCGGCTTATTGTTGAACAAGTTTTTGAAATTGTCGAATGAGGGTACAATTCCGCCGTGCTGCAATTTATGCAAAATCAATATACGCGTTATTTTTTATCGGTGATGTTTGTGCCGCCGATAGTCGGCCTTTGCTGGTACACGCATGCCAACGCCAGCACCGCTGGTTTCGCCTTTTTACTGGCCGTACTGGTAGTGTCCGCCGCTTGGGGGTTGCGCTGCGCCATCTTGTTGTCGGTCACGGCCACGCTGGCATACAACTTTTTTTTCCTGCCGCCCATCGGCACCTTCACCATCGCCGATCCGCAGAACTGGATCGCTCTTTTTACCTTCCTGCTGACGGCCATCATCGCCAGTCAGCTGAGCGAGCGAGCCCGCCACGAAACGGCCAATGCCACCAGCCGGCGACGGGAGATTGAACAGCTCTACGCCCTGAGCCAGCAGTTGTTGACGGCCGACAACGTGTTGGCGCTCATCAACAGCATTCCGGATAAGATTGTCTCTATCTTCGGCGCCCGTCACGCGGCCCTGTATTCCGTGCATAGCCGCAAGGTGTACTACTCCGATCTGGAAGCGCGCGATTTGATACCTGAAGAGGATCTGAAGCGTGTCGGCGGACGAGGCGAGTTGGTCAATACAAAAGAGATGCGCATTCGTCCGCTGCGGATTGGCCTCAGCTTCGTGGGCGCTCTTGGCATGGTGGGCGAGCAACTCTCCTCGGAGAGCCTGGAAGCCATTGGAAGCCTGGTGGCTATTGCCATTGAGCGTGCCGGCGCCGTGGAGAAGCTGGCACACTCCGAGGCCGGGCGGGAAAGTCAACGCCTTCGTTCCATCCTTCTGGATAGCGTTACCCATGACTTCCGCACTCCCTTGACGGCCATCAAAGCTTCGGCGCAGTCGCTGCTGGTGGCGACGACGATGGATGAAAGTTCACGCCGTGAATTGCTGACCGTAATCGATGAGGAGAGCGACCGATTGGATCGACTCGTCGGAGAAGCTGCGCGTATGGCGCAACTTGATGCCCACGCCATCGAACTTGATCTGAAGCCGCACGACATACGCCAGGCCATTGACGCAGCGCTGACGGTCAACCAGAACCTGCTGGCTGGCCACAAGGTGTGCGTGCAAGTACCCGAAGGGCTGCCCAAGGCTGTTCTGGATCTGCGCCACACCGAAGAGATACTCTCGCAGCTACTGGATAACGCCGCCAAGTATTCTCCGCACGGCACACCCATCACGGTCAGCGTGGAGCAGCAGGGCCGCATGCTTGTGACCAGCGTGGCAGACCAGGGTCCGGGCATTGATGCCATGGACGAGAGCATGATCTTCGACAAGTTTTATCGCGGTCGCGGTCTGCGTAAAACCGTGCAGGGCACCGGAATGGGCCTGGCCATTGCCAAGGCCATCGTAGAAGAACACGGGGGCTCCATTTGGCTTACCACGCAGCCCGGCCGCGGCTCGGTTTTCAGCTTCAGTCTGCCCATCGCTCGGTAGGCACCGGCATCTGCCAGTCATAATGTGTCTTTACCGCTAAGCAATCCAGTAAGTCTATTTTTATCATTCATATATAGCGATTAAACACCTGGCCGGTTAAGCTGGAATGCAAGCCTCGGGTGTCTTTATTTCTCGCTCGTTTGTGGCGGGAGAACGACGCCTTCGTGCCTAGCATGTGCTGCACTTCAGTAGTGCTGTCCTTGATCGGGGGGATGCATTTGGACCAGCGGTTTTCTCAGTACACTGCGCGAACAATGATATGTGATGAAAATCACCGTGCGGGGTGGGCGGAATGCGTTACTATGTTGGAAATGAAATTCAATTTCAATTCCATTACGACCTCGGGACGCCTCTCACTATGCCGCAGTTTCGCACTTATCCTTTAAGTTTCTTCACTCTTGTCCGTTTTCTGCGGCAGTTCAGCCTTCGCTCAGTGGCACTTGTCGTCCTGTGCCTGTTGGGCAACGTGGCCATTAATGCGCAGGGGGCGCCGCGAGCCTCCCTGCGCGGTACCGTAACGGATGTCACCGGGTCGGTACTGCCCGGCGTGCGAGTGCATGTGACGGGCGAAGGCTCAAATTTCTCCATTGCGACATTCAGCGGCGCGGATGGCATTTACCAACTGACTTTGCCAGCGGGTGCCTATAGTGCGCAATATACGCATGCAGGTTTTGCGCCGCAAATGAGAGGATCGATTGCGCTTGTCTCTGGCTCCAGCGTGCAACTCGATGTAGTTCTTGAAGTGGAGTCACACCACGACGATCTTACCGTGACAGTAGGCGCGCCCCAGGTGGAAACGCAAGGCACGCAACTTGGTGAGACGATTTCCGCCGAGGCCATCCACGCAGCGCCGCTCAATGGGCGCAGCTTTACGGATTTATTGGCGGTACAGGCCGGCGTGGTTCCCATTAGCTCACAGCAACCCAATGCCGTGGTCATGTCAGGCGCAACCTCCACGCCGCCTTCGGGTGACCTCAATCCCGGCAACTTGTCGGTAAGTGGACAGCGTGAGACAAGCAACGGCTTCACCGTCAACGGTGCGCGCACAGAGGAAGACTTCAACAATGGAACCGCCGTGGTGCCAAACCTGGATTCGATTCAAGAGTTGAAAGTTCTGACCAGTGCCTTCGATGCAGAGTATGGCAATTATGCGGGCGGACAGGTGATGGTGAATACCCGGCAGGGCGGCAATCATATTCACGGTTCGGGCTTTGAGTTTTTGCGCAACACGGCACTGGATGCGCGAAGTTATTTAGCAACAGAACGTGCTGCATACAGGAGAAATCAGTACGGCGGAACACTCGGCGGAGCACTGCGCAAAGACAAGCTCTTCTTCTTTCTGGATTATCAAGGCACGAATATGACCCAGGGGCAGGAGACCGGCAATATCACCGTGCCCAGTCTGGCGGCGCGTCAGGGGAACCTCACAAGCCTGGCCAACCAGTTGACCGGGACTGTCAGCACGGCCTACTGGGCGGATAAGCTCAGCGTGCGGTTAGGGCAAAGCGTATGGCAAGGCGAACCATACTATACCGCTGGATGCAGTTCGAACATGCAGTGTGTCTTTCCTAACGGCAGCCTGCCACAAACGGCCTGGTCGGCTCCTGCGACAAAGCTGCTGCAGTACATTCCAACGCCGAATGTTGGAGATCAGACATTCACCGACTCCGCACACAACCTTACCTTGAAGGACAACAAGGGTGCGGTGCGTGTGGACGCCATGACACGCATGGGCAACCTTACGGGCTACTACTTCATCGATCAATATGCGTTGGACAATCCCTACCCGACGGCCCAAGGCGGCGCGAATGTGCCTGGCTTTAACGCTACTTCAAATGGCCGTGCGCAGCTATTCAGCCTGGGGCTCACGAAAGTCTTTGGCGCCAATACGGTGAACGAAGCGCACTTTAGCTACATGCGTTTTACCAACGTAATTGGAAAACCGGTGGGCGGCGTTGGACCCACGCTTGCCTCGCAAGGCTTTGTGGAAGGCGCTGGCACGCTGGGGATTGTGCCGCTCAATAAAGGCATCGAGGGCATTGAGAACATCGCATTCAATGACCTCACCATCGGAGTGGACGTCACCGGCGAGACGCAGGTCAACAACACCTTCCAATGGAGCGATGCCTTGAGCCACACGCACGGCCACCATGCTTTTAAGCTCGGCGCGGCATTTCACCTGGATCAGGTGAACATCAACTCCAATTCCATTAATAATGGCTCGTTCGTCTTCAACGGCACGGAGACAGGCTCGGACTTTGCCGACTTTATGCTGGGCGTGGCCAGCACCTACGAGCAAGGTGATGCCGCGCCATTCTATATCCGCAATAAATATATTGGAGCCTACGCGCAGGACTCATGGAAGGCACGCGCAAATCTCGTCATCAATTACGGCTTGCGTTGGGATGTACTGCCACCATGGCATGAGAAGTATAACCAGTTGCAGACATTCGTCCTCGGTCAGCAATCTGCCGTTTATCCCGGCGCGCCAGTGGGAATTGTCTTCCCCGGCGACCACGGCATTCCCAAAACGCTGGCGCCAACCAGGTGGAAAAATATCTCGCCTCGCGTGGGTGTTAACTGGTCTCCTGAACCTGTAAGCGGGCTGGCAAAGTTGCTGCTTGGCGCGGCCGGAAAGAGCAGTATTCACGCCGGCTGGGGATTGTTCTACTCGGCCTTTGAAGGCCTCTCTGCCGGCATTATGAGCGCCTGCCCACCCTACGGTTATGACTACGACAGCACCAGCGGCAAGCCCAGCTTTGCCGAGCCCTTTGTCGGTGCCACTACCGGCCTCAGCAACGGTCAGCCATTTCCGTCTCCTATCCCAAGCCGAGGCGCCACGCTCGCCAATCCCAATACCAGCGTGGACTGGTCAAAGTATCTTCCCATTACCGGAGACCCAGCATTTTACTACCGCAACACATCGCCTTACACCGAGAGCTACAACCTGAACGTGGAGCGTGAACTGAACAAAGGCACATTCCTCAAGGTGGGTTATGTAGGCTCGCAGGCACACCATCTGCTGGTGCTCACTTCGGCCAATCCCGGCAACGCCGCGCTCTGTCTTAGTGTCAGCCAGCAATCGCAAGTGGCTCCGGGTACCGCAACATGCGGGCCGTTTGCAGAAGGAGGAACATTCACCCGCGCAGGCGGCAGCACGCTGGCCGCGCGCGGCCCCTTCAGTGCGGCCTTCGACGGCATTACATATCAAAAGACCGTGGGCTTCTCCAACTACAACGCCATGGAAGTGACGCTGCGCCACGCCAGCAAATCACTGGACGTAATGGCGGCCTATACCTATGGCAAGTCGCTAGATGACTCGTCCAGCCTCTCCGAGCCGGTATACCCGATGGGGGCAGCCCTTACCAAGGCGATCTCTGCCTTCGATCTGCGCCACAACTTTGTTGTCAGCTACCGCTACGCATTGCCCGTGGCGCGGCTGTTTGGCCGCAGTAATCTTTGGACAAGCGGTTGGACGTTGAGTGGAATTACACGTTTTGCAACCGGCTTGCCCGTAACGCTCTATAACAATACGGACAGTTCACTTCTCGGTAGTATGCCCAACGGCATCAATAACAATGGCGTGGATACTCCATCATTCACACCAGGGAACCTGGACATCCATCATCGCCCAGGATCAAACGGCAGTACGCAAACGGCCTTCAACACCAGCCTCTTCTCGGTGCCTCAGTTGGGGACACTTGGCAACGCGCGACGTCGGTTCTTTTACGGTCCGGGCCTTACAAACTACGACGTGGCCTTGCAAAAAGAGATTGCAATTGGTTCCGGCCACAGCGTGCAGTTACGCATGGAGGGTTTTAACGTATTCAACCATGCGCAATTTTTCGGGCCGGCAGCAGTGAATGGCAATATCAGCAGCGCCGGCTTTGGACAAATTGTGAATGTAATGCCGCCAAGACAGGTCCAGTTATCAGCACGATTCATCTTTTAGAGGCGCGTTGCAGATACGAAAAAGCCCTGTCGAGAAGTTCTCGACAGGGCCGGATATTCAGCCTTGGCCAGTGGGACGGTGTTTGCCGTCCCCCGGCCTCTGGCTTACTTCTTTGACTTCGGTGCCAGCTGCATCGTGGACTTGTTGGCCGGTACCACAGGCTTCTTCACACTCGGCAACACTCCGCCGTTGTATGCCACAGCCGTTGATACCTGGTTGCCGTTCAGCGTCGACCACAGCGTCACGTACACCGGGTTGCCATCCGTCGGCAGTACCGCCGTCAGGCTGGTGGTGCCGTCGGCTACGCCGAGGTTGCCCAGGTCCAGACCGCCAGGCGTCGAGCCAACCCAGATGTAATACGGGCCGGTCGAACCATTGGCGCTCCAGGTGAACGTCGTCGAAGCGCCCGTTAGCGTGCTGCCGCTGGCCGGCGAGGTGATTGCCGCCGGGACCTGCGTTGCTTCCGTGTAGCTGTAGCTATTGGAAACCAGGTTGCCATTCAGCGTGGACCACAGCGTCACATACACCGTGGCACCCGTCGTCGGCAGGTTCAGTGTCATGCTGCTGCCGCTGGCCACACCAGCGTTGCCCAAGTCCAAACCGCCAGGCGTCGAGCCAACCCAGATGTAGAACGGGCCGGTCGAACCGTTGGAGGACCAGGTGAACGTCGTTGTAGGACCAGTCAGCGTGCTGCCGT
>CAINND010000119.1 GCA_903851035.1 uncultured Acidobacteriota bacterium | reverse complement strand
CGGCATCCTCGATCCCAACGTCGGCGCAGCGCAACGCGCCTGCTTCATCGTGGACCCGGAAGGCATCATCCGCTTCGTCTACGTCACCGACCTGAGCGTGGGCCGCGAGCCGAAGGAAGTGCTTCGCGTACTGGACGCCCTGCAGACCGACGAACTCTGCCCCTGCGGCTGGCAGAAGGGTGAAGAGACGATCCACGTCTAAGTTGTTCGCTCCGCGGCGGGAGTTGGCCTCACGGGCGGCTCCCGCCGTTTTTTACGCATGCATCACGCGGATCATCGTAACCCTGATTCCATCGCAACTCGAATTACACCGCAGAGGAAATCATCATGAGCGTTGAAGCCATTCTGGAAACACTCCCCGATTACGCCAAGGACATCCGCCTGAACTGGTCCTCTCTGGCTGCGGCCACCGAACTGACCGACGCGCAGAAGTGGGGCAGCTTTGTGGCCGCCGCCTACGGCGCGCGCTCGCCCAAGCTGCTGCAGGCCGTGGAGGCCGAAGCCGCCGCGCACACCACGCCCGAGGTTATCACCGGCGCCAAGGGGGCCGCGGCCATCATGGGCATGAATAACATCTACTACCGCTTCCACCACCTGAGCACGAATGAGAAGTACGCCACCATGCCGGCACGCCTGCGCATGAACATCATGCGTCAGCACGGCGCCGACCCGGTGGACTTCGAACTGTGGTCGCTGGTGGTGTCAGCCATCAACGGCTGCGGCAAGTGCGTCAGCGCACACGAAAAAACGCTGCTGGAAAAAGGCATCAGCGAAGATCAGATCCTGGCCGGAGTGCGCATCGCAGCCGTGGTCAACGCCGCCGCAGCAGCACTGGACGCGCTGGAAGTGTAGTTTTGGTCCGTTGGTCCTGTTAAGGGAGTGGAAAACAAAAAGCGAAAGTACATGGACGGCATCAGCCAGTTCTAAGGTAAAATCCTCGCATATCCTATGGCGAAGATTTCAACATTAGAACTGTGCGCTGGTGCTGGAGGTCAAGCACTCGGACTTGAGCAAGCTGGCATTGAACACGTTGGCTTGGTTGAGATTGATACCAACTGTTGCAAGACTCTCAGGTTCAACCGCCCGCAATGGAATGTTATGCAGGCGGATTTGCGGGAGTTCGATGCAGCCGGGTACAAAGGCGTTGATTTAGTCAGCGGTGGGCTTCCATGCCCGCCGTTTTCTGTTGCTGGTAAACAGCTCGGCGAATCTGACGACCGTAATTTATTTCCAGCCGCGATCCGTATCATTGAGCAAGTCAAGCCACGTGCAGTGATGATTGAAAATGTGCGAGGAATTCTCGATGCGGTTTTTGAGGATTATCGCAAGTACATCGCCGGCCAACTAGGGCGACTGGGCTATCAGTGTGACTGGAAGCTCTTGGTTGCCTCTGATTATGGAGTACCCCAACTTCGTCCACGGGTTGTCTTTGTTGCCGTCAAGGGAAATGATTTTCATAATTTTATCTGGCCGCTTCCATTGAGTAATCCTGCGCCAACTGTTGGCGAAACACTATACGATTTGATGGCAGCAAATGGATGGCGGGGTGCAAAGCTATGGAAGCAGCGTGCTAACGAGGTTGCACCAACTGTAGTAGGTGGCAGTTTAAAGCATGGCGGCCCGGATCTTGGCCCAACTCGTTCACGTAAAGCATGGGCAGCGTTGGGCGTCGATGGCATTGGTATAGTTGATGATGCACCATCTAGGGACTTCGTTGGTATGCCACGCCTAACCGTGCGCATGGTTGCTCGTATTCAGGGCTTTCCTGACAGTTGGGAATTCAGCGGTAAGAAGACAGCAGCATACAGGCAGGTAGGTAATGCTTTCCCCCCGCCTGTCGCGGGTGCGGTGGCCGGTAGAATCGTAGATTATCTTTCTAGCCGTCGTCACATTAAGGCGGGTGCGTGAAGAGCCATAGCCCATTTCTTACGGAAGCACGCAGGAGCTTTCATGCTGCCCTGCTTGAGTCAGTCCTTAGAACAGATAAGTCGGGAAACCCATCCAATGCGGATAGTCACAATGGGACAAGTGTCGCAATTGCACAAGGGATACTAGCCAGATTGGGAGTTGAAGCAAAGGGAGCACGCCTCGCTGGCCAAATGTCTGGCAACCAGTTTGAAGCGATTGTTTGCAGGTTTGTTAATGAGACCTTTCCACATCTTTCTCATTTGCGCCCGGGGCAGTGGAGTATTCAGCAAATCACCAGCCGTGACAGAACTGCCATCGCTAGATTCGAACAATATTCACATCTTGAAGCACTTGAAAAAGCAGCACGAAAAGACCCGGAACTTGCTGCTGTGCTCGGGAATGACTACACCATTACGCCCGATGTAGTAGTCATCCGTGGCCTCGAATCAGATGAATCAATCAATGCCCAAGAGGTAATGGTAGACGCAGACGTAAGTAGGTTGGCAAGTCTACGTGCTACTAATGGAGGGCAACCGATCTTACACGCGAGCATCTCTTGTAAATGGACGATACGTAGTGACAGAGTGCAAAATGCCCGGTCTGAGGCCCTCAACTTGATACGTAATCGCAAGGGGCGCCTCCCACATGTCGTCGTAGTCACGGGTGAACCTTTGCCGAGTAGACTTTCCGCAATTGCGCTGGGAACAGGCGACATAGATTGCGTGTATCATTTCGCTCTGCCTGAATTGCAGGGTGCTGTTGATGAGCTTGGTCACGGCGATGCTAAGGAATCTTTAAACATCATGATTTCTGGCAAACGATTGAAAGATATTTCTGACCTCCCGCTCGACCTAGCCATATAGGCTGAACGTGGATTCGTTAAGCGTAGCGCGGCGTGCAGCCAATATGCGCCAGATTCGATCTGGTGATACGAAGCCTGAACTTAGTTTGCGTCGATTACTCCATCAACATGGTTATCGTTTCCGATTGAGGCGCAATGACTTACCTGGCAAACCAGATTTAACTTTTCCAAGCCGAAAAGCTGTGGTCTTTGTGCATGGCTGTTTCTGGCATCAACACAAATCATGCGCTGACGGACATTTTCCAAAATCACGAACAAATTATTGGATTCCAAAGCTCACTCGAAATGTCGAGCGTGACAAGCGGGTTAGCCAAGATTTAAGGAAGTTAGGTTGGCGTGTCCTTGTGGTATGGGAATGTGAACTCCGCACTCCGGACAAGGTACTGCGCCGCGCCGAGAAATTTCTGCAACAAGCAGAATCCAACTAAAAAAGGCAGCGAATCGTACTGATCCGCTGCCCTTCTATCTATGCGTGTGCAACTGCCGTCTTACTCTCCGCAGCCGTCCGGACCGGCGACGGCGCCCACCAGGATTTCCTTATCCAGAAAATCGCGTCCGGCGGCCAGGGCTTTTTCATTCATCTCCGCCAGCTTCTGGTTTTTGACGAAGTTGGCCAGCACGTGGCTGGCGGTGGTGAAGGGCAGGCAGTCGGTGGCCTCCAGCAGGGCGCCCAGCATAATGACGTTGGCCACCCTGGCCGAGCCAATTTGATCGGCGATCTCACTGGCCGGAATGCAGGCCACGCTGACGCCCTCGTAGTGCAGATCCTCCGGCAGCGCTCGCCCGTTGTACAGAATGACGCCGCCCGTCTTCACCGTGGCTCCGAACTTGCGCAGCGACGGCTCGTTCATCGCCACCAGCACTTCCGGACGGGTGATGACCGGCGCGCCGATGCGCTCATGCGAGAGCGTGACGCTGCAGTTCGCGCTCCCCGACCGCATCTCCGGACCGTAGCTGGGCAGCCAGCTTACTTCCATGTGCTCGCGCATGCCCATCTCCGCAATTAGTTGCCCAAGCAGCAGCACGCCCTGCCCGCCAAAGCCCGCGACCTTGATGGTCTTGGCGCGGGTGTGCTGGCGGCGGCTATGTTTTTCCTCCTCGGTCAGCTTGCTGCCGGTGATGCCGAGCAGTTCGGCGATGGGTTTTTGCGGCACGTCCACCGGCGTGAACTCCGGCTTGTGGTCGCGGAAGACGCCGAGCGGGAAGTGCTTGGTCAACACGTCATGCACCCACTGGCGCGCCACCACCGGCTCCATCTTCAGGATGGTCGGACAGGGCGAGAGAATTTCCACCATGGTGAAGCCAGCACCCTGCTTTTGCAGCTCCAGCGCTTTGTGCACGGCCTTGCGCGCCTGCAGGATGTGCTTGGCATCGCTGAGCGCGACGCGCTCGATGTAGGCCGGGGCCTCCAACGTCGCAAGCATCTCGCTCATCTTGATCGGGAAGCCCTCGTTGTTGGGCCGCCGCCCCCACGGACTGGTCGTGCTCTCCTGTCCGACGAGCGTGGTTGGCGCCATCTGTCCGCCGGTCATGCCGTAGATGGAGTTGTTGACGAAGAAGACCGTGATGTTTTCTCCGCGATTGGCGGCGTGCACAATCTCCGCCGTGCCGATGGCCGCCAGGTCTCCGTCACCCTGGTAGCTGATGACCGTGGCCTTGGGGTTGCTGCGCTTGAGGGCCGTGGCTACGGCCGGGGCGCGACCGTGCGCCGCCTGCACGTTGCCCGTGTTGAAATAGTAGTAGGCAAACACCGAGCAGCCCACGGGACTGACTACGATGGTGTCTTCCTGCACGCCCAGGTCGCCGAGCGCTTCGGCGATCAGCTTGTGAGCCACGCCGTGGCCGCAGCCGGGGCAATAGTGAGTCTGGTGCCGGTTCTCGTCCTTGCGGTCAAAATACTCAAAGAAGACCGGCGCCTTTGATTGGGTAACTTTGTATTCGCTCATCGCCGCCTCCTTATACCAGCACTTCCATGCGCGCAAACAGCTCTGCCTGGCACTCTTCCGCCGAAGGCACGTTGCCGCCCATGCGTCCGTAGAACTCGACCGGCTTTTGTCCGTTGACGGCCAGCCGAACGTCTTCCACCATCTGTCCCGTGGAAAGCTCGACCACCATCAGCTTCTGCACATTCTTCGCCGCCGCGGCCAGCGCCTTGGATGGGAAGGGCCACAGCGAGATGGGCCGGAACAATCCGGCCTTGACGCCATGCTGCCGCGCCAAATCCACCGTGCTGCGCAGCACGCGGCTGATGATGCCGTAGCCAACCAGCAGCACCTCGGCATCCTCCGCGCGATAGGTCTCCCAGCGGCACTCGGCTGCCTCAATGGCAATGTACTTCTTCTCCAGCTTGCGGATGTGCTCTTCCATCATGTCGTTGGTCAGATGGATGGAGCTGATCAGGTTCTGCCGCGTCTCCTTGGTTCCCTTCACTGCCCAGGGCTTTTCGGGGATGACCGGCTCGATCATCTCCAGCTCCAGCGGCTCCATCATCTGCCCCACGAAACCATCAGCCAGCAGCACGGCCGGGTTGCGATACTTGTCCGCCAACTCAAAGGCCAGCATGGTCAGCGAAGCCATCTCCTGCACGCTCGAAGGAGCCAGCACGATGTTGCGATAGCAGCCGTGCCCGCCGCCCTTGGTCATGGCAAAGTAGTCGCTCTGCTCCGGCGAGATGTTGCCCAGTCCCGGGCCGGAGCGCATGATGTCGGCGATGACGCAGGGCAGCTCGGCGCTGGCCAGGTAGCTGATGCCTTCCTGCATCAGGCTGATGCCGGGGCCGCTCGATCCGGTCATCACGCGCTCACCGGCCGAGGCCGCTCCGTACACCATGTTGATGGCCGAAACTTCGCTTTCCGCCTGGACGAAGGTGCCGCCCGCCTGCGGAATCAGCAGCGCGGCGTACTCGGCAATTTCGCTGGCCGGCGTGATGGGATAGCCATAATAAGTGCGGCAGCCGGCCATGATGGCCGCCTTGACGATTGCGACGTTGCCCTTACACAGTTGCCGCATTGAGCACCTCGCTGCGCGGCGCTTCCGCAACCACCTTGTACACCACGATCGCGCCCGGCTCCGGGCAAACGTAGTAGCAGATGCCGCAGCCGGTGCAAACGTCCTCGACCTGCTGCGCGGGATGCACGCCATAATGGTTCAGCTCCTCGCGCAAGGCCATGCCTTTTTGTGGGCAGGACTCCACGCAAAGGCCGCAGCCCTTGCACTCGTCCTGGTTGACGACTACTTTCCCTTTTGCCATATTCACCTCGCCAGGCCGGCTTCGGCCCGGGGACCCCATCCCATTGCGCTCAACTCTCTTGTAAGCTCGTCGCGAAAGTCGGGGTGTGCAATCTGTATAAGTGCTTCGGCGCGCTGCCGCACATTCTTGCCGTGCAGGTAGGCAACGCCGAATTCGGTTACCACGTAATGAACATCCGCGCGCGTTGTTACCACGCCCGCGCCCAGCTTCAGGCGTGGCGTAATGCGCGAGATCTTGCCGTTGCGGGCCGTGGAGCTGATGGCGATGACCGGCCGTCCATGGCGGCTGCGCGCCGCTCCACGCATAAAGTCCAACTGCCCGCCAAAACCGCTTACAAAACGTCCGCCCACGGAATCCGATACAACCTGCCCGGTCAAATCCACCTCAATGGCAGAGTTGATGGCCACCACGTTATTGTTCTGCGCGATGACAAACGGATCGTTGCAATACTTGCTGGGCTGGAAGTCAAAGAGCGGATTGTCGTTCACATACTCGTACCAGGCCCGCGTTCCCATGGCGAAGCCCAGCGTGATCTTGTTGGGATTAATCTGCTTGCGCGCGCCGTTGATGATGCCGGCCTCGATCAGCGGGATGGCGCTGTCGGTCAACGTCTCGGTGTGCACGCCCAGGTCGCGGCGGTCGCTCAGGTACGGCAAAATCGCGTTGGGAATGGCGCCGATGCCGACCTGCAGACACGCGCCGTCTTCAATCAGCGTGGCCACGTTGCGGGCAATCTCATGATGCACATCGCTGCTGGGCTCGGCGTGCAGCTCCGGCAGCGGCTCGTCGCATTCCACAATGGCATCCAACTCGCTGATGTGGACAAAGGTGTTGCCGAAGGTGCGCGGCATCTGATGGTTGACCTGCGCAATCCGCAGCCGCGCGCAGCGCGCCGCCGTCAGCGTGGTCTCCACGGCCACGCCCAGGCTGCAATAGCCGTGACGGTCTGGGGCGCTCACATGCAGTAGGGCCACGTCGATTTCAATGCGGCGGTCGAGGAAGAGGTCTTCAATCTCACCCAGGTTCACCGGGATGTAGTCGGCGCGGCCATCCTCAATTGCCGCGCGCATGTTGGGGCCGATGAAGAGCGCGTTGTGGCGGAAGCTTTCGGCAAACTCAGCGCGGTTGTAAAAAGCCTCGCCAAAACCCAATAGGTGGATGACCTCGACATTGCGCACATGCGGCGCGCGGCGGGAGAGCGCCTCCAGCATCAGCCCCGGGAAGGCCGCGTTGCCATGCACATACACCCGCATGCCGCTGGTGATGGCCTGTAGCGCCTCGTCCGCGGTGGTCAGCTTCCGTCTATATTCTTCCTGCCAGCCCATATTCGTTCTTTCTCAGCGCAAGGCTAACTTGCGCTGCTTATAAATCCTGCCTGCAAATTAAAACGGACGGCCCGTGGCCGCCCTTTACTTTTTTTCCGCGGCTGCTATCGCCGCCAGTGTGCGCTCGTGCCCGCGCACCGCAAAATACATCGCCCTGTCGAAGAATTGATCCACCATCTGCATCAGTTCCAGTTCGCCGAATATCTGCGCCGTGCTCTCCAGTGCCTCAATGCTCTTCAGGTAAGCCCACAGATTTTCCTTAACCAGCACGATGCACCACAGCAACTGGCTTACGGGTACGTTCTGCTCGGCGCGCCGCATGCCGATCATGTCGTAGCGCTTCTCAATGTCCTCTTCCGTCTTGGTCACCAGCCACTGGCCCAGCTGCCCGTAGATGCCGCCGACAAGAGTCTTCAATTCCTCGGACGAGACGTTGCAATACTCCGTGCAGCGGTCACTGGCCACGATGCGCTCCTTCAGCGCCTCGGCCAACTGATCGGCATGCGTCTCGATCAGCTTCATCAGTTTGTGCGCCAGGATGCTCATGCCCTCTCCTTGCCTTGTCCTCCGGCCAGGCCGTCAGGCTTCCGCCACAGACGCCCCCGGAACACCCTTCAGAACGCTATAGTCTGTTCGTTTCCAGCCGCCCCAGCCGTGATTCGAGTCACCCCCAGATGTGACTGCTATCACCCCGCTAACTCACTCCCTTTTCAGGAACTTGCAATACGCTCTCCGGCGACGCTTTTGTCCCTTGCGTAAAGCCCTGGCAGCAAAGAAAAACCCGGGAGGTTTTCGCCTCCCGGGCGGTGCTCACCAGGTTCTGGTTGCCTCCAGTTCCTGGTGCCGAAGCTTAGGCAAGGAAGAACTCTTTGGTGATGTCGACGTACTTGTCGGCGGGGATGTGGCTCTTGATGCTGCCGTGAGCCAGGCCACCATCCTGCGCCAGTGCCAGGTTGCCTTCCGTGGTGTAGGCGGCCAGCTTCTTGGCG
>CAINND010000118.1 GCA_903851035.1 uncultured Acidobacteriota bacterium | reverse complement strand
TGCTCGGCCAGGCCACGCGGCTCAAAGCCACGCAACTGGCGGCGCGGAGTGGGCTCGCCGGGCTCGGCTTCCTCATTTTCATTTGCGGGCTGCGCTTCGGCGGCGGGCTGCTCGGCCTGGCCGTTCTGGCCCTCGCCGTTCTGACGCTCGCGTCCGCCACGGCGGCCACGGCGGCGGCGGCGTCCACGCCAGCGCGGAGCGCCATCGCGGGCCTCGCCATTGGCGGCATCGCCTTCGGCGGAGGCCTCGGCGGGCTCATCGCCCTCACCTTCGGCGTCCTCGACTTCGGCAGGCTTCGCCTCCGGCAGAATCAGGCCGTTGGCGGTGGCCAGTGCCGCCCCGGTGACTTTTACATCGCTGAATTCGCTGTCTTCATCCTCGTCCTGCAGGTCGAGGAAGTCGGAGACGTAGAGGAAGGCGTCGCGTTCGAGGCCGATATCGACAAACGCCGACTGCATGCCGGGCAGCACGCGGGTGACGCGGCCTTTGTAGATCGAACCGGCCAGGGTGTATTCGTTTTCCCGCTCGAAGTAGATCTCGGCGAGCTGATCGTCCTCCACCAGGGCCACCTTGGTTTCATGCGGCGTGGTTGAGACGTAAAGTTCCTTGTTCATATTTGCTCCCGGCCTGCTCTCACGGAGCAGGCTGAATGAGCCGGAAGCAGAAAGGAGGTCTGGTCAGACTTGAAGATCAATGCGCCGCGCCACCGGGACTGTGCCGGTGTGCGAGGCGAAGTTCGCCCGCTCGATACTATGCTGAGGGGAACCCGCAGCCGTTGCCTTTGGGCGCTGTGCGCCGGATGGCCCCGCGGCTGAAAGTGTGGTGAACCTATGCACCAATTCCGTTCTCCCCGGGACGGCTGGTCCCGGTACGGTTGCGCTTCGGTTGGGGTTGTGACCGCTTCTCTCCGCTCCGAAAAGGAATCAACGTGGATTCCTTCCCGCCGGATGGGGCCGTTCCCTGCCCATTGCCACTGCGCAATTCAATCCTGACCGGCCGTTATCCTTTTCTGGCCAGCTTGTGCCCCCACGTTGGGAGGCGCCATCTCGTGTGCGGCCCGGGAAACTCCCTGGCCATTGCCCCGTCGCTATCGCCGGAGACCCGACGGCTGCGCCCCTTTGTGGCGCCGCCTGCGGGATTTGTACTACAAACCTTTTGTCGTTCCGCCAGCCCCGCCTGTGACAGGACCCTATAGCGGAATCGCCGCCGGGCAACCGTGGTTGCGAAAGCCTTGTGCGTTTGGGCGGCGCACTGCCCGATCTAGTTCACGAACCGGCGCATTCGGACGTTCATCACAATGCCGAGGGCCAGGAACGTAAACAGGATCGAGGACCCACCATAACTCATCATTGGCAGCGGGATGCCCGTGACAGGCATAAATCCAACTACCATGCCCACGTTCACCAGGACGTGGAACGCCAGCACCGCAACCACTCCCATAATCAGGAAAACACCAGCGCGGTCGGGCGCGGTTTGAGCGTCATGTATCAGACGCATCAACACTCCAAAGTATAGCAGCAAAACAAGAAGCGCGCCCACAAAGCCATGCTCCTCGCTCCAGGCGGCAAAGATGAAATCGGTGTGGGGAACGGGCAGGAACTGTCCCTGGGTCTGGGTTCCCTTGGCGATTCCCTTGCCCCAGACGCCGCCGGCGCCAACGGCCACCTGCGACTGGATGACCTGGTATCCGGCGCCACGGGCATCGGCCTCCGGGGCGATGAAGGTCATCAGGCGCTCCTTTTGATAGGGCTTGAGCCCCCACTTCCACACGGCGGGCATCAGCACGGCGGCCACCAGCAGCAGCACAATGCCGTGGCGGGCCTTCATGCCGCCCAAAAACAAGGCCATGATGGCAATCGGCACATAGGTCAGGGCCGTGCCCAAATCCGGCTGCTTGAGCACCAGCAGCATGGGGAACAGAACCACCAGCCCGGCCTTGACCAGCTCGCGGAAGGGCAGCTCGTTGGCGCGGTAATCGGCAAAGTACTTGGCCATGGTCAGGATGAGGATGAGCTTGACCCACTCCGAGGGCTGGAAGTGGAAGACGCGGAAGTCAATCCAGCGCCGCGCGCCGAGATATTTTTTACCGAAAACCAGCACGGAAATGAGCGAGAGCAGGCTGAAGCCGTACATCCAGGGCACGGCCTCCAGCAGCGAGTGATAGTTCATCAGGCTGACGATGAACAGGAGAACGACGCCGGCCATGATCCAGTAGATCTGCCGCAGGTACATCCCCTCGAACTTGGTGTGCAGTGTGGCGGAGTAAATCTCACTGACGCCGAGGGCGCAGATGAGCAGGACGAAGCCGAGCAGCACCCAGTCAAAGTCGCGGAAGCGGATATAGCGGCTCATTGTTCGCCTCGCATGCGCCAGCCGGGGGCGGGCAAAGTGGCCAGCGTTGGAGTCCAGTGTGGGCTGGAGCGCGGCAGCTTGTTATCCGATGGCACGTTGTTATGCGTCGGCGCATTCGTCGCCCGCATATTGGACGCTGCGTCGGCAAAGGCCTCCATGCCGGGCGCGGCCGTGGCGCGATGAAATGGCGCTGCGTGATTGGCCGCCGAGGTGTTGTCCAGAGAGAAGTTCCCCGAGTGCAGATGCCCCGTCGGATCGCTCCACACACCGCCCATCCTGAGCGCGGCCTGATTGTTGCCCGTCTTAGGAGGATTGGCTGCAGGCGGCGTAGCGGCGGGCGTGCTGGGTTGCGATGAAGGCGCCTCGCCTGAGTCGGCACCGGGAGCGACGGGCTCAATCTTGGGCAGGGTGTAGGGGCGGCCGGCGTCGTGCGCGGCCTTCTTATCCACATACACCTTGACGATCTTGGAGGCGACGATGCCGCTTCGCCATCCCCAGCCCGCGCCCTGGCTGAGCACGGCGACGACGATTTCCGGATTGCGGCGCGGCGTGACGCCGACGAACCAGGCGTTGTCCTCAAAGGCCTTGCCGGCCGAGGTGCCCATGCGCTTGCGCGCCTCCAGCGAGATGGTCTGCGCCGTGCCGGTCTTTCCGGCAAAGTCGATGCCGGGCAGGTGCGCCATGCTGGCCGTGCCGGTGGTGGTCACATCGGCCATGGCATCGGTAATCAGCGTCCAGGCATCGGAATCGATGGGCACGGTCTTGACGTCGTTATAGTGCTGCGCGGCGGTGTACTGCGGGGGCAAGGAATCGGGCCGCACCAGGTGAGGCGTGCGCAGTTGGCCATCGCTGGTGATGGCCCCGATAGCGCGAGCCAGTTGGATGGGCGTGACGGCCACGGCTCCCTGCCCTATGCTGACCGAGATTGTCTCACCGGCGTACCACTTCTGCTTCTGCGTCTTGATCTTCCAGCTTTCGCTAGGCATTACGCCGCTGGCCTCCTGTGGCAGGTCAATACCGGACTTTTGTCCCAGGCCGAAGGCTGAGGCCCACTGCGCAATGCGTGTGATGCCGAGGCGCGCACCAAGCGTATAGAAATACGTATCGCAACTGACGCTGATGGCCTGCGCCATGCTGACCGGGCCGTGATGACGGTCGCACTTGAAGAAGTGGCCGTAGAAATCCGCGCCGCCGTTGCAGACGACCTTCTGCTCCGGAGTGATGGCCTTCTCCTGCAAGCCGGCCACGCTCATGATGACCTTGAAGACCGAGCCGGGCGCGAGCTGCGCCTGGATGGCCTTGTTGAGCAGCGGCTTGCCGGGATCGTTGAGCAGGGCCGTCCACTCCTTGTTGGAGATGTGCACGGCAAAGGAATTGGGATCGAAAGTGGGTCGGCTGACCATAGCCAGTATCTCGCCGCTGCGCGGGTCCATGGCGACGATGGCTCCGGGACGGTCGCCAAGCGCCTCCTCGGCAGCGATCTGCAGATCGAGATCGATGGTGAGCTGCAAGGCCTTGCCGGGCACGGCCGGCGTGTCGCTGAGTTCGCCCACCTCCTTGCCCTTGCTGTTCACCATCACGCGGCGGGAGCCGTTCTTGCCCATCAGCGTGTCGTTGTACTCGGCCTCTATGCCGCTTTGGCCGACGACGTCGCCGGAGTTGTAGAGCTCGAAGCGCGGCTGGTTCAGCATTTCCTCGCTGACCTCGCCGACATAGCCAACCAGGTGCGCCATGAAACCGTTCTTGGGATAGAGGCGGCGATGCACGGTGATGGTGTCGAGCTCGGGATACTCGTTGCGATGCGATTCGATGAAGGCCAGCTCGTCCGGCGTGATGTCGAACTTAAGGAAGATGGGCTGGTAACCGGGCATGGAGCTCAAGCGGCGCACGCGGTTCTTCAACTCAGTGGCGTCAAGATGCAGGCCGATGGCGATGGCGTCGAGATTGGCTTCGCTGATTTTGCCCTGCGAGCGCAGCAGCAGTGCGGAGAACGAAGGGTAGTTGTCCACGATGGGACGGCCTTCGCGGTCGAGCAGGCGTCCGCGCGGAGCCAGGATGGGGACTTCCTTGATGCGATTCTGCTCGGCCATGTTGGTGTAGCGTTCGCTCTGCATCACCTGCAGCCGCCACAATCCATAAACGAGCAGCAGGAAGATGGCCAGGATTACATACTGGGCCACCGCCAACCGAAGTATGGGAACCTTCTCTTCGCGACCGTACATGCCACCAACTGCGTCGAGCTATGCCAGAAGTTCTATGCCTGAAATTTCTATACGCGAATCTTCAGGCGGTTGAGCAGAGAGAACAGGAAGACGGCCATCAGCGCGTTGACCACGGCCATGCCCGTCTCATGCCCCAGGTTGAAGTGAATCTGCTGGCCGACCAGCCAGTGCTCGGTGGCCAGCACCACTCCAAGATGCAACACATAAAAGACAAAGGTCATCAGGAAGCGGGTGCTGGGATTTTCCACGTCGATGGCCACGCCGATGGATCTGGCGCCGTAGCCGACAAGCGTTTTTGCGATGCCGAAGACGCCAAACGGCGTGCTGGTCAAACAATCCTGCAACAGGCCAATGAAGGCGCCGGTAAGCAGTCCGCTGACCGGGCTGCGGCGCGAGATGGCGAAGAAGATGGTCAGCAGCAGGCCGAAATCAAAGGGGCGCAGAAAGGCCAGCCGCACGGGGGCAAATGCCTGCAGCCCCACCATCGCCAGTGGCAGCCCGATGGAGACCGGCCAACTGAAACGATAGACCTCAACCTGCTCGCGCGAGGTGTAGCTGATGCGAATGCCCTTCATGGCTTTTGCGCTCCCTGGTTGGCGTTGGGCGCTGCGCCGGACGGAGAAGGCGCAGCCGCTTGCGGCACGCCGGGCAAGTGCTGCGAAAGAACATCACTGGCGCGCACATGCGGCTGTCCCGCGGCCTCCGGCTCTCGCGCGACCTGCGATGTGATGACGAGGACCTCTTCAAGGCGATTCAACGGCACGGCCGGCTTAACGCGAACGTCGAGAAACAGATTGCGGCCCATGGCGACCTTGGCGACCGTGCCCAGGGGCAGGCCCTTGGGAAAGATGCGATCTCCGCCGCTGGTGACGATGATTTCGCCGGGATGCACGGTCTCATCGCCCATGATGTAGTTGAGCGTGAGTTCGCCGTTGGGCGAGCCCTTGATGATGCCCTGCAGCCGTGAGCTGACCAGGGTGGCGCCCACGCCGCTGGTGGCATCGCTGATGAGCAGCACCTGCGAGATGTGATCGCCAAAGACAGCCAGCACCTTGCCCACCACGCCATCGGGCGTGATGACCGGCTGATCCACCCGGATGCCGTCGCGCCCGCCCTTGTCGAGATAGAGCAGGCGCGAGCTCTCCGTGCCACTGGTGCCAATCACCTGCGCGGCCACCGTCTGGTCAATCCATTTTTCCTTAAATCCGAGCAGGGCTTGCAGGCGATGCGCCTGGCGGGCGTCTTCCAGTTCACGAGTGCGGGCCAGCCGCACCTGCTCGAACTCCGCCTTGAGACGAAGGTTTTCCTGGCGCACATGGAGCAGATCAACGTAGTTATTCCAGACGTGGCGCGCGCCCCCGCCCAGGTAGATGGCGGAGCGTTCAAAGGGCGCCAGGGTGTTGACGGCCACCAGGCGCAGCAGCGTGACCGGTCCTGCCGGCGTCTGCCGTTTGACCTGCACGGCAAGCGCCAGCAACTGTGCCAGGAGCACCACTGCCAGCACCACCGCGTTTTCATGCCGCTTGAAAAAATTCATCGCTTGGGGAACTTCGACTCCGCAACGCCGCTGAGACGGTTACTCCACGCTGATCTTGCGCAGCAGCTTGAAGTCCTCGAGCATTTTGCCCGTGCCCAGCACCACGCTGGCCAATGGGTCGTCGGCAATGGAGACAGGCAGACCGGTCTCCTCGCGAATGCGCTTGTCCAGATTCTTAAGCAGCGCGCCGCCGCCAGTGAGCACGATGCCACGGTCGCTGATGTCGGCGGAGAGCTCGGGGGGCGTGCGCTCCAGGGCGACGCGGATGGCGTTCATGATGGTGCCCACGCACTCGCTGAGCGAATCGCGAATCTCGCTGTCGTCGATGGTGATGGTCTTGGGCACGCCCTCGATCAGGTTGCGGCCCTTGATCTCCATGGTGAGCGGCTTCTCCAGCGGATACGCCGAGCCAATCTCGATCTTGATCTGCTCGGCCGTGCGCTCGCCGATCAGCAGGTTGTACTTGCGCTTCAGGTAGTTGGCAACGGCCTCGTCCATCTGGTTGCCGGCCATGCGCACCGAGCGCGAATAAACGATGCCGCTCAGCGAGATGACGGCGATGTCCGTGGTGCCGCCGCCGATATCCACCACCATGTTGCCGCAGGGCTCGGTGATGGGCAGACCCGCGCCGATGGCGGCCACCATGGCCTGCTCCACAAGATGCACCTCACTGGCTTTGGCGCGATAGGCGGAGTCCATGACGGCGCGCTTTTCCACCTGCGTGATTTCACTGGGCACGCCGATGACGATGCGCGGCAGCACCAGCATCTTGCGGTTGTGCGCCTGCTGAATGAAATAGTTCAGCATCTTCTCGGTGATCTTGAAGTCGGCGATGACGCCATCCTTCATCGGCTTGATGGCGACGATGGAGCCCGGCGTGCGGCCCAGCATCTCCTTGGCCTCCTTGCCGACGGCTTCTACCTCTCCGGTGTTCTTGTTGATGGCGACGATGGAAGGCTCGTTGACGACGATGCCTTTTCCGCGCGCGTAGACCAGAGTGTTGGCCGTGCCCAGGTCAATGGCAAGATCGCTGGAAAACATGCTGAACAGTGAGCGCAGGTTGCCGAAGCGCGAAGCCTTATGGAAGCCGTGGTTTGACATCTTCTTTTGTGCCGTCTCTCTCTTATCGGATGAACAATTCCGTCCGGTACACGTCCGCCCCACGCGGCGCGTCAACATGATGTTTGCACAGCGGTCGGCGGAAGAGCGCGCCACAGGGGAAGACGCTCACCGAAGACCGGGCTGAACTGTTGCAATGCAATGCGTTAGGAGCTCGTGCCGGGACTCAAAGACTATCTTACTACCGCCGGTGGCCGTGGGTGAAAAATGGGCAAAAATTCACCAGAAAGCCCATATCCCCGTGGCTGGGGGGGGGTGCGCTAGAATGCTGCCATGAGCCGCCACGCCAGCCTCGCCCTGGTGCTGTTTGCCGCCGTCAGCCTGTTTGCACAGGACTCCAATGCCACTAGCGCGCACGCCACAGCGCCAAATGCCACCGCCCCAACGCCAAAGGTTGCCTTCAAAACCATGATTCCCGTGGTTTACAACACCGAGGCGGAGAAGAAACAACTGCATGGTCGCGTTGACTTAACTATCCTGTTCAACGAAAAAGGCCGGGTGGATAAGGTGGATGTGCTGGGTGGTGATCCTCTGCTGGCCAAAAATGCCGCCAGCTTTGTGAAGCTATGGGAGATCTTTCCCTATGTAGTGGATGGCTTAGCGCGGCCTGTCAAGCTCAATTACAGCCTGCAGTTTGTGATTAAGTCCGTGGCGGATGAGGTGCCGGAAACAGATACGGAGGCACCGGCGCACCTGGTTCTAAGCGAGAACATAAGCAGAACTTTACCCTTTCGCAAGAAGGTTCAGCCCGTCTACCCTCCGAATGCAATAACCGCGCGTGTCACGGGATCGGTCGCTATGGCCGCGGCAATCAACCCAGACGGACACATAACTATGCTGCCTCCCTTGTCAGGTAACCCACTCTTGGTTCCGTCCGCAGTTGATGCCGTGAAGCAGTGGCAATATGAGCCTTTGCTGTTACACGGCATGCCCATATCCTTCAATATAAAAATTACCGTGGACTACGATCTAATTAACTAATCCCCGTCTCTCATTCCACCAAGTTTGACTTGTTCACCCTCTGCCTCCTTGCCAGCCCCCGCCCGCGCCGACTACGATATGCGGTCGCCTGCAATACGCGCCGCGCTAACGCTTCCGGCTTTGCCGGGAGGGTGCGCGGGCCACAAAACCGTCTCCCTGGGAAAGGCTTCCTTTATGTCCGGTACAACTTCTGAGATCAAAACCTATCTGAACTTTATCGACGGCCAGTGGATTCCGGCCACCAGCGGCAAGACCTGCGAAAACCGCAATCCGGCCGATACCCGCGATGTGGTGGGCATCTTCCAGCGCTCTGGAGCCCACGAGGTCAACCGGGCCGTGGAGGCCGCGCACCGTGCATTCCGCAGTTGGAGCCTGACGCCCGCGCCGCGCCGCGCCGAAATCCTGCTGAAAGCCGCCAGCATCCTGGAGCAGAAGAAGGAAGGCTTTGCCCGCGACATGACTCGCGAGATGGGCAAGGTGCTGAAGGAGACACGCGGAGACACGCAAGAGGCCATAGACTGTGGCCACTTCTTCGCCGGCGAGGGGCGCCGCATGTACGGCCTCACCACGCCGAGCGAGCTGCCCAACAAGTTCGCCATGGCCACGCGCCAGCCGCTGGGCGTGGTGGGCATGATCTGCCCGTGGAACTTCCCCATGGCCATTCCTTCGTGGAAGCTCTTCCCGGCACTCGTCGCGGGCAACACCTGCGTCATCAAGCCGGCGGAAGACACGCCGCTATCGGTGTACAACTTCGTCAGCGCGCTGGTGGAGGCGGGCGTTCCGAATGGCGTCATCAACATCGTCACCGGTCACGGCGGCGAAGTGGGTGGACCGCTGATGGAGCATCCGCTGGTGCGGGCCATCAGCTTTACCGGCTCAACCGATGTGGGACGCATCATTGGCGAAAGCTGCGCGCGCAGCTTTAAACGCTGCTCGCTAGAGCTGGGCGGCAAAAATCCGATGATCGTGCTGGACGACGCCAACCTGGAGCTGGCGCTCGATGGCGCGTTGTGGGGAGCCTTCGGCACGGCCGGGCAGCGCTGCACGGCCACCAGCCGCATCATTCTGCAAAAGGGCATTTACAAAAAATTTGTGGATGAACTGGTGCGCCGTAGCAAACTGCTGAAGCTGGGCAACGGGCTGGACGAGAAGGTGGACGTCGGCCCGGTCGTCAGCCAGGCGCAGTTGGAAACCGTGCTGAGCTACATCGAAGTGGGCAAGAAGGACGGCGCGCGTTTGGCCGCGGGTGGCCATCGCCATGAAGCTGGCGACTGCAAGCATGGCTACTTCATCGAGCCCACGGTGTTTGCCGAGGTGACGCCGAAGATGCGCATTGCGCAGGAGGAAATCTTTGGCCCCGTGGTGAGCTGCATCGAGTGCGCGTCGCTGGAGGATGGCATCGCCATTGCCAACGACGTGAAGTACGGACTCAGCTCGTCGCTGTACACAAAGGATGTGAATCGCGCCTTCGCCGCCATTCGCGACCTCGACGCCGGCATCACTTACATCAACGCGCCCACCATTGGCGCCGAGGTGCACTTGCCCTTCGGCGGCGTCAAGCAGACGGGCAACGGACACCGCGAGGGCGGCATTGGTTCGCTGGACTTTTACACCGAATGGAAAGCCGTGTACGTGGATTACAGCGACCACCTGCAGCGCGCGCAGATCGACAACCGCGAGTAAAAGCTTTTCGAGCAATCTCAACGGGCGCGGAAGCCAATTCCGCGCCCTGCTTATTGTCCGCAAAAATCGCGCATGGGCCGGGTATCTGTGACCGTTGAACTTGCGTGCATCTGCCGTATCGGTTTCAATAGAAAGACTTCAGTATCCCGGTGAATCATGACGACCGCAGCGAGTTTCGTTACACAGATTGCCCCGGCCACGCGCATGGCCAATGTCAGCTACGCCATCCGCGACCTTGCCGTGGTGGCCGACCAGGTTGCGCGCCAGGGTCACAAGATCCTGTATCTCAACATCGGCGACCCCTGCACCTACGACTTCCCCACGCCTCCTCACATGATCGAGGCGGCCATCAAGGCCATGCGCGACGGCCACAACGGATACGGCGACAGCCTGGGTGAACACTCTGCGGTGGAGGCCATACGGCGCAGGGCCGAGCAGCGCGGCTTTAAGAATATCCAGGGCATCATGGTGGGCTTCGGCTCCGGCGAGGTGATTGACCACTGCCTTACCGCGCTGGTCAACCCCGGCGACAACGTGCTGACCCCGTGCCCGGATTACCCGCTCTACGGCGCGGTTCTGGGCAAGTTGAGCGCCGAGCCGAACTCCTACCAGTTGAACGAGGAGAACGGCTGGCAGCCGGATCTGGACGACATTGCCGCGCGCATCAATTCGCGCACCCGGGCGATTCTGCTGATCAACCCCAATAACCCGACGGGCGCAATCTACTCCCGCAAAACGCTGGAAGGCATTGCCGAACTGGCGCGGCAGCACAACCTGCTGATCCTGGCCGACGAGATTTACGACTCGCTGATTCTGGACGAAGAGCAGCAGCACATCTCCATTGCGACGCTGGCGCCGGACGTGCCGGTCATCACCTTTAACGGCTTGAGCAAGGCCTACCTGGTGCCGGGCTGGCGCATTGGCTGGGCCGTGGCCACCGGACCGGCAGAGTCGCTGCACGAATATCTGGAGGCGGTGTACAAACTGCTGCGCGCGCGTTTGAGCGCTCCGCACCCGTTCATGTACGCCATTGCCCCGGCGTTGGATGGATCGCAGGAGCACCTGATTGAAGTGCGCGACAAGCTGCGCCGCCGCCGCGACCTGACCGTCGAGTGGGCCGCACGCACGCCGCGCGTCACGCTGACGGCTCCGCATGGGGCGTTTTACGCCTTCCCGAAGCTGGATATTCCGGAAGAGGACAAGCAGTTCGTCACAGAACTGGTGCAGCAGAAGCATGTGCTGTGCGTGCATGGCTCCGGCTTTGGAGAAAAGCCCGGAACGCGGCATATGCGCATCGTTTACCTGCCGCCGGAAGACGTGCTTGGCGAAGCCTACGAGCGCATTACGGAGTTCATGGCCGAGCGCTATTAGGCAGGTTATCTTGAGTCACAGGACTGGATTCCACGACCCCGCACCGGCTGGCTGCGGGGTTTTTCCTGCCTGAATTAGGCCCGCAAGGCAGGATATATGCTCGTTTATGCCTCTTTCGGGAAATCGAATGGCGGAGCTTATCTCATTGATAATAGAATACTTTCTCGCTTATCAGCGGCGGCCATGGCATGAATTAAATCAATTGATAGGCATTTCATAGATCGCCGGCCCCGGCTGGCCTATCATAGTAAGTGATATGAGTGATTCTTTGACCAAGCAATACCTGTTCGCCAGTGACTTTGACCAGACCTTGAGCTTCAACGACTCCGGCTGGGTGTTGACCGAAACATTGGGCATCCCGGTGGAGGAGTTCAAGCAGAAGGTGGAGGGCATGGCGAAGCTGAACCTTGTGCAGCAGGGCGCCGAACTGGCCTACCTGCTGCTCCACGACCCGGCCTTCCACAGCAAGGTACGTCGCAAGCACCTGGTGGAGACCGGCAAGCGCATTCCGCTGAAGCAGAATATCGAGCTGCTTTACAAAACCCTGCGCGAAGGCATTCCGGGATACCAGTTTAACTTCTACGTGCTGTCGGCCGCTCCGGTGGAGATTGTGCAGTCGGCGCTGGAGGGCATCGTTCCGAAAGACCACATCTTCGGCACGGAGTTCCAATGGGCCGCCGATGGCAGCATCGACCGCCTGGTGCGCTGCACCGCCGGATACGGCAAGGTGGCGCGCATCATGCAGTTGCAGAAGGAGCTCTCGATTGGCCGCGACCATGTGGTGTACGCCGGCGACGGCAGCTCGGACATCAACGCCATGCTGCACGTCAACGATGGCGACGGGTTGACCATTGCCGTCAGCAGTTCGCGTGCGGTGACGCAGATTGCCCGCCGCACCGTGTTGAGCGACAACGCGCTGAGCGTTCTGGTGCCCATCCTGGAAGAGGCCGCCGAGTGGAGCCAGCCGCAGATCCGGCGCTTCTTTGAGGAGAATGGCTTCCTGGTGCAGGAGTGGGCGCGCACCCGTACCGACTTTGTGACCCTGCGCTCGACGGCCGGAGCAAATTCAGGAGGGCGGGAGTAATCATGCTGAGCTGGATTGGATGGATTGCCACGGCCTGCTTCGGCCTCTCCTACTTTTTCAAGAAACCGGCCACGCTGCGCCTGATCCAGGCCGGCGCGGCCCTGCTGTGGATCACCTACGGACTGCTGATCCACGCCATGCCGGTGGTGGTGGCCAACGTGATTGTGGCCGCCGCGGCAGTGTATTCCACCTTTGCGGGCTCGGGCAGCAAGCAGACCGAGGCCTAGGGGCGCTTTTCTGCTTTCGTTTCCCCGCAAGTTTTTTATACACATCTTTTCTCCGCGTGCGGCTTGTGCCATGCTCTTCGGCATGATCCGCACGCGGTGCTTTTTTCATCTGCTGATTGCATTCGTTCTGCTGACGGCTATGCTGCCGGTGGCCGCGCAGGATGCCGTGCGGGCGACCACAAAGAGTGCGGAGGCGGCGAAGGCCGCCGATCATGCAGGCGAGATCAGCCTGCTGGTGGTGGTAAAGGACAAGGTGGGTGAAGTTGTTGAGGGGCTTACCGCCGAGAACTTTGCGATTGAATCTGATGGCCGCCCACAGCGGGTGACCGAAGTGGTGCGCGAGGCCGACTCCCCACTGCTGGTGGGGCTGGTGGCCAACACCGGCATGGAGCAACGCAAGGCGATGGCCGATGAGCGCAAGGCGGCCATGGAGTTTGTGAAGACACTGCGCGAGGGCCGCGACCGGGCCTTTGTCATGCGCTTTGGCCGCGAGGTGGAGCTGTTGCAGGATGTGACGAGCTCGCGCGATCGTCTGCTGAAGGGCGTGGACGCGATCAGCGTGGGAGAACAGCACACAGGCGGTGAGCATCATCGCGGAGACGAGGACGCGGGTGGCGGCATCCTGCTGGGCGGCAACACGCTGTACGACGCCATCTACCTGGCATGCGACGAGGTGATGCGGTCGCGCAATGGGCGCAAGGTTTTGCTGGTCTTCAGCGACGGCGTGGACCGCGAGAGCCGCACGTCATTGAGCGCGGCCCTGGAGAGCGCGCAGCGCGGCAACGTGATGGTGTACACGGTATATGTGCCGCTGGAGGATTCGCCGGCGCACAACGGACTTTTCAATACCGGCGTGGGTGCCAACTCCGTTGAGAGCGGCAGCGCCATCAGCAAACAGGATCGGGCCGAAGGCAAAAAGGTGTTACAGTAGATTGCGCGCGCCACCGGCGGTCGCTACTTTGAAGTGAATGACAAGGATTTCAACAAGAACGAGACGGGCAGGAAGGCGCCGCTGGCTGAAATCTACAAGGAAATCAGCGGCGATCTGCGGCAACAGTGGAGCCTGCGCTTTACTCCCCCGGCGAACGAAGGCGGCTACCACCGGCTGAACGTGATGACGAGAAAGAGCGGGCTGACGGTGCAGGCGCGCGATGGCTACTACGCGCAGGAACGCTGAACGAAATCTGCACGACAAATAATCAGAGAAAAATTAGTTGGTGCCACCGGAGGAGGGCTTTTCCTGCCGTGGTGGTGGAGGCGCGGCCAGGGCGGCGCTATCTGGATTGAGCAGGTTTTGACGGCTGGGGCCGAGGCCGAGCTTGATGAGGGCGCGCGAGTCCGGCACGATTTTGGTCTGCCAGTGGTTCTCGTCCTGAATGCGGGTAAAGGCATCGCGGGTGGGCTGATCCCACACGCCGCTGGGCTCGCCCTGCAGGTAATGTTCGCGGATGAGTGCCTGCTGAATCTCCAGGGTGCGCTGGCGGTCAATGGCCTGTTGACCCTTGCTGCGCGGGCGCGCGGCCACGGACTTCAATCCCCCGCCCTTGCGCGTGTGCTTGCCGGCAGCGGGCGTGGCCGTGGAGCGGCCATGCGGGGCAGCGGCGGACTTGGCCTGGGATGCGGGCTTGGCTGAGGTCTTCGCGGACGAAGTGGATTTTACAGTGGTGGATTTCGACGGCGCACTCTTTGAAGAAGCAGTCTTCGCCGGAGCAGCCTTGACGGTTGTGTTTTTGTGCGCAGCCGGGGTGCTGGCGGCAAAGCATGTCGCAGACATGGCTACCAGGCCCGCACAGATCACTGAAAGATGACGACGCAACCGGCTGTACCTCATTCGGATTAATTCCCTGCTCTGCCTCATGCTGCCCGGCCGCGGGGTGCGGCCACGGCCAATGCGGCTTGCATCCGGCGTGGCGTTAAAGGAAGACATCCGCCACCGCCGGAGCCAGCTCGTTGCGGGCTCCGGCGGCGCGGGGGACAACGTTAGGTTACTACGGCAAGGTGCCACCCAAGAAGCTGTTTGTGGCGTTCTGTCCCTGCCCGGCCTGGCGGACGACAAAGACCACGTCCTGACCGCTCTTAAGCGTGGACTCAACCTTGGCAAAGCCGGCTGGGTCGTTGACCGGCTGGCGATTGACCTCGAGGATCACATCGCCGCGGCCGAGCATGACCGAGTCGGCAAAGCTGCCGGCTTTGACGTCCGTGACCAGCACGCCCTGGTTCGGCGCAAGGTTCAGGCGCTTGGCGGTGATGGCCGGAACGGCCTTCACCGTGATGCCCAGCTTGCTCTCCTTGGGCGCCTGCTCCTCGGCGGACTCCTCGGCGGTGCCGAGTTGCGCGCCAAATAACTTTTGGCGGTCGGCCACCGTGACCGATGCCTCCTGCTGCTTGCCCTCACGCAGATAGCCGATCTTCAGCTTGTCTCCGGGATGGTGCGCGCTGACCTCGGCGACCAGTTCATCGCCATTGGCCACCGGCTTACCACCCACGCTGACGATGGCATCGCCCGCCTTGAGTCCGGCAGACGACGCCGGGCCGTTGGGCGTGACATCCTGCACAATGACGCCGCGGCCGCCGCCATACATGCGGGTGACCGCCGGGCTGGGCTCGGCGCTGAAGGTGATGCCGATGGAGCCGCGCTCCACTTTATGTGACGGGCCGGCCAACTGGTTGAACACGTCGGCGATGGTGTTGCTGGGCATGGCAAAACCAATGCCCTGGTAACCGTTGCTCTCGGTGTAAATCGCCGTGTTGATGCCGATAACCTCTCCATCCAAGTTGACCAACGCACCGCCGGAGTTGCCGGGGTTGATGGCCGCGTCGGTCTGAATGAAGCTCTGGAACTGGCGGCCGGGGACGATGTTGCGACCCTTGGCGCTGACGATGCCTGCGGTAACCGTGCTGCGCAGTCCGAAGGGGCTGCCGATGGCCAGCACCCAGTCACCCACCATCATGCTGTCAGAGTTGCCCAGCTTGGCGTACGGCAGCGGGTGGCCAACCTCAATCTTGATGACCGCCAGATCGGTTTCCTTATCTGTGCCGATGACCTTGGCGGGATAGCTGACCGTGGTGGGATCGCCCATCAGGCTGACGCGGATGCGGTCGGCTTTTTCCACCACATGGTTGTTGGTGATGATGTAGCCGTTGGGGCTGACGATGACACCGGAGCCCAGCGACTGCGCCGTCATCTCTCCGCCATTGGGAGCGTTGGGCATGTTTGGGATGCCCTCCGGCATTTGGCCGAAGAAGCGCTCGAAGAACTCCTGCATGCTGTTGTTGCCGCCGCCGTTGCCATTCTCCTCCTGGTCCTCTTCGCCGGGATTCTGCTGCGGCGCGCGGCGCAGGTGCTTGTGCGGATTCTTGATGACCGATTCCGTGTTGATGTTGACCACGGCGGGCTCGACGGCCTTGGCAACCTTGGCGAACTCGTTTTCATGTTGGCGCGCGGCCGGCACGCTGAGTTTGGGCGCGTCAGAGCTGTCCACGGTTTTGGCGCGTGCGGTAAAGGTGACAACCGAGCCGATCAGCAACACCAGCGCCACGGTGACCGAGGCTACAAAAAACGGAGCAAAGCGATTCTTCTGTGTGGTTTGCATCATGTGAGTCTGCGGCAGGCCGGAACGAATTCCGCCCGGCACTCTATGCCCTCCGGCAATAATTTTGGTGAAAGGATACCTGCTCTACGGATCATCCTACCCCTTTTCCGTGAGAAGGATACAGCCCGGGACAGGCGGAAAACGCCCTTCCCGGCTCTATCTGTTTAGACGCACCAACATGGGACAAGGTCACCAGGAAAGACCACCATCGGGGATATTCCAGTTGTGGAATTCGATGCCCGTTGGAAATCAATGTCCCAAAGGAAGTTAGCGGCCCTCTCCTAACTGTTGCAGGGCCTGATTCACCCCTGGACTTTCAGGGAAAAGTTCGCGTTCGCGGTGGAATTCCTGGGCGGCGGCCGCGCGGTCGCCACGCTCCAGCAGAACCAGGCCCAGCGCCATATGATAGCCCTCCTGCCGCGGAGCCAGGGATAAAGCCTTTCTCATCAGCGACTCAGCCGCGTCAGCGTGGCCCAGGCGCAGCTCGATGCTGCCCAGAAGGCGGTAACCATCGGCCATGCCGGGACCGAGTTGCACGGAGCGCGCTATATAAGGCTCGGCCGCGGCGTAATCGTGTTGATTGTAAAGGGAGTAGCCAAGATTAAAGTTGGCGGTGCGCGAGTTGGGATTCAGCTCCAGCGCACGCTGAAGGGCAATCAGGCCCTGTGTGGGATTGCCACGCTCCATGAGCACGGCGCCGAGGTTGGACCAGGCAATGTCGTTGTGTGGGGCGACCCGGGAGGCACGAGCCCAGATGAGAAGGTCGGTGGCGCAGAGCGGCTCCTGGAGGATGGTGGCGCCAAGTAGAAAGACAAACACAATGGAGAAGACCGCACGCTGCGACGAACCAAGTGGAAGAGTGCAGACTTCAGCGCAATGTTCGTCACTCTCAGCACCGGCATTGCCATCGTTCCACTGGCGGAGGGCAATGGCCGCCATCAGGCAGAGGCCGAGCACGGGCAGATAAAGATAGCGGTCATGCGCCAGCTCTCCCGCGGGCATCCATTGCAGATTGAGCTCGGGCAGAATCCACAGCAGCCACACGACGGCCGCGACAAGCAGCGCGGGACGAAGGCGGCCGGGACGGGCGCACCACCAGCCCAGCAGCGCGAAGATGGCGGCAACCACCAGCAGCGGCATCCAGAAGCCGTCCCATGTGGGCTGCGACTGTGCGGGCAAGTCATAGAGGAACGAAAGCCCGACGGGCGCGAGCGACTGGCGAAGATAAAAGAAGGCGATGCCGGGCAGGGTCAGCAGAATCTGCGAGGCCGTAAGCTGGTTGACCGCGTGCGCGGCAGCGCCCAGCAGGTGCGCGCGCAGGGCAAGGTATGCCGCAGCCACCACAGCCACGGGCAACACTCCACGCAACAGCGCCGCGCCAGCGGTGAGGCCACTACTGCCGCGTGAGGTTTGGCTTGCAGCGGCATCATCATTATTTAACGCACTGCCCTGCCCGCCCACACCGGGTGCGTACAGCACGGCCAGCAGTGCCAGCAGCGGCAGCATCATGATGGCCGGTTCCTTGACCAGCAAGGCGGCGACAAAGAGCACGCCCGTAGCGAGGAGTGGAACGATGCCCGCCGCACGCAGCCAGCGCAGAAAGCAGAGGGTCGCGCCGAGGAGGAAGATGCACATCAAGGGATCGGTGGTGCCGCTGATCCAGGCAACGGATTCGAGGTGGATGGGGTGCGCGGCAAAGAGCAGCGCAGCCAGCAGTGCCACGGTGCGATCCGAGGTAAGGGCCAGGCAGATGCGGAAGACCAGCACGCATACGACAACATGCAGCGCGACGGCCGCCAGGTGCCATCCCACGGGATTCAGGTGGAAGAGGACGTAGTTGATGCGGAACCATACGAAGAAGAGCGGACGATAGTAATTCTGTATGTGCGAGGGATCGTAGGTGGACCACACGTCGCCGCCAAAGTAGCCGAGCACACGGCGCCAACTGGCAATCTCCGGATTATTGAGCACCTGGGCGCGGTCGTCGTAAACGAAGGCAAAGCCCGCGGTGCCGAGGTAGGCGACGAGGGCCACAAGGGCTACCAGCAGTTCCGGCACGCCGCGGCGCGAAAGCAACTGGCGCAGGCGATCGTGAGTGTCACCTGAATGCTTGGACTGCACTGGAGGGTGGCTCATGAGTTCTCCCGTGCTGCAATACTAACGCACGCGCCATCGTCGATGGGCGTCCTATGAATGACATTGGCAGCCGTGGCCGCGCGACGTTTGGTATGCCTCGCGCAGCAGTAGCGGCACGGCCACCAGGGCGGCTACGGGATCCACCCAGCCAAGATGGAAGATCGAATTCATTGCCAGCCCAAGGATGGTGACGGCCGCCAGGTAGGCACAGGCGGCGGACTGTGTCGCATCGGCAGCGAGTGCGGCGTGCTGCATGGCGGCGGCCAGGCGGCGCTTACGCCAGGCCAGCAGGGGCATTACGCAGAGCGCCGCAAAAGCCACGGCTATGCCCAGCGGGCTCGGCTCGGGATGCAGATGCCAGTACAACTCCAGCACAGCGGTTGCCGCCACCAATGCAGCCAGCAGGTAGAGCAATCCGGCAGCGGCACGCTCAATCAGGTTTTGGCGCAGGCCTAGCCGGGGAAAGATGCTGAGCAGAACGAGAAGGGCGGAGAGCAACTCCACAAAACTATCTGAACCGAAGGCCAGCAACACCGCACTGCGCGCGTGCCGGGCCGCCAGCAGCGAAAGCAGACACTCGACCAGCATCCACGCAAGGGTAAAGGACTGCAGCAGCACTAGCTGCCTGCGATGCCTTTCGCCGTCAACTTGGCTGGATGCAGTCATGGATGATTGGATGTAATGAAAGACGGGGCAGATGCAATCGCTGCCGCTCTAAGCGACTTCTTCACCCAGTTCATCGCTGATCTCGGCCTCGGGTTTCTGCACATGGCCGAGCAACTCGCTGGCCAGCACGCCGGCAAGGATGAGCGCGGCTCCGACGATGGCCCGCGAACCCAGACGCTCACCGAGGACGATATAGGAGGTCAGGCCGGCAAAGACCGGCTCCAGGGAAAAGATGAGCGCGGTGTGCGTGGGCGGAGTAAAACGCTGCGCCCAGGCCTGCACGATGAAGCACGCGACGGTGCCGACGACGGCGGTGATGGCCAGCGCCATGATCATGCGCGGCGTAAGGCGCAGGAAGGCGTGGCGGTCGGCCAGGGGGATGCTGATGAGCATCCACGCGGCGCAGACGACGATCTCGATGGTGACCAGGTGGGCGAAGTCGAAGTGTTGCGCGCTGCGTCCGACGGCGATGATCTGAAAGGCGAAGGCCACGGCGCAGCCGAGGGTGAGGATGTCTCCGCGATTGAGCGAGGCCAGGGAAAGCCCCTGCCCGGCGGGAATGCAGAGCAGGTAGAGTCCGACGCAGGCAGCCAGCACTCCGCCGAGGGTATAGCGGTTGACGTGGCCACGCCAGAAGAGGGCCAGCAGAAGGGGCACCAGCACCACGCTGGCTCCGGTGAGGAAGGCCGACTTGGAGGCCGAGGTGTAAAGCAAACCTGCGGTCTGAAACTCATAGCCCAGCCACATGAGGGTGCCTATGACAAAGCCCGCGCGCAAGGCGGCCACGGGCACGGCGCGCAAACGGCGAAAGAAAATGGCAACCAGCAACAGCGCGGCAATGACCATGCGCACGGCGTTGAAGACCAGCGGAGTGGCATCGACGAGGGCGTTCTTGATGACGATGAACGTGGCGCCCCATACGAAGGTGGCGGCCAGCAACAGCAGATGAGCCTTGAGCGAACGCGACATTACTCGCACCCCGATTCGCACCCCGGTTCGCATCCCGCCGCCAGCGACTCGCCCTCCGCCGCCGAGGGCAGACCAGCCAGCAGCAGAAGCAAAAGCGTCAGGCGCTTGAAGGCCAGCGCGCGGCCACTGGGATCGAACCATTCATGCAGAGTGTGCGCGCCACCGCCGCTGCCTCCGGCGCCGAGGGTAAGAGCTTCCAGGCCGAGCGAGAGCGGAATGTTGGCGTCTGTGCTGGCACGCAGCACTTCACTGCGGATGCCAAGCTGGGCATCCACGGCGCGGACGGCGGCAAGCAGGCGCGATGTGGCGGGAAGCTCTCCGGCAGGACGTTCGCCGGTAAGTGTGATGGCGTGCGAGAGGCGCAGCCCGGGATGCACGGCACCAGCGCTGGCTTCGGCACAGGCCTCCACTATTGTGCGGCGCAACTGCTGCTCCAATTCGTCCAGGCAGATGCGATCGGAGGAGCGCATATCCACCTTGAAGGTGACGGACTCCGGAATGGTGTTGACCGAGGTGCCACCCTCGATGGCGCCGATGTTGAGCGTAGTGCGTGGCTGCACGGGCAGAGCGATGCGATAGAGCGCGGCCACGGCAAGCGCAGCGGCGTGGATGGGATTCGGCGTGCCGTAATCGCTCCACGAGTGGCCGCCGCCGCCGCGAATGGTGACCAGAAAACGGCGGCTGCCCAGGGCCTGGCAGATGATGCTGTCGCTGCCCGCGCCATCGAGCGCGATGAGCGCATCAATCTTCGGAGGAGGAGCGTCGTCTTGGCGCGGCGCTGGCGGAACGGAACCCGAGGGTTGGGGTAAATGCGCGCGGTACAGATGACGCACGCCACGCAGATTGCCTTCCCCCTCTTCTCCCGTGTTGGCCACAAAGAGCAAGGGGCGACGGGTAACAATGGAGCAGTCGTGGAGAGCGGCGGCCAGCGCCCAGAGGGCGGCCAGCCCGCTGCCATTGTCTCCTATGCCGGGACCGAGCAGGCGATTGTGCTCGCGGCGCACGTTGAGCGGCGTGCCCGCTGGAAATACCGTATCGAGATGCGCGCTGAAGGCGATGGCCGAGCCGCTATCCAGCCCGGCACGCGCGGCCAGCAGATTGCCTGCGGCATCCGTGGAGGCGACGAGGCCAAGCTGCTGGAAGCGATGGCCGAGCCACTCCGCTCGCGGCTGCTCGCCAAAGGGCGGCGCGGGAATGGCGGTGATGGCCAACTGAAGTTCGGCGATATCACGCTCGTGGCGCAGAAACCAATCGAAGAGCGCGTGGACGCGAGGGTCGGCGGCAAGACGCGCAATTTCACCCCCCGGGGCCGGGGCAGACGGCGGCTGACTCCGCCACGGATTCCACACGCGAAAAGGCATCTTGATTTTTGATGTTACACGAGGCTGACAGCCGGGCGCGACGGAAAGCCGCCTGGCAAGGCAGACGCTGGATACGGGGACGATAAACAAATTTATAGAAAATCCATCGTGGGGGAAATAGTGCCGGAATAACAGCTAAAACGCTCACTATTATGCATGGTAGGCCATGAAGTAAATGAATAATTTAACTTTCATTCACGGAAGGGCATTTGGTCTTGCAAAAGTGCTCGTTGGCGCTAAAATTCAGGCCAATGCGAGCTGAAAATCCAGCTCTCCGGTTACGGCCAACGAAGGTGCTGTTTACAGCACTTTTGTTATTCATGGCCCACGTGCTGACGATTGTCAGCATGAAAGAGAGTGCTGCCGGGGAGATTCTTTCTGACAGCCTGATTTGGGCGCTGGGGGCGATTGCAGCCTTCAGCGGTTTTCATGCGGCGGCACGCTCCCGCAACCTGGCGCGCGCATTCTGGTATCTGAGCGGATGCAGCTTTACGCTGTGGTCTTTGGCCTTTTCGCTGCACCTGATTTCCATGGCGCAACACGGCCCTGGGGTTGATGCGCTGGCGCACCTCGTCTCCTTTGTGGCGTTTGTGCCCATGCTGGTTGCCATCTTCGTGGTTGACTACCGCGATGACGAGCCAATCCGGATGGAACTGTTGCTGGACGCGTTGCAACTGCTGCTGCTGGTGGTTGCAGTGTATGCATTTTTCGTTCTCATACCTGAGTCACTGTATGGCACCGCGGCGACGGCGACACTTGGCCTGGCGCTGCTGCATCTGCGCAACGTCATGCTGGCGGCAGGACTGGCCGGCCGCGCGATATTCACGCAGTCCAGCTCTGCCCGCCGCCTATATGGCCCCATGGCGGTTGTGATGTCACTCTTCATGCTGGGCTCATGGATGGCGAACCACCCGGCCCTGTTTGCATCCGAAATCATAAATCCGCTCTGGCTGACCCTGGGATGGTCGCTGCCGGCAACGCTGATGGTGGTGATTGCGACGCAGTGGAATGCGGTTGACGAGCCGGTTCGTCCGTCCAGGAAGCGTCACCGCATCTCATCCCTTGTGCTGGTGTATGCACCCTCCGTTATTTTTCCCATCGCGCTGTTTATTAAGTTCAAGACGATTACGCAATGGCAGGTCTTTTTGGGATTGGCCACCATGCTGGTCTCGCTGGTGTTGTACACGTTGCGGCTGGCGCTGATGCAGGGCCGCCAGAACGAGGTAATCCGCGAGCTGGCGCAATCGTCCGCGCGCTATCAATCGCTGTTTGAGCGCAACGTGGCCGCCGTCTATCGCAGCACCATGGATGGAACACTGATTGACTTCAACACGGCGTTTGCCCGGATGCTCGGCTACCCGCGGAATGAGCTGTTGAAGCTGCCGATGGAACAGTTGTACCGCGGCGGCGCGCAGGAGCATGCCGTGCGCGTGGAACAACTGATCGATCATCCCCAAGGCGAACGCTTTGAGTTTGAGTTTATTCGCAAGGATGGGAAGCCGCTGTGGGTGGTGCGAGAAGCCTCAATCGTTGAGGACGAGGACGGCAACAAGGTCATCGAGGGAACGATGCTCGATGTCACGGAGCGGCACTATCTGGAGATGCAACTGCGGCAGGCGCAGAAGATGGAAGCCATCGGACGACTGGCGGGAGGCGTGGCCCATGACTTCAACAACCTTTTGACCATCATCATTTCTTACAGCGATATGTTGACCGATCTGCCGGATGCTCAAGTGGTGAGCTATGCCGAGCAGATCAAGGGCGCCGGCACCCGCGCGGCCAGCATGACCCGTCGTTGCTCGCCTTCAGCCGTCAGCAGGTGATGTATCAGCAGGCCGTAAACCTGAATGCGGTATTGACCAGCCTGCAGGAGATGCTGCGGCGGCTGATTGGCGAAGATATCACCGTTCGCACCGTAACGGCCGATGATCTGGGCAGCGTGCAGGCTGACACCGGACAATTGGAGCAGGTGGTGATGAATCTTGTGCTCAATGCCCGCGACGCCATGCCCAATGGCGGCATCCTGACGCTGGAAACCGCGAACCTTGATCTGACCGAGAGATATGTAGATACAAACCACGAGATACCGCCCGGCCGTTACGTTCAACTCACCATCAGCGATACCGGAACTGGCATGGACGAAGAAACGCTGGCGCACATTTTCGAGCCGTTCTTCACCACGAAGGCGGTTGGCCAGGGCACGGGCCTCGGACTTTCAACCGTGTACGGAATCGTCCGGCAGAGCGGCGGGCACATATGGGCATACAGCGAACCGGGATGCGGCGCCACATTCAAGCTCCTGCTGCCACGCGTGGATCAGCAACCGCCAACGCCCGGGCAGGAACCATTGAGCCGGAAGGAACATCGGGGTAGCGAGACGATTCTTGTCGTGGAAGACGACCAGGTGCTGCGCGAACTGACAGAAGCCATCCTGACGGCGCGCGGTTATCGCGTGCTGACCGCTTCCACACCCGATGAAGTGGACGCCGCCTGCCGGAGCGTCGATTGCAAGCTGGACCTGTTGTTGACCGATGTGGTGATGCCGGTGAAGGGCGGGCGAGAGATTGCGGCCCAGGTATTAGCCAGATGCCCGAATGTCAAAGTGCTGTACATGTCCGGCTACGCATCTTTTGCCATCAGCCAGATTGGAGTGCTGGAGCCGGATTTCTCACTCCTGCAAAAACCGTTCACACCGACATCCATGGCCGCCAGGGTGCGAGAGGTACTGGACGGCAATACTCCTGGCACGAGTTAATGCCAGCCTCGCCGAATATCGCTGACAAAACCGCTCCATGCAATCAAATTTCAGCGCAACCATGCCACGGGTACGCCAACCAGAAATCTGGATAAGCACTGGCAGCGCTGAACCATGTGTAGGCCTGCGATGCATATGATGCGGCGGCCAAGCAGATTGGCATAGGAACGTGGCCGTATGCACTATGGCTGCTAGGGCATGTCGCGATGAGGCTCCGCAGAAGCAACTTCTTCCAGCGGCTTGCTGATCTCGATGGCTGTCGATGTAGTTTCATCGCTGGCGGAAATCCGGGGAGGAGCCGGCAGTGGAGTCAGCGCTGCCAGGTTGTCTGGGTGCACTTCCGGCAGATTCCTGGGAATCAGACGAAAGCCGCCGCGCAGAACGTAGTCGGCAAACAGCCCGCCTGCCGCAATCGGACTGACGATCGCGATGGGAACAACGGCGGGAGTGGTCACCAGGGCCTCCAGGGCGCCCCTGCTGCGGCGGCTGTTGCGGCGGTAGCCGGGAATCTGCGGAATCTGCAGCACCGAGAGCTGCATCTCCGAATGCCGACGCGCCACCCGCACAAGCCTGCGCGCCACAGACTTGGGGGTTGTGATTCCGGCATCAAAATAATAGTTACGGGGAAATGCGTTTGGGAAATAGTTGTTCAACACGTTTCGAGCCATGTCAGAACAATTATTGTAGAGAAAATCAAAGCGCGAATGGTTCTGACGGGCATTCATCTTCGCGATCAAAGCATCGTCCTGTTCACGCGTGGTCTCAAAGCTGAAGGCGTACATGCGCCGCTCATATGCCATGCCGATCAGCAGTCCCCAGCCGCCGTGGAAAAGATTGCCCACATCGATTTTTCCGCCCAATGCATGCTTCAGGTGTGCTTCATGGTAGCGGCGGCGCAGCCTCCAAATGGTAGGGCGATCGGCTTTGGCCGGCACTTCAGAAAGATTTTCAACCGAGTACAGATAAGGGATCAACGGAATGGCCACCCAGCCGTACCCACCCATTCCATTGTTGCGCGTGAGCACCGTGCCCCATTCGCCGGGTATGCAGCGGCGCAGTTTGAGAGGAGTTTCGGCGCAGACCTTTTCCAGATAGATTGCTGTGTGGCCAACCGGTATGACCTTGCCAAAGAAGCCGTAGGGCTCTTCCAGCAACAAGACGACATGCGCACGGCTGGGAATCGTGCAGATGAAAGGAAACGCCAAACACAGCGCAATCAACGCTGCTTTATGTAAGCCACGAATCCTCATGACCAGCCCCTCATGGCCAGTTCTCTGATTCAAGCAAACCCATTGCGATACTGCTGACTTTTTGGGGGTTCATTCTACCCTTACACTCGTCAAGAGTGGAGTAAATAACGCAACCATAGACGGCTGCGGTTTTCTAAGTCTAACGGCCTGGTCCATTGACCACTCAAGAAGCAGCCTGCCTGCGATCCAGCAAACAAGACCCTTGCCGTTGCCCTTTTCGACTCTGTGTGGAACCTTATAGATATGCACACGGCCGATTAGCAGTCATGGCGCCGCCATACTATTTCATTTCTTCCCAGGCTAAACACGAACGAATGTACAGGTTTCTCTCCTATCGGTATCCCTGTTAATTCGCACTGATAAATTTTCGCCGGGTAATCCACTGATCAAGTGCGAATTGATCTCAAATCACTGTTTAACGGGACGTAGTCATGGTATTGTTCGCCCGATAATGAGGGTTTAGCATGCAAGCAACGCCGAACCATCCACTTGACAGGACGACATTCAACGCGATTCCGGTTCCAGCGTTCGTGGTTAACGGCGACGTGCAGATATTAGATCTGAACGATGCCGCCATTCAGTTGTGCGGCCAAGACCTTAATTTGGTTTTTAGAATCCGCGCAGGAGAAGTACTGAACTGTCTGCACGCAATTGATTCATTCGAGGGCTGTGGCAGAGGCGAAGCTTGCCGTATCTGCGCCATCCGTACTTCCGTGGTGAGCTGCTTGAAATGGCAGGCAGTCCGCCGTCACAAGGTAAATCTACAGCTCACTGCAGGACTGACGATAAGCGAGTTTCAAGTCCTAGTGACTGTGAGTCCGCTGCCGGGCGAAGATGAGAAACTGGCCCTGCTGATGATCGAGGACATTACTGAATTCTTCTCCCTGAAGAGCCCACTTCATATTTGCATGAAGTGCAAGTGTATCCGGAACGAACAGCAAGGCTGGACAGAAGTAGAAAAGTATCTTCATGAGGATGCCGGGGCTGAACTCTCTCTCGGGATGTGCCCCAGCTGTTCCAAGAAATATTCGGAATCCAACTAAACCTGTAGTGCAACCACATAAACTGAACATGCTTGATTGTGAGGATCAGGACCTTCGCCAGGCGGTAGACTTAGGGACTCCGTATGCACACCACACCGACGTCCTCTCAGAGCTAGAACGGTACGGGATGGCCAAAAATCAAAGGGCTTAGCCGGAGCTAAGCCCTTTCGAATGTGGTAGGCACGAGGAGACTCGAACTCCTGACCTCTACCGTGTAAATAGCTAACTAATTGGCATTTCAATAACATAGAGACTGTCCAGGGCTGTCATAGTTAGCAATTACCCGTCATAGTCCCAATCAAAAGCGGAATTGGTGCGGAATGACTCTAGTGCACACAGGGCCCGCAAAGCAGCATCCGACTCTTAGCATCCGCCAGCGAATGCGAGCAGCCCCCAAAGTGTGCGGTGTCCAAAATGTCCTCCCAGACACTTTTGCACCACCCCAGTAGCCATTCATGTGTCGGGCCCGCCCAGTGAATGTAGAAAATCGCCCCAAGGTACAGCTTGTGCCTAACTGAATGCCCTATGGTTTCACAATAGGTTTGCTTTCATTCTTTAACCGACCTGTCTCTTCAGGCTTCGACTTCATCGTCTAGGAGAATTCCTGCTAAAAATCATCTTCTCCATCAACCAAAACGCAATCACAGTTTGGGCAGCGAAATACACCCTCCCCAATTTTCGCCTTGCAATCCGGACAGATTATCTTCACCTCTGTATCGACATCAGTCTGGCCCGGCCAAATCATGGCTACGATGCGTTCGGTTGGGATGATATAGGCAAGGCTGTCACCGCATTCGACGCAGAACGGGAGTGTTGGCAGGTTTCCAACCTCGCATGTTGGACAGATCTTCTCTAGCACTAGTTTTCTATATTCAGCCATGACTAGGCCACCCCACCTCTGGCCGCAATGTGCTGCCGCAACTCACAGGGTTCTCCGTCTGCTAGCCTCAAGATGTTAGCGAAGCCCTCCGGTTCATTATCCCAATCCACACCATGCACCGGAATCAACACCTTGGGTTGGATAGAGGACGCAAACTCCTTCAGGGCAGAAGGGGAAGCATGGCCGCTGGTGTGTATGTGGCACGCCGGGCAGCCGCGAGACTCAAACCAGTCCTTCAGCACCAGCCCGTCACCTTCTTTTAGATAGCCACCCCACATTGACCACGACCATACGTCGGACGGACTCGGTATCACACCGCAGTGTTCAAAGTCCCAAAGCAGAGACTTACGTGTCATCACTACCCATTTGGAGGGATTTTCAGCCAGGGCTCTGGCCGATATGCCATGCGGGATCATTCGCTGCAAGAAATCTCCCCGGCCTGTTTTTTCGTACATCCTGGCAAATGCTTTGGTGACGACTACCTTGACGTGCCCCCAGCTAGGACGCGGAAGCCTTCCGAAATCAGCCAGCATTTCCATGACCTCGGCGGTGTAGAGATCGACCACTAGCGTTCTGCCAGCCGCTCGATTTGCACAAGCCTTGAAAAGTGTGACCGTGCGATCTATGTTCTGAGCCGACCAAGAAACGAATACCCGCCCGGACGTGCTCTTGAACAAGTCGATGAATCGCTCTTCCAGTTCCTCCTCACTACAGCATGACTTGTTGCTCCCTAAATTGGTCCCCTCCATGATCAGCGCATCAACATACGGTGGCAACGAGTCCATCAGCCGCTTGACCAGCACGGACTTCCGGCCATGCATCCGGAAGTCTCCCGAGTAAAGAATCCCGCATCCATACACCTCGATCAGCAACATGTATGCATCGAATGCGGAATGATCGGTGAGAAAAGGGGTGATTCGGAAGGGCCCCAGCTCAAAGGGAGAGTCACTTTCCCAGTTCCTGAACTGCTGCGGTAGGGTTTTCTCGAAGATGCCGGACGTGAGCCGGATTAGCGACTCTGTAGCCTTGCCGCAATAGACTGGCCAGCTTGCAGGCAATTCATTGAGTATCCCGTAGTGATCTTGATGGGCATGTGACAGCAGAACCCCGGCCACTGGTAGTTCAGTATTTAGAGTTCTTGGAATGAAACTGCAGGTATCATCCTCAGGCGCATATAGCGGACGGCCAGCGTCGAGCAATATTCGCTCACCATTGGCGGCAATCTCGATACAATTGCCGCCGATTTCATTTGCCGCCCGGTGGATAGTCAGGGTTACAGAGTCTATTTGAGAGTTCATCCTTGTATATTCAAATTTCAGAGCCAGAAATTGACACTTTCTGTGGAAATCGAAAAATAAACTTGAACAGGAAGTCCCGGTCTGGGAATTCTCACCTCGTGATCGAGAGAATCGGCGATTTGGGGGATAATACGACCTTGCGACTCAGCTGACAATGGCATTTAGAAGGCCGACGATTGCCCGTACTGTGTGAGAGGATTGAGAAATGACAATCGAAGCACTCAATCAGCGAGTTGGCGGGGAACGTGGCAAAGGCGGAGGTTGGCCTAAGAACTTGACTTATGAGGCAACTGATGGTCCTGCAGTCGTCACTGTGAAGATAAGCAATCCTGGCACGACAAAAGAAGATGTCTTTAAGAGAATTGACCCTTGGGGACTTGCTTTCTTCGATGAAGTGAAACAATGCACGGGGAAACCTATGCAACTTATTTTCGACATCAAGGTTCCGAGCACACCGAAGGCCCAGCTTCAGTACGAAGCATTAAAACGGCGGGTCTCATATCTGGCAAGTGCTAACAACCTTCATGTAACACTGCTTAGAAATAAGTTGGCTGATGCGCTTTACAGCATGGACGACCTGGCTAAGAGGCCGGATCGCGAGAAAATTCGCGACGTCATTAATCAGCACGGTGATAATGACAAACCCGGGCGTCTAGAGAAAGACTTCCAAGCTTACCTTTATGGCAAGGGGCTTTTTAATTCACCCGACACTGTTATCAGGAGGACCAATGCACGGTTGGCTCTATTCGGAGATGACTTTGTACGAATAGGGAAATTCAAAACTGGCAATCACTGCAAAGGGTACAAGGTTGAGCGGGAGTTCCCGACCGGAGCATTCTGCGATGAAATCAAGGAACATGCCAGAATATTACCCACAGAATTTATTGATCTCGTGACAATAAATAGAGATGGTGATGTAGCTGTGATTGAACTGAAATTCGATGATCCTAAACTCGAAGTCATTCCGCAAGTACTGAACTATTCGCTATTTTTTCATTCATACCGCTCACAGTTGACAGGGTTGTTGGATAAACATCTCGAATGTTCGACAAGAGATGCAAATCTTGTGACATATCTGGTCAGCAATACATTTCACCCCAGGTTTGCGTCAGTATGGCATTACTACAGCCGAGGCCCACTAAAAATGAAACAAGTAATCATGGGCTACATGCCAGATCAAGGATAACGCTTCCTATGCGCGAGACATCACACCTATCGACAAGTAGAGTGGGGGCCTGAGGGCATTGCCGGTTAATATCGTCGCGTCTGGGGTTTTGGAGCCCCTCAGTTGAATGGTGCGGCTAAATCAGCCGTGGCTCGTTTTATGCCGCTAGCTTCACAGAGCTAGAACGGTACGCAGAACGGTACGGGATGGTCAAAAATCAAAGGGCTTAGCCGGAGCTAAGCCCTTTCGAATGTGGTAGGCACGAGGAGACTCGAACTCCTGACCTCTACCGTGTCAAGGTAGCGCTCTAACCAACTGAGCTACGCGCCTTTATTGCCGGCTGGGCATGAATGTGGTCAATGCCCGTACATCCGGAACCAATACCTGATGATTGTAAACTGCGGGACGCGGCAAGGGCAAATTCTGCTTCACTTGCCGAGTTCTGCACCTTTTTCAATGCACTCTCTGTGCCTGAAGAGGCTGTGCATGAAGATTCCGATGCGTTGATCCGGCAGTTGGAAATGCCATATGTGAAGAGACTGCTGCAACCGGCGGTGAATGCCTGTTTGTGGCACCCTCGCGTCTGTGCCAAATCAGGAATCTCCGCATTGGGGAGATGAGAGACGATTCATGTAACGTCTGCACCACTTCATAGATTAATAAGTGCCGGACTTGCGTGCATTCTGAGAATTCCCCCAGCAACACGGAGCAAACAATGCGGATTCTTGTAGTGGAAGACGATGCAGCACTGGCCTCATATATACGCAAGGGATTGGAGTCAGAGCATTACGCGGTGGATGTGGCACTGGATGGCGCGCAGGGCGTGGCGATGGCCTGTGGGGTGGATTACGACCTGCTGATCCTGGACTTAAACCTGCCAAAGATGGATGGCATCAGCCTGCTGCGCGAACTGCGGCCGGAAAAACCACAGCTTCCTGTACTGGTGCTGACGGCGCGTCCACGGGTGGAAGACCGAATTCACGCCCTGGACAGCGGCGCCGACGACTGCATCAACAAGCCTTTCAGCTACAGCGAACTATCGGCGCGGGTGCGGGCTCTGCTGCGCCGCGGGCGGCCCTCGGTGGAGAGCGTGCTGCAGGTGGGCGACCTGCATCTGGACCGCGTGGAGCGCAAGGTGGAGCGCAAGGGAAGACAGATTGAGCTGACGGCAAAGGAGTTCGCGCTGCTGGAGTACCTGATGCGCAACGCCGGCAGGCGCATCACACGCTCGATGATCATCGAGCACGTTTGGAATATCAACTTTGATACCAATACCAACATCGTGGACGTCTACATTAATTACCTGCGCAAGAAGGTGGACGAGGGATCGCCGAGCCGGCTGATCCACACGGTGCGCGGTGTGGGCTACGAACTGAGCGACCGGCACAACGAGGTGGCATGAACGCAGAGACGAACTATCTGAATGAGGCTTTCCACACGCTTTCGCAGCCGGTAATGGCTATGCGCGCCACCTTGGAGCTGGCCCTGGAAGGCGATGGCACCGACGCGCGGCAGGCGCTGGGTGAGACCCTTCTGCTGCTGGAGCAACTGACGCGCGACCTGGCGCTGGTGCGCGAGATGGCAGGGCTGGGCAATGTGATTGATCGATCGGTTTGCGCGGCGGAGCCCCTGCTGTGGGAGTGCATCGAGGAGATGCAGCCAGTGGCGCAGGCGGGCCGGGTAAAGCTGCATGCCAGTGTGGCAACGGTAAAAATGCTGTGCTGCGAGTCGCTGCTGCGTCGCGCGTTGTTTGTAGTGCTGGACACGCTGATTGCCGAGGCCACACCCGGCAGCGAGGTGTATGTGCAGTTGGCGGCCGATGATGGCACGACGCGGCTGGAGTTGCGGCCTGCGCCGATGGAACGCATGAGAGCGCATTTGTGCTGCCGTCTGCTGGAGCATGCCGGAGCCAGCGTGAGCCATGCGGCCGACGGTGGAGTGGTGGCAGTGTTCCGAAGCGAAACTGGTCGGCAGATTCCGGCAAATACTTCAGTGGATGAGGGACTTCTAACCACCGGCTAATTGCTTTCCAAGAAGTCGCATGTAGAACGGGAGCATGAATCATAGACAGTCTATTTCTTCTACTGCAGGAAACACCGCACGGGCACTGCACTATTCAGCGGGCCTCGGGCGCGCCAACACAATCCTGATTGCCATTGCCGATAGCGGCGTGCGCGCCAAGCTGGTGGAACACATGCAGGGCACGGCCATGCTGGTGGAGGCCGCCACCGGCGCCGAAGCCCTGGAGCGGCTGCAACGCCACGGAGCACGCATCGTCCTGCTAGATCGTCACTTTCCGGATTTGAACAGCGACGAGTTGATTGGCGTAGTGGAAAGGCAGTTTCCCGGCACCGAGGTAGTGCTGGTGGATGGCACAAACGGCCGCCTGGATATACCGGCGGACATGCGCAACGATGCCGCCTTCCGCGGATTGAGCGATGTGTTGGTCCAGCATGCGGGCGATGGTGCGGCAGCCATGTTGCGCGCTAAGGGCAACGCCATGCAGGTCGCGGAGTTGGATGGCAACTCCCTGCCCGGCATGGTGGCCGCAAGCGAATGTATGCGTTCCGTGGCGCGGCTGGTGCGTTCGGTGGCGGCGCATGACACGGCTGTGCTGGTGACGGGCGAGACCGGCGTGGGCAAGGAACTGGTGGCCGAGGCCATCCACAGACTGAGCCCGCGGGCGGAAAGACCGTTTGTCACCGTGAACTGCGCGGCCATTCCGGAGGCTTTGATAGAAGCCGAACTTTTTGGCCACACTCGCGGAGCCTTTACCGGAGCGGTGCAATCACGGCTGGGTAAGATTCACGCGGCGCAGGCAGGAACAGTCTTCTTTGATGAGATTGGCGAACTGCCGCTGGCCAGCCAGGCGAAGCTGTTGCGCTTTCTTGAATGCGGCGAGGTGCAGCGTCTGGGCACGAGCGACGTATTCCGCCTGGACGTGCGCGTGGTGGCCGCGACGAATGTCGACCTGGAGCGCAAGGTAAAGCTGGGCCTCTTCCGCGACGATCTCTATTACCGCCTATCGGTCTTCCCCATCGAGGTGCCGCCGCTGCGTGAGCGGGCGGAGGACATTCCGCTGGTTGCCGAGCATTTTCTGCGCCGGCTGACGGGCGGCGATGAAGTGCGGCTGACGACGGCGGCCGAAACGAAACTGATGCAGCACACCTGGCCGGGCAACGTGCGCGAGTTGCGCAACGTGGTGGAGCGCGCCTTTGTGCTCTGCGGCGGACGCGAGGTGATTGGTCCAGAGCTGATTCACCTGCGCAAGCCGTGCGCTTCGGTGCGAGTCTCAGAAAGTTCTTAACCGGCGGAGTGGTCTATGGCAGCCACCGTGCAACCATCCCAGTCAGCCAACTGAATGAACAGGCGAGGTTGCAATGAATGAATGGCAGATCATCCCTGAGATTGTGGGCTGCAACGCGGCTCTGCGGCGCGCGGCGCTCAAGGCCATGGAGACCATCGAAACCGGTCATTCCCTACTGATAGAAGGCGCGCCTGGCACGGGACGCCGCCTGCTGGCCCGTTGCGCGTGGGCACGGCGAAAACCCGGCCCGCGATCGCTGTTCACCCTGGATTGCCGCCTGTTCGGCAGCGAAGCCACCGAGGAGGCGCTGCTGGGCGCCACGGCAGCCATGGGCACAACCCGGCCGCAAATTCACGCAAAAGTGAACGGCGGCGTACTGCTGCTGCATGTGGAAGAGCTGAAACACCAAACCCAGGAACGCTTGCTGCGGCTGATTGAAGCTCAGCGGCGACGCAACGGCGGAGTACAGGTACTGATGACCTGCGCGACGGAAGAGGATGCGCGCGAGCCTCTGCTGCCGGCGCTCTCCGGGCTGGTACAGAAGGTAAGAGTGCCGTCGCTGTGCGAGCGCATCGAGGACATACGTCCCATTACAGAAGGTTTTTTGCGCAACGCCTCGCCCTTTGAGCGGGTGCGCTGCTCGCAGGCGATGTATGAGAAGTTCTGCTCCTATGATTGGCCGGGCAACGTGACGCAATTGCGCTCGGTACTGCGGCGCCTGCTGATGCTGCCACATGGCGGTTTGCTGGATGTAGGGCTGCTGGCCGAGCTGATGTTCCGCGATGACACCTGCTACGCACTGCTGCAGGGGATGCCACCGGTGTCGCAGATGCCGGGCGTGCATGTGCTGCCACCGGCGGCCGACGGAAGGAGCCTGTCATGAGCATGGTGGAGACTCCTATGATGCAGCGATTGAGCCACTATCTGGACGCTACCGCTTACCGTGGCGGCGTGATCGCAGCCAACATTGCCAACCTGGACACACCCGGCTACCACACGAAGGACGTGGACTTTCGCAGCCAACTGGCATCTGTGATGAGCGACGGTGAAACAACTTCTAAGCCGCGTGTTGTGGAGGTGCAGGGACTGAATGAACGCCCCGATGGCAACAACGTGAACATGGATCGCGAGGGACTGGCGCTGGGTCAGGCACAGTTGCAGTTCCAGACCGGCGTGGCGCTGCTGAAATCGGAGATGCACCGGCTTTCACAGGCTATCCATGAGGGAGGCTCGCAATGAACCTCTTCGGCGTGATGGGCATCAGCGCCAGCGGACTGAGCGCGGAGCGCACGCGCGCCGAGGTGGTGGCCGGCAACATGGCCAATGCCGAGAGCACGCGCACAGCCGAAGGTGGACCGTACAAGCGTAAGGAGGTCGTGCTGCAAAGCCAGATGCCGTCGGGATTCCGCATGCAACTGGCAGGCGCGGGAAGCATGATGGATGCCGCCAGTTCTGTGGGCGGAGTGACGGTGAAGGCCGTGGTCAACGACAGCTCGCAGCCGGTGATGCGCTACGATCCATCGCATCCGGATGCCGACGCGAACGGCATGGTGGCTTATCCCAATATCAATCCCGTGCTGGAGATGACGGATCTGATGAGCGCTGCCCGGGCCTACCAGATGAACGCCAGCGCCGTGCAGGCAGCGAAGCAGATGATTCAGCAGTCGATCGAGTTGCTGAAACCCTAGGAGCCAGCCAGATGAGTATTACGCCAATCACGATGAATTCCGCCGGTGCAACCGCGCTGGGCGGGCTGCATGGCTCGAAGGGCGGCGGAGACTTTGCATCGACTTTGGCCACAGCCGTGGAGCGGGTAAATGAATTGCAATCGACCGCGGAGCAGAAAGTGACAAACCTGCTGACGGGCAAGGGCGAGGATGTGCATGCGGCAACCCTGGCGGTGGAGCAGGCATCGCTGGCCTTTGACCTGATGCTGCAGGTGCGCAACAAGGTGGTTGGGGCTTACCAGGAGATATCCAAGCTGCAGTTCTAACCTGAACAGACCCGGAATAAAACGATGAGCGATGCCAAGAGCTTCGGAGAAGTAGCAGGACAACTGCGCGAATTTGGCGGCAGTCTGAGCGGACGCCAGCGGTTGATGCTGGCGGGCGGCGCGGTGCTGGTGGCGCTTGTCCTGTTTACTTTTGTGCGCCTGCTGGCCAAACCGGAGATGACAGCTCTGTACAGCAACATGGAGCCGGTCGACGCGCAGAGCCTGGGACAACATCTGCAGGCAAGAAATATCAGCTTTCAGATCTCTCCTGATGGACGCAACGTGCTGGTGCCGGCAGACAAACTGGACGCGGCGCGGCTGGAGATTGCATCGAGCGGCGCGGCACACAGCGGCCGGATGGGATTTGAACTCTTCGACAAAAACAACTGGGCTGCCAGCGACTTTGACGACAAGGTGAACTACCAACGGGCGCTCGAGGGTGAGTTGGAGCGAACCATCCAGGCGATGGGCGGCGTGGCGTCGGCGCGGGTGCACCTGGCGATTCCACCGGACTCGATCTACTCCGGGCTGGAGCGGCAGGCGAAGGCCGGTGTGATACTGAAGCTGAAAGGACAAAGGCTGTCGCCCGCCATGCGCGTGGCCGTGCAGCGGCTGCTGGCCAGCGCCGTAGACAAGCTCGACCCAGCGGCGGTGACAGTGGTGGATGGCGATGCAGGGAGCACGGCCGCGGCCAGTTCGCAGCCGACAGGCGAGGAGCGCAGCGCCGAGGAGCAGCTCTCCGCACGGCTGTTGCAGACACTGGAGCCGGTGGTAGGCGCCGATCATGTGAGAACCATGGTTCATGCCGAACTTGACCCCGGCACGGTTGAGGAACAGTCGGAGAGCTACGATCCCACGAAGACCGTGGCTCTTTCCCTGCAGCGCAGTGAGGAGACCAATGGCGGAACGCAGCCCGGAGGCGCGGCCGGTACGGCGAGTAACGTTCCGGGAGGCGGCACACCAGCCCGGACGAGCGGCGAAGCATTGGCGCAATCGAAGAGCGAGAACAGCACCTATGCGGTGAATAAGGTGGTGCGGCATACATCACAACCCGCGGGGAGATTGAAGCGGCTGGCGGTAGCTGTGCTTGTGGACGACATCTACAACCCATCCAATAAGACGAACCCACGGCAACGGCGCACGCCGGAGGAGATGAAGGGCATAGAAGAAATTGCCAAGGCCAGCGTTGGCTTTGACGCAGCGCGCGGCGACCTGCTGACGGTACAGAACATGAGCTTCCAGGTGATTCCGCCGGAGACGCCTGTGCCGGTGACCCGCTGGCAGAAGATTCGCACGTTGATGCTGGACTGGATCAGCTATATCCGGCTGGCAGCCATGCTAGCGCTGTTTGGGCTGACCTACCTGCTGGTGCTGCGGCCGGTGAAGAAACAGATCGTACACTCGCTCTCCCTGGTACAGCCGCATCACAACGCTCTGCATGCAGCGGCGGCATCGGCTGCGTCCTTGATGGAAGGCGACGGGCAGGAGTCGATTGGCCCCTCGCAGATGACACGCTTGAGGACGGATATCACGAGCCGTGTGAAGCAGGAGCCGGCGGGAGCATCGCGGCTGGTGCAGAACTGGATTCGCGATGGAGAGCGAACATGAGCATCGCACTGACCCACACCAAGAAAGGAGTGCGCAAAGCGGCGATCCTGCTGGTTCTGCTGGGCGAGGAGACAGCCAGCCTTATCTTCCGCAACCTGAGTGAGAGCGAGTTGCAACACGTCACGCAGGAGATCAGCGAGTTGGGGCCGGTGGAACCCGACGAGGCCCTGGCCATCCTGAATGAGTATCACCAGCTGGCGATGACGCAGGAATACATTGCGCAGGGGGGGGCTGGAGTATGCCGAGCGCCTGCTGGTCAAGACCCTGGGCCCGGAGGGAGCGCGTGCGATGCTGGAGGCGGTGAGCCGCGCGCAGGAACTGAGCGCCAGCAAATTGGATTCACTGCAAAAGGCCGACCCGCAGCAACTGGCAAAGTTTTTGCAGGGCGAGCATCCCCAGACGATTGCGCTGATTCTTGCGCATCTGGATGCGCGACAGGCATCGGCATTGCTGATGAAGTTGACGGAGGAGACACGGGCGGCTGCCGTCAAGCGGCTGGCCGAGTTGCGGCAGTTCTCTCCGGAGATGGCGCAAAAGGTGAGCGTGGTACTGCACAAGCGTTTGCAGGCGCTGGGCGAGCAGAGCCGACGCGCCTATGCCGGCTTTAAGGGCGTGGCTGACCTGCTGAACCGCATGGACCCTTCGAGCGGAAAGATCATCCTGGAGATCATCGAGCGCGACGATCCCAAACTGGCGATGGGCATCCGCAATCTGATGTTCACCTTTGACGACCTGCTGGGCGTGCCGGAGACGGGCATACGCGAATTGCTTGCAGCCCTGGACAAGCGGACGCTGGCACAGGCCTTGAAAGGCGCCTCAACGCAACTGCGCGACCACATGTTCAAGTCCATGAGCTCACGCGCGGTGGAGATGCTGAAGGAAGATATGGAGAGTCTGGGACCGCAGCGCGGCAAGGACGTGGTGAAGGCGCAGCAGGAGTGTGTCAGCGTGGCGCGCAAGCTGGAGTCGCAGGGAAAGATACAACTCAAGCAGGAGAACGAAGATGAACTCGTCGTCTGAGGCCGGGCGCGCCTGGGCGCCGATGTTGTATCCCGAGGCCGCAGAGGATAGCACGGCCGCCGAGAGGCAGGAGGCAGCCTCTACCGCTGAAGCCAGCAAGCATGAGCCAACATTGGACGAGTTGGTGGCGGTGCGCGTGGAGGAATTGCGCATGGCAATGGTTGAGGAGAGCCGCGCCGAAGTGGAGCACGAGGTGCAGCGGGCGCGCAATAACGTGGCGCAGGCGGTAGCGGATTTCAGCGCTCAGCGCGAACATTATTTTTCCGCCGTGGAGCAGGAGGTGGTGCAGCTGGCGCTGGCCATCGCCCGACGCATACTACATCGCGAATCGCAGATGGATGTGCGGCTGCTGGGCGCACTGGTGCATCACGAGTTGGAGCAACTGGAGGCTGGCACGACGGTGCGGCTGTGCGTGCCACCAGATGAAGCAGGGCGCTGGACGGAGTTATCTATGAACATGCCGCGGCCGGTTGAAGTGAAGGCCGACCGCACGGTGGCCCCCGGCTGTGTGCGCATGGAGACCGCTCTGGGCAGCACGGTGGTGGACTTCGAAAGCGAACTCAAGGAAATCGAGCGCGGCTTTTTTGATCTGCTGGCACATCGCCCAGCGGCAGTGGAATCCACAGCCACGCGGGTGCAGTGATGCTGGAACGCTATCAGCAGGCGCTGGACATACTGCCACTGCGCCCATGGAGCGGACGCATTGTGCGAGCGGCTGCTGGACTGGTGGAAAGCGAGGGGCCGCACTGTGCACTGGGCGATTGCTGCCTGATTCGCGATCACATGGGACGAGAGGTTGAAGGCCAGGTAGTCGGCTTCCATGGAGCGCGCGTGCTGAGCATGCCTTTGCGCCCGGCAAGCGGAGTGCGGCTGGGTGACACGGTCAGCACATGGGGGGCACGGCCGGTCATTCGCGCCAGCGAGGCGATGCTGGGCCGTGTGCTGAATGCCCTTGGCGAGGCAATGGATGGCGGCGCGGCACTGACCGGTGGCGAGGCCCTTCCGGTGGAACGCACTGCGCCCGATCCCTTTGCGCGTGAGCCGATTGAAGATGCGCTAGGCACGGGAGTACGGGCCATTGATGCCTTTCTCACGTGCGGACGCGGGCAGCGCGTGGGGATTTTTGGCGGCAGCGGAGTGGGCAAAAGCACGCTGATGGGCATGATGGCCCGGGGCACCTCCGCCGATTTGGCCGTGGTAGCCCTGATTGGCGAACGCGGCCGCGAAGTGCGCGAATTCCTGGAAGACGCGCTGGGTGAGGAGGGACGGCGCCGCTCCGTTGTGGTGGTGAGCACCAGCGACCAAAGCCCGTTGCTGCGTCTGCGCGCGGCGCAGGCGGCGCACTCAATTGCCGAGTACTTTGCTGGGCGCGGCAAGCACGTATTGTTAGTGTTGGATTCGATTACGCGCTTTGCCATGGCGCAGCGTGAGATTGGACTGGCCGCAGGCGAGCCTCCGACGACGAAGGGATACACGCCGTCGGTTTTTACTCTGCTCTCACAGATGGTGGAACGCGCAGGTAACTTTCGCCACGGCTCGATTACTGCCTTCTACACGGTGTTGATGGAGGGCGACGACCAGATGGATCCGATCGTGGACGCTGTGCGCTCACTGCTGGACGGCCACATTCTGCTGGATCGACGCCTGACCAGCGAAGGCCACTTCCCACCCATTCAATTGCTGGAGAGCCTGAGCCGTCTGATGCCCGCCGTCTGCGGGCCGGAGCATTTGGCCAAGGCGCAGCGGTTGCGCCGACTGCTGGCGGACTTCACTCGTTCAGAAGACTTGATACGCATTGGCGCTTATCAGAAGGGCACCGACCCAGAATTGGATCGCGCCATCGCCGTGGTTCCGCAGTTGAAGATATTTGCGCGCCAGGGGCCAGTGGAGATTCCCACGTTGGAAGCGACACTGCAGAGGCTGATGGGGTTGGCCGACTGATGCGATTCCACTTTGCATTGGATGGCGTGCTGCATGTGCATGAACTGGTGGAGGAGCAGGCGCGCGAGCGGCTGGAAAGCTGCCTGCTGAAGCTGCACGCAGTGGAGCAACGCATGGCCGATGGGCGGCGCTGGCGTGAGCATTCATCACGAGTGCGGGCGCGGATGAAGAAGCTGCCGGCAATTGAGTTGCAGTTCGTGGAGTATGTATTGAATCAGGCTGATGTGGCCCTGGCGCGACTGGATGCCGCGCGCGCGGAGCTGGCTCGACAAGCCGCTGGGCTGCGTGAGGCATACCTGGCGGCACATCGCCGTCGCGAGACATTGAGCACGCTACGCGAGCAGGCGCTGTTGCGGCATCGCAACGAAGAAGTCCGCCGGGAGCAACGCGCGCTCGACGAGTTCCATCTTGGCAAACTTCTGCGCGCCCGCGCCGAGGCCTCCACAACACTGGAAGAGAAGAGAAAGAACACCCCATGACATAACTCTAAGATTGACGGCACTAGTTTGGCCGCAGAAGTGCACTACTGTGGGACATGAATGCCACGTTCATGCCCGACAGCACCTCCTCAACGGTCAGCGCGCCCCTGGCATCCGCCGGCGTTGTACCGACTGGCGTGGTGGGCGATGGCTTCGTCAAGGTGCTAAGGTCAGCCAGCACCTTACCCGCACATGTTCCATCACACCCAGTAGGACAGCACACACCTCGTTACGCCGCACAAGCCAACAACGAAACTGCAAACCAGGCGACACAACAATCGGCAGCCTTAGCCAAAGATGGCCTGCAATCTGCAACAGTCACTGCAGGGACAGAATGCAAAGCGGGCGCCATGACTCAGATTGTGGAGCTTGACCAGGAATTTAGTCTTGCACACTTCGATTCCAAACAGGCAAAAACAGGAAAGACCAGCCTACCAACCCCCGGTGGAGTAACAAATAGCTGTGTAAGCACAGCAAACCAAACACAGATCGTCGGCACTGAGAAAAGCGTGCAGACTAAGAATTCGAGTAAGGTAGGCAGGGCCATAGTCACTAGCAAGAACACGCAGAAGACAGCGGCCGTCACTACGGATGGCAGTGCCCTAACGTCACTGCTTACGACCTCAGCGGTTCCAATACAGCCAAACAAAGTTACCGTCGAGGCGAGCCTTGTTGGCAATACCTTAAAGCATGCCGCGACAGCAGAGAGTGCTACCACATCCGATTCCATGGCGGAAAAGGCAGAGCTTTCAGTATTCCCTTCCCGCGTAGGAGACACCGAGAACGACACGTCGATGAGGGCTGTCCGGCTTGGGACAGTAGAGTCTTACTCACCCGCAGATGCAGCTGCTTTAGAGCCTTCCCATGAAATGACACAGGGGACTGTTGTGCCGGCAGGTGACAACGGGACTGGGCTTATGAACGCAGCAGAGCTGACTGCAATAGCAAGAGGCCTGAATGACAAACTCACAGCAGTGACAGCGGCAGAGACGCAAGCCGGCACGGTTGTAGCGAATGGCCATACGCGACAGGCGGCGGAGCGCAGCACGCAGTTGACCACTGACCATGCGCAGAAACAGTGGATGGGAATCAAGGCAACAGGCCATGGCATGGAATCGCCTGGTGGCGTTGGCGATGAAAGCGCACAGCGCTTCACACTGGATGCGCGATATGCATCCTTACAGATAACGCCCAAGGAGCATTCGACGCATGGAGCTACTGAAGGCGGCGCGCACAAAGACGGCCAGACGCATCAGGCATCGGCTGGAATGCACACGGCACTGGCACCTGGCGAAACATCAAAGACAGAGAAGCTGAATGAGTCCATAACAACGGCCAGCAACAGCATGGCTGCAACAGCCACAGTCACTTCACCTGCGACTGTCAAGCTCGAAGCAACAACGACCTCCGATCCTATGGCATCCATGGCCACAGCAACGAACGTTACTACGGCCACAAACTCCGCCGGTACATCAACATTGCGGGGTGCGGGGATAAACGCCAGCGCTGAGACAAGGCTGCCGACAGCAGGCGCTAACCAGAGCTCGACGCTTGAGGCAGCGCAATTGCACACAACGGCCAGCGGCACGGAATTGAAGGTGAGCGTGCAGGTGCCGGAACTGGGCCGCGTGGAGGTGCGTGCGGTAAGCAGTGCAAATGGCACGCTGGCTCATGTGACGACGCAGCATCATGACGCCATTACGGCATTGAGCGAAGGACGCGAGGGATTGGAAGCGGCACTGCGCACCCACGATGTGGCGCTGGGTTCACTTACATCGCAAGCGCAGTCACAGGGAGGACAGCAACAGGGCCAAGCGGAGTCACATCGCGGAAGTGAGATATATCCGAACGCAAACGGCAGCGACGAGCTGACGGCAAATACGTCTGTGGACGACGAATTACCCGTGGTTCCCGAATATGCCAGCATCAGCGTGCGGGCATAAACACATTGTTATCACCGAAGGAAGCAGGAGGAGAGAGGATGAACATTCAACCCGTGGCTGCTGATGGCACTTCGATCAGCGGCACATCCAACGGCAATTCCAGCAGCGCAACTGATTATGAAACGATGTTCATGAAGTTGCTCTCCACCGAGTTGCAATCGCAGGATCCAACGCAGACCGTGGATCCGACAACCATGGTGACGCAGATGGTGGAGATCAACCAGTTGAGTGATGTGGCAGGAATTTATTCGCTGCTACAATCGCTCACTTCAACAAGCAGTGCGGCAACCAATAGCGGATCGCAAGCAGGAACACACGCAGCCGCGGCCACAACCACGCATGCGGCAACAACCCATGCCGCAAACGCGACTGCGGCTGGCGGGCACGGCCCGGCGCAGCATCCGGGCGGCTCCAACATTCCCGCCACGGGTACGCCCGCACGGAATCTTGAAGGAGGCAACTAATGCCAAATTTTTCCATCCCACTCTCCGGACTGAACGCCAGCGACACGGCGCTGGCAACGATCTCCAACAACCTGGCCAACCTGAACACGACCGGCTACAAGGACACTAACGTCAACTTTCAGGACATGTTCTATCAACTAATGGGCAGCAACGGCAGTGGCGATCAGTTGCAGGTGGGCGCCGGCACCAGCGTCGGCTCCATTGCAACCAACTTCTCCGGCGGCAGCGTGCAGAGCACAGGCGTCAGCACCGATGTTGCCATCACGGGAAATGGATTTTTTATCGTGCAGGACGGTAACAACACTTACTACACTCGCGCCGGCGACTTCACACAGAACACCAGCGGCTACCTGGTGACGGCCGATGGCTATGAGGTAATGGGCTACCCAGCGACGAATGGCACGGTCAACACAAGTGGCGGACTGGAGCCAATCCAACTGCCGATGGGCATGGTGAGCGCGCCGAGCGCAACGCAAAACATTTCTCTGCAAGCCAACTTGAGCTCAAGCACGGCAGTGGGTGATAGCTACGATACAAACATCACGGTTTACGACTCACTGGGCACCTCACACGTATTGAGTCTCGACTTCACGCGCACCAGTTCCGGCTGGACGTACACGGCGACCCTGCCAAGCAGCGACATCACGGGCGGCACGGGAACGGCAACTACAGTGGCCTCCGGCACGCTGAGCTTTGACAGCAACGGCAACCTGACCAGCACAGCGCCAATCACGCTGAGCATCTCCAATTTGGCCGACGGCGCCAGCAACATGAGCTTGAACTGGAAGCTGGCAAATTCCTCCAGCACAGGGCTGATTACGCAAGTGGCCGGCAGCAGCAGCACGAGCAACACCACGCAGGATGGCTACTCCAGCGGCTCGCTGACAAGTTTCTCCATCAAATCAGATGGCAGCATCGTGGGCGCGTTCACGAACGGCACCAAGGTGGTTGGGCAGATTGCGCTGGCCAACTTTGCCAATCTACAGGGCCTGACTAAAGAGGGCGACAACAACTACTCGTCGACAATCAGTTCGGGCGCGGCTGTCATCGGGACACCTGGAACCAGCTCCATGGGAACGTTAACCGGCAGTGCACTGGAGTTGAGCAACGTGGACATGTCTACTGAGTTCAGCAACCTGATCATCGCCGAACGCGGCTACCAGGCCAACGCCAAGTCGGTCACAACGTTCGATCAGATTGCCCAGGACACCATCAATTTGATTCGGTAAAACACAACTCCCGCGGCCGAGTACAAAAAAAGCCCGGGTCACCATCTCCTGTGCGTTCATACACCCCGCCGGTGGCGGGGTTTTTTATGTGCCTTTTCTGAGAGCTTTCTCACCGCTGGACGTTACGAGCGGCCCGCGAATTGCACCATTCCGGGTATGGCGGCCATTCCGCCTCAGGAAACACACGATGAGTACCGCAATCCAGACATCAACGGCAATCACCCTGGGTGAACCAGCACGGCAACGGGTTAGTAACTGGAGCTTGTTCCAGCAACTACCCTGTCAAATCTCGCTGGAGATTCCGGTGCCTGGCTTCACGGTTTCTACCCTACTACGGCTTGCACCGAATGATGTTATTACTAGCGGCTGGCTACAAGGGTCGGACGTACCACTGCGCGTGAATGGAAAGATCATCGGCTGGACCGAGTTCGAAGTGATTGACGACCGGCTGGCGGCGAGGCTGACACAGATCGCATGAATCCCCCAGTTCCTAGTAATAAGAAGCGGATGAACATGAAAAAGAAGGGTACTGAGCATGACGAACGTGCCAAATCCGCCACGCGTGGAAGTTTGCGTAACAGCTCGACAACGGCACGCGCCAATGTACGCGCTCCACGGGGCGTAGCGGCATTGACATCGGCAGCAATGTTGGCAGCGATGCAACCGGCAGAATGGGGGACGAGGCGCGAGGAATCATACACGGTTCGGCCAGTGCTGGATGAGCCTGGTGTTTTTATACTGAAGCGTCTGCTGCGTGGAGTCATGCAATGGTTGCGGCAATGCCTCTCTCGCATAGTTGCTCACATGCCTGGGCAGCCGTTGCATGGACGCAGCCTGCAACTGATGGAGATGCAATCGCTTGGCGAGAAGAGATTTGTTGCCGTACTGCGTGTGGGTAGCCAACGCTTCCTGATTGGCGGCGCGGCGGCGAGCGTGCAACTGCTGGGCGAAGTTGGTGACACAGAAACGAAAGTGATTTTTCCCAAGCCTCTGCGGCGGGATAGAGCATGAACCGCCCAGTACTTATTTTGCTGCCGTTATTACTGGCAGCACCGATAGCACTGGCTGGCCCCATGCCGCAGGAGACTCCGGGGGGCGGTCTTGGACCGCTGGCAGGACTGGGCGGCAGCCAGGCACCGTGGATGATTGTCGTCCTGTTGACCTTCCTCACACTGATTCCCGCACTGTTGCTTTCGATGACGCCGTTCGTGCGGCTGCTAATTGTCTTCCACTTTTTAAGGCAGGCGCTGGGCACGCAGACTACGCCAACCAATCAGACATTGATCGGACTTGCGCTGGTGTTGACGTTCTTTCTGATGCAGCCCGTGGGAGTGCAGATACAGCAGAGGGCCATCGTTCCCTTGCAGGAAGGGCGCATCACTCCGCTGGCCGCCATCGAGCTGGGCTCGGCGCCGGTGAAGACCTTCATGCTGCGCTACGCGCGGCAAAAAGACGTGGCGCTGTTTTTGGAGTTGGCGCAGCTGCCGCGGCCTCACGTGCCGGGGGACCTTTCCATGCGCGTGGTGATGCCGGCCTACATGCTGAGCGAGATGAAGGCCGGCTTTCAGATTGGCGCCGTGCTGTTTCTTCCCTTCCTGGTGATTGACATGGTGGTGGCCTCGATTACTACCTCGGTGGGCATGATGCAGTTGCCGCCGGTGGTCATCTCCACGCCGCTGAAGCTGCTGCTGTTCGTCATGGTGGATGGCTGGAACCTGCTGATTGGATCGCTGATGAGGAGCTTTGGATAACGCCATGCCGCTTGAACAGGTCATCCAACTGGGACGCACTTCGCTGCAATATGCCATTCTGGCGGCCTTGCCGCTGCTGGCCACGGCGACCATCGTCTCCGTGGTCATCAACATCATGCAGGTGCTGACCAGCATCCAGGATCAGACGGTCTCCACCGTGCCGCGATTGCTGGCCACTGCATTGAGCGCGATGCTGCTGTTGCCCTGGATGCTGCGCCATCTGGCGGCCTTCACCATTCATCTCTTTAGTGATTTTCGTCCCCTGCTGCAATGAATCCGCCAATGACGCTGCCCGGCGTGCTGACCGCCGGAATCTGCATTGGCCTGCGCCTGAGCGGGCTGGTGCTGTTCGCTCCCGGCTTCAGCAACCCGGCCGTTCCCATGCGCACTAAGGCCGCGCTGGTAGTGACGGGCAGCGTATTGCTATGGCCCGTGGTGCCGTTGCCTTCAATGGAGTTCGGCGCTGTGGGATGGGTGGGCGTGGTGCTGAATGAGGCGATGGTGGGAATGCTGGTGGGAATGCTGCTGAACTTCCTGTTTGATGCCGCGCTGTTTGCCGGACAGGTAGTAGGAATGCAGATGGGTTTCTCGCTGGCGACGATGATGGATCCGCAGTCGCAGGCTGACTCGCCCGTACTATCGATTTTCTACCAGACGATTGTGCTCCTGATATTTCTCTCACTGGACGTGCACCACTGGCTGCTGCGTGCGCTGGTGTCGAGCTTCCGCTATCTGCCGGCCGGGCAGCCCGTGCTGACGCATCTGCGGGCTGGCGCCATTCTGCACATGGCAGGCTCCATTTGGGTGCTGGGCTTGCAGATTGCGGCACCGGCGCTGCTGGCCACGGTGGTTGCCGACTTCGTGCTGGCATTTCTTGGCAAGGCCTCACCACAGCTACCGGTGCTGTTTATCGGGCTTTCCATTAAATCGGTCTTAGGAATGCTTCTGACTATTGTGGCGATGGCCGCGTGGCCACGCTTCTTTGCCCTGCACTTTGCCAGCGCAATTCGCTGGAGCGAACAGATTCTTCACCTGGCCGGCTAGGAGCACCGAACGTGGCAAGCGACAACAAGACCGAGAAAGCCACGGAGCATCGCCGGCAAAAGGCTCGCGAGGAGGGACAGGTTGCGCGCTCGCGCGAGCTGGGCTCGGCCGCCGCGCTGCTGGCCGGCATCAGCGTGCTGGCCGCGGAGGCACCAACCCATCTGCTGCACTGGCACCAGTTAATGCGCGCCGCGCTCGACCAGGCCGCAATGGGAGAAATCACGATGGCCACACCGCTCTTCCCCTGGGCGGCACAGTTGGTGGTGGGCTGGACATGGAAGCCGCTTGCAGCCGCAACCGGAGTGGCCGTGGTGGCGGCGTTGGTGCAGGGAGGATTCGTCTTTGCGCCCAAGTTGCTCGCTCCGAACTTTGAGCGGCTGAGCCCAGGGCGGCGGCTGGGGCAAATATTCAGCCTGGTGACAGTGGTGCAACTGGCCAAGGCACTGGTGCCAAGCGTACTTATCCTCTACCTCGCATTCGGCATCTTCGAGCGCGAGTGGCCGACATTCGCGCTGGGCATATGGGCAACGCCGCGGCAGATTGCAGCACACCTGTTCAGACTGGCCTTCGAACTCTTCTGGAAATCCTCGTTGGTGCTGTTGGCCTGGGCAGCGGTCGATTACCTGGCCATGCGTCAGAAGTTCGAAAGCGACTTGCGAATGAGCAAGGAAGAGATACGCGAGGAGATGAAGCAGCTTGAAGGCAATCCCCACACACGCAGCCGCATTCGTCGCCTGCAACGTCAGGCGCGTCGCCAGCGCATGATCAAGGCCGCGAAACAGGCAACCGTGGTGGTGACCAATCCCACGCACTTTGCCGTGGCGCTCGAATATCGTGAGGAGATGGCCGCGCCCATCGTTGTAGCCAAGGGGCAGAATCTGCTGGCACTGCAACTGCGCGAGATCGCGCGCTGGGAGGGCATCCCGATTGTGGAGAATCCTCCCCTGGCACAGACCCTCTACCGCACGGTGGAAATTGACCAGGCCATTCCAGAGAAACTCTACGCCGCCGTGGCCGAGGTGTTGGCCTACGTCTTCCGCATGAGCGCGCAGGCAAGGAGGGCCGTCTGATGGCAGAGGCAAAGAAGGATATCAAGAAGCCAGTCGGACTGCTGAAGAACGCCAACTTCGACTGGATTCTTCCGGCAGCGGCCATCTGCGTGGTTTTCGTGATGCTGGTGCCGATGCCGGCTTTTCTGCTGGACCTGCTGCTGGCCATGAGCATCACGGCCTCAGTTGTGGTTTTGCTATCGGCCCTCTATATCCTGCGGCCGGTGCAGTTTTCGGTATTCCCCAGCCTGCTGTTGCTGCTCACGCTTTTCCGCCTGGCACTAAACCTGGCCAGCTCGCGACGGATTCTGCTGCACGGCAACGAGGGTGCCACTGCGGCTGGGGCGGTCATAGCCGCCTTCGGACAGTTCGTGGTGGGCGGCAATTATGTGGTCGGCTTTGTACTCTTCCTCGCGCTCATCGCCATTCAATATTTGGTGGTCAGCCATGGCGCGGTACGTACCGCCGAGGTCACGGCGCGCTTCAGTCAGCGCGACTCACTGGCGACGATACTGCTGACGGCCATTAACATCATTGCCGGATTTCTGATCGGCGTCTTCCAACTCGACATCCCCTTTCGCGACGCGCTGCGCACCTACACGGTGCTGACAGTGGGCGACGGACTGGTAACGATGATCCCTTCGTTGCTGGTTTCCATCGCCGGGGGACTTGTGGTAACACGCGCTTCGTCCAACCGCTCGCTGGGCGGCGAACTGGGGCAGCAACTGCTGATGCAGCCGCGCGTGCTGTGGATTGCCGGCTCTGCGCTGCTGGCCATGGGGCTCATCCCCGGCATGCCGAAGTTCAGCTTCCTGCTGATGGTAACGGTGTTGTGGATGATGGCGTGGCGGCTACAGAAGATGCCTCCTCCGGTGGAGCAAAAACCCGCGGCCAAAGTCGGCGCCAACAAGCCGGGCACGATCCAGTCGGATTCACTGGAGAGCATTCTCGCCCTCGACGAAATCTCACTCGAAGTGGGCTACGCGCTGGTGCCACTGGTGGACAACAACCAGGGCGGACAACTGCTGCCGCGGGTGCGCGCCCTGCGCAAACATCTGGCCGGGCAATTGGGCTTCATCATTCCCAGCGTGCACATCACGGACAACATCCGCCTGAAGCCTCGCGAGTATGTCATCTGCATACGCGGCGTGGAGATTGCGCGCTGGGAGATGCCGGACAACCAGTTGCTCGCCATCAGTAACGGTGCCGAGCCGCCAAAGTTGCCCGGCGCCATCACCAAGGAGCCGGCCTTCGGAGTGCCCGCGCGCTGGATTGCCACCGAATTGCGAGAGCAGGCCATTGCCGCCGGTTACAGCGTGGTGGACCAGACCTCGGTGCTGGCCACACATCTTTCGGAATTGATTCGTCAATACGCGCACGAACTACTGACGCGTGCCGAGACCAAGCGGTTACTCGACCGGCTGAACGATTCTCACCCGCGCCTTATGGAGGAACTGGTGCCGAAGCTGATGACACTAGGCGAGGTGCAGCGCGTGCTGGCGCAACTGCTGCGTGAGCAGGTCAGCATCCGCGACCTGGGCAGCATCCTGGAGACGCTGGCCGAGAGCGCCGCCATCAACAAGAATCCCGTGACGTTGGTGGAAGCATGCCGCCAGGCCCTGGGACGCTCACTGGTGAAGCCTCTATTGGATGAGCAGGGCGCGCTGAAGGTAGTCACGCTCGATCCGCGCATTGAGGAGGAGCTCAGCCAGGCCTTTACGCCATCGCTGCCGGCTAGTGGCGCAGTGGCACTGCAACCCAACTTCATACGCAGGCTGCTGGATTCACTGCGTCGGCTGGTGGGTGAAAACACCGAGTTGGGCACGCCGGTCATTCTCTGCTCGGCGGGCACGCGTTTTCATCTGCGCCGCCTGCTGGAACCTTTCCTGCCAAAGATCGTCGTGCTGTCGCACGGCGAGATACCCGCGCTAACGCCGGTGCATTCCATTGGGAGCCTGAATCCATGACTGCGATGAAACACTCCGCGAGCTCTTCTATGAAGAACGCGCAGAACCCATACAACCCGCCCCCCTTGGATGAAGACGAGCGCAATCGCATCCTGCTGGAGCAGATGCCGCAGGTGCGCTACATCGCGCGCCACATCCACGACCGCCTGCCGCAGCATGTCCCAATCGAAGATCTGGTTCATGCAGGCGTGCTGGGACTGATGGACGCGCTGACCAAGTACGACGAGGCACGCCAAGTGCAGTTCAAGACCTATGCGAAGTTCCGCATCCGCGGCGCCATTCTGGACAGCCTGCGCGAACTCGACTGGAGTCCGCGCGACCTGCGCCGCAAGTCGCGCATGATCGAAGTGGCCACGGCCAAGCTGAGCCACCAGTTGCACCGCTCACCCACTGAACAGGAGTTGGCGGCGGAGATGGGGCTGACCCTTGAGGCCTTTCAGCATCTGCTGGGCGAACTGGAAGGGCTCGACTTGGGCAGCTTCCATGTGGAGGGCGGCGACCGCGACCACCCCGAAGACCTTTGCGAATACCTGCCGGGCAATCCAGAGGAGAGTCCGTACTTTTTGACCATGCGCTCGGAGATGCATGACTTGTTGGCCAACGCCGTGGGCGAGTTGAGCGAAAAGGAGCAGCAGGTGCTCTCGCTGTACTACTACGAGGAACTGACGATGAAGGAGACCGGTGCGGTGCTGGGCGTGGGTGAATCGCGGGTCTCACAGATTCACTCGCTGGCGCTGTTACGGTTGCGCTCGCGGTTGCAGGAGGTGCTGGGCGGCCGACAGATGCCACCACATCTGACGGAAGCGGCTGTTCGCACCGCGCTGGAGGGCGTATGGAAAAAGTATTAAACCAGGATGAGATTGATGCCATGTTCCGCGCCGCGCTGGGGCGGGCGGGAGGCAGCGTTCAAGGCGCACCTAGTTACAAGCCCTGCGACTTCCGACAGGCCGGGCAGATAAAACGCGACCAGGTGCGGGCCATCAGTAATCTTCACGAAGGTTTTGCGCGCAACCTGACCAACGCACTTGGCGCCTATCTGCGCGTGGTGTTTGAGGTGAACCTGGTCAGCGTGGAGCAGTTGGCCTTCCGCGAATTCGTACAACGCATCCCGGACCTGTCGTACTTGGCCACCTTCCAGATGAAGCCGGTGGGCGCCAACGCTGCGCTCAACCTGGAACCCTCGCTGGTCTTCCCCATCATTGACCTGCTGTTGGGCGGCGTGGGGCGCATGAACGAGCAGGAGCGCGACATCACGGAAATCGAAGAGGGCATCATGGAGGGCGTGGTGCGCATCCTGTGCACTGAGTTGCAGACGGCGTGGTCGTCGCTGGGCTCGGTCTTCGAGTTCGAGGAGCGGCTGCGGCCATCGCAGCTACAGCGCATGATGCCGCCCGGCGATAAGACACTGTGTTTGAGCTTTGAGATTCAAATGCCGGAGTCTCGCGGGGTGATGAACGTGGCCTTCCCGGCCGTGGCCAGCAATGCGCTGTTGCGCCGCCTGGACATGGATGGAGGCTACAGCCGCCATCGCGGACCCAGCACGGCCCGCGAGTGCATGATGGAGCACGCGCTCGAGTTTCCTTTCGATCTGGCGCTGATCATGCCGCCGCAACGGTTGCCCATACGAGCCCTGGCAGAACTGGAGCCAGAGTCTGTACTTGGCTTTGGACATCGCTCCGAACTTCCAATTGAGGCCACCGTAGCCGGCTGCTCTCTGTATCTCGCCTACCCCATCCGTGCCGGCAACCTGCGCGCCATGAAAATCAAAGATATGCTGCCGAATTCGCCGGAAGATGGCAGACATACGCCGGAGGCCGCATCATGAATTCGATAGCACGCAACATTGCGCCTGAATTGCTCGAATCACTTTGCGGTGAACTGTCCGCTGCGGCCACTGCGGTGCTCACTCAGGTTGCTGGCGCTGAGTTACAGGCCAAAGTCGCCCCACTGGTAGAAACCGATGAGCCGATAACGTGTTTACAGTTGACGCTGACGGGTGCGGTGGAAGGCCGCTGCGAACTGAAACTGGATGCGGCGATGAGTCTGCGCTTTGCCGGCTTGCTGATGGGCGAGTCACCGGCGCCCAACGCCGAAGTAACACAGGAGACGCGCGAGGCCGCCGCTGAATTGCTGGGGCAGATATGCGGCAACGCTGCCGACCGATTGCGCAAGCGCCATGGGCCGCTGGAACTGAAGACACATCTGGTGGACAAGCCAGGTGACACCACGCTGGATAACAACCCCACAGACCGGCGCAGGATTGTCATCAACGGGTGCGGCGATCCAATGTTCATCGATCTTTATGTGGCAACACTGGTGGCTGAACCGGCTATAACACAGCCCGATGTCCAACCGGCAAGTGCGCCAGCGTTTACAACGGGCAGCCGCAACCTGGACCTTCTTCTGGATATTGAGCTGGGCGCCAGCCTGCGTTTTGGCACCCGGCAAATGCTGCTCAAAGACGTGCTCGAGCTTTGCTCCGGCTCCGTGGTGGAGCTTGACCGCAAGGTGCAGGAGCCGGTGGAACTGCTGATTGACGGCCGCGTGATTGCACAAGGCGAGGTGGTAATTGTGGACGGCAACTACGGACTGCGCATACTCCAAGTGGCCAGCCCGGGAGAGAAAATTGCCTGCCTGCCGCAGGCTGGTTAGCTAAGAGAGATGCTCAAGGAGGAGTGGATGTACGGGCTACCGGAAAAGAAATCCAAGCGCGGCCTGGCCTGGGGACAGATGCTGCCCAGTTGCCAGTTCAAAGGATGCAACAACAGCCGTGGACTGGGCAGCATGTGGGGCCGAATGTCCGGATACCAGCTCAACGACGATAGTTGGTTCTGCTCAACAGAGTGTCTTGAGGCGGCACTCGGCCAGCAGTTGAGTATGTACTTCCACCTGGAGCCGCGCCCGCAACCGGTACGCACAACCATGCCAATGGGACTGATGATGCTGGCACGCGGAGCCATTACCGACCCGCAACTCCGCGAAGCTCTTCGTTTGCAGCAGAGCACGGGCGAGCGCATTGGCAGTTGCCTGATGCAATTGGGATTGATCAACGAGGAAGACATTGCCGCCGTGGTGGCCACGCAGTGGGGATGCCCGGTGTTTCCCGCAGACAGCGTGGAGCCGGCCTGCTCTCTGCTGCTCCCCCTCAGCCTGGTAGAGCGCTATTGCATGTTACCCGTTCATCTTGTGGCGCAGGGGCGGCGGCTGTTTGTGGCATTTTGCGAGAGGGTGAACCACAGCGCGCTGATGGCCGTGGAGCAGATGCTGGGTTGTGAGACCGAAGCCTGCATCGTACTGGAGCCGAAATTCCGCCAGGTGCTCGAATTCCGCAAGCATGACCTGGCCGGGGAAGTCACCGTGCATCGCCCGGAAAGTTCGCAGGAGACGGCGCGAATCATCGGCAGCTACGCCCAGCAGACGGGCGCTGAAGGGCTGCGGGTGCGTGCCGTTGAGGGCAACATCTGGGCGCGGCTGTTGTGCCACAACTCCCATCTTGACCTGGTTTTCGAAGAACCTCCCTCCTGAGCTAAAGTGCCGCGCCCCGGCGGCCGATACATGGATGGAGCGAACAAAGCGTAATGGAAACCTTGCAGACAGTCTCGAATGTAAATCCGCGTGGCAAGCTCGTGCCCATTCCCGGCCGGGATCCGGCTCTGCCGCTACGCCAGTTATTTCCATCAAAGGTAATGAACCTGGCGGAGCTGAGCCGTTGCATCTGCGCCCATCGCCATCTTCGCCGTTGCGTGGTGGAAGCTGCCCGTCGCGAGCCCGGCTGGATCGACGCGAGCGTGGAGGAGGCCATTGTGCTGCTGGGCCAGCGGCGGTTGCGTGAACTGGTGGCGGATGCCGAAGGTGAAAGTTCGCCACATACCAGCCCCATGCCTGTAAGCAGCTCCGGCCAATGTTGCAACTGCGCCGAGGGAAAACTTCTATGAGCCAAATCAAAGCAATGATCGTGGATGACTCGTCGGTGATGCGCAAGATCGTGGAGCGCTCGCTGCGGCAGGCGGGGCTGGACCTTTCGCCCGTGCTGGAGGCCGGCAACGGCGCCGAGGCGCTGGGCCTGCTGGACGGCAATCATGTGGATCTCATCCTGAGCGACATCAACATGCCTGTGATGGACGGACTGGAGTTTGTCCGCCAGGTGCAAACCGTGGATAAACTGCGGCACATCCCGGTGGTGATGATCACCACGGAGGGCAGCGAGTCCAACGTGGTGCAGGCGTTATCCCTGGGTGCCAAGGGCTACATTCGTAAACCATTCACGCCGGATCAGGTGAAAGAGCACGTTCTTCCGGTGTTGGGGCTATGACAATGACACAACCCTACCAAGACAGTTCCCTACCCGGCGTGATGTTTGACCGCAACAGTTGGACACCCCTGCTGGAGCTCTCCACGCGCGAGGTGTTCGACATCATGTTGTGCACACGGCTGCAGCCGGTCGAACAACAGAAAGGGCTCTCCGAGGCGCAGTTCACGGCACTGGTGGGCCTGGCCGGCAATATATGCGGCGTGCTCAGCATCCGTTGCAGCGAGGAAGCAGCCCGCGTGATGGCCAGCAAGATGCTCGGCATGCCGCCTGACGAGGTGGACAATGACAGCCTGGACGCTCTCGGCGAGATTGCCAACATGATCGCCGGCAACTTCAAGGGCAAGCTCAGTGGCGTGGGCAATCATTGCATGCTCAGCGTCCCCACCATCATCGTGGGAACCGACTATGAAACGCGCTCGCTAAGCGGCGGCAACACCATCGAGGCCACCTTTGACTTTGAGCGCAAGCCGTTGTGGGTCACCCTCGAATTGCACGACTGACCCGGCAGGCGGCCTCCGCGGATGATGGCACTCCGCGGAGTGCCCGGCCTGTTCACGGCACACCCCGCCTCTCTGCACTTAAGAATCCTCCAAAGTAATTGGCAACAGGCGTGCTCCTCAATGGACAGGAGCAGCCATGAACAACGGTATCTATGCAGCCAGCACCGGACTGATGGCCCGCACGCAGGAGCTGGATGTGGCGGCCAACAACCTGGCCAACGCCAACACCAGCGGCTTCCGCGGCGGGCGCGTGAGTTTTCGCACCCAGTTGATGAGCTCAAGCAGTAATCCCGCGACGCAGGCGGTCAGTTCCTTTGGTGTGCTGGGCGCTCCCCGCACAGATTTTTCGCAGGGCTCGCTGGCTCAAACCGGCAACCCGCTCGACCTTGCACTGGAGGGGCAGGGGTTTTTCGCCGTGCAGGCGCCCACCGGCGTGCAGTACACGCGTAACGGCAACTTTCATCTCAGTTCCACCGGGCAACTGGTAACGCAGGAGGGATATGCCGTACTCGGCACCAGCGGGGCTATCACCATGCCGCAGGGCACGGCGGAGATATCCACAAGCGGAGTGATCAGTTCCGATGGCGCGGTCGCCGGGCAGATCAAACTGGTGCAGTTTGATGCCTCCGTTCCGATGACCAGCCTGGGACAGGGCTACTTCAGCGCTCCGCAGGCCGCGGCCAGTGATGCTCAAAGCGACTTAAGCGTGCGCCAGGGCGCGCTGGAGAACTCCAACATCAACCCGGTACAGAGCGCCGTTGGCCTTATCGAGATTCAGCGCAATGCAGAGATGTTGCAGCGCGCACTCAACACCATACACACGGAATTCAATCGCACGGCGGCTCAAGAGCTGCCAAAGGTTTAGGAGTCCACGATGTTCCGATCGCTCTACACGGCCGCCAGCGGCATGACCGCACAGCAGACTAACCTGGACAACGTGGCCAACAACCTGGCCAATGCCAACACCGCCGGCTTCCGCAAACGGCGCGTGCAGTTCCAAGACATGATCTACCAGAACATGGTGACGCCCGGCGCGGCAGCAACCCAGCAGACGGTCTCAGCAGGAATGCAGATCGGACTGGGGACCAGGGCCTCCGCCACTGAGATATTGCAATCGCAGGGTGATTTCCAGCAGACGGGTAACTCGCTTGATTTGGCCATTCAGGGACTCGGCTACTTTCAGGTGCTGATGCCAAATGGACAAACGGCCTACACGCGCAGCGGCAGCTTCCACCTGGACGCGCAGGGCAACGTAGTGACTGCCGACGGCAACGCCTTGCAACCGGCCGTGACCATTCCAGCCGACGCCACATCCATCACCGTTGGCAGCGATGGCACGGTCACCGTGACACAGACCGGGCAGACACAGTCACAACAGATAGGGCAGATTCAACTGGCAACGTTCCCAAACCCCGGCGGACTGAACAGCATTGGCACCAACCTTTTATTGCCCACCAGCAGCTCGGGCGATCCGATTGTCGGCAATCCGGGCGGCAGCGAGGGGCTGGGAACGCTGGTGCAGGGATCGCTGGAACAGTCGAACGTCAATACGGTGGAAGAGTTCATCCAGATGATCCTGGCGCAGCGCTCTTACGAGGCGAACTCGCAGGTGGCCAAGGCCGCCGACCAGATGTTTCAGGAAGTCAACCAGATGGGAAAGTAGCATGGCCATGAAGGGACACAACCTGCTCTGCGTTCTTCTGCTCTGCGCCACGGCCGTGGCCGCGCCCACGCCGGAGGACATCACGGCGCGCATGCGGCTGTCCCAGTGGCTGACGGCACGAACCGGACATTCGATTGCCCCGGCGGAGCTGTTGGTGTATCCGAAGATTAGCGATTTTGCAAACTGCGTAGCTACTGGATTGCACAGGGTCGGCGCAGAGCGCAGCGAACTCCGCCTTCATTGTAGAGACCTGGCGCTGCCACAACTTGTAGTGTTGAGCAGCACGGCTGGCAGTCAAAGTCAGCAAGTCCAATCAAGTGGAAATTTGAAGACGGCGACGGCAGCCCCCCGTTACAAGCATTCGACTCTCGTGCATAGCGGGATGCAGATGCATGCGGAACTCCGTTCTGATGGCATGCGCGCCGTGATGTTTGTGGTGGCCCTCGATAACGGCGACGCAGGTGAGACCATCCGCGTGCGCGTGGCGGGCAACAGCCATACACTGCACGCCCAGATTGTGGATGCGCACAGCGTGGTGATTGTGAATGGAGGCGCCTGATGAACCGCGTTATCCTCAGCGTCTCCCTCTGGATTACACTGCTGGCGGCGATGCAGCCGGCGCCTCTGCTGGCGAGCAAGAAGAAAGCGGCGAAGGAAAAGGATTCGTTACAGGCCTACCTCAAGGAGCTACCCCCTCCGGCGGTGTCCGCTGCGGCAATCTCCTCCGGCAGCCTCTATACGCCAAGTGGACTGCTGGCTGATCCCTTTGCCGATCACAAGGCACACCAGGTTGGCGACACTATTTCGATTCAAATTACCGAGTCCACTACGATTGCACAAAGTGGCAGCCTGGCCAGTCAGCGCGCCTTCTCGCACAACAGCGCCGTTACTGGCGTGGGTGGCACCAGTCCCAGCTTTTTGAACCCGCTGCTGGCGGCAAACTCCAGCACCAAGCTCACCGGCACCGGAACCACGGCCTCCAAGAATTCTCTGAATACAACACTCACAGCCGAGGTGGTTGCAGTGCAGCCCAACGGCTCTCTTGTACTGGAAGCGCGGCGCCATCTGCTTGCCAATCACGAACACGAAAACGTGACGCTGCGCGGCGTGGTGCGGCCGGCCGATATCAGCAGCGGCAACCTTGTTTATTCCTATCAGCTTTTCAATTTGCAGCTTGAGGTCAAGGGCAAGGGCGTCATCAGTGACAGCGTGCGCCAGCCCAATATCGTTATGCGCACGTTGCTGAAGTGGTTGGGAATGTGAGTCAACCCATGCCACGCATTTTAATCTTCGTGTTGCTGCTGGCCACTACTGTGTCGCTGCGCGCCGCAGATGTGCCACCTGCGCCGTCGCAACGCATGGTTCGCATCCGCGAGATCACGACCATCGAAGGTGCACGGGAGAACGCCATCATTGGCTACGGTCTGGTGGTAGGCCTGCGCGGCACGGGCGACCAGAAGCAGACGGTCTTCACCACGCAAATGCTGACCAACATCCTCTCCCGGCTTGGCATGCAGATTACGGCTGGAAATATCACGGTAAAAAACATTGCAGCCGTCTTTGTTACCGGTGCGCTACCGCCATTTACCCGTGCCGGTGTGCCGCTGGATGTCGTCGTCAGCTCGATTGGCGACGCCAAGTCGCTGGAGGGTGGCACCCTGCTGCTGACTCCTTTGCACGGTGAGGACGGGCAGGTATATGCCATGGCGCAGGGGCCGCTGGCGGTAGGTGGATACACAGCCGGGGCTGGAGGCGTCAGCAAGCAGCTTAACCACCCCACAGTGGGACGCATCGCCAATGGCGCCATCACCGAGCGCGACGCAGCACCCAGCCTGCAGGGTTTGGGATCGCTCTCTCTATTACTGCGCGAGGCCGACTTCAACAATGCAGAGCGCGTGGCCGAGCGCATTAACAGCGAATTGAAACGCCCCGTTGCCAAGGTCACCGATAGCCGCCGCATTGAAATTACCTGCGCTGGAACGGATGTGCCGGCTCTGCTGGCGCGCATCCAGGCACTACCGGTGGCAGTGCTGGCACCCACGCGTGTGGTGGTGAATGAGAAGACCGGCACCATCGTCATGGGCCGCGAGGCGCGGCTGAGTGCGGTCAGTATTTTGCACGGTGCGCTTTCCATTGAGATTGCAACCACGTTCCAGGTCTCGCAGCCCAGTCCATTCAGCAAGACCGGAACGACCGAGGTAGTGCCGCAGACCAGCCTCACCACCCGCGACGCGGCGGCCAAGCGAATTGAACTAAACGAAGGTGCAACCGTGGAGCAACTAGTGAACGGATTGCAAACCATCGGTGCCACCGCGCGCGACGTCGTCAGCATTTTGCAGGCGCTGAAAGCCGCCGGCGCCTTGCAGGCCGAATTGGAGGTGCTATGAGCACGCAATCTGTCCCCCCTACTGGCCTTGAGCTGATGCACGACCCCAAGCTGCTGGCGGCGCATCTTAAGTCGCAAAAAGCGGCCGCCGGAGCCGAGGAGTTGGAGGCCGGCCTATTTGCCACCGTGCTGGGCAATATGGAGAAGAACCTCTCTATTAAGGATGAAGAAAACAGCGACGCCGGACATGAGGCGTGGGGAGCGATCGGTGTGCGTGCCGTCAGTCAGGCCCTGGCGCAACGCCATGTTCTGGGTTTTGCCCAGATGATTCAGCACGCTCTGGGGGTGGATGCGGGAGCCACTGCCGCCACAAACGGGATGGTCCCTAAACAGATATCAACTGAAAAAAGATGAGGCCGCAGCCTAAAGTTCCTAAAGATTTTAGAAGGTTTGCCGATACGCAGGATAGGACGATGTAGCCAAGGAGGATTATGACAGTACGCATTGACAACAGCCAGAGCCTGCCGCTGGATAGCGCCACGCAGGCGCAAAACACAACATCGGCCGGCTCCGGCAGCAGTGGTCGGGTGGCGAATAGCGACGCGCTGAACACCACGGATACCACCAGCATCAGTTCGCTTACCAGCCAGATTGCCGGTGACGCGCCCATACGGCAGGATCGCGTGGAGGCCCTGCGCGCGCAGATTGACAGCGGCACTTACTCGGTGGATCCTCGCGCCGTGGCCACCGCCATGTTCCAGAATCTCTTCCGGAGCTGACCATGGATTGCGCCCGGCCCAGTTCCCTCGCGGAGGAGCAGAGTCACACGCTGGCCTTGCTGGCTTCGTCGATTGAAGATGGCATCAAGGCGCTCGTCGCCTGGGACATGGCTGCCTTCGGCAAGGCCGTCGAGAGGCAGGGTGAGTTGTGCGCGGAACTTACGGCTGTGGCAGAACCGTGCTTTTACAATGACAATGACGCCCTTCGCCGCACCCGCGAACTGGCTCGTCAATATCGCTTTCTGCTGCGTCACTCTTCGCAATGGGCACGGAGCATGCGTGCAATCCTGCTCGCCGGTGGTCATAACCCCGACGCTGCTTGCGCCACCTTACACTTGCGGGGCTGAATATGGGATTGACCTCCGACCTCAACGTAAGCGTGCAATCGCTGCTGGCAAGCACCGAGGCCATGGACGTTACCACCACGAACCTGGCCAACACCAATACCGCTGGCTATGCGCGCCGCCGCGTCGTACTGGAGGAGAGCACGCCTACCGGTCTCGACGAGAGTTCCACCGGCGTGGATGTACAGACCATTCAGAGCCTGCGCGACACCGTGCTCGATCTCTCCATCAACGCCAACACATCCGCGCAAAGCATGAATGACACGCTCAGCAACGCACTCGGGAGCGTGCAGGTGGAGTTCTCCGATACAACCACCAACTCGATCGGCAGTACCATGGATTCGTTTTTCAGCGCCCTGCAGGAGCTCTCCACCTCGCCCACCAGCACTTCACTGCGCTCCAACGTGCTGACCGCCGCGCAGAATGTCGCCTCCGCCTTTCAGACCACGGCCGGCACAATTACACAGGTGCAACAACAGGCCGACCAGAGTGTTGTGCAGGATACCTCGAACGCCAACTCGCTACTGCAGCAGATTGCCTCCACCAACGCGCAGATACAGACGGCAACGGCCCTGGGGCAGAGCGACAATTCGGATGAAGATCAACTCTCCAGCCTGCTTTCGCAGCTTTCATCCATCATGAATTACCAGACTGTGAGCAGCAGCGACGGACTGACGTTGACAACCAGCAACGGCATACCGCTGGTGGTGGGCAGCAAGGCCTACTCGCTGACAAACCAGTTGGACGCAAGCGGATACAACAATGTCATGGCTGGAGGCTCGAATATCACCAGCACCATCAGCGGCGGCAGCCTTGGCGGCAACATCACGGCCCGTGACTCAACCCTGGCTAGCATGACAACACAGCTCGATCAGTACGCATACGACTTTGCCAGCGCGGTGAACGGTGTGCAGACCGCCGGCAACGATGCCAACGGCAGCACCGGAACTCCCATCTTCAACCCGCCGGACACCACAAATGCCAACTCGACGGGCGCGGCGGCATCCATCACCGTGGCCCTCACCAGCGGAGCAGAGATTGCAGCAGCAGCCAGTGGCGGCGCCAGCGGTGATGCCAGCAACCTGGAAAAGATGATTGCACTGCAAAACCAGAGCATCACCAACGGCGCCACGCCGACCGGCGCATTTGCCAATCTCTCCTACGAGATCGGCAATACAATCTCGCAGGCAAAATCAGACTCAACCGCGCTGGGTAGCATCCTGACGCAATTGAAGAATCAGCAGAGCTCGGTAGAGGGCGTAAGCGTGGACGAGGAATCCTCGAACCTGGTGCTCTACGAACGCAGCTACCAGGCGGCCGCCAAGGTTATTTCCACCATTGACACGCTCATGGGCAACATACTGGACATGGGCGTAAGTAATCCGGGTTATTAATTTATGCGAGTGAATCCTAATTTTGCCTACGATATGGTCAACCTGATAAACCAGGCGCAGACCACCGAAAATAATGCCGCGCAGGAGGTCAGCACCGGGCGTACGGTGAACCTGCCCTCGGACAATCCTTCGTCGGAAGCCGCCATGATCGCAGAAAATTCGCGCCTGGCATCGGTCGATCAGTACACGGCTAATTCGGATTCACTGAAAGATGCGCTCAACACCGCAAGCAGCACGCTTAGCAGTGTCGTCTCTCTGCTGCAAAGGGCGGTCACCCTGGGCACGGAGGGAGCCAACGGCACGATGAACCAGACCGACCTCAACTCGATCAGCGCCGAGGTCAGCGGCATCAAGAGTCAAGTGATTTCACTGGCCAACACCAGCTACGCGGGTCAGTATCTGTTCAGCGGCACAGCCAGCAGCACGGCGCCATACAAAGTGGATTCCACCGATACCACGCTGGTGGACTACGCTGGCAACAGCCAGCAGAACGAGGTGCAGATAGGCACGGGACTTTCGGTAAAGGCAAACCTGCCAGGTAGCAGCATCTTTACGCAGAGTGACAGCAACGTTTTTACCGCGTTGCAATCCATGGTCACGGCGCTCGATAACGGCGATGCAACGGCTGTGGGAACGGCGACAAATGCTGTGAGCACGGCGCTGAACGCCATCTCCACGGCGCAAGTCTTTTACGGCAACACTGTGAATGAACTGACCAGCAATGAGACATTTCTCTCTGAAGAGAAAGTAAACATCACCACTTACCAAGACACTCTTGTCGCTGCCGACACTGCAACCGCGGCCACTGACTTGACCCAATCAAACACGGCGCTGACTGCGACGATTGAGGCCGCGGCGAAGATATCCCAGGTCAGCTTGCTCGACTACCTGAAGTAAACGTCGCATGAAAAAGGCCGCTCGATGCGGCCCTGGCAATTCACTTCCACTCCTATGCGCTCCACGCGCTGGCATGACTTTCAGTCGGCGGCGACCATGCCTCCGGCGGAGTGGGTTCGCTTTGGTTTTTCACTTCCTGCCACATCTCGCGTATGCGCTGGAAGGACCCAAGTATCTCTTCAAGCAGCGGGGCGCGGCACTTGAGCTGACCCTCAAGTATCTTGGCGCGCGCCAGTGAGTAGAAGCGATATAGCTGGCGGGCAGCCTCGCCTCCTGCCTCCATCTGCAGCGAGCCCTGGAGCTGCTCCAGCACATGCAGACTATGCACCAGGGCATTGGTGCGCCCCTCGATATCGCCTGCCGACAGGCAGACGAGCGCATTGCGCAGATCAGAAATGGCGATGTCGTACATCATGATGACGCACTCCACGCTACCGGCGCCGCGGATCTCCACTTCGCGATATCTTCTGCTGACTTCCGTCTGGTTCATCCTCGTCTTTCCTAGCTGCTACTGCTGCTGTTGGTGGTGGTTCGGTAACCAAGCTCCGTTTCCACCTCCATCAAGTTTGTGGGATACATTTGCAGCGTTGTGTTCAGGGTGCTGTACTGCGTGGTCAACGTGGCCTTCAGGGCGGTGAGATGTGTCTCCAGGGTACTGACGTTGCTTTGATCCTGGGTGTAGTTTGCCTTCAATCCGCTGAGGTCGAGCGTGATGGCGCTGTTTGTCGGGTCAGTCAGATTGGTCAGCAGGTTGTTGAAGTTTCCGGAAAAGCTGCCGGACGTTGTACTTTCGAAAAAGCTCTTCACTCCGCTGTAATTACTGTTCAATTCGCTTTGCAGTGTCGTGCTGTCCAGGGTCAGCGTGCCATCGTCGTTCATGGTGATGCCAAGCTGAGAGAGCTGAGACACGGCTGCCGTAGTTGAAGAGGAGGAGGAAGAGGTGCTGTCGCTTCCCGTGACTGATATGGCATTCAGCAGTTGCTGCTGAATCAGGCGCGCCGAGGGATCGCTCTCCAGCACACCGGAGGTCGAATCTGAACTGCTGCTCGTACTTCCCGCCGCCACTCCGCCGTTGTATTGGAACTGGCTGTTCAGGTCCGTAATGATTGCGTTGTAGGCAGTGATGAAGCTGCTGACAGCCGCGGTGATGGAGCTTGTATCTGCCGCCACCTGAACGGTGACTCCAGACGAGGAGGTCGTTCCCGTCAGGCTCAGCGACACCCCAGTGATGGCCGAAGTAACCGTATTGGTGGCGGAATCGATGGGCACTCCATCCACCGTCAGGCTGGCGTCCTTGCCCGCGATATTGGTAAAGCTCAGCCCGCCCGGGGCTGACTCCACGCTGACACTGGCCGCCGCACCCGAACTTGTTGAGGTCAGCGAGAGGCGCGATCCGCCGGAGTCGGTGATGACCGATGCCTTAACACCCAGGCCCTGCTCATTGATGTAGGCGGCGGCGTTGGCTAGGGTCGTTGTGCCGGAGGAAGAGCTGTCGGCGGGAATGTTAATCGTCTGCGCCGCACCGTTGCCGATCTGGATGACCAGCGCGCCCGAGGAGATGCTGCCGCTTGTTACTTCACTGGAGTAACTGGAGCCGACGGTGGCCAGGTTACTTACCACAACCGTATGAGTGCCTGCCGTTGCGCTGCTGCCCACCGTGGCCATGATGGCCGAAGTATCCGAAGATGTTGCCGACAGACCATTGAATATGCCCGTGAAGTCACTGAGTGATTGATAGGCACTTTGCAGCGTGGAAATATCGCCCTGCAAAGTGGTCAAGGCTGTTTCCTGATTTGTGATGGTGGTCTCATCCGTGGTCCAAGCAGTCTCCGGTGCACGGTCGGCCGCTATAATGGCGCTGACCGTCTCACTGACGTTGATGCCATTGCCGTTGGTGTAACTGGCGCCGGCAATCAACTCCGTGCCATTTGAGGAGACTAGTCCAGTGGATGTTGTACTCATAAACTGCTAGCTCCGGCTGTCCAGCAGGTGGCCGGAACTTTCCTCCTCGTCTTTCCCGTCCGCGTCTTGCGGCTCGGTATCCCATGCATTACCGTGACCTGCCGTCGCCTGTTCCGCCGCCGCATCGGCAATCAAAGCTTCCCTCTCCTGCTCTGCGCTGCCGGAATCCCGCTCGTCTTGTTCGCAGTCGCGACTGACTAGGCGCAAATGCACACTGGGATCTGCTCTCCGGCGGCGGCTCAACACCTGGGCACTAGTGGATGGCACATCGAGTGGTGGCCGCCCCTCCAGTGTTTGCAATTCGCGGTCCTCTTTGGTTAGAGGGCGCTCAGCAAAGTTACCCGGCAGCCCATCCCGAAAGACCGGGGATAGTGGATCCACCATGGCAACCCTCCTTTTGCCTGCCTGTGCCAATACTTACGGGGGTGGCGCCCTGTTGGGCCCACCCCCATGCGGTAATGCCTCCTCCGGTTTACTGGAAGAGCTTTAGCAGCATCTGCTGCATCTGGTTGGCCTGCGATAGGGCGGAGATGCCGGTCTGGGTCAGCACCTGATCTTCGCTCATGCTGCTCACCTGCTGCGAAATGTCCGCCGAACTGACATTGTCCTCGGCCGAGGTGAGGTTGGTCGTCTGCGTGTTGATGACGTTGCCGGCAGCGGTCAGCCGGTTCATGCTGGCGCCCAGCGTGCCGCGGAGGGCGGCCACCTGCGCGATCGCGTTGTTGATGTCAGTCAGCGCCGTCTGTGCGGAACTGGAGCTGAGCAGGTTGTCAGAGCTGAGGCTGATGCCGTTCATGTTGCTGGACGACAGTGCGCCCAGGGTGGCGGAGATGGTGCTGCTGCCAGTGCTGGTGCCGTCACTCAGATAGACGTTGAAGGTGCTGGAATCCGTGGTGTTGGCACCGGTTTCCGCGGCACTGTCGGTGCCCGCCTCCAGCGTAGTGCCCGCGCCAACCGCCAACTCGGTAGCTGCCGTGGTGGCGCGGTTCTGCGTGTCGGTAACCACCAGCGCGCCTTTTGCGTTCAGCGAGGCCACCAGCCCGTCGCCGGAGCTGTTGATGTCGGTGATCAGCGCGCCAACCGTCGTGTCCTTGTTGCTGGCATTGAACTTGTAGGTGCTGCCGCCGGTGACGGTGATGTCCAATTCACCCTTGGTGGCATTGATGGCCGAAGACGTGCCCAGGCCGCTGCCGGAGAGCACGACCTGGCCGTAGTTCGTCGAGCCGCCCTGGAAGACCGCCGAGCCGTTGAACGTGGTGGTGGAGCCGATGCTGTCGATTTCCGACTTGATGGACGCAAATTCGTTGTCCAGTGCGGCGCGCTGCGAACCATCGCTGACCGTGTCACTGGCCGATTCGGTGGCCAGGGTGACGGCGCGGTTCAACAGGCTGGTCACCTGCGAAAGAGCGCCATCCGCCACCTGCAGGCGGCCCTGCGCATTGCTCGCGTTACTGGCCGACTGGGTCAGCGCCGTGATGTTGGCCTGCAATCCGTTGGCGATGGAAAGACCGGCCGCGTCATCGGAGCCGGAATTCAACTTGGAGCCCGACGAAAGTTGCAGCAGAGTGTTCTGCAGCTTCGCGTTCGTCTTGGTCAACTGGTTCTCTGCCGACATCGCAGTGACGTTGTTCAGAATGCTGAGTGACATGGAGACTCTCCTTTTTGCCCATTGCGGAGCCGGCCGGATTGCCGCACTTTCCGCTGGAGCCTTGGCTTCGTACACCACAGTTATCGGAGAGATTCCCGAATGGCTTTACAGCCCTGGGAAATATTTTTCTTTTTTGCTACGGCCAACCCCGGATTCCACGGCCGTAGCGGTCATCTCAATCACTCAAGAAATGGGGCACCGCAGCCGATGTTTCAGACGGAAGCAGGCCGGCACATGATTGAGCTAACTCGTTTGAATGGACATCCCCTGGTGGTCAATGCCGAGTTGATCAAAATTGTCGAGGAGAGCCCCGACACGGTCATCACTCTTGTGACGAACGACAAGATGGTGGTGCGAGAGACCGTTGGCGAGGTAATCACCCGCGTGGTTGCCTACAGGCGAAAACTGCTTGTGTCCTCCAGCACCACCCTTGGGCGCGGCCGTGCTGCTGCGCGACAGAATAGCAAGGAGTAGGACCGTGGACAAGGGCACCGTAGCCGGAATTGTAGTCAGCTTCGGAGGCATTACCGCGGGCCTGCTGCTGGAAGGCGGCAAACTGGCGCAGATTATGCAGCCGACGGCCGCCCTCATTGTTATAGGTGGCACGGTGGGTGCCGTGCTGCTGCAGTATCCCCTGGCAACCGTGCTAACGGCCATCCGAGGCCTGCGCACCGTGCTGTTTGAGCCTCCTTCTCGCGCTCGCGACGAGATTAATCGGCTGATTAAGCTCGCCCAGAAGGCCCGGCGCGACGGCATTATTTCCCTGGACAACGAACTTCCCAGCCTTCCTGATCCTTTCCTGCGGCGTGCCCTGATGTTGGCCGTGGATGGCACCGACTCCAACGAGCTGCGGGCCATCATGCAATTGGAAATGGATGCCAGCTCCGAAGCCGAGGATGAATTGCCGCGCGTGTACGAATCCGCCGGAGGCTTTGCGCCAACCATCGGCATCATCGGCGCCGTGCTGGGGCTTATCCAGGTGATGCAGCATCTGGACAAGATCGACGAGGTTGGCCGCGGTATTGCCGTGGCGTTTGTGGCCACCATCTACGGCGTTGGATTCGCCAATCTGGTCGCTCTGCCGATCGCGGGCAAGCTGCGACACCGCCTGCGCTTCCGCCAGATACTCCGCGAACTTGTGCTGGAGGGAGTGATCTCCATTCTGGAGGGAATCAACCCGCGCATGCTGGAGGCCAAGCTCAACGGCTTTTTACAGCAGGCTTCTGATAAATCCGCGCCGGCCTCCACCGACAAAGCGCAGGCGCGCCACAAAATCCATGCTGCTGCGCAAAGGGGCGCGTGATGAGGCGCCGACGTCGCCGCGAGGAGAACCCGGAACGCTGGATGGTTTCCTACGCCGACTTCATGACCTTGTTATTTGCGTTTTTCGTTGTGCTTTATTCTTCCTCGCAGGTGGATCGCGCCCGCATGGTGAAGCTCTCCACGGCCATCACGGCTGGCTTCACCAGCCTGGGCGCCGGTGCCGGCAGTGGAGGCCCAGCCATGGTGCTTCCAGAAACCTCGCCCATGCCACCCCCCCCTGCCCCGGGCGTGGGAGCGGAAAGCGCGGAAAGCGTGCGCGGCAAACTGGAGCGCGGCCTGGCCGTTGAGATTGAACGCCGCACGGTTGCCGTTCGTGAAATCCCCGAAGGCCTGGTGCTCAGCCTGCGCGAGGTCGGTTTCTTTGATAGCGGCTCGGCCACGTTGCGCGCCAGTTCCATGGACACCTTTGACCGCCTGGGCCTGGTGCTGGGCAGCTTTGCGGGCAACCTGCGCATTGAAGGCCACACCGATAACGTGCCAATCCATACCACGCAGTTCCAGAGCAATTGGGAACTCTCCACCGCGCGTGCCAGCGAGATTATCCGCCTGCTGATGACCCGCGAGCACATTGCTCCGGGACGACTTTCCGCCGCCGGATACGCCGAATACCACCCCGTGGCCGACAACGCCAGCGAGGACGGCCGCCGCCTCAACCGCCGCGTGGACATAGTCATCGTGGCTCCGCACGAACATCCCGTGCCATCGCAACCGCCGCAGGTAAAGGATTCCTCCTCTCCAGCCGATTGAACAACCGTAGGCTATCCGTGAATCGAGAATGCCATGTCAGAGTTTGTTCCAGATGACCTGTTAAAGGATTTCATCACAGAAAGCGACGAGCTTGTGCAGCAGGTAGAGCAGGACCTGCTCACCCTGGAGGACCATGCCGACACGGAAGTATTGAACCGCATCTTCCGTGGCATGCACACCATCAAGGGCACCTCCAGTTTCTTCGGCTTTGAGAAGCTCGTCGAACTCACCCACCACGCCGAGGACCTGCTCAATCAATTGCGCAAGGGCGAGTTTCCCGTTACGCGTGAAATTATTGATGCGCTGCTGCGCGTCAACGACCAGGTGCGCCAGATGGTGCAGGATGTGCGCACGGGCAACGCCGCGGAATACGACCTAGCTCCCCTGCTCGAGTTGCTGGAGGCCTGCGTCCCCGCCGTCGGAGTCCCCGCCGTTACGGTGGAAGCTACGGCCCCAGTGGCAGTGGCCGAGGCCGCCGAAATTGACGATCCCGTTTCCGCCGCCGCGGCGGCGGCGCTCAGCGCGGAAGCCGCCGAAGAGAAGGCCGCGCGCGCATTGGCCGCCGCACGGCCCGATAGCTCTGACACGATGCGCGTGGAAGTGCGCAAGCTCGATTACCTTGTCAACCTGGTTGGCGAGCTGGTTCTGGAGCGCAATCGCCTGCTGCGCATCTCGCAGGATATTTCCTCGGCAGACGGCAAGGACCTTGACCGGCAGGAAGCGCTGGCCACCAGCACGGCGCGCCTCGGCTTCATCACTGACGAGTTGCAGAATGCCAGCCTGCGCACGCGTATGGTGCCCATTGACAACCTCTTCCGCAAGCTGCCCAGGCTGGTGCGTGAGCTCTCGCACCAGGTGGGCAAGGATGTGGAGATCGTCATCAGCGGACAGGAAACCGAGATCGACAAAACGATGATCGAGCACATCCATGATCCTCTCGTCCACATCCTGCGCAACTCGCTCGATCACGGCATTGAGGACGGCATTCGGCGCGTTGAATCCGGCAAGCCCGCACAGGGCATCATCCGCGTGGATGCCCGCCAGCAGGGTGATCAGATCTTTGTCACTATCGCTGACGACGGGCGCGGCATCGATCCGGAGATCATCCGCGCCAAGGTGGTTGAGAAGGGACTGTACTCGGCCGAGCAGGCATCCAGTCTTACTCGCCGCGAGCTGTTTGACGCGCTTTTTTTGCCAGGCTTCTCCACGGCTGAACGGGTGAACAACCTTAGCGGACGCGGTGTGGGCATGGATGTGGTGCGCACCAACCTGCACCGCCTGAATGGCAGCGTGGAGATTGAAAGCGTCATGGGGCGTGGCACGAATATCACGCTGAAAGTTCCGCTCACCATGGCCATCCTGCCCGTGTTGCTGGTGCAGGTCAGCGATGAGATTTACGCCATTCCGCTGCGCTCTGTGTTGGAGACGGTGCGCATCGAGGAAGGCTCCGTGCATCGCGTGGAGGGCAACGAGGTGCTGATGCTGCGTGACAGCACGGTGCCGCTGCTGCGCCTGGCCGAGGTCATCGGAGCAAACCGCAAGCAGGCATCCGAGCGTGCCGTCATCCTTTCCATCAACGACCAACGCATCGCGCTCGCCGTTGAGGCGCTTATCGGACAGGAGTCCACGGTGATTAAGCCGCTCAGCGCCCTGCTGCGTGACAGCCGCTACGTGGCTGGCGCCACAATCACCGGCGACGGACGCGTCCGCCTGGTGCTCGACCCCAATCACCTGCTGCGCAGCACCGTCAGCATGGCCGTCTGCTAGGAGGAGAGATGAGTTCAATCACGACGCCCCCTCCGCGCCAGGAGGCCAACCCGGTCAGCTACCAGATCCGCGACCTCATTTACGGTGTGGCCGGCATCTTTCACAATGACAACCGGCTCAACTTCCTGGAAGACCGCTGTGGCCGTCGCATGAAGGAGCTGAACATCCCCACCCTTCGGCAGTATCACGAGGTGCTGACCCGTTCGTCGCAACGCACCACCGAGATGCATCTGCTGCTGAACGAGATTACGGTTGGCGAGACGTGTTTTTTCCGCAACCAGCCGCAGTTGGCGGCCCTGCAAAGACTGGTGTTGCCCAGCATCGTGGCCAGTAAGGATAAGCTCCCCTACAAACACCTGCGCATCTGGAGCGCAGGCTGCTCGACGGGTGAGGAGCCTTATACGATGGCCATCATTCTGCTCGAAGAGGCACAGCGCTTCCTGCGAGGATTCACCTTTGAGATCATCGCCACCGACTTGAATGACCGCTCGCTGCAGCGCTGCCAGGAGGGCATCTATGGCGACTACGCGCTGCGTAACGTTTCTCCCGACCTTCTGCGCAAGTACTTCGACCCCATCGCCGGCACCCGCGACTACCGCGTGCGTGACGAAGTGCGAAAACTGATCAAATTCAGCCGGGTCAACCTGCTGGACGACGCGCGGATGGTATTCATCAAGTCGCTCGATGTCATCTTCTGCTGCAATGTATTGATTTATTTTGACGGAGCCAGCAAGAAGCGCGTGATTCAGCACTTCTATAACAACCTGCTGCCGCACTCATATCTCTTCCTCGGCCACGCCGAATCGCTGTTTGGCGTTCACGATGACTTTCGTCTTGTCCATTTTCCCGGCGCCTTGGCTTATGTCAAGTCGCCGGTCAAGAGGTGACCCATGCCCGCCCTGTCGCTGACCGATTTGCAACACCGGGTGGAGACCCTGAACGGGTTTCCGTCGTTGCCGGCGATCCTCTTTCCAGTGCTCAACCAGTTGAGCGCCAATACCGACGAAATTGACCTGCATAAAACCGTGCAAATGGTCTCGCATGATGGCGCGCTCAGTTCGCAAGTGCTGCACATGGCCAACTCGCCACTCTTCGGCATGCGTCAGCGGGTAAACAGCCTGCGTGGAGCGGCGCTTACCCTGGGTGTACACCGCCTGCGGGACATCGTTACTTCCTGCTGCCTGATGCAGGTCTCGCCGCGGACGTCAGAGGTCAATGCCGCGGCACTCTGGGAGCATTCGCTGGCCTGCGCACTGGTCAGCCGCAACCTGGCGCGCAAGCTGGGCTACTCCGATCCCGAGCGTGCTTACCTGGCCGGCCTCATTCACGACCTGGGCTTGCTGGTGAACATGCTGCTCGTTCCCAAGGAGTACACCGCTGCTTACAAAAAGGCTGCCAGCGCTCGCCGCTCACTGCGCGACGTGGAGTTGGAGGAGATGGGCTTGTCGCACGAGATCACCGGAGACCTGCTGTGTACCCACTGGCACCTCTTCGACTACCTCAGCGAGGTGATGCGCCGGCATCATGACGTGGAGAAGGCCACCCTGGACCCGATGCTCACTGCGCTGGTCAACATCGCCGACCTGCTGTGCCGCACCAGCGGCCTCGGCTACGGCTACACCGAAGACCTTGTCGTGACACTGCAGGAAGAGCCGGCCTGGCGCATCATCAACGAACATTCGCCACGCGTGAAGCATCTCGACATGGCTTGCTTCACCCTGGAGATCGAAGCGTATGTCAATGAGGTCAGGGCGATGGTGAATGCCTTGTTTTGCCTGTGATGCACGCCGCCAGCCAGCCCGTGCGCGTCCTGGTTGTGGATGACAGCGCCTTCATGCGCACCGCGCTGCGCCGCATGATCGAAAGCGATCCAGCGCTGAAGGTGATCGACACAGCCTGCGACGGCGCCGAAGGTTTGGAGAAGGCCTGTCGGCTGCTGCCCGACGTCATCACCATGGACGTGGAAATGCCGCGCATGACAGGCTTGGAGGCGCTCTCGCGCATCATGGAGCAGGCACCCTGCCCGGTTATCATGGTCAGCTCACTCACTCGCGCCCATGCCGAGGCCACCATCGAGGCCCTGGGGCGCGGAGCATATGACTTCCTCAGCAAAGACCTTTCCTATGCCTCGATAGACATCATCCGCATCAAGGATGACCTTGTGGCCAAGTGCAAGGCAGCGGCCGTACACAAGCGGCGCATGCCGCACCGCGGCGCCATCAAGCCACCCTCGGCCGTGCCACGCAACACCAATACAACACCAGGCAACTTCCCGCCTCCACGCGTGTTGTGCATCGGCACCTCTACCGGCGGGCCAAAGGCTCTGCAGACCATCCTGCCCATGCTGCCCGCGCCGATTGCAGTTCCCGTGGTGATAGTGCAGCATATGCCGCCGGGTTTTACCGCGCCCTTTGCCAACCGCCTGAACGGACTGTGCCGCAACAAGGTTAAGGAGAGTGAGCCCAATGAGCCGCTGCTGCCTGGCGTTATTTATATTGCTCGCGCCGGATTGCACCTGCGCATTGTAAGGCGCCCGAGCGGCCCTTCGGTGGAGATGTCGCAGGCGCCTGCCAACCTGCCCCACATGCCATCAGTGGATGTAATGATGCTCTCCGCCGCACGCGAATACGGCAGCACCGCCATGGGCATCATCCTTACCGGCATGGGCAACGACGGCCAACAGGGCATGGAAGCCATCTACCGCGCTGGCGGCTTCACGCTCGGCGAACATGAACGCACTTGCACCGTCTACGGCATGCCGCGCGCCTGCGCCGAGGCAGGCATTCTGCATAATTCACTGCCGCTGGAAGCCATCCCGGGCGAAATTGCCCGCACATTGCAAGCAGCTCAGAAACAGGCGGTTATTCGTTAAGATCGCCTTTTTTCTGCCTCGGCCTTTCCATCCCCGCCATAGTTGCTTAAGATGTAGTTCACCAGCAACACGGAAATATTCTGGAGTCAAATTCCCAGTTTGTTCAAATGATCGGAGTGCCTTCTATGAAAATGCGTTCCCTGTTGTTGATTGGCTTGGTTGCCGTCTTGGGCCTTGTTTTGGTGGGATGTGGAACGAACTCTGCGGTTTACACGGCAGACCATGGCCGGAGTTTCGTCTACATCTTTGACAACAACTCCGTCAGCGAGAAAGCCGTGACCAGCCACCACAAACAAATGACGGGCGCCCAACTCAAGGCAACACGCGCCGCTCGCGTCCACAAGCACGCCACCAAAGCCACCGGCACTGGGTCGGGTGTGGACATCGCCTCCGGGTCAATGGATCTGTACTTGTATGACATGGCCACCAACACGTCCACCAAGTTGAATGGCGCTTACGGCAGTCTGGCCTTTGAAACCGTGCAGGTGGCTGACTACGGCACCAAGTTGCTCTTCTCCGCCGACGATAGCAACGGCTATGTGCAGATATACCTGGCCGACGCCAAACTGAAGACCATCACCCAGCTGACAACGGGTTCCAGCGATCATTACGATGCGCAGATCAGCTCTGATGGCACCCTGGTCACCTACGACGACGACGATGGCGGTTTGTATTATGTCAGCGCCACTGGCGGCAAACCTACGCAAATTGTCCTCTCCACCGTAAAGATCGATTTACTTTATGCCTGGGCGCCCTCGTTCACTCCGGACAACAAGAGCATCGTGTTTGTCGGTGACCCGGACACTGAATACTACGAGGAAAACATATACATCGCCCGGCTCGATGGCACAGACGTCAACCAACTGACCAATCCATACGATTACACCGGTCAATTTGACTATTACCCGACTGTCTCTCCCGATGGCAGCACGCTGGCCTTCGAGCGTAATTTCGATGGCGACGAGTACATTTATACTGTGCCCATCACCGGTGAGAACGGCGACGTTTCGGCCTCGCCGCTGACCGACGACGGCACGGCCTGGTACCCCGTCTATTTCGGCAACAAGCTCCTCTTCCTGGATTGGGGCCCGAATATCGGCGGATCGTACAACGACAACATCTTCTCGATGGACACGGATGGATCGAACATCCAGCAGCTAACCAGCACGCCCTACGAGAACACCTTCAACGACCTCTACTACTACGACTTCTAAATTGAATCCAGTCGTGGCAAAGCGAAACCCCCGGAAGTTTTCCGGGGGTTTCTGTTTGCTGATTGAACGATTACTGCAAGGCGCGTTCGCCATCGCCAAGCACTTGTAACAGCCGTGTCCGCAACGTCTGCAACGAGAAGGGCTTTTGTAAATATTCGATGCGCGGGTCGAGCTGACCATCCTGCATCAGTACCTGCTCAGAATATCCGGACATGAAGATGATGCGCAGGCCGGGTAGCATGGCGCTGATGCGCTCCGCCATTTCACGGCCATTCATGCCGGGCATTACCACGTCGGTCAGCAACAGATCGATGGGCGCTTCATTACGGCGGCAGGCGTCCAATCCCTCATCGGGCGATCCGTAGGCCAGCACGCGATAGCCGCAACGCATCAATACCTCGCGTAGCAGGTTGCGCACCGTGGGCTCATCCTCCACCAGCATGATGGTCCAGGTGCGTCCCCCTACCAGGGGGATCATCTGTGTCTGTGCGCTTACTCCGCCTAGTTCTTCCATTCGTAGCCTCCGCACAAGATCGTGCCGGCACTACACTTACGTCATATTGCGCATACGTCATGGGGGAGTCGAAATATATTGTCCCCCGCTTGGCAATGACAGCCTAGGATGAACGCGCATTCAACGATGCTTGGCGGGTTCGCGCGTTCCGAATGAGGTAATGTCCCAGAATTGAATCAGATGGTCTGTATCCGCTGGCTAACTTATGACCTTTACGCTTCGTTACATAGTTCTACGGCGGCCATTGCCGTCCAGCCCGCCGCCCGGTGCTAAGATGCTTTTACAGTTTCGCTCGCGCCGCGCACTCCGCGAGAACTCCTGTCTTACTGAGGTTTAGCCAATGACCGCATTCCGCCGCTCCCGGCGTGTTCTCTCTATTGCTGCATCACTCGTGCTGATCTTCACCCTGGTTCTGCCTGCCCTTGCCGCGCCGGCCCCGGAGAGCGTTGACCTGCAAATGGTTAGCCGCATCCGTCAGGAGGCGACCCAGCACAGCAAGGTGATGCAGACCTTGTACGAGTTGACCGACCGCATTGGGGCACGCCTGACCGGTTCGCAAAACCTCAAGTCCGCCAACCTGTTCACCCAGAAGCAGTTCACAGAGTGGGGACTGGTCAACTCCCATCTGGAAGGATTCAGCTTTGGCCGCGGCTGGGCGCTGGATTCCGTCTCCATTCGCATGACCGCTCCGGACACAGCTGTCATCTTTGGCATACCCAAGGCCTGGACGCCATCCACAAACGGCGTGGTTAAGGGCGAAGTTGTACCGCTTCGAGTCAAGAGCATCGAGGAACTGGAGAAGCTCAAAGGACAGTTCGCCGGCAAGATCGTACTGGTGGGCGATCCGCGCGAGCTTACTTTGGAGACGAAGGCCGCCAGCCGTCGCTACGATGAAGCCGGCCTGAAGGAGACGGCTGAGTACCAGATCGCCGGGGGAGGAATGCGCGATCCCTTCGGCCGCGTCTGGACGCGCGAGGAGATCATGCAGCGCCGCCGCCTCAGCGTTGCCATCGATAAGTTCCTGGCCGATGAGAAAGTGGCTGCCACTATTGAAGCCAGCCGCTGGGATTACGGTTTGATCCTGGTGCAGGGTACGCAGAACTATAAGCCGGGCTCGCCCGACGGTGTGCCGCAACTGGTCATCGCCGCTGAGCAGTTCAACCGCATTGCACGCCTTGTGGAGAAGAAAGTTCCGGTGACGGTTGAACTCGAAGTGAAAGCGCACTTTGAGTCGCCCGACAATGGGCAGGTCTATAACACCGTCGCAGAAATTCCCGGCACCGATAAGAAAGACGAGGTCGTCATGATTGGCGGCCATCTGGATAGCTGGCACAGTGGCACCGGCGCTACCGATAACGGCGCCGGCGTGGCCGTGGCCATGGAAGCCGTGCGCATTCTAGAAGCCCTGGGCGTAAAACCGCGCCGCACTATCCGCATTGCCCTATGGGCAGGCGAGGAAGAAGGCCTGTACGGCTCGGAGGCCTACGTGAAGGAGCACTTCGGATATGTGGATGTGCCGAAGGACGATAAGACTCCTTCTTACATGCGCACCACGCCTTTGCCGGTCGTCATTAAGCCCGGGCAGGAAAAGATCTCCGCCTACTTCAATCTCGATAACGGCAGCGGCAAGATTCGCGGCATCTACGCGCAGGAGAACGCCGCCGTCGTGCCCATCTTCGAGCAGTGGGGAAAGCCCTTCCAGGATCTCGGCTTCACCACGGTGACCATGCGCAATACCGGCTCGACCGATCATGTTTCCTTTGACGCCGTCGGCATTCCGGGCTTCCAGTTCATCCAGGACTGGCTGGAGTACGATACGCGCACGCATCACTCCAACATGGACGTGTACGATCACGCGCAGCGCGAGGACCTGATACAGGCTTCCATCATCATGGCTTCGTTCCTGTATAACGCCGCCATGCGTGAGGAGATGTTGCCGCGCAAGCCCCTGATGGTGGAAGTAAAGCATGAGCCTGCTCCTGCCGCAGCCGCTCCAGAGGCCAAGCCCGGCAAGCATGGCAAGCCCGCCAAGAGTACGGCCCCGGCGTCAACCGAAACCAAGCCAGCGGCCAGCGCACCGGCTACACCGAGCACGGCGACAGCTAAACCGTAGCCCAACGCTGCTACAGAAAAAGGGCGGTCCCACACGGGATCGCCCTTCTTATTTCACAGCTAAATAATTACTGCGTTACCTACCCTCGCGCACAGCCTCGGCCAGTTCGCGCAGCAGCGTCTCGGTTTCATCCCAGGCGATGCAGGCGTCGGTGATGCTCTGGCCGTAGACAAGCTCCTTGCCCGCCTCCAGCTTTTGCGCACCGGCAACGAGGTTGCTCTCAATCATCAGTCCCAGTATGCGGCGATCGCCAGCGGCCACCTGAGCGGCCACGTCACGGCAAACCACACCCTGCCTCTTGTGGTCTTTCAGGCTGTTGGCATGGCTGCAATCAATCATCACCTGCGGCTTCAGCTTGGCCTTCTCCAGCCGCGCGCAAACATCGTTAACCGCCTCGGCGCCGTAGTTCACCATGCCGTTTCCGCCGCGCAGGATGACGTGCGTCTGCGGGTTTCCGTTGGTGACAAAGATGGCCGACTGTCCGTGCTTGGAGTGGCCGAGGAAGGTATGCGCGTGCGCCGAAGAGAGCATGGCCTCGATGGCGATCTGCACATCTCCGCTGGTGGCGTTTTTGAAGCCCACCGGACAGCTCAAGCCGCTGACCAATTGGCGATGCAACTGGCTCTCCGTGGTGCGCGCGCCGATGGCTCCCCAACTCACCAGTGCCGCCACATACTGCGGCGAGATCATGTCGAGAAATTCCGTACCGGCCGGCACGCCCATCTCGGCCAGGTCCAGCAGCAGGCGGCGCGCAATGCGCAGGCCGTCGTTAATCTTGTAGGAGCCGTCCAGGTGGGGATCGTTGATCAGGCCCTTCCATCCGATGATGGTGCGCGGCTTCTCAAAATACACGCGCATCACAAGGATCAGCTCGCGGCTTAACTCGCCGGCAATCTTCTTCAACCGCTGGGCGTATTCGCGCGCCGCCTTGGTGTCATGGATGGAGCAAGGGCCGACCACCACAACCAAACGGTGGTCGCGGCCTTCCAGCACCTCGCCGATGGCATGGCGCGCTTCAAAAACCGTCGCCGAGGCGGCATCGGTAAGCGGCAGCTCTTCCTCCAGAAACACTGGCGGAAGCACCACCTTGGTCCATTTGATTCTAAGGTCGTCCGTTTGATGAAACATAAAAACTACTCTACCCCGCACCGGCCACGGATATTGGCTGCGGCGGTGCGAACCTTCCTCCCACCCCACGGGGCAGGAACTCGCATTGCTTGGATACTACGAGCCTAAAACGCTTCGCCGTGTACTGCAAGCCATGTTGACATGGTTATTCCGCGCAAGCGAACCATGCCCGCCCATACCGTCATGGGCTCAGTCTTCGGTCTGCTTCTTCAGCAAAGGCACTGCAGTATCGACATTTTCGGCGGCCTTGCGCCGCTCAATGGCCATGCGGCGTCGCCACCAGCTATAAAGCGCCAGCGGCACGGAGGCGGCCAGCACAAAACTAACCGACCAGCGCGACGAGCGAGCAAACATCTCCATCCAGTCAAAGCGCCTCATGCTGACCACGCCCGCCAGCAGCATGGCCAGTATCCAAACGATGGAGCCGATGCCGTTATAGATATGAAAGCGCAGGCGCGGCAGCCTGGCCGCTCCGGCCACCGGCGGCGCAAGGTGTGCCACGCCGGGAATCCACTTGGCGTATAGCAGGGAGATACCGCGGAAGCTATCAAGCCCGCGATAGGCTTTCTGCTCCAGCGCGTCCGGCACAAAGGATACGCGGCAGACAGCGGCGATGACCGCGCGGCCTTTCCAACGCCCCAGCTCATACCACATGGTGTCGCCCAGCAGGCAGGGTACGGCCGTAGCCAGCATCACCAGCCAGAACTGCATGGGGTTGACCGCCACCATGGCTCCAGCGGCCAACAGCAGTGGAGAGATGAATACCGGTAACCCCAGGCGCTCGCCCAGGGTTACCAGGAACATCCAAAGCACGCCATGACGCGCCAGCAGGGTTGTGTCTGCGGGTAAAAACATCCCGAAAAAACTCCGTGCAAAAGAATGGGACGCTGCAATCCAAGCGGACATATCCGCCGCAGGCACATGCGTCCCCATCGCCAATGATTAGTGTATCTGGTCAGCAGTGTATCTGGAAAAAAGCACACGAAAAGCACAGGAATAGGGATACGAATGGCCTTCCATAATCGGCCAAGCGAATGCTACGCGGAAAGCCTTTCGTCAGCCGGCTCAGCGAGCTTCAATTGCCACCAGCGGACGGCCATCTTCCCCATGATGATGATCGACGGGGTACCCGAGCTTTTCCCATCCCGCCAAGCCACCGGCCAAGGGACGCACCTTCTCCACGCCGAGGTCGCGCAACTGCCGCGCCACCTTCACCGCCGTCTCCTCGTTGGGGCAGGTGCAATACACCACAATGTCGCTGCTCAAGGGAATTTCGCCAATCCTCGACTCCACTTCGTTGGGAGGCACGCGCAGCGCGCCCGGCAACGTCCGTGGAGCGGTCAGAAAGTCGAGCGCGTGGCGCAGGTCAACAATCACCGGCGGCTCACCAGCCTGTACCTGCCGGTAAAGCTCCTCAGGAGAGATTCGCGCCATGCGCAGCGACTTCACGAACTTCCGCCGCTCGATGTATGCGTGCAGCAGCAAAATGGCGCTCACCAGCAGGGCCAACCCCACCGCCCAGCGCGCCGTAATCGCAAAAAGGCCCAGCCAGTCCACGGTGCGCATGCTGAGGTAGCCGCCCGTCAACAGAATAGCCAGCCATGCAATGGAGCCGGCGGCGTTGTATAGATGGAAGCGACCGCGCGGGATACGCGCGGCTCCGGCCATGGGCACGGCCAGGTGCGCCACTCCGGGCAGCCACTTGGCCCACAGCAGGCTGGTGCCGGTGTGCTTCTCCAGCGCCAGTTCGCTGCGCCGTACGCAGCTATCCGGCTGCAATGCGATGCGGCACAGCAAGCCGAAAAGTGCGCCGCCCTTCCAGCGTCCCAGTTCATACCAGACGGTGTCGCCCAGCAAACATGCCACGGTTGTGACCACCAGCAGCAGTCCAAAGTGCATGTGCCCCATGGCGCTCAAGGCTCCGGCGGCAAACAGCAGCGGGGTGACAAAGAGCGGCAGCCCCAGGCGCTCGCCCAGCGTGGCAGCAAACATCCACAACACACCGTGACGGGAGAGGAAGTGGAAATCTGTCAGGTGCATCATGAGTTGGCCCTCCGCTGAGCGCGAGATATCAGCGAACCGGGTTACCCGGTCTCCGCCTGTTTAATAGATGCTCTGGGGTCAGTATTCGGCTCATGCGGGGGGATTTAACTGCGCCATCATCTTGTGGCATCCGCGGCAATCTTCTGACATAATCCGCGTCGCAAATTCCCGGCCCTACAAAGGCAGTCCACGGACCGGGTAATTCTCTTTTTTACTCCCAAGGGGGAACCTTCATGTCAGTCAGCCAGCCGGGCATCTCTGATGCCCATCAGAGCTTTTTGACCGCGCGCGACTTCCTGCTGCAGCATCGCGACGATTACGCCACGGCCTGCCAGGGCTTTGCCTGGCCCAAACTGCACGAATTCAACTGGGCGCTCGATTGGTTTGATGCCATTGCGCGCGGCCCGCGACGCGACCAGACGGCGCTCTGGGTCATGCACGAGCAGGGCGGCGAAGAGAAGCTCACATTTGCCGAGCTCTCGCGCCGCAGCTCGCAGATTGCCAACTTCCTGCGTTCACTCGGTGTGCGCCGCGGAGACCGCATCCTGCTGATGCTGAGCAATGTGCCGCAGCTCTGGGAGTCGATTCTTGCCGCCATGAAGCTGGGCGCCGTGGTCATCCCCACCACCACACTGCTGACGCCCGAAGACCTGACCGACCGCAGCCAACGTGGCAATGTCAGTCACATCATCGCCAGCCATGATCTTGCGTCCAAGGTCGAACACCTGAAGGCTATCAGCCGCGTATCCGTCGGTGGAGACGCACCGGGCTGGACGAACTTTGACAAGGGTTACACCTTCTCCGCCGATTTCGAGCCCGAGGGCGTCACCAAGGCCGGCGACCCCCTTCAGCTCTACTTCACCAGCGGCACCACCAGCAAGCCCAAGGTGGTGATGCACACGCACGTCAGCTATCCCGTGGGCCATTTGACCACCATGTACTGGATCGGCCTGCAACCCGGCGACGTGCACTGCAACCTCAGCTCTCCGGGCTGGGCCAAGCACGCGTGGAGTTGCGTCTTTGCACCGTGGAACGCCGAGGCCACGGTCTTTGCCTACAACCAGGCGCGCTTCAACGCCGCCGGCCTGCTGAATGCACTGGTAAAAGCAAGGGTGACCACCTTCTGCGCACCACCCACGGTGTGGCGCATGCTGGCGCAGGAAAAACTCGAGGACTACAAGATCAGCCTGCGCGAGGCGGTCAGCGCCGGTGAACCCCTGAACCCCGAGGTCATCGAGCGCGTGCGCGCTGCCTGGAACCTGACCATTCGCGACGGTTACGGACAGACCGAGACCACGGCGCAGCTTGGCAACTCGCCCGGCCAGCCCATGAAGGTCGGCTCAGTTGGGCGCCCCATGCCCGGCTACCGGCTGGCGCTGCTCGACCTGGATAACAACGAGGCCGAGGAGGGCGAACTTTGCATCCGCCTGAACCCGGCTCCCATGGCCCTGATGCCCGGCTACCAGGATGACCTGGGCAACGTGCAGCACCTCACCGGCGAGGTTTACCGCACCGGTGACGTGATGTCCAAGGATGCCGACGGCTACTTCACCTTCGTCGGCCGCGCCGATGACGTCTTCAAGGCCAGCGACTATCGCATCAGTCCCTTTGAGCTGGAGAGCGCGATGGTCGAGCATCCCGACATCGTCGAGTGTGCCGTCGTGCCTTCACCCGATCCGATCCGCACGGCCATCCCGAAGGCCTTCGTCATCCTGCGCGCAGGTGTAGAGCCATCTCGCGAGTTGGCCCTGGACATCTTCCGCCATATCCGCAAGGCGCTGGCACCCTACAAGCGGGTGCGCCGCATCGAATTCAAGGACCTGCCCAAAACCATCAGCGGCAAGATCCGCCGTGTCGAACTCCGCAAGGGCGAGGCAGCGCAGGTTGCCAGCGGAGAGCGCGTACAGCGTGAGTACCGCGAGGAGGACTTCCCGGAGCTGAAGTGATCTCTGCCGGCATCTCTTCCAGCGCCACAGTCAGCCGGTGAAGGCATATTACTGCCCGATGAAAGAACCATAGCTGTAACTTCGGCGGCTTCCATAAGGCCGCGCCTCGGGCTATGATGGTCTCTCGATTCTGTAGTGTACGGAGGACTCGCATGGTTCCTTTTCTGGTATTTCTCGCCGTACTCGTCGTCATCTTGCTGATTGTCGGCGGGATGTACAACGGACTGGTGCAGCTCAGGGTACGGGCTGATAACGCATGGAGCGACATCGACATTCAGCTCAAGCGCCGCCACGACCTCATCCCCAACCTGGTGGAGACCGTAAAGGGCTACGCCACACACGAAAAGGATACCTTTGAGAACGTGGCTCGCTACCGCTCCGCCGCCATGGCCGCCACCAGCGCCGATGACCGCGCCCAGGCCGAAGGCCAGCTGACCCAGGCGCTGCGCGGCCTGCTGGCCGTCGCCGAAGCTTATCCCGAACTCAAGGCCAACGAGCAGTTCATGAGCCTGCAGGGGCAACTCAGCGATCTGGAAGACGCGCTGCAGAACTCGCGCCGCTACTACAACGCCGTGGTGCGCGACCTGAACACCAAAATCCAGTCTTTCCCGACGAACATCATCGCGGGCATGTTCAACTTCCAGCAGCGCCAGTTCTTTGAGGTCGCCGATCCCACTGAGCGCGCTGTGCCGGCCGTGAAGTTTTAACCGGGCCGTTATTGGCACCGATAGGACACGAATGACTGCGACCCATCGATCGCTCCTGAACCCCAGCCGGTTGCGCTGGGGTTCTTTGCTACTTCTCCTTGTTCTGGCCAGCGCTCCGTCCTTTGCGCGCTCCTGGCACATCGCCCGCTTCGATGCCCGCTGCACCGTTGCCGAGGATGGCACGGTACTGGTGGAAGAGGAGATTCATCCTCGCTTCCAGGGCACATACAACGGCATTCTGCGCGACATTCCTGTCGAATACCCCGGCCCGGACGGCACCAACTACCGGCTGCTGGTCAAGGTTCAGTCCGTCACGGACGAAAATGGCGCGCCCATCAAGTTCGAGCAGAGCTCGCGCAATCAGCGCGTGGCGGGCGGCGCGGTGCACCAGTTCCTGGTGCTGAAGATTTACGCCGCCGGCACTGACACCGAGCGCACCGTGCGCATCAGCTACCGCGTGCAGAACTCCATCCGTTACTTCAAGGACTTTGACGAGTTCTACTGGAACGTCACTGGCCTTGACTGGCTGGTGCCCATGGATGCCGCGACGGCCACGGTCGCACTGCCAGCCACCGCTGCCGGTCAGTTGCAGGCCAAGGCCTACACCGGCACTTACGGCTCTCGCGGACAGGATGCCACGGTCACCCTGGACGGCGCCAACATCAGCTTTGACGCCAACCACTCATTGCCCCCGCGCAATGGTCTCACCATCGACGTGCGCATTCCCAAGGGCGTGCTCACCCCTCCTTCGGCGCTGACTCGTGTTATGTGGTTTGTCTCCGGCAATCCCGGAGTCTTCCTGCCCGTGTGGGCATTCCTCGTCATGTTCGTCATCTGGTGGTTCAAGGGCCGCGACGCGGAAAGCGGCCTCTCCGTGGCGCCGATGTACGAACCGCCGCCGGGCATGACACCGGCCGAGGCCGGAACCCTTATCACCGACAACATCGAATCCCGCGACATCACCTGCACGGTCATTGACCTGGCCGTGAAGGGCTACATCAAAATTATTGAGACCGAGAGCAAGGTTCTGCTGTTCACTCACAAGGATTACATCCTGCGCCTGATGAAGCCGCGCGGTGAGTGGCAGGGCCTGGCCGCACACGAGGAAGAGATACTCAACAATATCTTCCCCGAGGTCACCGCCGAGGAGACCACGCTCAGCAGCTTGAAGAACCGTTTCTACATCGCGCTGCCCAGCATCCGAGAGGAGATTATCGGCGCCCTGCGTGCCAAGGATCTTTACTCCACCGATCCCGAGACGGCCAAGGGTCTTATGGTTACCGGCGCGCTGGTCATCGCCCTGCCCTTCCTCTGGCTGCAGATGACCGGGCGTATCCGCCTTTTCGGCGCGCCTACCGTGCTGGTGGCGGGCATCTTTATTTCTGCGATCATCGTGTACTTTTTCGGCCGGCATCTTTCGGCCAAAACGGTTCGCGGAGCCCGCACCCGGGTGCAGTGCCTGGGCTTCAAGGAGTTCCTCACCCGCGTGGACGGTGACCGCATTAAACGCATGCCGCCAGACACCTTTGAGCGCTTTCTGCCCTATGCCATGGCTTTTGGCGTGGAGCAGCACTGGGCGCAGGCCTTCCAGGGAATCATCACCGAGCCGCCCACCTGGTACGTTGGCGCCGGCTACGGCATGGGGATGATGTGGAATCCACTGATGTTCTGCGGCGCCATGAATACTTTCTCCAACTCGGCCTTCCAGTCGTTCTCGGCCGCACCACAGGCCAGTTCCAGCGGCAGCGGCTTCGGCGGCTTTGGCGGAGGTGATGGCGGCTTCAGCGGCGGTGACTTTGGTGGCGGCGGAGGAGACGCTTTCTAGCACTTTCCGGGGAGTCTGCCTGCCATGCCATGTCTGCGTGGCAGGCTCTCCACCCCGTTAAGCTGTTGATTCCCATTGCTCTTCCCCGGCGCCTGCTCTACCATGACGGCTCAGGTTCGTGACATAATCCAATCGTGCCCGCGCCGGTAGCAAGGTGCGGCGGCATTTATTCGGGAGCGGACGTGGAAGATTTTCGTACAGGCAGACGGTTTCCTATGCACCTACCGCTGCGCTTCCTGGGGGATCAGCATATTCCACCCGGCAGCACGGCCAACATCAGCGCCGCGGGCGTTTACCTGTGGGTAGATGGCGGATTGGCCGTGGACTCGGCGATTGAGTTTGAAATTACCCTGCCCGCCGAATCTATCGGCGCGGAGCACGACGCCCGGCTGCATTGCCATGGCAGGGTGATTCGCTGTGACGCCAAGGCCGAAGACGGCCGCACCGGCGTCGCCTGCCTGATCGAACGCTATGAGATTGAGCGCGCCGGAACAGAACGAGGAGACGACTAGATGCTGAAGATCATTCTCGCTGACAACCAGGCGATATTCCGCGCCGGCATTGCCAAGGTGCTGGCCGTCGAGGATGACGTCCGCATCGTCGCCCAGGCGCAGACCGTCGAGCAGGCCATGATCTCCATTGAGAAGTTTCGCGGCTCAGTGATGATCTATGCCTCCAGCTTCCTGCCGGACACGCAGCGGCTGGCCGCCATCGCGCGGGAGAGCGGTATCCAGCTCGTGGTCATCGCGGAGAACAATGAAGCTCCCGAACGCTACCTCTCCACCGGCGTGCTGGGCGTTATCTTCCGCTCGGTGGATAGCAATGAGCTACTACGCTGCGTGCGCAAGGTCAGCACCGGAGAGGCCTACACCCAGGACACGCGCTCGGCCGCGCAGAGCGCCGATGGCGATGACTTTGTAGGCGCCCGCGTACGCGACCGCCTGACACCCAAGGAACTCAAAATTGTCGCCCTCATCGTGCAGGGCTTCAAAAACAAGGAAATCGCCACCCAGCTTGGCACCACCGAGCAAGTGGTGAAGAACTACCTGCGCAACGTTTACGACAAGATCGGGGTCAGTGACCGCCTGGAGCTGGCGCTGTTTACCATTCACCACCGCATCCTGGCCGAGGCGGCCGCTGCCAGTGCTGCCAACATGCCGGGCAACCCGGCTGGTAACGTGCCGGGAGTCACCGACTAAGCTTTTTCAGTAGAAAAATAGCGGCCCGATGAGGTTTCTCACCGGGCCGTTTCTTTTTGCCAATCTGCGCAGGCTTACAGCTTGCGCGCAATGCTCTTGGCCTGCGTAAACAGCAGCAGATAGTCCGGGCCGCCGGCCTTGGAGTCGGTTCCGCTCATGTTGAAGCCGCCGAAGGGATGCGCTCCCACCATGGCTCCCGTGCACTTGCGATTGATGTACAAGTTGCCTACGTGGAACTCCTGCTTGGCTAGTTCCTGGCGCTCCGCTGACTTGGTGTACACCGCGCCGGTCAGGCCGAACTCCGTGTCGTTGGCAATGCGCAGCCCTTCGTGGAAGTCCTTGCAGCGGATGACGGCCAGCACCGGCCCGAAAATCTCCTGCTGCTCGATGGTGTCACCCGGCTTCACCTCGCTAATGATGGTCGGATGAATGAAGTATCCGTCCAGTCCCTCCACGGCCTTGCCGCCGGTGATCAGGCGCCCGCCTTCGGCGATTCCCTTCTGGATGTAGTCGAGGATGGTCTTGCGCGCACCTTCATTCACCACTGGACCGAGGTTCGGATTCTCCTCCGCCGGGCCGATAGTCAACTTCTCTGCGCGATCCTTAAGGCGTTCCACGAACTTGTCATAGACGCGCTCATCCACAATCGCCCGCGAGCAGGCCGAACACTTCTGCCCGCTGAAGCCGAAGGCCGATGCGATTACGCCGGCCGCCGCCTCGTCCAGGTCGCTGTCGGAATCCACCAGGATCGAGTCCTTGCCGCCCATCTCCAGCACCGTGCGCTTAATCCAAATCTGCCCGGGCTGCGCCTTGGCCGCCAGTTCGTGAATGTGCAGGCCGACTTCCTTCGATCCGGTGAAGCTGATGAAACGCGTCTGCGGATGCTTGACCAGTTCGTTGCCAAAGCTGCTGCCGCCGCCGGTGACAAAGTTCACCACGCCATCGGGCAGACCGTTCTGTTCCAACAACTCGTAAAACTTGGCGGCAATCGTCATGGCGTCGCCGCTCGGCTTCAGCACCACGGTGTTACCGCATACGATGGAGGCCAACGTCATGCCGGCCATGATGGCCGAGGGGAAGTTCCACGGCGGAATGACCGCGCCCACGCCCAGCGGAATGTAGCGCAGCTCGTCGTGCTCGCCCGGCAGTTGAATCGGCGGCACGCTCTTGGCCAACCGCAGTGCCTCGCGGCCATAGAACTCGGCGAAGTCGATGGTCTCTGCCACATCGGCATCGGCCTCCACCCAGCTCTTGCCCACCTCAAACACCAGCCACGCCGACCACTCGAACTTACGCTCGCGCAGGGCCTGCGCCACGCGGAAGAGCAAGGTCGCGCGAGTCTCCACCGGAGTGCGACTCCAGCCTTCAAAGGCCTTCTGCGCGGCCGCGATGGCCGCCGGAACATCCTCGGCGCCAGCCTTCTGGAAGATGCCCACCACCTGCTCCGGGTGCGAGGGGTTGATGGACTTCGACTTGGCAGTGGTGCGCACGCGATGGCCGCCAACCACGTTTTCATACTCGCGCCCAAGCTGGCGCCGGACCTTGTCCAAAGCCTCGCGCATGGCGCGGACGTTTTCCAGCCTGGTGAAGTCCACAAACGGTTCGTTCTTGAAGACGGTCTGCGCCGCGCTCTCGATGGTGGTCGCGGTGTTCGCAAGGGTAGCCATAGGATCCTCTCTGGTGAAACAGATGCCTTCCGCAGGGGCGCGGAACAGATGATTTTAGCACCACGCTCTGGGTCTGTGTGCGCACGCAACAAGGGACGGGGATGCACCCCGCCCCTTGGCGAATTACGGTTAGACCACGCTCACCTTGCGAGCGCAAAACTACTTAACGCGATCGACTTCCTTCAAGCGGGCAGCCTTGCCACGCAGCGCGCGCAGGTAGTACAGCTTGGCGCGGCGAACCTTGGCCGAACGCACGATCTCGATCTTTTCGATGATGCGGCTGCCCAGGGGGAAGATGCGCTCCACGCCCTGGCCGAAGCTCATCTTGCGGACCGTGAAGCTGGGCTGTGCGCCCTCGCGCTTCTTGATGACGACGCCCTCGAAGATCTGGACGCGCTCTTTGTCGCCTTCCTTGATCTTGACGTGAACCTTGACGGTGTCGCCCGGGTTAAAGCTCGGCAGGTCGGTGCGCTGCGCCTTGGCCAGCAGGCGGGTAATGATGGGAGATGACGACATGCTGTTTTTCCTCTTCTCTTCTCGGGTATCCGGAGCCTCGCGGCCTGGGATGTTTCCCGTGATCTTTCTAATTTTTCCGGGCCGCGCGTTCCAGCTCACGCAGCAGTTCCTGGTCTTCCTTGCTCAGCCGAACCTGCCGCAACAGCTCCGGACGGTTCTTAAAAGTCTTTTCCAACACCTTGCGCCGCCTCCAGCGCCGGATCTCCTCATGGTTCCCGTTCAGCAGAACCTCAGGTACAGGCCAGCCCCGGAACTCCGCCGGACGCGTGTAATGCGGTGCATCCAGCAATCCCCCGGTGGCCGCCGTTGAATCCGGCTCCAACCGTCCCAGCTCATCGAACTTCGCCTCAGCCTGTACAGCACTGAAGCTCTCGGTCTTGTTGGAGGCCTCGTTGCCCAGCGCACCCGGCAATAGCCTGGTCACGCAATCCAACAACAGCGCTGCGCCCAGTTCGCCTCCGCTCATCACGAAGTCGCCCACCGAAACCTCACGGTCGGCCAGGTGCTCGGTCACGCGCTCATCCACGCCTTCGTAGCGGCCGCAAACGAGCGTAATGCGCTCCATCGCGGCCAACTCCTGCGCCATCGCCTGGGTAAATAACTTGCCCGAGGCCGACAGCATGACCACCGTCTCCCGGCTCTCCGCCTGCATACGCTCTTCGCGGGCTTTGACGCCCAACGATTCGACACAGTCAAACAGCGGCTCCGGCTTCAGGAGCATCCCCTCTCCGCCACCAAATGGACGATCATCCACCGTGCGATGACGGTCCTGGGTAAAGCCCCTCAGGTCGTGGATTCCGATTTCAATGAGCCCAGCCATGCGCGCGCGGCGCACAATGCCGTAATCCAGCGGTCCGCTAAAGAAGTCCGGAAAGATGGTGACGATCTCAAACCGCACGTTTCTTCCTTAATCGAACCACTCGGCAAACCGCTATTGCCCTTTGGGTGCCGTCTTTGGAGGAGCTTTTAACGGCGCATCCAGTTCCAGCATTCCATCCGGCAGTTGCATCTCAATCCGCTTCCCCTTGGTGTCCAACTGCTTTATGTAGCCTTCCACAAAGGGAATCATGAACTCCTTGCCGCCGTCGCCGTTCACGATCAGCAGCGGGGCCGTTCCCGCCCCAAAATTTACCTCTGCCACCACGCCCACTTCGCGCTCCGGAGGTCCAACTTCCACCACCCGGCAGCCCACCAGCTCGCTGACGTAAACCGCGCCATCTTCCAACTCGGCACGCTCTGCGGCCGGGATCTGAATCTCGGCCTTCAGCAGCTCTTCGGCGGCCTCAATGGAATCGACTCCCAGGAACTTGAAGACCATTCCGCCCTTGTGAGGCCAGTAGTCTTCCAGATCCAGCTCACGCCGTTGTCCGTTGGGCAACCATGCGTGGAGCCTACGCCGTTCCTCAAAGCGCTCGGGAAAGTCCGTATGCAGCTCCGCCAGAACTTCTCCGTGGCGGCCCTGCACCTTCTGTACCCGTGCAAGGGTGACGTATGCCTCGGAGCCGCTCATGGCGCTTCCTTCCGCCGGCTGATTACTCAACAATGTCGAGTACGCAGCGCCGTCCGCTCTTTTCCGCCGCAGCGGAAAGAATGGTGCGCAGCGCTCGCGCCGTGCGTCCGGAGCGGCCAATCACGCGGCCCAGATCATCCTCGGCCACCTCCAGCTCCAGGCGTACAACTTCGCTGTCGCCACCGGCGATCACATCCACATCTTCGGGATAATCCACCAGGGCATCGGCTAGTTCACGGGCCAGTGCAGGAAGGTTCGCAGGCATTGCGGCAGTCTCCTTGGTTAGGCGACCGGCGCGGCAGCAGCAGCCGCGGTGGCGATCTTGTAAAGACGCTCAAGCGTCGGGCTCAACCGGGCGCCCTTGCCTACCCAGTAGTCCACGCGGTCTTTCTTGATGTCGATGGTGGCAGGCGTAGTGCGCGGGTTGTAAAGACCCACCACTTCAATGGAGCGGCCGTCGCGGGCGCGATCCTTTTCAATGACGACAATACGATACACAGGCTGCTTACGCGCACCACGGCGCGAAAGACGAATCATTAGCACAGGCTTCGTTCCTCTCTTCGTAAACTCCAGCGTTCGACATCCCGCATTCCGCCGAGCGGCGCTTGCAGGACCGGAAATCGCAACCGGAACCAGGCCGGCCTTGATTCGAGCGCTGAGATGTCCGCTGCGCCTTGGCGCCGGCGGATGACATCCGCCACGGACAGTACCACAAAGGAATCGCCAGACAGTTGCCTGGCAGACACTTGCAGCAGCTACTATTATGCCGATTTCGCCCGTCCTCTGGCAAGTCGGCACCAAAAAGCCGGGGCGCGTGGCCCCGGCCAGGGAATTTTCAGGCGAAAGGTTAATCTACGCCGAAGTCAAAAATTCGGCTGCGTCCGGCCGCGTAAGCACCACCATAACCGCCCATAAAGTAGGGGCCGCCCGGGCCGGAGCCGATAAATCCATACTCGCCCGGCGTCAGCGGCTCAGCAGGCGTAACCCGGTACACCCCGGGACGAATCCGCTCCACGTTGAACGGCACGGCCTTCTTTTCATCCAGTCCCGTGGCCGCCGTGTAGTAGTTGCCGGACATCATTACCACTTCGCGCGAGGACTTCTTCACATCCAGCCGCAGCAGGGTGAACTCGTTTGGGTTCGTGGTGCCGTAGTCGACATGGCTCAGCCCGGAGCGCGTCTTCTCAAAATAGAAGTAGAAGCTCGCCGCCGGATCGACCGTCCGCACGCCGGCCTTTTCGCCCCTCAGCACCGCCTTCCACCTGGTCTTGGCAATGCCCTCGGTGATGGCCGTGGTGAAGGCGCCCGTCATCTTGCCCCGCACATACACGCTTGGCTCCATCAAGATCATGCGCGGCCCCTGCGTAGTGTGAACGTACATATAGATGCCGGCTTCATGCGGCGCATCCGGCGAGTTCTGTTCCATCATGCCGGGCGCCGTCTGCGCAGGAGCGCTTGCGGGTCGGCCGTTGCGTTCCGTCAGCAGCATGGCGCGCAGGATGTTGCCGTTGACGCCGCTCTGTGTCAGTGCCACCAGTCCGTTGGTGGAAAGATCAAAGCTCGATGCCGAGGTCTGCACCTTGGCGATGATGACCTCCTCAGGCAGACCGGCCCGCACCATCTCCGCAATGGAGTTGTTGGTCAGCACCTGGCCAGAGCCGGGCTGGCAAACCGCCGCGGCCAAAAGCACCAGCACCACGAACAAAACCGTTACCAGATTTTTCATCACAACCTCGCAAATACCACCGGATTCGCACAAATCTTACCACCGCCGGCTGACGCAAACTTGCGTATTCCGGCGGGCGTTTCCGTTCAGTTCCCCGCACCCTCGCGCTCGCGGCGCAGTTCATAGGTGCGCAGATGGGTGTATACCACGCGCAGCAGGGGGGTGGGCACCTTGCGCTCCGCCCCGCGCTGCAACAGGTCGCCAATCATGTGCCCGGCCTCGATCTGTGCCCCTCGCTCCATGTCCCGCCACATGCTGGCGGCCAGCGGAGACCCCGCCGCGGTCAGCAGGCTGCGGCTCAATTCCAGGCTGGCCGAACTGGGAGGATGCCCCTGGCTGCCGGCCACGGCGGCACACTCGGAGAGCAGTCCGGTACACTGCTCCGCGCCACCGGCGGCAACAATATCTCCAATGATGGAGCGCATCAGGCAGGTGATGCCGGCGCAACTGGCGATGAAGACCCACTTCTCCCACATCTCCTGCAGGATCGTCTCCGTAAGCCGTGACACAAAATTAGTTCCGGCAAAGGCCTTGGCGATGGCCTCCACCCGGGCGGAGTGCGAGCCGTCGCGCTCACCATAGGCCAGAATGTGCAGCTTGTTCAGGTGGGCTATGTGGCCGCCCGCCTCCATTGTGGTGGAGATCATGCACAACCCGCCCAGTACACGGGCGGCTCCAAACCGGCGGTCCAGCACGTCCATGTGGCGCATACCGTTCAGCAGCGGCAGGATGGCCGTCTGCGGCCCCACGGCGGGCGCAAAGTCATGGATGGCGCCCTCCAGATCGTAGGCCTTGCAACTTAGCAGCACCAGATCGTAGTGATCCTTCAACTCGTTGGCGCTCACCGTCTTAGGGTCGGAGATGTGCAGGTCGCCCGCCGGGCTGGTAACCAGAAGGCCATCCTTGGCCAGCTCACCCGCGCGCCGCGCGCGCACCAGAAAGGTCACATCCTGACCGGCCGCCGCCAGCCTTCCGCCAAAATACCCGCCGATTGCCCCGGCTCCCACTACCAGAATCCGCATCGCCCAGTCTCCCTTTACCGCCTAAAAAATAGCCTGCTAAAAACCACTGTCGCCATCACGGCACCAAGCACTCCATCTTACCGCCAAAGCAATCGCCCTGGGAGAGTCCAGGGCGAGAGAAAAAATCAATAAGGTTGGGTAGTGCTCCCCTGCGGAAACCCTTATACATGAACGTGAAAAAGGTGGTCCAGCAGGAAGAGCATGGCCACGCCCACAAAGAGCAGCAGCGGCATCAGCGGACCGGGCTCGCGGTTGACTTCCGGCACAATGTCCGTGGCGGCAACGTAAATGGTGACGCCCGCCGATAGCGGCAAACCAATGGCCACGCCGTGCCGGATCATCACCATGGCCAGCACGCCCAGCAGGGTTCCCACGCCCAGCACCACAGAGGCGTTAAAGGCCGTCACCGAGCTGCGCCCCCCGGCCAGCATCACCGAACTGACGGTAAAGCCCTCGGGAATCTTGTGCAGGAAGATGGCCAGGAAGACGATCCAGCCCAGCCAGTTGGAGACCTGGAAGCCGCTGGCGATGGCGATGCCATCAAAAAACGCGTGGATGGCCAGCCCGAGCAGCACGGTATTGCTGCGGTGATGGCCCACGAACTCGTCGTGGTGCGTCTCCTCGCCAAAGTGGAAGTGCCCGCTGACGACGTGCTCGCAGAAGTGGATGATGAGGTAGCCCAGCAGCACCAGAAAGCCGGCGCGAATGCCGTTGCCACCCTCCAGGCCCGCGCTGGCCGGCACCATCTCCGTAATGGCGGTGGCCAGCATAAAGCCTGCGCCCAGGGCCATGAAGTACTTCAGAAAGCGATGGTCCCACTTGCGGCGCACCAGCAGCGCGCCGCCCGCGATGTTGGCGGCTCCGGCCGTTAGGCCCAGCAGAATGCTGAGTGCGATGGGGTTCATCGGTTAACCACTGTGCCGGATGTGAAGAATGTCGCCATCCTGCACGATGTACTCCTTGCCCTCCAGGCGCAGCTTGCCGGCGGCGCGTGCCGCGGCCTCGCTACCCAGTTCGAGCAGGGTGTCCCAGTGAATCGTCTCGGCGCGGATGAAGTGCTTTTGCAGGTCCGTGTGGATGGCGCCGGCCGCATCCTGCGCGCGCGTGTTGCGCTCAACGGTCCAGGCGCGGCATTCGTCCTCGCCCACGGTGAAAAACGAAATCAACCCCAGCAGTTCGTAGCTCTTACGGATCAACCGCGCCAGACCGCTTTCGGTCAGCCCGTAGCTGCCCAGGAACTCCGCCGCCTCCTCGTCGCTCATCTCCGATAGTTCGGCTTCCACCTTGCCGCAAATGGCGCTGGCTCCGGTGTTCAGCCGCCCGGCACGCTCCGTGAGGCCGTACTTGGCCACCGCCGCCTCCAGGTCCACGCCCAGCGTCGTGCTCTCGCTGATGTTCAGCACGTAGAGGATGGGTTTTTCCGAGAGGAACATGAAGCCGCGGACGATCTTCTTCTCGTCCTTCGTCATCTCCATCTCGCGCAGCGGGCGCTCGGTCTCCAGGAAGGCCTTGGTGCGCAGCAGCAGCTCGTTTTCCTTTTCCAGCTCGGGAGTCTTCTTCTTGAGCAGGTCCTTTTTCATGCGCTCCAGGCGGGCTTCCACCTGCGCCAGGTCGCTGACCATCAGGTCGAATTCGACGTTGGCGATGTCGCGCAGCGGGTCGAGCGAGCCTCCGGCGTGCGCAATGGAGTCGTCCTCAAAGACGCGCACCACGTGCACCAGGGCATCA
>CAINND010000117.1 GCA_903851035.1 uncultured Acidobacteriota bacterium | reverse complement strand
CTGTCGCTGGGCGTCAAGCAGTTGGAGCCCGACGTCTGGGAGAGCTTCTTCACCCAGCATCGCGTCAACGACGTGCTGAAGGGCAAGGTTCTGCGCCTGGCCAGCTTCGGCGCCTTCGTCGAGCTTGCCGACGGTGTTGAGGGCCTGTGCCACAATTCCGAAGCGGTGGACGCCAACAGCCAGCCCATCACTCTGGAGCCCGGACAGGAGTTCGAGTTCAAGATCATCAAGATGAACCAGGAAGAGAAGAAGGTCGGCTTGAGCATCCGCGCCGTCGGCGAAGAAGCAACCCGCCACGAAGTGGAGTCCTACAAGCATCCGCAGTCTTCGCCTGCTGGCACCTCGACGATCGGCGAACTGCTGGACTGGAAGCGCTCGAACGACTAAGCGCTCTGCCAGAAAAAGTCACAAAGGAAAGGCCGCCCGGCATGGGCGGCCTTTCTGCTGCGCGCGGCGTGCGCAATAAATCTTTTGGCGGGCTTACTTTTCCAGCTTCAGCGTGATGTGCGCCTGCTTATGGCTGTCGAAGCTGCTGAGCGTCTTGGGAGCCGTGTGGCGCCCCTGGCTCTCGGCGCGCACCTCGTAGTCCACGCTGGGCGAAAGGTTGTGGAAGCGATAACCGCCATCCTCCTCGCTGATGAAGGTGACCACGGCGAGGGTGCGCATGTTCTTAAGCGTCACGATGGCGCCCGCAACCGGCTTTTCGCCCTTGTCCAGCACGCGCCCGGTCAGGATGCGCGGCGCGGCGCTCTCATCCTTGCGCCCGCCAAACATCTGCGCCGTGGCCAAAGGGGCCAGCAACGCAAGAATCAGTGTAATCAGCAGAAGACGGCGCAAAGGTCACAGCTCCCTGGGCGAGTTGCGCCCGGCCTCATTCTACTCTTCTGTAAGATGCCCTTGCGTTATTCCACCGGGCCACACTGGAAGACTACGGCGCCAGGTGCACGCCAATGTCCACGCGCTCGTCCTCGTCCACGTGGATGGCCTGCGTGGGCGCGGGCTGGCCATTGGGCATTTTCACGTCTGGCACCAGGATGTAGTCGGCTTTCGCGGCCGGCAGGCGGATGCCGAATTCGCCGCGGTGGTCGCTGGTGGCCTCCCAGCGAAACTTCTTCTCATTGGCGCGGCGCACTTTGATGTGCACGCCATAGACGGGATGATTGTCGGCGCTCCACACGGTGCCAAAGATGAGGGCATAGCCGCCGGCAGCGGCGGACGCGGACGGCGCAGCGGTGGCCGTGCTGAAGGTGGAAAGGAGCAGCAGGACAGGCAGGAGCGCGGCTCGGGCCAATCCTACGTACCTGCTAATCTTCATCCTCTTCGCTCTCCCGCGCGTCCTCTTCGTCCTCGTCTTCCTCATGCACTTTAGCCAATTCGACCGGATCCACGCTTACTATTTCGAAGTCCGTGCCGCACTCGGCGCAGGTTACGACCTCACCTTCATCCAGATCATCTTCTTCCACGTCGAGGTCGTTTTCGCATTCCGGGCACAAAACCATGTACTTCCTCCGTTACAAATTGCACCGCGCCGGGATTACCCCGTCAGGGCGACTGGCATTTATATTTAGATTCTCCGGCGGGCAGCGTCAAGTGGAGTTACGCCGGGATTTCCACCGGGAGGCCGCATCATGACCGTTAAGAGTCTGCGAACCGCAATTTTTCTCTGCCTGCTGGCCGCTGCGGTGGGCACCTCCGCCGCGCAATCCGCCGCGCCAGACGCCCGCATCCAGCGCGCCGTCGCGGCCGTGGATGCCACCCGCCTGCAATCCACCGACCTGGCACTGGTCAATTTCGGAACCCGGCACACTTCGGGAACCACGCTCCCGGCAGAAAAGCATGCCGGAGTCATCCAGGCCCGCCAGTGGATCGAAGCCGAGCTCGGCCGCACCAGCCAACATTGCCAGGGCTGCCTGGAGTTGAAGCAGTACCGCTCCGTGGAGGGTCCCGCCCCGCGCCTGCCGCAACCCGCCGAGCTGGTCACCATCTACGCAATCCAGCGCGGCAACGACCCGGAGGCCGCCAAGCGCGTCATTCTCCTCAGTGCCCACTATGACACAATCGCCATGGCGCGCATGAACGACGCCGAGGCTCCCGCGCCGGGCGCCAACGATGACGGCAGTGGCACCAGCCTTGTCCTGGAGGCGGCACGCGTCCTCAGCCACGAACGCTTCCCGGCCACCATCATCTACGCGCTCTTCCCTGGCGAGGAGCAGGGCTTATTCGGCAGCAAAGCCTTCGCCAAGCTCGCCAAGAGCGAGGGCTGGCAGTTGGAGGCCGTCCTGAGCAATGACATCGTTGGCGGGGACAATACGCGCGATCAGCACAACCTGGCGCGCGTCTTCAGCGAGGGCATCCCGGCCACGCTCACCGCAGACGATGCTGACCGCACCACCCTGCGCCGCCTGCGCCTGCTGGGCGCCGAGCTCGATAGCCCCTCGCGCCAGCTTGCGCGCTTTATCGCCACTGAAGCTACGGCCTACCTGCCCGCCTCCAGCGTGCAGCCCAAGATGGTCTTTCGCCAGGATCGCTTCCTGCGTGGCGGCGACCACACCAGCTTCAACGAACTTGGCTTTGCGGCCGTGCGCATCACCGAATACGCCGAGAATTACGACCACCAGCATCAGCTTCCACGTTTGGAAAACGGCGTCGAGTACGGCGATCTGCCCAAGTTTATTGATTTCAGCTACCTGGCTGGTGTTACACGCCTGAATGTGGCTGCGGCAGGGCTATTGGCCTCGGCACCTGCGCCACCCGCCGAGGTGAAGCTGGTCACGCGCGATCTGGTCAACTCCAGCACCCTGCACTGGAAGCCCTCGCCCGATGGCCGCGCCGCCGGTTACGAGCTCCTTTTGCGGGAGACCACCGCCCCGGGCTGGGAAAAGATCGTTCCCGCCGGTGCGCAATTACAACTTACCGTGCCCGATTCGAAGGATAATGTCATATTCGGCGTGCGCGCTTATGATCAGGATGGCCACCGCAGCCTGGTGGTGATGCCCGCGCCCGAGCGCTGAAGCGGAGAGTACGAATGCCTTCTGCCCTGCAAACCTTTGGCCTGCCGCCCTTTACCAAGGGCGTCAAGCGCTTGATTATCGTGAACGTGGCGGTGTGGCTGGTGCTCTTTGTGGCGCGGCTCACGGTGCCCGTGGTGGCGCAGTGGGCAGATTATTACCTCATCCTGCGCCCAGTGGCCGTGGTCTTCCACTTTGAGCTCTGGCAGATCATCACCTACGGCTTTCTGCACGATCCTCACGGCCTTTCACACCTGCTCTTCAACATGCTGGGCATCTGGATGTTCGGCTCGCAGTTTGAGATGGATTACGGCAAGCGCCGCTTTTACGAACTCTACTTCTGGTGCATCGGCGGAGCGGCCGTCACCACCATAGCCGTCGGTGCCTTCGGCATGTTCGCCTATCACCAGATGCCCATCGGCCTCTTCCGCGTGATGGCTCAGATCTGGGGCACGGCCACGCTAGGCGCCTCTGGCGGCGTTTACGGACTATTGGCGGCCTTTGCCATCCTCAACGGCAACCGTCCCATCTACGTCTATGCCATCTTCCCGGTCAAGGCGCGCTGGGTGGCCATCTTCTGGTTCTTCATCAGCTTTGTGAACGCCTTCAACGGCTCCAACGGCGTCGCCGAATTTGCCCACCTCGGCGGCGGACTATTTGGCCTCATCTACCTGCGCTACCTGCCGCGCTACGGCCTGCAGACGGCGGCCAGCGAGGGCCTTTTCGGCCTGCGCAACGCCTACTACCGCTGGAAGCGCCGCCGCGCCGCCCGCAAATTCGAGGTTTACATGCGCAAAACCAACCGCCAGGAGTACTTTGACGAGAAGGGCAACTATCGCGGGCCGCGACTGGACAAAAACGACGACCACTGGGTGAACTGAGTTCCCCGTTGCACAAGAAAAGCGCCGGATCGCTCCGGCGCTTTATTCTTTTCTCAAACAAATTATCCTGTGGAATCTAGCTCTTTTCGCTCACTTCGAGGGCATCGCCAGGAGCTCCCTCGTAGTTACGGAAGACCAAATCCAGGTCCTCATAAATGGTGGTGATGGCCGCGACTTCTCCCAGATTGATCCAATAGCGATGCACGTCCGGATCCTGCTGCGCGGCCTCACGCGACTCCGGCGAAAGCCACAGGCGGATGTGTACCAGCAGACCCGTCTGCTTGCGGTCGCGGAAGAGCGTATCGCGCGAGTATTGCTTGCGGCTCATCATGGTGTAGAACTCGCGTAAAAAGTTGACGGTCGCCTCCTCTTTGCCCTCGTGGGGCTTGAGGATGGCCATGGAGCGGATGGGGCCTTGCGTCATGAGAAGTCCTTACTGATGATTTTTCTTGCCTGTCACTTGCCTGCGCTCGCCGGCCAGCGGGCGGATGCGGTGCAGGCGGATAAAGTTCGTTGCTCCTGGGGTAATCATGCGTACCCCGGCCACTATGGCCACTACATCGCCCGTGGCGGCGTTGCCCAGGCGGCGCAGGCTGGTTTCCGCCTGGCCCACCATCTCGTCCACCGTGCGTGTCGGTCGTATCAGCACCGGCCGCACTCCCCAACACAGGTTCAGCCGGTTGACCACCGACGGCACATGGCTGAAACCATATACTTCCACGCGCGGGCGATACTTTGAAATCAGCCCCGCCGTGGTGCCGCTGGCCGTGAAAACGGCAATGCCGCACATCTTCAGCTCTTCAGCTATGTGTGCCACACTTTCGCAGATTGCCTCGGGTATCGTCAACTCCGCCGGTGGAGTACGGTGTATGTGCATGCCCATACGCCGAATGTCGGCCTCGGCCTCGGTCACGATCCGGGCCATCATGCTGACGGCCTCCCGCGGATAGCGCCCGCTGGCGGTCTCCCCGCTCAGCATCACGGCGTCGCTGCCGTCGTAGATGGCGTTGGCCACGTCGCTGGCCTCGGCGCGAGTTGGGCGCGGGTTCTGGATCATAGAATCCAGCATCTGCGTGGCCGTAATCACCGGCTTGCGCCAGCGCTGGGCGCGGCGGATGACGTGCTTTTGGATGATCGGCACCTGCTCGGGCGGCATCTCCACGCCCAGGTCGCCACGGGCCACCATGACGCCACCGGCGACCTCCAGAATCTCATCCAGATTTTCGATGGCCTGCGGCTTTTCCAGTTTGGCGATGACCGGGGTGTCTTTGCCGGCGGCGGCGATGATGCGCTGCACGGCCTTTACGTCCTTGGCCGAGCGCACAAAGCTGATGGCCACCAGGTCCACCCCGGCCTCCAGGCCAAACTTCAGGTCTTTTTTGTCCTTGGCCGTCAGCGAGGGCACGCTCAGCACGGCTCCCGGCAGGTTGATGCCCTGGTGCTCACCAAGCATGCCGCCATCCACCACCTCGCACAGCACGTCGTCGCCCTGCACCCGCAGCACCCGCAGGGAAAGCCGCCCGTCGCTCAGCAGGATCATTGTGCCCGGGGCGGCCTCGCGGGCCAGCGTCCGGAAGGTCGTTCCCAGCCGCTCGGCCGTGCCTTCAATGTCGTGATTGGTGATGGTCACCCGCGCGCCGGATTTCAGCTCCACCGGCTGGTGATCCTTTAACCGGCTGGTGCGAATCTTCGGCCCCTGAAGATCTTGCAGAATGGCCACCGAGCGGCCCAGCTTGGCGGCCACGCGGCGCACGGTCTTGATGCGCGCCAGGTGCTCGGCGTGGGTTCCGTGGCTGAAGTTGAGGCGGGCCACGTCCATGCCCAGCAACAGCATTTGCCGCAAATCCTCCTCGGTATTGCAGGAGGGGCCGAGGGTGCAGACTATCTTGGCGCGGCGCGGAAACAGTCCGTCACTCATGAATTTTCTCTCCCGGCGCGGCCTCAGGGTCCAGCGGCGAGAAGCTGCCGAACAGATAGCGCGGCGCACGCACGGCGTTGAACTCCGCGCCGACCAGGATGACAAACGAGACCAGATACAGCCACACCAGCAGCGCGATGGCCGTCCCCACCGAGCCATACAGCACGCTGTAATCGGCAAAGTGACGCACATACCAGCCAAAAATGGTCGTGGAGGCGAACCACAACCCCGTGGCCAGCACCGAGCCCGGCAGCACGGCGTGCCAGGGCTGGGTACGCGGCAGTCCGTGATGATAGATCAGGGCCAGCACGCCGATCGTGGTAAACAGGGCGATCAGCCAGCGCACCAGCGTCCATGTGGCCAGAATGTACAGGTCCAGTTCGCGCGCGGCATGGAAGGCCAGCCAGTGCTCAATCTGCTTGCCAAAGGCCAGCAGAAAGCTGGCAAAGGCCATGGGGATGCCCGCCAGAAAGACCAGCAGAAAGCTCATCATCCGCTCGCGCGTCAGGTTCCACATCTTGGGCATGTTGTAGGCACGGCGGAAGCCCTCCATCCAACTGATCATCGCGCCCGAGCCCGTCCACAGCGTAATCAGTGACGTGGTCACGATCATGCGCACCGGCGCAGGTTTGCGCCCCTGGAAAAAGGTCAGGATGGAAGGTGCGGTCCCCTCCGGCATGATGCCGCCGATGGCGAAGCTGATCTCGCGCACAAAGCCCATCGTGCTATGGGAGGCCGTCAAAATGGAGCTGGTCAGCAAAACTGCGGGAAAGAGCGTGAGAATGGCCGAATACGCCGCAGCCTTGGCCACGGCAAATTGGTCATGCTCCAGCAGCCTTATAAAGGCCGTCCGCAGTTGCTTGAGGAAGGACCACATAAGCAGGGCGAGCCTGCGTTCTCCGGGCCCATGCTGGGCCATATTGATTGTACTGGACGGCGGTCCGGCGGCAAACGCCACCGAGTCGCGTTCAGGCGCTGCCCATCCAGGCAAAGACCGCCGCCAGCAGGAAAAAGATGGCGGCAAAGTGGCGGCCGCGCGTCATTACGGCCAGCACCACGCCGCTGAGCAAAAGCGTCATGGAAACGTGACGCACCGTGTGAATGCTGTGCACAGCGTCCGGCCGCGCCTGCTCCAGCAGGATGATCCCCATGCCAAGGGCGAATACCGACATCAGATGCCATCCGGCGCGCAGGGTGCGGCGGGTAAAATCGCGGCTGCCCAACGCCGGTGGCAATTCACACTCACGCAGAATAGGGCCGAGGATAAGCCGCTCGCCCACCACCGAGTGGCCTACGGCCACAAAGAGCGTCAGAAAGGCAGCCACCAGCAGAGAAGTGTTCATCCTTGCTCCCCACAGAATGAGTGATTTCGACTACAGGTTCTTTTCCATGCGAATCAGCTTCACCGGCATGGTCAGCTTTTGCCGCAACTCCTCGGGCGGCTCCGTGGTTCCCGTTTGACGATAGCCCAGCTTGCGATAGACATCTTGCAGCGCGCTGCGCACATCCACCACACAAAGCTCCGCCGTCAGGCACCCGGACTGCCGTAGAGACTGCTCCGCAGCATGCATCATAGCCCGGCCCAAACCGCGTCGCTGCCACCGCGTATCGACCGCCAGCATGCCGATGTAGCCCAGCCGCCCGCGCAGTTCGTAGTACACCGAGGCCGCTAGTCTACCATCGCACTCCGCCAGCAAAAAACTGCCACTCTGGAAGTGCTCCTCCAGTTGCGCGTCATGGGTGCGCGGCCGGTTGACGAAGAACGCTTCCTCCTCGAAGGCGAGGTTCACCACCGCAATCATCGCCGAAATATCCGCCACCGTGGCCACGCGCAGGCTGAAGCCAGCGGGCAGAGCAGCCTCGGCATGATTCTTCATCGCGGCATTCCTCGTATCTCTATGTAAAAGGGCCGCACCCAGTAAGTGGATGCGGCCCGATGATTGTATCGCCAATCTGCAGCGATTTAGCCTTCTGCGTTCAGCTCTTCCGCCTCGTTTTCGCCCTCGGTCCGCATCAGTTCCAGGTTGCGTTCGAACTCTTCCTGTTCCTTGCGGATCTCTTCCTGGACGTTTTCGGCTGCGGCTTCAAGCTCCGGTGCCAGCTGGATGTTGCGGTAGTACTCCATGCCGGTACCGGCCGGGATCAGGCGGCCGACGATGACGTTCTCCTTCAGGCCGCGCAGCCCGTCGATGCTGCCGGTGATGGCCGCCTCGGTGAGCACGCGCGTCGTCTCCTGGAAGCTGGCCGCCGAAATGAAGCTGTCGGTGGAGAGCGATGCCTTGGTGATGCCCAGCAGCAGGGCGCGGCCCGTAGCCGGCTTGCCGCCCAGGGCAATCACGCGCTCGTTCTCCTCGCGGAAGCGGAACTTGTCGATCTGCTGTTCCAGAAGGAAGTTCGTATCTCCCACGTCCTCGATCTTCACCCAGCGCAGCATCTGGCGAACGATCACCTCGATGTGCTTGTCGCTGATGGCCACGCCCTGCAGACGGTAGACCTCCTGGATCTCGTTCACCAGGTAGGCCTGCAGTTCCTTTTCGCCGAGCACGGCCAGAATGTCATGCGGATTCAGCGGGCCATCCATCAGCTGTTCGCCGGCACGGATGCGTTCGCCTTCCTGCATGTTGATGTGGATGCCGCGCGGCACCGAGTATTCCTTCTCGGTTCCGTCGTCGCCCACCACGTAGATCTTGCGCTGTCCCTTGGCAACCTCGCCGAACTTCACCACGCCGTCAATCTCGCTGATGATGGCCGTCTCACGGGGCTTGCGAGCCTCGAAGAGTTCGACCACACGCGGCAGACCGCCGGTGATGTCCTTCGTCTTGGTGGTTTCGCGCGGGATCTTCGCCAGCACGTCGCCAGGCGACACCTCGTCGCCATCGAGCACCATCAGGTGAGCGCGCGAGGGCATCAGGTAGCGCTTGTTGCCCTTGGCTCCCTTGATGACCAGCGCCGGCTGGCGCTTTTCATCCGGGCTGTCCATCACAACATGGCGCGACAGGCCGGTGACCTCGTCCACTTCTTCCTGCAGCGTGGTGCCGTCAATCAGATCCTTGAAGGCCACCGTGCCGCCGATTTCCGTGATGATCGAGAAGGTGTAGGGATCCCACTCGAGCAGCGTCTGGCCCAGCGTCACCTGGTCGCCGTCGCTCACCTTCAGGTGGGCGCCGTAAACCACGGCATAGCGTTCCTTTTCGCGGCCCTTGTCGCCCAGCACCACAATGGAGCCGTTGCGGTTCATCACCACCAGGCCGCCATCCTTGCTGCGCACGGTCTGCAGGTTGATGAAGCGTACAACGCCGTTGTTCTTGGCTTCCTGGCGCGACTGCTCGCTGACCCTGGATGCCGTGCCGCCAACGTGGAAGGTACGCATCGTCAACTGCGTGCCCGGCTCGCCGATGGACTGCGCCGCGATCACGCCGACGGCCTCGCCCAGCTCGACCAGTCGTCCGCTGGCCAGGTTGCGGCCATAGCACTTTACGCAGACGCCGCGCTTCGACTCGCAGGTCAGCACCGAGCGAATCTTGACCCGCTCAATGCCCGCTGCCTGAATGCCCGAAGCCAGATCTTCCGTGATCTCCTGGTTGATCTCGACGATCACGTTGCCTTCGTAGTCCTTGATCTTCTCCAGCGAGACGCGGCCCACAATGCGGTCGCGCAGCGCTTCGATCACGTCGCCGGCTTCGATGATGGAGCCCACGTAGATGCCGTCCGCCGTTCCGCAGTCGTACTCGCTGATGATCACGTCCTGCGAGACATCGACCAGTCGGCGGGTCAGATAGCCCGAGTCGGCCGTCTTCAGCGCCGTGTCGGCCAGTCCCTTACGGGCGCCGTGCGTGGAGATGAAGTACTGCAACACGGTCAGGCCCTCGCGGAAGTTCGCCGTGATGGGCGTCTCGATGATCTCGCCCGAAGGCTTGGCCATCAGTCCGCGCATACCGCTCAACTGGCGAATCTGCTGCTTCGAACCACGGGCGCCGGAGTCGGCCATGACGTAAATCGGATTGATTACGCCGGCCTTGTCGTTCTTCTGCATGTTGCCGAACATCTCATCGGCCACCTTTTCGGTGATGCCCGACCAGATTTCGACCACTTTGTTATATCGTTCGCCCTGCGTGATGGCGCCGTCCAGGTACTGCCGCTGCACGGCGATTACCTGGTTCTGCGCGTCATCCACCACGGCCTTCTTCGAATCCGGAATGACCATGTCGTCAATTCCGATGGAGAGGCCCGAGCGGGTTGCGGACTGGAAGCCCAGGGTCTTCACCTCGTCCAGCATGCGCACCGTCGTCTCCAGCCCGAAGCGCAGGTAGCAGTAGTTAACCAGTTGGCTGATGCCCTTCTTCTTGAGCAGGCCGTTGATGTACGGCATCTCCGGAGCGGCCACGCGCAGGCGGTCATTCAGTATCGAACGGCCTACCGTGGTGTTGATGAACTGGCGGTTCAAGTTCACCGGCTCGGTGTGGATGATCTCCTGATCGTCGTACGCGGTGGTCAGGTCAATGACCTCGCCGGTATAGCGCAGGCGGATCGGCGTCAGCGTCTCCACCTCGCCGGCCTCGCGGGCCAGCAGCACTTCCTCGACGTTGGCGAAGGCACGGCCCTCACCCTTGGCGTCCACCTTGGCCTTGGTCAGGTAGTAGATGCCCAGCACCATGTCCTGCGTCGGAACCGTGATCGGATGACCCGACGCCGGCGACAGAATGTTGTGCGAGGCCAGCATCAACACGCTGGCTTCCACCTGCGCCTCGGGCGACAGCGGAATGTGCACGGCCATCTGATCGCCGTCAAAATCGGCGTTGAAGGCGGTGCAGACCAGCGGGTGAATCTTGATGGCCTTGCCTTCCACCAGCACCGGCTCAAAGGCCTGGATGCCCAGGCGGTGAAGCGTTGGGGCGCGGTTCAACATCACCGGATGGTCCTTGATGACCTCTTCCAGGATGTCCCACACGATCGGCTCCTGTTGCTCCACCATCTCCTTGGCCTGCTTGATGGTCGAGCAGTGGCCGGTCTGTTCCAGGCGGTGATAGATGAACGGCTTGAACAGTTCGAGCGCCATCTTCTTCGGCAAACCGCACTGGTGCAGCTTGAGGTCCGGACCAACGACGATGACCGAACGGCCGGAGTAGTCCACGCGCTTGCCCAGCAGGTTCTGACGGAAGCGGCCCTGCTTGCCCTTCAACGTATCGGAGAGCGACTTCAGCGGACGGTTGTTGGCACCGCGCAGCACGCGTCCGCGACGGCCGTTGTCGAACAGAGCGTCCACCGCCTCCTGCAACATGCGCTTTTCGTTGCGCACAATCACTTCGGGGGCGTGCAGGTCCATCAGCTTCTTCAAGCGGTTGTTACGGTTGATGACCCTGCGGTACAGGTCATTCAAATCCGAGGTCGCAAAGCGGCCGCCGTCAAGAGGAACCAACGGGCGCAGATCCGGCGGAATGACCGGGATCACGTCCAGGATCATCCAATGCGGCTTGTTGCCGCTCTTGCGGAAGGCCTCGACCACCTTCAGGCGCTTGGCATACTTCAGGCGCTTCTGGAGCGAGGTCTCGGTGCGCATCTTTTCGCGCAGTTCCACCGACGCGGTCTCCACGTCCACCCGCTTCAGCAGCTCCTTAATCGCCTCCGCGCCCATCATGGCCTTGAAGCCGGTGGCGCGGAACTGCAGGTCGAGTTCGCGGAACTTGGTTTCGTCCTTGATGATCTCGCGGTCTTTTACCGGCGCTTCGCCGGGCTCGACCACGACATAGGCCTCAAAGTACAGGACCGATTCCAGGTCGCGCAGGCTGATGTCCAGAATGTGGCCGATGCGGCTGGGCAGGCCCTTGAAGAACCACACGTGCGAGCATGGCGAAGCCAGTTCAATGTGGCCAAGGCGCTCGCGGCGAACCTTGCTCAGCGTCACTTCCACGCCGCACTTGTCGCAGATGACGCCGCGGTGCTTCATGCGCTTGTACTTGCCGCACAAACACTCCCAGTCCGTGACCGGGCCAAAGATGCGGGCGCAGAACAGGCCGTCGCGCTCCGGCTTAAAGGTGCGGTAGTTGATCGTCTCCGGCTTGGTTACCTCACCGTGCGACCAGCTGCGAATCTTCTCAGGCGAAGCGAGCTGAATCTTGATGGCGTCGAAATCCGCAATGTTGTTTCCGAGATCGAATGGGCTCGAGCGGTACAAATTGCCTCCTCACCGGACGTTTTGGATCAAGCGTCCGGGACTTGCGGCCTTGCGCGGCCGTCTTCGGCTTCCGGTAGTCGCCTCCCCCTGCTGGTCGGCCGTCAGAGCCAACTCCCTGGGGAAGCGTAATCTTCCGCCCGCCTGGCTGCCGGAAGCGCAACCTGCGGGCACACAATCTGCTGAGCGTGTACGCCCGGGGTGGGGGCTGACGACCACCCACCCGGGCCGTTACCGCTTAGTCGGCGGCCGCCGGAACCGGTTCAACCGGCGCCTTCGGCTTGACCTTCACCAGTTCCACATCCAGGCACAGCGCCTGCAATTCGCGGATCAGCACGTTGAACGACTCCGGCACGCCGGGTTCGATCGCCGCCTCGCCCTTGACGATGGCCTCGTAAATCTTGGTGCGGCCATACACGTCATCGGACTTCGCCGTCAGCAGCTCCTGCAGGATGTAAGCCGCGCCGTATGCTTCCAGCGCCCACACTTCCATCTCACCGAAACGCTGACCGCCGAACTGCGCCTTGCCACCCAGCGGCTGCTGGGTAATCAGCGAGTACGGTCCAATCGAGCGGGCGTGGATCTTGTCGTCCACCAGGTGGGAGAGCTTCAGCATGTAGATGTAGCCCACCGTCACCGGCTGCTCGAAGCGGTCGCCCGTCATGCCGTCGTACAGGAAGGTCTTTCCCGAGGTCGGCAGTCCGGCGCGCTCCAGCAGCGCCTTGATCTCAACTTCCTTCGAGCCGTCAAAGACCGGAGAAGCGAAGTAGCAGCGCTCTTCCATGTCCTTGGCGATCTTGATCAGCTTCTCGTCGTCCAGGCCGTCAAAGTCCGGCAGGAACGGCATGCCGGTAAACAGCTCGCGAATCGACTGGCGGGCTTTGTCCGCGCCCGTGCCGTATTCCGCCAGCAACTCGGTCAGCTTCTTGCCAATCTCCGCGCCGGCCCAGCCCAGGTGCGTCTCCAGAATCTGGCCGACGTTCATACGGGAAGGCACGCCGAGCGGGTTCAGCACAATCTCCATCGGCGTTCCGTCTTCGAGGTACGGCATATCCTCTTCCGGCAGGATGCGCGCGATGACGCCCTTGTTACCGTGGCGTCCGGCCATCTTGTCGCCCACGCTGAGCTTGCGCTTCATGGCCACGTAAACCTTCACCAGCTTGATGACGCCCGGAGGAAGTTCGTCGCCCTTCTGCAGCTTCTCGATCTTTTCGCGGACGATCTTGCGCAGTACGTCAATCTGGCGCGAGGTCATCTCCTCGATCTCGTCGATCTGCTCGTTGACCCGCGGGTCCTTGTCGGCCAGCTTGATCTTCTTCAGGTTGCGGGTGCTGATGCGCTCAATCGTCTCGCGGTCCAGCACCGTGTCCTTGGTCAGCAGGCGCTTGTTGGTGCGCTCGTCGTGCAGGTCGGCCTGTACCACCTTGCCGCCCAGCAATCCGTCAAGACGCTTCAAACGCTCATCGGTCAGAATGCGGATTTCATCCGACAGGTTCTTCTCCAGCCGGGCAATCTGCATGCCTTCAATCGTCTTGGCGCGCTCGTCCTTCTCCTGACCCTTGCGGGAGAAGATCTTCACGTCCACCACCGTGCCTTCAATGCCCGGAGGGCAGGTCAGCGAGGCGTCGCGCACGTCGCCGGCCTTTTCGCCGAAGATCGCGCGCAGCAGCTTCTCTTCCGGCGTCAGCTGGGTTTCGCCCTTCGGCGTAACCTTGCCCACCAGAATGTCTCCGGCCTTCACCGTGGCGCCGATGCGGATGATGCCGCTCTCGTCCAGATCGCGCAGCGCGTTTTCGCTGACGTTCGGGATGTCGCGCGTCACTTCTTCCGGTCCCAGCTTGGTGTCACGGGATTCGATTTCGAATTCCTCGATGTGCACGCTGGTGTAGTAGTCGTCACGCACCATCTTTTCGCTTACCAGGATGGCGTCCTCGAAGTTGTAACCGCGCCAGGGCATGAAGGCCACCAGCACGTTGCGCCCCAGCGCCAGCTCGCCGTTGTCCGTGCAGGGACCGTCGGCAATCACCTGGCCCTTCACCACCCGGTTGCCCTTTTTGACGATCGGACGCTGATTGATGCATGTGTTCTGGTTGCTGCGCTTGAACTTCGTCAGTTGGTAGATGTCGCTGCCCACCTCGCGCGAAAGCTGCATCGGATGATGCTCGCCCTCAACGCGCACGATGATGCGCTCGCTATCCACCGAGTCGATGATGCCCGAGCGGCGCGCCAGAATGACGGCGCCCGAGTCGCGGGCGGTGACGCCTTCCATGCCGGTGCCCACAATCGGCGCCTGCGCGCGCAGCAGGGGAACCGACTGGCGCTGCATGTTGGCGCCCATCAGGGCGCGGTTCGCGTCATCGTGCTCCAGGAACGGCACCAGCGAGGCAGCCACGGAAACCAACTGCTTCGGGCTGACGTCGATGTAGTCCACTTCGGCGCGGCTGACCAGCACAAAGTTGCCGGCCTTACGGGCGTTGACCAGTTCGGTCACGATGTTGCCACGTTCGTCCAGTTCGGCGTTCGCCTGCGCGATCACCCACTTGTCCTCCTCCCACGCGGAGAGGTAGAACGAGAACGGTTCGTGCTCGATGACCTTCTTCTTCTTGGTCTTCAGCTCTGCGTTAAGCCGGAGCAGTTCGTCCAGCTCAAGATGGTCGCCTACCTTGTAGCCGCTGTCGCCGGCGTTCAGCACCGACACGTGATCAATCACGCGGCCCTCGCGCACCTTGCGGTAGGGCGATTCGATGAAGCCATAATCGTTGATGCGCGCGTAGCAGCTCAGCGAACTGATCAGGCCGATGTTCGGACCTTCCGGCGTCTCAATCGGGCAGATGCGGCCGTAGTGCGTCGGGTGCACGTCGCGCACCTCGAAGCCGGCGCGCTCGCGGCTCAAACCACCCGGTCCCAGTGCGGAGAGGCGGCGCTTGTGCGTGATCTCCGAGAGCGGGTTCGTCTGATCCATGAACTGCGACAACTGCGAGCTGCCGAAGAATTCGCGGATGGCGGCCATCACCGGCTTGGCGTTCACCAGGTCATGCGGCATCGCCGTGCTCATCTCCTGGTACACGCTCATCTTTTCCTTGATGGCGCGCTCCATGCGGACCAGGCCGATGCGGAACTGATTTTCCATCAGTTCGCCCACGGCGCGTACGCGGCGGTTGCCCAGGTGATCGATGTCGTCCACCGAGCCAATGTTCTTGCGCAGCTTGAGCAGGTAGCGGATGGTGGCGTGGAAGTCATCCGGCTCAAGCGTACGCAGCTTGCGGTCGGTGGCGTCCTCGTTGTCAAACAGCTTGATGTTGAACTTCATGCGGCCCACGGCGCTGAAGTCGTACTTGCGCGCGTCGAAGAACATGCCGTGGAACAACGCGGTCGCCGTATCCAGCGTCGGCGGATCGCCCGGACGCAGCTTGCGGTAAATCTCAATCAGCGCTTCCTGCGGCGTCTTGACGGAGTCGCGGCGCAGCGTGCCGCTGATCACCGTGCCCACGTCGTCGCGCTCCGGGAAGAACAGATGCAGCTCGACGATGCCTGCGTCGATCATCTTCGCCAGCTTGTCGGCCGTCAGCTCGTTGTTGGCTTCCAACAGCACTTCGCCCGTCGTGGTGTCCACCACGTCGGCGGCGGCGTAGGCGCCTTCCAGATCGGCCAGGTCAACTTCCACTTCGCCAATCTGCGCGGCGTGGAATGCCTTCATCACCGAGGCGGTCACCTTGCGGCCGCTGTGTCCAACCTCTTCGCCGCCCTTGCTCTTCACCGAGTGCGACAGCTTCATGCCCAGCAGGTTGGTCGACTTCTTCTCGTCGGCCGGCACCGTCCAGTAGAGCTTCTTGTCGCGCAGTGCGATCTTGTCCACGGTGTAGAAGTTGCGCAGGATCTCTTCGTCCGTGCGCAGACCCAGCGCGCGCAAAAAGATCGTTCCCAGGAACTTGCGCTTGCGGTCGATGCGGACGTACAGAATATTCTTCTGGTCGTACTCGAACTCCACCCAGCTGCCGCGGTAGGGGATGATCTTGCCCAGGAAGTAGGTGCGGTTGTTCGCCGTCTCAAAAAAGACGCCGGGCGAGCGGTGCAACTGGCTGACGATGACGCGCTCGGTGCCGTTGATGATGAACGTGCCATTCTCGGTCATCAGCGGAATGTCGCCGAAGAAGACCTCCTGCTCCTTGATGTCGCGGATGGTCTTGTTGCCGGTCTCGGCGTCCTTGTCGAAGATGGTCAAACGCATGGTGACCTTCAGCGGTGCGCTGTAGGTCATGCCGCGCTCTTCGCACTCCGGCACGTCGTACTTCAGCTGCATGCCCACCGGGTCACCGCACTTCGAGCAGAAGTCCGGCGTGTTGGCGTTGTAGGTGCCGCACTTGGTGCAAAGCACTTCGCCCGGGTGGAACGGATCGGTGACCACCGTGTGTCCGCAGCTGCGGCAGGTGGTGCGCAGGTGATTCAGCCCCTTCAGGTGGCCGCACTTGCACTCCCAGTTGCCGATGGCGAAGTCAACAAACTCCAACTGACTTACGTTGCGGAAGTCGCTGATGGGAAAGACCGACTGGAACACGGCCTGCAAACCGGCGTCATCACGCTCGGCGGGCAGTTTGTCCATTTGCAGAAAGCGCTCATAGCTGCGCTTCTGCACTTCGATCAGGTTGGGAATCTTGATGGTTGCAGGAATCTTTGAAAAGTCGAGCCGCTTGCGATTGGCGATTTTCTTCTCTGCCATTTGCACTCCTCGGGAATTGCCGCACCCGCTCGTTTGCGGGCCCCGGCGCCGCGCACGCCGGTTGGCATTCATGGGCGGTGTTGCCACCGCTCCGCAAGGCCGCCGGAACCCAACACGGCAACCTCACACGTCGAAACATGTTTCGCCGATCGGCCGCGGACCGAACAGCGAAAAAGCTCTGCTACTGCACGGCGCTAGGCGCCGGTTAAACTGCGGAGAGAATGACGAACAGGGCGTATGCGGAAGGCAGGGCCTTTTGCGGCAAACGCTGCCGCCACGGCCATTCCACCTTCCCGTAATCTCATGGGCGCACACACAACAAGCAGCGTCATGGAGACACAACGTCCCGACAACGCCTTCCACAGCGTCCACCACCTTCGCCCAACATAGCTGAGCCCACAGTGATTTCCACCGGTACTGATGTTTGGTTTGTTTTGCGCCAGTACTCTAGAACCTGTTCTTTTGCCAATACCGCCCTGGAGCCCCGGGCCGTGCTGGCCGCCACCGTTCGTCTTTATTCGGCTAAACGCCTTCCGCTAGGCGCCACGCCCTACGCCGTACGAATTCTGCGCTTCCTCCAGCGTTGGAGTTACGCTCCGCTTCGCAGGCTGCAACTTCTTTCACCGCCACGCATGCTCCCGCGCAACGGTTTTTGCAGAATTACTCAGGGCGCACAAGGCCCCCCGGAGAAATTCCGGCATCTTTTAATCTTACACCATAAACCGGCCACCGGGGCAACTCCCGGCGAATCAACAGATAAAATAATTGCGCAGGAAAAAATGCCGGGATGGTCTTCCCATCCCGGCTCTTCTCTTCTTGCCAGCGGCCCCAATCTGCGGGCCGCCTGAATTACTTAACCTCGACCGTTGCGCCGGCTTCGGTGAACTTCTTCTTGATGGTCTCGGCCTCTTCCTTGCTGACGCCTTCCTTGATTGCCTTCGGGGCGCCATCGACCAGGTCCTTGGCTTCCTTCAAGCCCAGGCTGGTGACTTCGCGTACGGCCTTGATAACGTTGATCTTGTTGGCGCCGGCAGCCGTCAGAGTGACGGTAAACTCGGTCTGCGCCTCGGCAGCCGGAGCCGCCGCGGCAGCGCCGCCCGCCACAACCACGGGAGCAGCGGCCGCAGCCGATACGCCCAGGGTCTCTTCCAGTTCCTTCACCAGCTGCGCAGCTTCCAGCAGCGTCAATCCGACAATCTGTTCCTTCAAAGCAGCCAAATCCGCCATTTTCGTATCTCCAAAGTATTGAATATGAATCTGTTCGTTGTGACCTGGTCATCCCTGGCCGAAACCCTCAGTCCTGGAGATTTCAGATGGCCACCACGCAATCCCTGCGTTGCTTCAATCTGCCCTCCGGTCTCCCGGAAGCTCTCCTGCCGCCACCCCAGACAAGGCAGCGAACTGGACCTGTTTCGCACAACGGACAACTCAACCTGTACTGCACCGCAGGATTGACAACGGGCAATCTCGCGATGTGGCACCTTTGAGGCGAACCCCTCCAGTGCCGGACCTCAACTCCCCGAGCGGCCGCATTGGCCTCCCGGGTCGGGTGAGCGATTAGGCAGTAGCCTCTTCGCCGCCCTTGAACTTGTTTTCCTTGACGCCCTGATCCACGACCACGGCCATCTTGCGGCCCAGGCCGTTGAGCACCGAGACCAGCTTGGTCGCCGGAGCGTTGAGCATGAACAGCAGCTTGCTGTACAGCTCTTCCTTGCTGGGCAGGCTGGCCAGCAGCTCAAGCTGCTTCGGGTCGACGACCTTGCCGTCCACCACGCCGGCCTTGAAGCTCAGCTCGGGATTATCCTTGGCGTACTTGTTGAGAGCCTTGGCTAGGGCGACAATGTCGCCCGTGGTGTAGGCAATCGAGGTGCGGCCCTTCAGAGCCTTTCCCACTTCCTCAAATGCCGTGCCTTCGGTGGCGCGCTTGGCCAGCGTGTTCTTCACCACGCGGTACTTGGCGCCGGCGGCGCGGATGCTCTTGCGCAGCTCGTCGTCCTGTGCCACGGTCAGCTTGCCATACTGCGCCACAAAGCCGTTGCTTACGCCGTTCAACTCGGCGGCAAGCTCTTTAACCTGCGATACCTTCTTTGCTTTCGTAACAGCCATTGCCGTTTCCTTCTTGAATCTTGTCTGGGGCGGGAGTTTTACACCCGCCGGCGGCCTCGCGGCCACTCGCACTGCCGAAATTCCCTAGGCCTTCAGGGCCGCTTCCAGAGCCAGCGTGTCAATCGCCACGCCCGGTCCCATGGAAGAACTGATGTAGCAGGCCTTGATGTACTTGCCCTTGGCCGCCACCGGCTTCGCCTTGATGACCGCGCTGATGACCGTCTTGGCGTTGTCCACCAGCTTGTCGGCCGTGAACGAAATCTTGCCCACCGGCACATGCACCAGCGCCGTCTTGTCGGTGCGGAACTCCACCTTGCCGGCCTTCACTTCGGCCACGGCCTTGGCGATGTCCAGGGTCACCGTGCCGGTCTTCGGATTCGGCATCAGGCCGCGGGGGCCCAGCACCTTGCCGAGACGGCCCACCGAACGCATCATGTCCGGCGTGGCGATCACCGCATCGTAATCGGTCCAGCTTTCCTTCTGAATCTTCTCAACCAGCTCTTCGCCGCCCACGATATCGGCGCCGGCCGCTTCGGCCTCGCGCTGCTTTTCACCGGTGGCCAGCACCAGAACCTTCTTGCTCTTGCCCAGTCCGTGCGGCAGCACAACCGTGCCACGCACCATCTGGTCGGCGTGCTTGGGGTCGACGCCCAGGCGCAGGGTCACGTCCACCGTCTCATCGAACTTGGCGAACTTGATCTTCTGCAACAGCCCGACGGCGTCGCCTAGCGTATACGGACGCGCTTCCACCTGGGCGCGCGCCTTCTCAATATTCTTTCCTGCTTTGCTTGGCATATTGCTCCTGTCTCCCACCGCCGTCATCTTGCCGACCCTCCCGCCCGCATCTCGTAAAAGATGGAGCGTTCTTTGGGTCCCCCGGGCCGGAGCCGAAACTCCGGACGGGGATGACTGCCGTGGTTTATGCGACCGGGGACCCGGGAGGGGTCCGCGGAAGGGTTACCACAAAATTGCTGCCCTACTACTGTACCAAATCCGGGCCAAGGCCCGAAAGTCCTGCTTAGGCGATCACATCCAGGCCCATCGAGCGGGCCGTACCCTTGACGCTCTTCACGGCCGCTTCCAGGCTGGCCGCGTTCAGGTCGGGCATCTTCTGCTTGGCGATCTCCAGAACCTGCTTTTCCGTCACCTTGCCGACCTTGTCCTTGTTCGGCGTGCCGCTGCCCTTGGCGATGCCGGCAACCTTCTTCAGCAGCACCGCCACCGGCGGCGTCTTGGTGACGAAGGTGAACGTGCGGTCGCTGTACACGGTGATGACCACCGGAACGATCAGCCCGGCCAGTTCCTTGTTCTGCGTGCGCGCGTTGAACTGCTTGCAGAACTCCATGATGTTGACCTGCGCCTGGCCGAGTGCCGGGCCAACCGGAGGTGCGGGGGTCGCCTTGGCTGCTTCAATCTGCAGCTTGACCGATCCTGTGACTTTCTTTGCCATTGCTTTTCTACCTTTCCTTTGTTTGCGCTTACCGCGCCCGGGTCTAGGAGTATTTTCGGCCCGGCGCTACCCTGCGGCGGCGCTGTTGGTTTGTCCTGCTAGCTGAGAATCTTTTCCACCTGGCCGAACTCCAGCTCCACGGGAGTCGAGCGGCCGAAGATGGTGACCATGACCTTGAGCGTCTCGCGATCCTCGTTGACCTCGTCCACCACGCCGGTAAAGGTGGCAAACGGACCTTCGGTGATGCGCACGTTCTCGTTCTTTTCGTACTTGATCTTGAGCTTGGGCTTTTCCTTGCTGTCGGCCACGCGATAGACGATCTGTTTGACCTCGTCATCGCTGAGCGGCGTCGGCTGCTGGCCGGTGCCCACAAAGCCGGTCACGCGCGGCGTGGACTTGACCATGTGCCAAACCTCGTCGTCCATGTCCATTTCCACCAGCACGTAGCCGGGGTAGAACATGCTCTCGCGCGTGTACTTCTTGTTGTTGCGGATTTCGGTGACCGTCTCGGTCGGAATCAGCACGCGGCCCATGCGGGCTTCCAGGCCAAAGGCGCGGATGCGCGACTCCAGCGATTCCTTCACCTTGCGCTCAAAACCCGAGTAGGCGTGGACGATGTACCACTTCATCCGCGGATTGCCCGTGGGTTCGTCCATCCCGGCTTCGGCGGGCGCTGCCGGCGCGCCGATTTCCGGCGTCTGCTCGGTCCCGCTGTTTTCGCTGTTCAGAATATCGTCCATAATTTTATTGGCGCCTGGCCGCAATAAACGCAGCGGCATGGTCCTCTGTTAATGCTTGCCGAAGTAGTCGAATATCCAATTCAGCGATCCGCCTACGATCTTGTCCACCACGCCGAAGTACACGCCGAAGATGAACACCGTGATGATGACGACGATGGTGGTCGCCTGCACTTCTTTCCGCGTGGGCGTGGTTACCTTGCGCATTTCGTTGCGCACGTCGCCGTAAAACCCGCTGATCTGCTCGGGAACATGCTTGATGTTCTCGACAATTCCCGTCTGCGCGCTCTCTGCTGTCTTCGCCATTGCAATCCTGCTTTCGCTCCGCGCCTCTCTTCGGGCGCCCTGGGAGCACTTCTAAACTCTACTTGCCATCGTTGAAGGAGTGGCAGGGGCGGAGGGATTCGAACCCCCAAAAACGGTTTTGGAGACCGCCGGTTTACCGTTGAGCCTACGCCCCTAAAACTTGCCGCCGGATGCTCTGTTACGGCGCCCGGCGCCGGCCGCCGTGGCCTACTTCACTTCGCGATGGGCCGTGTGCTTGCGGCACTTACGGCAGAACTTGTTGAACTCCAGACGCTCCGTGGTGGTCTTGCGGTTCTTGGTCGTCGAGTAGTTCTTATCCTTGCATGCGGTGCACTGTAGCTGAACAATTTCGCGAGGCATTTGCGTTTCCTTTCGTTTGTCCGGTGGCGTCTGCCGCCGGGCCTTGTCCGGGTCCGAGCCCGGATATCAGCCACCCAAACTGCGATGGCCGAAGTACTGCTTGTTAAGCGCCGCGGCCGGATCAACTCCAGCCGCGACGCCAGTGATTACAGAATTTCGCTGATGGTGCCGGCGCCCACGGTGCGGCCGCCTTCGCGAATCGCGAAGCGCAGGCCCTTCTCCATGGCTACCGGTGTGATCAACTCGATCTCCATCGTCACGTTGTCGCCGGGCATCACCATCTCGACGCCTTCCGGCAGCTTCGCCACGCCCGTCACGTCCGTCGTGCGGAAGTAGAACT
>CAINND010000116.1 GCA_903851035.1 uncultured Acidobacteriota bacterium | reverse complement strand
CGCGCAACTCACTCGGCAAACAGCAGGCGGATATCGCGCACATTCGTCCCCGTGTGGCCGGTCATGATGGTGTCGTCCAGCGCATCAAAAAATGGATAGGCGTCAAAGCCCTTAAGCGCCGCTTCGGCGTCCAAACCTTTTTCTGCGGCGCGCGCCAGCGTTGTGCCATCGGCCACGCTGCCGGCCGCCGGGCTGGCGCCGTCAATGCCGTCGGTTCCGGCGCTCAGCACGGTAATCTTTTCGCCCGCGATGCGTTGCGCGCAGTAAAGCGCGAACTGCTGGTTGCGTCCACCCTGCCCGGGCTTGGCGTCCACCACCACCGTCACCTCGCCGCCGGAAACCAAGCAGACGCGCTCATGCTGCTGGCGCAACTGGCGAAGTTTCTCCAGCAGGTAGTCGGCGGCCTTGCGATAATCCCAGTCGTCGCAACTGTTATCAATCTCCACGTGGAAGCCATTTGCCGTGGCGCTCTCGGCGGCTGCCTGCTGCGCGCTTACATTGGAGAGGATCGGCCACCAGCGCGCCCGCTCAAACAGCGGATCGCCCTTCTTCGGCGTCTCCTCCAGCGAGTGCGTGCGGAAGAGCCTTGCAACGCTCTCCGGCAGGCGGGGAATCAGGTCGTAGGTCTGCGCAATCTGGTAGCACTGTTCCACCGTGCTGGTGTCCGGCATCGTCGGCCCGCTGGCCAGCGAATCCAGCGCGTTGTCCGGCACATCGGAGATCAAAATGGATACCTGCCGTGCCGGCGCGGCGGCCAGTGCCAGCCTTCCACCTTTCACGCCGGAGATGTGCTTGCGCACGGCGTTAATCTGCGCAATCGGCGCGCCGGAGTGCACCAGTGCGCGATAGGTCTGCACCAGGTCGTCAAAGCTGATGTCGTCGGCAATCGGCCGCTCCACGATGGCCGAGCCGCCGCCGCTGAGCATGTAAATCACCAGCGCGTGCTCATCCAGCGCCTCCAGTGATTTCAGGATGGCCGCCGCCGCCTTCAGCGACTCCGGATTCGGCATCGGGTGGCCGCCCTCAAAGTAGCGGAAGCCCGGCACCTGCGCCACGGGCGCCGTGGGGGCCGAGACAATGCCGGTGATGCCCGTGCCCGTCCCCAGGCGCTCCATCAATGCCTGCAGGCTGGTGTGCGCTCCCTTGCCAATGCTGACGGCGAAGACACGGGAAAAATTGCCGAAAGGATAAAGGTCTTCGCCCACCTGCAGGATGCCACGCTCGTAATGCACGCTGCGCGCGAATCCGCGCTCGATGCTGCTCTCCTCCAGCGCATGCTGAAAGACCATGCGGGCGGTGGCCTTCAGGGCGCTCGCCGCTCCGTTTACGTCGCTAGTCTGCTTCATGCGCGGAATTATACGCCGGGGATTTACGGCTGGCTTGTGATTTCCCCGGCCCACTCGCCGAGCTCGGCGCGCAGGGTCTCCAGTTGCCCGGCAAAGAAGTGATCGGCCTCCGGCACGATCACCAGCCGCTTCGGCTCCGCCAGCCGGGCAAAGACCTCAGCCAGCTGGGCGGGGCTGGCGAACTCATCCTGCCCGCCGCTCAGCAGCAGCTTGGGCTTGTCACATTTTTCCAGGAAGCCGTAGGTGTAGGCGCGGCCATCGGCGTTTACCGGCAGGCCCAATGCGGCCAGCGCCACCACATCCTTATGCGGCATGGCCGCCCGCAGCCCAATGGCGGCGCCAAAGGAAAAGCCGGCAAAGACGATGGGCTTGCCAAAGCGCGCGGCCAGGTAGTCGAGCGCCACCTGCACGTCCTGTTGCTCGCCGTGGCCGTGGTCGTGTTCTCCGGCGCTGGTGCCCACGCCGCGGAAGTTGAAGCGCAGCACGGGCATCCCCAGGCCGTTCAGGGCCTTCATCGCGTGGAAGACGACCTTGTTGTGCATCGTTCCGCCAAACAGCGGATGCGGATGGCAGACCAGCGCGGCGTATTGCGCATCTGTCGCGCCCAGGTTGAGCAGCGCTTCCAGACGGCCAACCGGGCCGTCCAGTGCCAGCGACTCAATGCTGCCCGGGGCAGCACTCACGCGCGCGCCTTCAGCTTGATGGACTCCATCACCAGGGTGGCCGTGCGGCCATCGCGGCTGGCCGGTGGCTGATTGCTATGGCTGGTGGCCAGCACCAGCGTCGTTGTGTTGGAGACAAAGCGCACCTGCCAGTAGCCGCCCTCGGCATCGCGGAAGCGTGCCGAAGCCAGCCGCGCCGTGTTGTTGGCCGCAGCCACGCGGCCCTCGACCGGGGCGCTCTGCAAAAAGTGCTTCAGGTACTCGCGCGCGTCCAACTTCACCTTGTCGGAGTTGCGCTGATAGCTGCTGAGGACGACCGCAGTCTCTCCATCCTCGGAATCCAGGCGAATGTCGTCGATCGACTGGCGCAGCGTCCAGTAGGGAGGCACGCACAGGCTTACATGGCCGCGCGGCACGGTGTAGGTGCCGCAGGCGGGCAGGGTGACTTTTGCAGGGGTCTTCTTTGCCGCCTTACGCGGCGCGGACTTTACGGAGGTGCGCTTTTTGGTTGCCATGCTCACACTCTAGCGCGAACCACATACCCCGGTCGACTGAATGTTAGGCCGGAAGCTGAATCGCCTCGTCCATCAGGCCCGCCAGCACGGCCGGGTCGCCGGTTGGAGGCTGGCAGGTAAAGCCGCTGCACAGCACCGCCACGGCCTTGCCCGCACCCGGCAATTGCCCAATGGTCTCGGCCAGCGGAGCCGGCAGGCACTCGGCTATGTGACTCACGTCGCGCACTCGCAGCACGGTCAGGTTCAGCACAAATCGTCCCAGCGCCGCCCGCTCCAGCGCATCGGCCTCAGCGCCCTCGCCCAGCACCACCACCTGTAAGTGCGGACGTCCCATCCACACGGCGGCCACACCGTAGGTGGCGGCATAGGTGCCGAACTGTTCGGCCGCCCCGGCAAACTGCTCCAGCGTCTTCTGTGCCACCTCGCGCAGATGCGCGTCACCGTTCAGCGCGTGCAGCCGCAGCAGGGCAATGGCCGCCGAAGGGTTCCCCGCTGGAGTCGGCGAGTCCTGAAAAGGTTTGCGCCGCGCCGCCAGCGCGCCAATGGCATCCGCCTGCGGCTCCGCGTCAAAAAAGCCTCCACCCTCGTGGTCACCAAAGCGCGCAATCATCTGCCCGGCCAGCTTTTCCGCCCGGCTTAAGTAATCCAACTTGCCGCTGGCCTCATAGGCATCCAGCAAGGCCAGCACGGTGTAGGCGTAGTCATCCAGCAGCCCCGCCGGACGCTCAGCCTTGCCCGCCTCGGCGTAGGCGATGACGTGCCGCAATCCGTTCTTATCGTCAGGCGCCTCGGCCAGCAGGCGATCCAGCGAACGCAGTGCAAACGCCACATCCTCCGGCTGGCCCAGCGCCCGTGCCGCCTGTAATGTGGCGCTGATCAGGAGTGCGTTCCAGTTCGTGTACAGCGTGCGGTCAAGGAATGGCGCTGGCCGCAGCAGCCGCGCCGCGTACATCTTCTGTTTGATCGTCGTCAGCAGGGCGTGCACTTGCTCCACGCTCAGGCTGTGCTCGGCGGCCAACTCTTCCGGCGTTTTGGCCACCCACAGCACGTTGCGCCGCGGGTCGTGATGCATCTCGCCGCGCTCGCCAATGTCGTAATACGCCGCGGCCAGCGCCAGCTCATCGCTGGTCAGCACCGCGCGCGCCTCGTCCAGCGTCCAGGTAAAGTAGTCGCCATCGTCCTCAAGATTGATGTCGGCATCCTGCGAGCCGTAGTAGCCTCCAAGCTGGCGGTCGCTCAGCACCTCGCGCAGCCAGCGCAGAATGTCCTTCGCCACCTCGGCAAAGAACTCATGGCGGGTCACCTGGAAGGCGTGCGCGTAGTTCTTCAGCAGCTCGCTGTTGTCGTAGGCCATCTTTTCAAAGTGCGGCACGCACCAGCGCTCGTCCACCGAGTAGCGATGGAAGCCGCCGGCCAACTGGTCGTACACGCCGCCGCGCGCCATCTTCTCCAGCGTGGTCGCGGCCACCATGTGCACCTGCTCTTCGCCCGTGCGCGCGTACCAGTCCAGCAGCAAATCCACCACGGGCGGATGCGGAAACTTGGGAGCCTGGCTGAAACCGCCATTCACGCGGTCAAAGCTGCCCAGCGCCGATTGCACCATCTGCTCCACCACGCGCGCAGAGAACTCGCCGCCTTGACCCTGCGAACCTTCGCCGTGCTCCAGCACGTGCATCAGGTTATTGCTTTCCTCTTCCACCTCGGCGCGGCGCTCGCGGTAAGCTTCGGCAATGGCCAGCAGGATGCGGCGGAAGCTGGGCCGTCCGTAGGCATCTTCAGGAGGGAAGTAGGTGCCGCCATAAAACGGCTTGCCCTCGGCCGTCAGAAAAACCGTCAGCGGCCATCCGCCCTGTCCCGACAACGCCGCCACCGCCATCTGGTAGCGCGCGTCCACCTCGGGACGCTCATCACGATCCACCTTCACGGCCACAAAGTGCTCGTTCAGGATCGCCGCCACCTCCGCGCTCTCATAGCTCTCGCGGTCCATCACGTGGCACCAGTGGCACCACACGGCGCCAATATCCAGCAGCACGGGCTTGCCTTCGGCCTTCGCGCGGGCAAAAGCCTCGGCGCCCCATTCATGCCAGCGAGTGGGCTGGTGGGCGGCGGATCGTAAATAGGCGGAGGAGGCGTGCTGCAGCAGGTTGGGCTCGCTCTGGCTCATGCCCACAAGTGTAGCGCGAAGGGCGCTTACGCGCTTTTGCGGGGATTACCGTAGCAGGTGGCGGGCAATCTTTTCGTACTGATCGATGGCTTCAAACAGCTCGCGCTTGCTTAAAAACTCGCGCTCCGTGTGCGCCACCAGAATCGAGCCCGGCCCGAAGAGCACCGGCGTCCCCCACGCGCTTAGCTTGGGAATATCCGTGGTAAACGCGGCGGTCATGGTCGGCACGTCCGGCACGGTGACAAAGCGCATGTAAGGAATGTCCAGCACGAACTCCACATCGGCCAGCGCGCCCACGGCGTACGTAATGGCTTCGCGCAGCGGCTCGCTGGGGCCGACCAGCCGGAACAGCAGTTGCGCCTTGGCGAAATCCGGAATGACATTTGTGGCCCGCCCGCCCTCGATGATGCCGATGTTCATCGTGCTCGGGCCAATCTCCGGGTTGACCGGCAGCGGCATGGCGCGCAGCGCGTTCAGCGCGTCCAGCAGCTTTTCAATCGCCGACTCGCCCAGCTCCGGATACGCCGAATGCGCCATGCGTCCGTGCGCAGTCACCTCCACGCGCAGCGCTCCCTTGCTGGCCAGCGCGATGCGGTTGTCCGTGGGCTCGCCGTTGATCAGGAATTTTGAGCCGCGCGGATTGCGGTTGGCCACCGCCGCGCCCAGCGAGTCGCGCTCCTCGCCCACCACAAAGAGCAGCCCCACCGGCAGTCCGTCCACGCGCAAACGCTCGCAGGCAGCCACCTGCGCGGCCAGGATTCCCTTGGCGTCGCACGCTCCGCGGCCGTAGATGTTGTCGTCATCTTCGCTGGATGCGATGAACGGCGGCACCGTGTCCAGGTGCGTGGAAAACACCAGCGCCGGCTCGGCTACCTCTTTCGGACGGGCGTAGACGTTGAATCGTTCGCCCTCAACTGGCATGCGCTCCACCACATAATTCATCGCTTCCAACTGACGCGCCAAAAATTCTCCCACCGCGCCCTCGTGGCCGGTGGTGGATTCAAAGTCAATCAGTTGGCGGGTAAAGGCCGTGGGGTCCATGCGCTGAGCATAGCAGCGCGGCTGCCGGTGGGCAAAGCAGTATGTGGCAAGAAAAGCGCCACCCGTTGCCGGATGGCGCTTTGTGTTCTGTTCCAGGTTGCGGACTACTGCTTCGCGCCCTTGGCTCCGCCGATGCGCATGCCGTAGAAGCTGCGCCACACGAAATACATGGAGACGAGGAAGAAAGCCAGCGCCAGCACCGAGGTCAGCGTGGGGTTGCCGAACGCCATCTTTTCCGCCAGCGATGCCGCCAGCAGTCCGAACAGCGTGGTGAACTTGATGACCGGGTTCATGGCCACCGACGAGGTGTCCTTGAACGGGTCGCCCACCGTGTCGCCCACAACGCAGGCGTCGTGCAGCGGAGTGCCCTTGGCCTTCATCTCGGTTTCCACAATCTTCTTGGCGTTGTCCCACGCACCGCCGGCGTTGGCCATAAAGATGGCCTGGTACAAGCCGAAGATGGCGATGGAGAACAGGTAGCCGATGAAGAAGAAGCGGTCGGCAAAGGCAAAGGCCAAGGCGCTAAAGAAGACGCCGAGGAAGATGTTGAACATGCCCTTCTGCGCGTACTGCGTGCAGATGGCCACCACCTTCTTGCTGTCTTCCACGCTGGCTTTTTCCGCCCCGTCCAGCTTGATGTTTTCCTTGATGAACTCCACCGCGCGATAGGCGCCGGTGCTCACCGCCTGGGTCGCCGCGCCGGTGAACCAGTAGATGATCGCGCCGCCCGTGATCAGGCCCAGCACGAAGGGAGCGTGCAGCAGCGAAAGGTTCTTCACCCTCTCCGCCACAAACTCGCCGTTCACCGCCGTCAGGGAGATGATGATCGAGAAGATCATCGTCGTCGCGCCCACCACCGCCGTGCCGATCAGTACCGGCTTGGCCGTGGCTTTGAAGGTGTTGCCCGCGCCGTCGTTTTCTTCCAGCAGGTCCTTGGCGCGGTCAAAGTTCACCGTGATGCCAAAGTCCTTCTTGATCTCTTCCTTGACGTTCGGCACCTGCTCAATCAGCGAAAGCTCGTACACCGACTGCGCGTTGTCCGTCACCGGGCCGTAGCTGTCCACGGCGATCGTCACGGGTCCCATGCCCAGGAAGCCGAATGCCACCAGGCCGAAGGCGAACACGGCCGGCACCATCATCAGCGGCGCCAGCCCCATGGTGGAGAAGAAATAAGCGATGGCCATCAGGGCCACCATGCTGATTCCCAACCAGTAGGCGCTGAAGTTGCCGGCCACAAATCCGGCCAGGATGTTCAGCGAAGCGCCGCCCTCTTCCGAGCTCGTCACAACCTCACGCACGTGCGCGCTGTTCACACTGGTAAACACCTTCACCAGTTCGGGGATCAGCGCACCGGCCAGCGTGCCGCAGCTGATGATCGAAGCCAGCTTCCACCACAGCGAGGCGTCGTTACCCAGCGTGGGGATCATCAGGTAGCTGACGATGTAGGTCAGCGCGATGGAGACGAACGAGGTGATCCACACCAGCGAAGTCAGCGGCGCCTCAAAGTCCATCTTCTCGCTGTTGCCGTAGCGCGACTTTGCAATGGCGTGGTTGATGAAGTAGCTGCCCGCGCTGGCCAGCAGCATGGTTACGCGCATCACGAAGATCCACACCAGTAACTGCACCTGTACCACCGGGTTGTGCACGCCCAGCAGGATGAAGGTGATCAGTGCCACGCCGGTGACGCCGTAGGTCTCAAAGCCGTCGGCCGAGGGGCCAACCGAGTCGCCAGCGTTGTCGCCCGTACAGTCGGCAATCACGCCCGGGTTGCGCGCGTCGTCTTCCTTGATCTTGAAGACGATCTTCATCAAGTCGCTGCCGATGTCGGCAATCTTCGTGAAGATGCCGCCCGCGATGCGCAGTGCGGCCGCGCCCAGCGATTCGCCGATGGCGAAGCCGATGAAGCAGGGGCCGGCGAACTCCCCGGGAATGAACAGCAGGATGCCGAGCATGATCAGCAACTCGACCGAGATCAGCATCATGCCGATGCTCATGCCCGCCTTGAGCGGAATCTCATACACCGGGAAGGGCTTGCCCTCCAGGCCGGCAAAGGCCGTGCGCGAGTTGGCAAAGGTGTTTACGCGGATGCCGAACCAGGCCACGCCGTAGCTGCCCAGGATGCCCACCACGCTGAAGGCCAGGATGATGATCAGCCGGAACAGGCCGACCTTCTCCAGCACTCCAAAGTACAGCACCATGATGGCCGCGATGAAGACCCACAGGATGGACAGGAACTTGCCCTGCGTCAGCAGATAGGTTTTACAGGTCTCGTAGATCAGTTCGCTGATCTCGAGCATGGCGCTGTGTACCGGCAGGTTCCGCAACTGGGTGTAGATCATCAGGCCGAAGAGCAGGCCCAGCGTGCTGATGGCGATGCCGATCAGCAGCAGTGCGTGGCCGTTGATTGCGTTGTTGAAAAAGCTGACGCTGCCCAGGTCAGGCAGCTTGAGGGCAACTTCGCCGCCCGTCGGTTCGGCCAGCGCGAAAAGTGAGGTGAAAAGGGTGAGGGCCATCAGCGATACCGTGCGACGCAGCATCGAGATCCTGCTCATCCGGCCCAGGGCGGTAAGGCTCTTCGTGAGCCATTGGGTCATACAATTCCTCCGAGTCAAACTCGTTACGGGTTGAAAGTGCTCAAGTTTCATCAGCCGCAGACGAAAACAGACGGGGCCGCAGGGGCCGCACGCACACGCTTCCGGGACAACAGCTGGGCCCGAAACGCGCTTCCACATCAAGGAATGTTGAGGTTTGGCCGCGTTGGGTGTCACGGAATGCCTTCCCAGGCACTCCACACCCCAGGAAAAAGCATAAAGCTCCTTCATTGGGGGGCGCCACTTTATATCACGGGGGAAATCCCGAATCAATGACTTACCTCACGGCAAAAGCCGAAAAACCTGACTTGGGAAATCTCCCCCATCCCCCAGCGGCCGCCCCCTGCGCGCCCTGTGCACATCAAGCCGCTTCCCACGGCGTGGATGGCGCAGAAAAAGCAAAAGCCGGCGCTTGTGGCACCGGCCTTCCGCCTGGCTTGCAGTCTATGGCTGTATCTACTTCAGGAACCGGGCAATTGCCCGCGCCTCCTCCTCGGTGACTCCGGCAATCGGACGCGAGTGCGGAGACTTCTTCAGTCCGCCCCGCAGAATGATCTCTGGAATGTCCGAGCGGCCGCGGATGACCGGTCCCATCTTGCCGTCGCCGGTCTTGCCGTGGCACTTGGCGCAGTATTGCTGGTAGGCCTTCGCCCCGTTTTCCGCTGCCAGGCAGTTGGCGGCCAGCAGCGCCAGGGTAGTAAGAATCATGGCTGTACGTTTCATAACGGGCTCTCCTAGTGAGCCTTTTTAAAGCGGCTGTATTCTGCCACCGCCGCGGCGCTTTGCCAAGTTTCCGCCTCGGCACCCGCCGGGGAATTTTTTCAGGTTGGGCCGCTAAGTAATCATGGGGACGTTGCACAAAGAAGACGTTGCGCAAAGAAAAGGGCCGATGCCCGAAAGCACCGGCCCAATCCCTAACCGAACTGAATACTACTTCAGGAACGTGGCGATGGCAGCAGCCTCTTCCGCGCTCACCGCGAACGGCTTGGCGTGGATGCCCTTCTTGCCGCCCTTGGTCAGAACGTCAACCACGGTGGTCTTGCCCTTCACGGCAGGATTCGTGCCCTTGCCTTCGCCCGCGGCGCCATGGCAACCGGCGCACTTCGCCTTGTACAGGGCGCCACCGTCAGCGGCCAACGCCATCGAGGTCATCATCACCAATGCAATCGCAGCAAACATAAAACGCTTCATGAGAAAAAATGCTCCTGTAGGGAAATTAAAGTTGCCCTTGCATTCTGCCTGATGCGGCTGATTTTGCCAAGCAATTCCACTGTGACGGAGCGCACACATCAATTGTGAGTCATGTACATCGGGCGCCGTGAAAAACGGAAAAGCCGGTGCCCGCGGGCACCGGCTGGTCGCCGTAGCAACCGGATTTGATTTACTTCAAGAACGCGGCAATCGCGGCAACCTGGTCCGCGGAAAGGCCGGCGAACGGAGCAGCATGCTTGCCCTTCAATCCGCCCTTGGTCAGCACATCCGTCACCTTCGTGCTGCCCTTGATCTTCGGGGCCATCTTGCCGGCGCCGTCGGCGCCATGGCACATCGCGCACTTCGCGCTGTAAAGAGCGGCGCCGTCTTCCGCAAACGCAGCCGTGGACATCATCATCGCCAGTGCAGCCAGAACAATCGTAAAACGCTTCATGGTACTGGATCTCCTGAAATAGTTTATGCATCATCGGTTCGCCGCACCCCGCAATACCTTGCGGAACCCGGTTGCCGCAGTGAATGCGTTCATATGAACCCATTCGGAGACATATTCTATCGCTAGCTCCGAAATATTTTTTAATAAATCGTCCGCACGCCGGAATTTGACCTTTGCTTAAAACAGAATTTCCCGTCTTTCCCGCTTGTTCCTGTAAGATTCTAATGCACTTGTCGCGGAGACTCGCGCTTCCGTCATCGCCAGGATGGCACCCTGGTGGCGGTTACAATGCGATACACTTCCCGTGCCTGGCCCACTGTGGCGCCAGCATTCTCTCTGCCGAGAGGCTCGAATGTTCTACAGATGTTTCCTGGAGTCGGTCGAGCGCTGGCCGGATTCCACCGCGGTTGAGATTCAGCGTCAGGCCGGAGCCAATGCTCCGCAGTCTCCTCTATCCACTCTCGCCACCACCGCCGATGGGCATACCATTGAGAGCTTCACCTTCCGGCAGCTCCGCCAGTTTGCCGAAGGTGTCGCCGCGTGGCTGCTGGGTGAGACTTTGCCGAAGGGTTCGCGCTGTGCCTTGCTGGCCTTTAACAGCCCCGCCTGGGTGGCCACCTATCTTGGCATCATCGCCAGCGGCAACACGGCCGTGCCTTTGGATACGGCCTTCAACGCCCACCAGGTCAGCAAGCTGCTGGATGACTGTGGCGCCGTGCTGCTCTTTACCGACCAGCGCAGCCTGCCCATCGCCCAGGAGGCGATTCAGGGCCGCAACATTCGCCTGGTGTTGATGGACATGGAGCAGCCCGGCCTGCCCTCCGTTGAGACCATGGTGCGCACCGCCCACCCCGGCTTTCAGCCCGTGGAAGTCGGCGGCGAAGACATTGTGGCCATCATCTACACCTCCGGCACCACCAGCGATCCCAAGGGCGTCATGCTCAGCGACGGCAACATGACCGCCGAACTCGACTGCGTGCGCCGCTTCATCCCCATCGGCCCCGGTGACGGATTGCTGGGCGTGCTGCCGCTCTTCCACGTGCCGGCGCAGATGGCCAATCTCTTTTTGCCGCTGGGCAACGGCGGCAAGGTCACATTCTTGGATTCGCTGAACACTCAGGAGCTGACCCTGGCTCTGCGCGAGCGCGGCATCACCATCTTCTGCTGCGTACCGCAGTTCTTCTATCTCATCCACGAGCGCATCTTCGGCGAGGTCAGCAAGAAGGGCCGCGGCGCGGAAAAGATCTTCGGCCTCATGCTCAAGCTCAGCCTGCTCTCGCAAAAAGTGGGACTCAACCTGGGCAAGGTTTTCTTCAAGAAGGTGCACCAGCAGCTCGGCCCGGACATTCGTCACTTCGTCACCGGTGGCTCGCGCTTTGACGCCAAGGTCGGACGTGACATCCAAGCCCTCGGCTTCTCCATGTTGCAGGCCTACGGACTCACCGAGACCACCAGCGGCTGCTTCTGCACGCCGCCCAGTGACAACACCATCGGCTCCATCGGCCGTCCGCTGCCCGGCGTGGAAGGCAAGCTGCTCAACACCAAGGTGGACGAAAACGGCAACCTGGTGGGCGAGATTCTCTTCCGCGGCCCCACCGTCATGAAGGGCTACTACAATCGCCCGGAGGCCACCGCCGAAGTGCTGAAGGATGGCTGGCTCTACACCGGCGACCTCGCTTACCAGGATCGCCGTGGCAATTACTTCATCACCGGCCGCGCCAAGGATGTCATCGTCCTCAGCAGCGGCAAGAACATCTATCCCGAGGAGATTGAGAGCTACTACCTGCGCTCGCCGTGGATCAAGGAAATCTGCGTCCTGGGCCTGGAGAGCCGCAAGCCCGGCGAGCCGCTCAGCGAGCGCCTGCATGGCGTCATCGTGCCCAACTTCGACGTGCTGCGCGAGCACAAGATCGTCAACATCCGCGAGGTCATCCGCTACGACGTGGAGGGCATCAGCGCCAGCCTCCCGGCCACCAAGCGCATCCTCAGCTATGACATCTGGCAGGACGACCTGCCGCGCACCACCACTCGCAAGCTGCGCCGCAATGAGATTCAGAAGAAGATGCTGGCCAAGCACGCCAGCGGCAACGTCGAGGAGATCACTCCCAAGGCGCGCGTCTTTACCACCGCCGACCGCGAGTGGCTGGAGCGCGAAGACGTCGCGCGCGCGCTGCCTGTGGTCAAGGATGCCGTCGGCAAGGATTACCAGAAGGAAATCCATCCCGACGATAACCTCGAACTCGATCTCGGCCTCGACTCCATGGAGCGCGTCGAACTGCTCACCGACCTGGCGCATCGCCTCGGCGCCGAGGTGGAAGACTCCGCCGCCAGCGAGGTGTACACCGTGCGCGAGCTGGTGGAGCTGGTGCTGGCAAACACCGGCAAGGCCGCCCGCCACGCTCCCGGCTGGAACACCGTCTTTGACGGTGAGACCACCGATCCCGAGGTGCTGGCCATCACCAACGAGCGCCCCATCGTCGGATTCTTCTGGTGGCTCTTCGGCAAGAGCGTGCAGTTTGGCTCCAGCATCTTCTTCCGCCTGCGCGTTGAAGGCATGGAGAATCTGCCCAAGCGTCCTTATGTGCTGGCGCCCAATCACTCCAGCTATCTGGACGCGCCCATCCTGACCGCCGCGCTGCCGTGGGAGGCCTTCCACAACGTCTTCTACGTCGGCACCAGTGAGATCTTCGGCTCGGGCTCCATGCGCAAGCTGGCCCAGTTCCTGCATCTCATTCCCGTCGATCCCGACAGCAACCTCGTTCCCGCCATGCGCGCCGGAGCCTACGGCCTGCGGGCCGGCAAGATTCTTGTGCTCTATCCCGAAGGCGAGCGCTCCATTGAAGGCGTGCCCAAGAAGTTCAAAAAGGGTGCGGCCATCCTGGCGCAGCACCTCAACGTGCCCATCGTGCCGGTGGCGGAGTACGGCTTCCACAAGGCGTGGCCGCGCGGCAAGGGATTCCAGGGCTTCCACCAGTTGCGCATTCGCGTCGGCAAGCCCATCTATCCGGACTTGAACGAGAAGCCGGAGCTGGCCTACGAGCGCCTCACCGAGGAGCTGCGCAATCGCGTGCTGGAGATGTGGCACGAGCTCGAAGCCGAGGTCGAAGGCCGCAAGCCGTAGATTTTTATGGATGAAGATTTATTGCCGATGATTTTCGTCGGGCGGGATTACTTGGCGCGCGGGTGCGTGCGGTCATACACCTCCAGCACCTGCCGCGTCGTCAGTTGCGTGTAACGCTGCGTGGTGCTCAGCCGCTCGTGGCCCAGCAGCTCCTGGATGGCCCGCAGGTCGGCGCCTTCTTCCAGCATGTGCGTGCCAAAGGCGTGGCGCAGGGTGTGCGGATGCACCTCGGCGGGCAGTCCGCGCGCCACGGCAATGGCCTTCACAATGCGCCCCACGCTGCGGGAGGTCAATCGCGTGCCGCGCTGGTTCACCATCAGCGCCGTCTCCTGCAAGTGGCGATTGCGCTCCAGCACCTGGCCGCGGCGCGGCAGGTATTCGTCCATCGCCTCCTGCGCCGCCTCGCCAAACGGTACCAGCCTTTGCTTTTTACCCTTGCCGCGCACCAGGATGCGCGCCTGCTTGCGATCCACGTCTTCCAGGCTGATGCCCGTCAGCTCGCTGTTGCGGATGCCGCAGCCATACAGCAATTCCAGAATCAGCCGGTCGCGCTCGGCAAACGTCGCCTCTTCCGGCATGTCGGCGTCCAGCACCAGGCTCATCTCCTCCATGGTGGGCACGCGCGGCAAACGCTTGGGCAGCTTGGGAGCCGATACCAGCAGCGCCGGATTCGCCTCGATCATCCCCTCGCGCCCCATCCATTTGAAGAACGAGCGCAGCGAGCTCAACGCCCGCGCCACGCTTGTCTTGCCCAGCCCGCGCTCGTACAGGTGAGCTATGTAGGCCCGCAGCAGGGCATGGTCCAGCGCACTCAGCTCCTCCGGCCCAACGAATTCCGCAAAGCCCGCAAGGTCGGTGCGATAGGCCTTGATGGTGTGTGCCGAAGCGTTGCGCCGCCCGAGGGCCAGCACAAAACTCTCCAGCGCGCGCTCAACCGGCGTGGTTGCGTTGCTCATCGGCCCCCACCTTTACCGGCGCCCCGGCGCGAATGTGCCCGTGGATGATGCGCCTCATACACCTGTTGCAGGCGGTCCAGCGCAACGTGGGTATAAACCTGCGTGGTGCTGATGTCGGCGTGGCCCAGCACGGTCTGCACCGTGCGCAGATCGGCTCCATGGCCCACCATGTGCGTGGCCGCCGAGTGCCGCAGCATGTGCGGAGAAGCGTGACGGCCGGCTACCTTGCTGGCCGCGTCCACAATGCTCCAAACCCGCTCGCGCGTCAGCCGGTGTCCGCCCTTGGCCAAAAACAAGTGTGGAGAATTGCGCTTGCCCAAAATCACCCCGCGCGCCTGTTGCAAGTATTCCCGCAACGCCTGCTGCGCCGGAGCCCCCAGCGGAACGATGCGTTCCTTGTCGCCCTTGCCGCGCACCATCATGGAACCCGACTCCAGCTTCAGGTCTTCCACGCGGCTGTCCACCAGCTCGCTTACGCGCATGGCCGCCGCATACAAGCACTCCAGCATGGCGCGGTTGCGCACGGCCAGCGCCTGTTGGATCGCCGTTGCCGTGGTGGCCGCCCGTGGCGCGCCTTCTTCCAGCAGAGCCGTGGTCTCCTGCTCGCTCAATGCCTTGGGCAGCACCTTCCATTGGCGCGGCGTGTCGGTGTCAATCGTGGGGTCGTGCTCGATGAGCTTTTCCATCAGTAGATAGCGGTAGAAGTGGCGCAGCGCGCTCAGCTTGCGAGCCATGGTGCGTGCGTCCAGCCCGTGAGCCTGCATGTGCTGCATCATCGCCTGCAGGTCTTTGCGTTGCGCGGTCAGCACGTCCAACCCGCGCCCGGCCAGGAACTCCGCCCATATCTTCAAATCGCCCGCGTAGCTGGTGATGGTCAGCGGCGACAGTCCTTTTTCCACCCGCAGGTGGATACTGAAGCCGGCGATAACGCGTTCTGGAGCGGTGGTTGCCACGGCCTCAGTATGACGCCGCGGGCCGCAGGTGAGGAATGGCGCCTTTGGTTCCCACGCGCCCCGGGGATTGCTCCTCGGGTATAATGGCCATTGCGCGCCCGTAGCTCAGCTGGATAGAGCGAACGCCTCCGAAGCGTTAGGTCGTGAGTTCGAATCTCGCCGGGCGCACCATTTTTCCTCCTGTCACGCTCAACTCAAGCGGCTCTTATTCTGCAATAGTCCCCGTGTTTTCCGTGGCTTTCTGCGCCCCGGCCCGCCCGCGTGCTAGATTATTCGGTTGCAGCCATTTTCCCTTAGGCAGGAGACTCATCCGTGCGCATCATTGCCGGCATCGACCTGGGCGGCACCGCCATCAACTACACACTGCTGGACGCCAACGAACGCTTCCTTATCGAGGGCCTATGCGAGCACCCCGCGCTCACCAAGCAAGGTCCAACCATCTGCCTGCAGCAGATTGAAGACGGTCTGAAGATTGCCGCCGACAAAGCCGGCATCGCCGTGGCGGATATAGTCGCCGTCGGCCTGGATACGCCCGGCCCGGCCAGCGCCACCGGAGTGCTCAGCGCGCGCGGCGCCACCAACTTTTCCCAACAGGAGTGGCGCGGCTTCGACGTCCGCCTCGGCATCGAGCGCAAACTCGGCCTCCCGGTCACATATCTGAACGACGCCAACGCCGGAGCTCTCTGGGGCCACTACACCTTCTTCGGCGACGATAAGACCAAGACATCGGTCAGCATCGTCATCGGCACCGGCTGCGGCGGCGGAGTCATCGTCAACGGCGAGGTCATCAAGGGCCGCGTCGGCTTCGGCGGAGAGCTCGGCCACGGCCTGGTGCCTTACCAGTCCATCCCCGGCATTGAGGGCATGGTGCCGCACTGCAACTGCGGCCGCGTGGGCGACCTCGAATCCCTCGCCTCGCTGACGGCCATTGAGCGCACCCTGCTGCCGTACTTCCTCAACAAATATCCCGGACACGAGCTGGGCAAGGTGGAAGATCGCAACAAGGCCGCCAAGGCCGTGCGCGGATACGCCGATCGTGGCGATGCCATGTGCCGCGATATCTTCCGCGTGCAGGCCGCCGCCATCGGACTCTTCTGCGACATCATGGTCAACACCTTCGATCCCGACGCCTTCATCATCGGCGGCGGCGTGCTGGAGGCCAGCCCCGAATTCGGCCGCTGGTTCCTCGACGAGGTGCGCCGCAACATGCCCGCCCAGCGCGAGGAGCAGCTCGATATTCCCATCCACTCCATGCCCAACGGCGACACGGCCGGAGCCCGTGGCGCAGCCGTGGACGCGCTGGCCATGGCCCGGGCCAGGGGCCTGTAATCGAGTGGCGAGTATTGAGTCAAAATGCTGGGCATCAGCACTCGGGAGCTGTGGAGAAGGAATATCTAAAGAGCATCTTGTCTCCTCCGCACTTTTTCATGATTCCTTTGTGAGAGTTAAGGGATTTCCATGGTGCAAGGATGAGGCTCAGGAAATTCGAATTGAGAGTCTCACCTCGAAAATCCTCTGCAAGAAGCACAATTCTGAGCTATCTCCAATAGATGCAGCGGGAGCACAATCCTTCGCAACATTGAGAGAAATGCGAAAGGTGTCACATGCACGCTCTAAGCTGAAACCGACCCTTTGGCATGTAGTACGGCATCGTATCGACGGTGTTGCATTAGAGCGGTGGTTTTTGAAGACTTTGATTAATTTGTGTTTCGGCGGTGGGTATCCAATTGGACGTCAAGGCGCACTGAATGGCTTTCCAACTGACGAGTTGGTTGAATGTGCATTCGGACACCGCAAACTCAGAGGGAGAGCCGGACTCTATTTTGTTGTTAGGGTTGGTATGTCTTTCTATTCTTCGGATACAGTCGAGTTTTCGCCGCTAATTAAAGAACATCATCATATTGAGGGTGGGCTGTTTACATTCCGAGGTTTCGTTTTCTTGCTCTATTTGGAACCCGAGGGACCACCAACACCCCTAACTGGAATTTCTTTTGCCGGGCACGATATTGGCTCGGCGCAGCTTAATTTTCACAATGAAACCGTCTACGAAAAGACTGGTAAGTTCAACTCGCAGATTCTAGAGATCGATTGGTGACCATAGAGACACTATTTGGAATCTGCACTAGAGATGGGGCGTCATTTTGATGCCCCATCTCTAGTTTGGTCTTACAGCAAATCCGCCAGCGCCGTGTAGTGCTTCTTCTGCGAGTCGGCCACGCCCCGGAAGGTGATCTTTCCCTGCAGTGTGTTCACGCCATCCTGGATGCCGTGGTCGCTCTTGATGGCCTCCGTGATGCCCATCTTCGCCAGTTTCATCAGGTAGGGGAAGGTGGCGTTGGTCAGCGCCAGCGTCGAGGTGTGCGGCACCGCGGCGGGCATATTCGTGACGCAGTAGTGCACCACGCCGTGCTCGGTGTAGCTGGGATTGCTGTGCGTGGTGGGATGTGCGGTTTCAACGCATCCGCCCTGGTCGATGGCCACGTCCACAATGACCGCGCCCTTCTTCATGCGCTTCACCATCTCGCGGGTCACAATCTTGGGTGCCGTGGCGCCGGGGATGAGCACGCCGCCGATGACCAGGTCGCTCTCTTCCACGGCCTTGGCCACGTTGTAGCTGTTGCTGGCCAGGGTGTACAGGCGCCCGTTGAAGATGTCGTCCAGTTCGCGCAGCCGGTTCAGGTTCAGGTCCACAATGGTGACCTTGGCGCCGAAGCCCATGGCGATGCGCGCCGCGTTGGTGCCCACAATGCCTCCGCCGATGACGCAGACGTTGGCTGGCGGCACGCCCGGCACGCCGCCCAGCAGTTGTCCGCGGCCACCGTGTGCGCTTTGCAGATAGGTGGCGCCCACCTGTACGCTCATGCGTCCGGCCACTTCGCTCATGGGAGTCAGCAACGGCAGGGTGCCTGCCTTGTCGCGGATCGTCTCATATGCGATGCCGGTGACGTTTTTGGCCAGCAGCTTGTCGGTCAGCTCCGGCAGCGGGGCCAGGTGCAGGTAGGTGAACAGCGAGAGGCCGTCGCGGAAGTGCTCGTACTCGGTCGGCACGGGCTCCTTGACCTTGACGATCAGATCGCTCTTGGCCCACACCTCGGCGGCCGTGGGCAGAATCGTGGCCCCGGCGGCGGTGTATTCGGTATCGGGGAAGGCGGAAAGTTCACCGGCGGAGGTCTCCACCAGCACTTTGTGCCCGGCCTCCACCAGCGCTTTTACGCCGGCCGGGGTTACGCCAACACGTGTTTCGTGGTCTTTGATTTCCTTGGGAACGCCTACGATCAAACGGGGCCACCTTTGCGGAAGAGAAAGGTACCCGGCCGTGGCCGGGCCGTGCACCATCATAGCCGTTGCGTGGCCAGCCTGCCAGTGGGCGGGCGGGTTTGTGGCCGCATCTGGCACAACTTGGGGCCGACAGGCGTGCGCGGGCCGTGGATGGGGCCAATATGGTAGGCTTTGAATGGCGTTTTGTGCGTCGCGGTCGTACTCTGCCCGCATTTCCGGCCTCCGCCGGAGTGCGGCAAGTGATTGAAGGATAAAGAATTGATTAACACTGTCATCGCAAAAATCTTCGGTACTCACAACGAGCGCGAGATCAAGAAACTTCTGCCCCGGGTGGCGAACATTAACGCCCTGGAGCCGGAGATTGAAAAGCTGACGGACGCCGAGCTGCGCGCCAAGACCGACGAGTTCCGCCGCCGCGTACAGGAGCGCATGGCTCGCCTGGAGGCTCCCGCGCCGGAGGAGATGGACGCCGACCGCCGCAAGTTGTGGGAGAAAGAAGAGTTGGCCGCGCTGGAGGAGGTGCTGGACTCGCTGCTGGAGGAGGCCTTTGCCGTCGTCCGCGAGGCCGGCCGCCGCGTGCTGCATATGCGGCACTTCGACGTGCAGCTTATCGGCGGCATTGTGCTGCACACCGGGCGCATTGCGGAGATGAAGACCGGCGAAGGCAAGACGTTGGTGGCCACACTGCCCGTGTATTTGAACGCCCTGGCCGGCCGCGGCGTGCACGTGGTGACCGTCAACGACTACCTGGCCAAGCGCGACAGCGAGTGGATGGGCAAGCTCTATACCTTCCTCGGTATGACCGTGGGCGTCATTGTGCACGACCTGAGCGACGAGCAGCGCCAGGCGGCCTACAACAGCGACATCACCTACGGCACCAACAACGAGTACGGCTTTGACTACCTGCGCGACAACATGAAGTTCGACCTGAAGGACTGCGTGCAGCGCGGCCACCACTTCAGCATCGTGGACGAGGTTGACTCCATCCTGATCGACGAGGCGCGCACCCCGCTCATCATCAGCGGCGCCAGTGAAGAGAGCACCGACAAGTACGCCCGCATCAACGTCATCATTCCCAAGTTTGTGAGGGGCGAGGAACTGCCCGGCGAAGAGCCCAACGAAAAGATTTACACCGGCGACTTCGTTATTGACGAGAAGCACAAGAACACCTTCATCACCGAGGCCGGTTACGAGAAGGTGGAAAAGCTGCTGGGCATTGATAACATCTCCGACCCGGAGAACTGGGACCTGAAGCATCACGTCGAGGTGGCCGTAAAGGCGCACCACATGTATCACCGCGACGTGGAGTACGTGGTCAAGGACGGCGAAGTCATCATTGTGGATGAGTTCACCGGGCGCCTGATGCCGGGCCGCCGCTGGAGCGACGGATTGCACCAGGCGGTGGAGGCCAAGGAAGGCGTCAAGATTGAGCGCGAGAACCAGACGCTGGCCACCATCACCTTCCAGAATTATTTCCGCATGTATCACAAGCTGGCCGGCATGACCGGCACGGCGGAGACCGAAGCGGCCGAGTTCGACAAAATCTACCGGCTGGAGGTCGTGGTCATCCCCACCAACCAGCCGCTGCTGCGCCAGGAAAACAAGGACGTCGTCTTCCGCACGGAGAAGGAAAAATACTTCGCCGTGGCCGATGAGATCGCCCGCATCCATGAGACGAAGCAGCCGGTTCTGGTGGGCACCACCTCGATCGAGAAGAGCGAGCACCTCAGCGAGCTGCTGAAGAAGAAGGGCATCCAGCACGTGGTGCTGAACGCCAAGTTCCACGAGCGCGAGGCGGAGATTGTGGCGCAGGCGGGCCGTTATGGCATGGTGACCATCTCCACCAATATGGCCGGCCGCGGCACGGACATTCTGCTGGGCGGCAACCCGGAGTTCATGGCCAAGCAGGAGGCCGTGAAGAAGGGCCTGGCGCAGGCCGTCAAGGCCGTGGAAGGCGGCGTCGAGGCGCGACCCGACGATCCCACCACCGCTTACTGGTACTACCAGGGAAATGAGTTTGAGATTCCCGCTCAGGCCTGGGCGGAGTTGCTGGCCAAGTATTCGGCAGAGACCGAGGGCGGGCGCAAGCAGGTCATCGAGGCCGGCGGATTGTTCATCGTGGGCACCGAGCGTCACGAGTCCCGCCGCATTGATAACCAGCTGCGTGGCCGCGCCGGACGCCAGGGCGATCCCGGCGCCTCGCGCTTCTACCTCTCGCTGGAAGACGACCTGATGCGCATCTTCGCCAAGGAGTGGGTCAGCAACCTGCTCCGCCAGCTTGGCATGGATGAGGGCATTCCGATTGAGAGCGGGCTGATTACGCGCCGCATTGAAAAGGCGCAGCAGGCGGTGGAGGCCCAGAACTTTGAGGCCCGCAAACACCTGCTGGAGTACGACGACGTGATGAACAAGCAGCGCGAGGCCGTCTATGGCCTGCGCCGCCAACTGCTGGAAGGCAACGAGCAGAAGGAGCTCATCCAGCAGGATTACGTGCGTGACATTGTGGGCGAGGCGCTGGATAAATACGCCGGAGCCGAGACGCATCCCGAAAACTGGGACATCGCGGGGCTCAAGAGCGAGATCCTTAGCCGCTTCGGCGTGGACATAGTGGCCGAAGGCGTGGACCCGCATACGGTCAACCACCACGAACTGGGCGACGCCATCTTTGAGCGCGTCATCGCCCGCTACGACGCCAAGGAAAAGCTCATCGGGGCGGAGGCCATGCGCCAGCACGAGCGGGTCATCATGCTCAGCGTGATGGACCAGCTGTGGAAGGATCACCTGCTGGCGATGGACCACCTCAAGGAGGGCATCGGCCTGCGCGGCTACGGCCAGCACGATCCGCTGGTGGAGTACAAGCGCGAGAGCTTCCTGATGTTTGAGGAGATGATGGCGCGCTTTGAGAGCGAGACGGTGCGCTACCTGTACATGATGCGCGTGGTGGACGACAACGGCGACGAGGTGCCGTATTACTCCGAGCCGCGCCAGCCTGCGGCAGCACCGGCCGAACCGCGCCGCATGCAGACCTCGCTGGACGACGTGGAGCGCCAGTTCCACAAGCGCAAGGAGCGTGAACTGGAGCAGGCCAAGCGCGCCGGCTCCGGGCAGGCCGACGCCGTGCAGCAGGTGGTGCGCGGAGAAAAGGTCGGACGCAACGATCCCTGCCCCTGCGGCAGCGGCAAGAAGTACAAGAAGTGCCACGGCGCCAACGAGTAGGCGGCTGAAAAGTTACATCAAACTCCGGGGTCGCTCCCGGAGTTTTTCTTTGTCCGCAAACCTGGGACATCTCAAACTTAGAACATCTCAAACTTACGAAATGTCATGGTGAGCGCAGCACCCGCTTTCTGGGTGCGGAGCCGAACCACCCTTTGTTTCCGGGGGAGAGCAAAACAAAAGGTCACTCCACTCCGCGCCTGCGGCGCTTCGGTCGCAATGACATTTCAATTGATTCAACTTTGTCATCAAGCTGATTATTCAACTTTGTCATCAAGCTGACTCAGGGAATGCCCCCCGGAGTTTTTCTTTGTCCGCGCCGCATCATGCCTGTACTGGTGACTAGAGTCACCTGCGCAGGCTTAAGTCGCCCGCGCCAGGGGCCGTTGCCTTCATTACTGCAAGGGAGGCATTGGTCCTATGGTGGGAGTCAGGTTTTCACGAATTGCCGAAGAACGTAGTGACGAGCTGGCTGAGGCGCTGGTGGAGCGGCTGATGACCACCGAGCGCACCGCGGCCTATCGCAAGGTGGATGTGGCCGAGCTGCGCGGGGAGTATGCCGGCTTCTTCCGCTCGCTGACAGAGTGGCTGCTGTACCGCCACGCCGAGGAGATTGAGGAAAACTGCGCCGCGCTGGGTGTCCGCCGCGCCCGGCAGGGCATCCCGCTGGATCAGGGCGTCAGCGCCATGCTCGCCTGCCGCGATCACCTGGTCGAGCTGCTGCGCCGCGAGTCGGCGGAGATGCATCCCGACGGGCTGTTTGGCGAACTGGAGTTCGTGGTGGCCGTAAACCATTTTTTCGACGATGCGATTTTCTACTTCATGCGCGGCTACCAGGCTCCGCGCAGGGATGCAGCCCAGGTGGCATAAAGAGGATTCACGCTGCGTAGCTCAACAGGAGGGGCGGGTCCGGTGACGGGCCCGCTTTTCGTTGCACACGTCAGGGCAGCGGCGTGCCGCACTCTTCAAAGGTCATGTTGATGGCCGTGCTGCCGGTGCGCTGCTTCCAGCGGAAGAACAACGCGGCGTAGCTGGAGGTGATGTAGTCCGTCTCCTTGATGCCGAGCGCGGCGGCCGTGCGGTCAATCCACTCGGGCGGACCTTCAATCTCCGCAATGTGGCCGATGGGCGTGTAGTCCAGCACAACCTCGCCCTGGCCGTCGCTGAACTCGGCGCGATACTTCTCATAGCGGAACGACGGCACATAACCCAGCGCGGTCAGGATGGCATGCATGCGCTCACCATCGGCGACCTCGGTCTCCTGCTCCACGCGCGACTTGTGGCGGACGTTTTGCGCGGCGCGTGCCTTGTGGGTCAGCACCCAGCGCTGGCCGTACTGGCGCAGGCGCAGCAGCTCTCCATCGCGGCGCAGGTCGCCCTCCGGCGTGTCGTAGAGCGTGTTGGATTCGAATGTGGAGGGCGTCACTTCGCGGAAGCCCGCTTCGCGCAATTGGCGGGTGAGCGTGGCCGGCGTCAGCACCAGGAACTTGATCTCGACTTCGCGTGGAGCATCGCTCATGGGTTTCTCACTCACTTAAATCAGCCTGCGTGCGCGTGCCACACCCGGTCGGCGGTGACGGCGACAAGAATCAGCATGGAGATGAAGCCGTTGGTGGTAAAGAACGCGGCGTTCAGCCGGCTCAGGTCGTCGGCCTTCACCAGCGAATGTTCGTAGATCAAGGCGGCGGCCGTGATGGCCACACCAATAACGGCCAGCCGGCCCAGCCCGAAGCTGAAGAGCATCCAGGCGAAGAAGGCGAAGGCCACCAGGTGGAAGAGACGCGCGATCTTCAAAGCTCCGGCGATGCCGAAGAAGCGCGGTACGGAGTGCAGTCCGCCGCGCACGTCGTAGTGGTAGTCCTGGCAACTGTACAGGATGTCAAAGCCCGCACCCCAGAACATCACGGCCGCCGTCAGGATGAGCACCCGAGGGTCAAACGTTCCGCGCACGGCCACCCAGGCCGCCGCTGGAGCCACGCCCATGGCCAGGCCCAGGAAGAGGTGCGCCCAGCGCGTAAAGCGCTTGGTGTAGCTGTATCCGCAGATGATGACCAGCGCCACGGGCGACATGGCAAAGGCCAATGGATTCAGCATGTAAGCGGCAAAGATCATCAGGGCCGAGGTGGCGAGGGTAAAGCCCAGCACGAAGCTGCGCGTCAGCAACCCGGCGGGCAGTGCGCGGATGGAGGTACGCGGGTTGTGCACGTCTATGTCTGCGTCTGCAAGGCGGTTAAAGGCCATGGCCGCCGAGCGGGCAGCCAGCATGGCCACGCAAATCCAGAAGAGGGTGCGCCCCGTGGGCAAGCCGTTGGCGGCGATGACCGCCCCGGTAAGTCCAAAGGGCAAAGTGAGAAACGAATGCTCCCACTTGATCATCTCTAGAGTGACGCGAATGTTATGTAGGACTCGACGCAGCATGGGTTTAGGCGTCCCGCCGATGGTGGCCGGGCACTTGGTTATTGTATCCGGCCCGGCGTTGATTGTGTATGGCGGTTGTGTACGCCCGGCGCGGCAGTTGCGCTAGAATGGAGTTGCGATGGCAGAAGCTATGTACCCCGCCGCGGCAGCGCGGCATCCCTTCCACACCGACGATGCAAAGCTGCGCCCCATCTACGACAAGGTGATGGCCGGCGTTCGTCTGGACACCGATGACGGGCTCGCCCTCTACCGCTCTCCCGACGTGCTGTCCGTAGGCTGGCTGGCGAATTACGTGCGCGAGCGCATGCACGGCAACGTGACGTACTTCAACGTCAACCGTCACATCAACCACACCAACGTCTGCGTGGCGGCCTGCCGGCTGTGCGCCTTTGGACGTAAAAAGGGAACCGACGGCGCCTACACGATGGACCTGGAAGAGGTCTTCCGCTCGGCGGCCAGTGGTTACAGTGAGGCCGTGACCGAGTTCCACATCGTCGGCGGACTGCATCCCGACCTGCCGCTGCAATACTTTACCGACATGCTCAGCGGGCTGAAGCAGCGCTTTCCGCAGGTGCACCTGAAGGGCTTCACCATGGTGGAGATCTCCTTCTTCGCCAAGCTCAACAAGCTGACCATCGTCGAGGTGTTGCAGAAGCTGAAGGACGCAGGGCTGGACAGCATGCCCGGCGGCGGCGCGGAGATTTTCAGCGAGCGCGTGCGGGCCATCATCTGCGACCACAAGATTGACGGCAACGAGTGGCTGGACGTGGCGCGCGAGGCGCACAAACTCGGTATCCGCAGCAACGCCACCATGCTCTACGGCCACATCGAGGATGACGAAGACCGCGTGGACCACCTGATGAAGCTGCGCGCTTTGCAGGATGAGACCAAGGGCTTCCAGACATTTATCGGCCTCAGCTTCCATCCCGACCACACCGTGTTGCAGCACCTGCCGTGGACGACCGGGATGCTGGACCTGAAGCAGATTGCCGTGGCCCGGCTGGTGCTCGACAACTTTGCCCACATCAAGGCTTACTGGCAGATGCTGACGCCGAAGATTGCGCAGATTGCGCTGCGCTTTGGCGCCGACGACATTGACGGCACGGTGGTGGAAGAGAAGATTTATCACGACGCCGGAGCCACCACGCCGCAGGGCATGACCCGCCAGGAGCTCTGCCGCCTGATCGAATCCGCCGGACGCGTGCCGGTAGAGCGCGACACGCTCTATCATCCCGTAACGCGCGATGGCAACACGGTGACGGTGAGCACGTAGGATACGCTCACCTCCATCAAACTTCTAAGTATCCTGCTGTTGCAACTCCGGCTAGGGTAGGGTACCAGGCACCTATATGACCCATCGTGTACTTGATCTTGACCTGGATTTCTTTGTGTTTCCAACGGCACACTTCAGAAGTGGGCGCCTTCGTCTTCCCGAACCACAATACTCATGTTCCAGACCAGAAGAGGTTGAACGATTTCTTGAACAGCAGTGCGGACTGTCGAAGTCTAGAAAGATTCCTGGGCGTCTTTGTGTCGATCACGATGAGGCGTTTGACACTTGGAAAGAGTGGATCGCAAAGGGCGAGATTGAAGCACCTTTCGATGTTGATCACGTTGATGCCCATGCGGACCTAGGGCTAGGTGATTCAAGCTGGGTCTACCTGCTAACCGAAATACTGGCGCTTCCTGTTGAAGAACGCGGTCAGCCGAAGCGTGGATCGGGTGGATTAAATTTCGGGAGCTACTTAGCGTTCGCACTTGCGAATCGGTGGATACGATCGCTGAATTACGTCTATGGACCAGACACCCCATTGTTGGATGGTTTTCCAAGTGACATACATACCATCTTTTTTCGTGATGAGGATTGGAAGAATAATCCAATTGAATTACCGCATTATTCAGAAGCGCAAATGAATGCCATATTGATGTGTCAAAAACAAGATCCGTTAGATCGTGAGCCGCCAATTCCTAACTGTTATGTTGCAGGAACGGAATTTCAACGATCTGGTTTCACACATATGATTCTCGCGCGATCACCCGGCTACACACCTTCTACAGCAGATTCACTCATCCCAATTATTCAACAATATTTTTACTCTATTTAACTGTCCGCGTTCACAGCAGGCGGGTCATCAGCCGCCGCGCCTCAGGGCCGAGCAGTTCGCGCAGATGCTCGAGCGCCTTGTGGTGAATCTGCGAGACGCGCGACTCGGTTTTGCCAATGCTGCGGGCGATGCGAGCCATCGTCCACTCCTTGAAGTAATAGCAGGTCAGCACGTTGGCCTCGTCGGGCGGCAACTGGTCAAGGTAGCGGCGCAACTCGCTTTGTGTCTCTTTCTGGTGGCAAAGGGCGTCGGGGCGCTTTTCCGGATCGTCGGCCACGCTCTCCTGCACGCTGATGCGTTCGCTATCCTCCTGCGGCTCAAAGTCCACCTCCTGCATCTCCTGCACGGCCAGGGCGAACTCGTAAAAGGTGTTCAGGTCCATGCCCATGCTGTCGGCCACTTCATCGCTGCTGGGGCGGCGTCCCAGCTTGCTCTCCAGCGTGCGGGTGGCGTTATCCAGCTTCTGCTGGCGGCTGCGGAAGTAGCGTGAGGCCCAGTCGAGTTCGCGCAGGCTGTCGAAGATGGCGCCGGTGATGCGGATGCGGGCGTACTGGCGGAAGCTCATGTTGGGGCGGGCCTGGTAACGGCGCGCGGCATCCATCAGGCCAAGCGAGCCGGCCTGGATGAGGTCGTCCAACTGCACCGAGGGCGGCAGACGGCGCAGGATGGAGCGCGCCACCTGCTTGACGTCATCCAGATGCGCCAGCACCAGCTCTTGCTGCTCGTCGGCGGAGAGCGTGGTGGCCAGCGATGGGGGCGGGGCCTGCGCAGAGGGCGGCGGAGCGAAGGGAAAGCCACTCAGCTCCGGCGTCAGTTGCGGTGAGGTCACAGGCCGATCTCTCCCAGGCGCGGGGCTCCCCTGGGCGGCGGCCGTTGGTATTCAAACCGTGCGCAGGAGATACCCGTCTGTGAGCTTCATCGGCAGCCGAGCTGGAGGGCTTGAGGTTTCCTTGCGGGCCTGGCAATGGAGCTAGATAGGACAAAAGCCCCGCCAGCCGCCGGGGAGGCAACTGCGCGGGGCCGTATTACAGGGGAGGGAAGCGGCCTAGTTGGCTGCCGGCTCCCAGCCTTTCGTGCCCTTGGCCAGCACCATGGAGGCTTTCATGGCGCCCTGGTGGTATTTGTTGGCGCCGTGCTGGTCAATCAGTACACTGCGTTCATACAGGCTCAGTGCCTGCACATTTTTTCCATCCACATCAAAATATTCGCCCGCAGGAGTGGTCGTCCACTGCCAGGTGTAGTTCACCTGGAAGCGTCCCTGGGCCAGCTTGGTGATGGTTCCCACGGAGACCATTTTGCGCGAGGCCAGCGGCACCACGTAAAGCGTGGTGTCATTCTTGTCCGGGGTGGTCTGCACGCCGGGAACAGTGGCAAACAACTCCTTGCCCTGCGGCGTTACCTCCACCAGCGCGGCGTAACCCTTGCCCTTGCCCACCTTAAGCAGGCCAGCGTTGGTCAGCAGCTTGTACTGCGGATCGGTGGGCTTATCCGGCCCGTTGTAGCTGACCGTGCCGGTGTGGAAGCTGACCGTGACCGGACCCAGGGCTTTGACGCGCGCTTCAACGGCGGCCGTGGCCTCTTCCGGCTTCACGGTCTGCCTGCTCTGGAAGATGACGACTCCAATGCCGCCCACAAAAAGTCCGACTAAAAGTGCAATCATCAGGAAGGGTCCCCAGTTGGATCCTTCCTTCTGTTCCAATTCAATTTCCTGCTCAAACATACAGGCACCCTCCATCTCTAGGAAGACCGTATTACAGCCGAGGTGACAACCTCTGCCGGCGCCATGATATGCCCGTTTTCCTCCGCTGAAGCAGAAAAATCATCGCCGCCCGGTATCCAGCGTGCATTGCCCCCGGGGGAGCGTTCCGCAAGGTGGCAGATTGGCACTGATGTGCCGTAAATAATTGACTTGGCCCGGTCCAAATACCCATTGAGAAGCATCAAAATTAAGTAACAACCTGTCTGATGGGCCACATTGAGTCTGCCTGGCAGGGTAGAATGTTAAGTTGCATTCGGCACCTTGAGAGGCATAGCAAAGTGAATCCGACCGAACGAAATGATCAGGTAGGGCAGGAAGTACTGGAAACCCGGGAATGGCTTGATTCCCTGGACTACGTTTTGGAGCACGGCGGCCCGGAGAGAGCGGGCAGGTTGCTGCAGCAGTTGGAATTACACACGTCGCGCTCGGGCTACCGGATGCCCTTCACGGCCACCACTCCCTACCAGAACAGCATCCCCAGCAGCAATCAGCCGCCCTTCCCGGGCAATCAGGAACTGGAGCGGCGAATCAAGAGTTTGGTGCGCTGGAACGCCCTGGCCATGGTCATGCGGGCCAACAAGCGCTCGGAGGGCATTGGCGGGCACATCAGCTCGTTCGCCTCGGCGGCCACGCTGTACGAGGTGGCGTTCAATCACTTTTTCCGCGCGCAGACGCCGGATGGCGACCGCGACATGGTCTTCTTCCAGGGTCACGCCGCGCCGGGCGTTTATGCCCGCGCCTATCTGGAAGGCCGCCTGAATGAGAAGCAGTTGGAGAACTTCCGCCGCGAGCTGGCGGAGGGCGGCGGACTGAGTTCATACCCCCACCCGTGGCTGATGCCGCACTTCTGGGAGTTCCCCACGGTTTCCATGGGACTGGGTCCGATCCAGGCCATCTACCAGGCGCGCTTTAACCGCTACCTGGAAAATCGCGGCCTGAAGCAGTGTCATCAGGGCAAGGTATGGGCCTTCCTGGGCGACGGAGAGACCGATGAGCCGGAGTCGCTGGGCGCCATCACGCTGGCCTCGCGCGAGCGGCTGGACAACCTGATCTTCGTGGTCAACTGCAACCTGCAACGGCTGGACGGCCCGGTGCGCGGCAACGGCAAGATCATCCAGGAGCTGGAGGCGATCTTCCGCGGCGCGGGCTGGAACGTCATCAAGGTTCTGTGGGGCACGGATTGGGATTCGCTCATCCAGAATGACCGCGACGGATTGCTGGTGAAGCGCATGGGCGAGGTCTGCGACGGCCAGTACCAGAAGATGTTCGTGGAAAGCGGCGCGTACTTCCGCAAGAACTTCTTCGGCACCGATCCGCGACTGCTGAAGATGGTGGAGCACCTGAGCGACGAGCAGTTGGAAAAGCTGCGCCTGGGCGGCCACGATCCCATCAAGATGTACACGGCCTACAAGGCGGCGGTGGAGCATACCGGCTCACCGACGGTCATCCTGGCCAAGACCATCAAGGGCTACGGACTGGGCGAGAGCGGCGAGGGCCGAAACATCACGCACCAGCAGAAGAAGATCAACGACGAAGAGTTGAAGATCTTCCGCTCGCGCTTTGGCATTCCCATTGCCGACGAGCAGTTGCACGACGCGCCCTTCTATCGTCCATCGGATGAGAGCGACGAGATCCGCTACATGCGCGACCGCCGCAAGCAGTTGGGCGGATACCTGCCCGAGCGCAAGATGCGTGCCGCCAAGCTGGAGCCGGTCAATCCGGAGCTCTTCCAGGAGTTCCACACCGGCACGGGCGACCACAAGGTGGCCACCACGATGGTATTGGTGCGCATGATCGCCAAGATGCTGCGCGATCCGAAGATCGGCAAGCTGATTGTGCCGATTATTCCCGACGAGGCGCGCACCTTCGGCATGGAAGCGCTCTTCCGCCAGGTGGGCATTTACTCCAGCGTGGGGCAGATTTACGAGCCGGTGGACATGGACACCTTGCTCTACTACAAGGAGGCCAAGGACGGCCAGATTCTTGAAGAGGGCATCACCGAGGCGGGCGGACTGAGCGAGTTCATCGCCGCCGGAACCTCACCCGCGCACCATGGCATCAACACGATTCCGTTCTTTGTCTACTACTCCATGTTCGGCCTGCAAAGGGTGGGCGACCTGGTGTGGGCCGCCGGAGATCAGCGCGCCAAGGGCTTTTTGTGTGGCGGCACGGCCGGGCGCACTACGCTGGCCGGAGAAGGGTTGCAGCATCAGGACGGACACAGCCATCTGCTGGCCTATCCGGTGCCGAACCTGTTGGCCTACGATCCCGCGTTCGCGTTTGAGCTGGCAGTTATCGTGCAGGAAGGCATCCGCAGGATGTACGTCGAGCAGCAGGACATCCTCTACTACATCACGGTGATGAATGAGCCGTGGACGCAGCCGGCGATGCCGGAGGGCGCCGAAGAGGGCATCCTGAAAGGGCTGTACCAGTTCCAGAAGTCGAAGCTGAAGAACGCCAAGGGGCGCGCGCAGTTGTTCGGCTCCGGAGCGATTCTGATGGAGACCCTGAAGGCCGCCGAGATACTGGAGAAGAAGTTCAAGGTGGCGGCCGACGTGTGGAGCGTGACGAGCTACAAGGAGCTGTACCGCGACGGCAACCACTGCGAGCGCTGGAACATGCTGCATCCCGGAGAGAAGCAGAAGGTGCCGTGGGTGGCCGCGCAGTTGAAGGATGTGGACGGCGTGCTGGTGGCCGCCAGTGATTACGTGAAGGCGCTGCCGGAATCGATCAGCCAATGGATGCCGCGTCCGCTGATTGCGCTTGGCACGGATGGCTACGGCCGCTCGGAGAGCCGCGCCAGCCTGCGCGACTTCTTCAACGTGGACGCCAAGCACATTGTGCTGGCCGCGCTGACCGGGCTGCTGCACGAAGGCCATCTGAAGCCCGCCGAGGTTAAGGCGGCCATCAAGGAACTGGGCATCAACCCGGAGAACCCGGATCCGTTCACCGTTTAAGCGGCTGCCAGATGCTGGCGGCATCTTTTGGAATGGCTGAATCGGCATGAGGCTGCGGCCATCGAGTGGCTACAGCGAGCGAAAGGAATCACAGTGGCACAGGAATTCAAGCTTCCGGAGCTGGGCGAAAACATTGAAGCCGGCGACGTAGTGCGCGTGGCCATCACGCCGGGCGAGTCGGTGAAAAAGGGACAGACGGTCGTCGAGTTGGAGACGGACAAGGCGGTCGTCGAAGTTCCGGCCGAAGTGGATGGCGTGGTGGAAGAGGTGAGGGTCGCCAACGGCCAGCGCCTGAAGGTGGGCGATGTGCTGTTCACCTACGCAGCGGCCGAAACCGCTGCGCCGCCGGTGGAGACCAGGCCGGAACCCGCAGCCAATGAAGCAGCAAAGCCAGAGGCGAAGGCAACGGCGAAGGCCGCTAAGGCGGAGAAGAAGTCCGCCGCGGTGGCCAAGGCGGAGATCGTCGAGTTCAAGCTGCCTGAGCTGGGCGAGAACATTGAAGCCGGCGACGTGGTGCGCGTGGCGGTGAAGAGCGGCGACCAGATTACGGCCGGGCAGAGCGTGTTGGAGCTGGAGACCGACAAGGCCGTGGTGGAGGTTCCCAGCACGCTGGCCGGTGAGGTGAAGGAGATCAAAGTCGCGGTGGGGCAGCGCCTCAAGGTGGGCGAGGTGATCTTTACCATCGCCGCCGTGGTGCCCGCCGTGGAGCCCGTTGTGGTCGCTGAGCCGGAGCCCGAGGCCCCGGTCGCGCACGCCGCCGATCAGGATTCGATGGCCATGGCGCGGCACACCTTCCGCTCGGCCCGCACGATGGAAGGCAAGAGCGAAGAGCAGGCTCTGCCGCCGGATATTCCCAGCGACGCCCAGTTGCGCGCACGCGCCGCGGCGGAGACCAAGCGCGGCCCGCTGAAGGATCAGCGCAACGTTCCGGCCGCTCCGATTGTGCGCCAGTTGGCGCGCGAAATCGGCGTGGACATTTACATGGTGAAAGGCAGCGGGCCGGGCGGACGCATCAGCGAGGCCGACGTGAAGGCCTTTGCCAAGGCGACCTTTACCCGCATGGCCGACCCCGCGGGCAACGTGCAGGTCAGCGGAACGGGCGCCGGAAAAGTCGTGGTCAAGCTGCCGGACTTCAGTCGCTGGGGCAAGATTGACAAGCAGCCGCTGCGCGGCGTGCGCCGCAAGACCGCCGAACACCTGGCCGTGGCATGGAATGTCATTCCGCACGTGACGCAGTTCGACAAGGCGGACGTGACCGACCTGGAAGAGCTGCGCAAGAGATTCGCCCCCAAGGCGGAGGCCGCCGGCGGCAAGATGACGATGACGGCCATCGCGCTGAAGGTAGTGGCATCGGCCCTGAAGGCCTTCCCGCAGTTCAACGCCAGCATTGACACCGCGAGCGAAGAGATCATCTACAAAAAGTACGTGCACATTGGCGTGGCCGTGGATACCGACCGCGGGCTACTGGTGCCGGTGCTGCGCAACGTGGACAAGAAGAACATCATCGAACTGGCGGTGGAGTTATCGGCCATCAGCAAAAAGGCGCGCGACAAAAAGCTCTCCGCCGAGGACATGGAGGGTGGCACCTTTACCATCACGAACCTGGGCGGCGTCGGCGGAACGGCCTTCACGCCCATCGTCAACCATCCCGAGGTGGCAATCCTGGGCATGTCGCGCTCGCGGCTGGAGCCGGTGTGGATCAACGGCAAGTTTGAACCGCGCTCCATGCTGCCGCTTTCGCTGTCGTATGATCATCGCATCATTGACGGGGCAGACGCGGCGCGCTTTGTGCGCTGGATTGTGGACGCACTGGAGCAGCCATTCCTGCTCTCGGTGCAAGGCTAAGGGAGTTGAGAATACTTGTAGTGTTGGACTAGTCTCAGGACTGAAATACAGTTGTCTGTTGTCTACTTCTGCCGTGTAGATCCGGAGGAGATATGCCAGGCAAGTTCTGTAGAAAGTGTGGGAAGGAAAAAGAGCCAAGTCGCCTCAACTCTTATTTATGTGGTGAGTGCAACAAACCATTCGACAAATTTCAAATTCCGCCAACTAGCCCGTCTGCCCTGGCGGGGAATCTCTGTAGCAAGTGTGGGATGGAAAAAGAACCCGGTCGAGTGAAGTCGAGATTATGTCGAAAGTGCGACGAGCCAAGCAAAGCATATAGGAAATATGGAAAAGTGACGGCCGAGGCTCAACTAGAACTTATCAGAAGTAGAGTCTCCGAATTACTTGAACTCATTGACCAGTCTCTTGGTGATTTGAGACGAGAGAAATCAAGAACGGACGAATCGAGTTAATCAGGATACGTGAGAGAGATTATGGCGAATACGAATCAGAAAGTGGCAGTGATTGGCGGCGGGCCGGGAGGCTATGCCGCGGCATTCCTTGGGGCTGACCTTGGCCTTGACGTGACGCTGATTGACCTGGAGAAGAATCCCGGCGGCGTCTGCCTGTACCGCGGCTGCATTCCGTCGAAGGCGCTGCTGCACGTGGCGGCCCTGATCACCGAGAGCAAGCACGCGGCCAGCTGGGGCGTGGAGTTCGGCGAGCCTAAAGTAGATGTGGCCAAGCTGCGCGCATTCAAAGATGGCGTGGTGGCCAAGCTGACCGGCGGGCTGGGCATGATGAGCAAGCAGCGCAAGGTCACTTACATCCAGGGCGAGGCTGCGTTCGTCAACTCGAATACCCTGAAGGTGAAGAAGACGACGGGCGGCGAGGATACGCTGAAGTTCGACAAAATCATCATCGCCACCGGATCGTCTCCGGCGCGGCCCGGGCCGCTGGCGGCTACCGGCGCGAACATTCTGGATTCGACCGGCGCGCTGGATTTGAAGGACGTGCCGAAGACATTTCTCGTCATCGGCGGCGGCTACATTGGACTGGAGTTGGGCACGGTGTACGCCACGCTGGGCAGCAAGGTGGACGTGGTCGAAATGACTCCCGGGTTGCTGCCGGGCGCCGACCGCGACCTGGTTCCGCCGCTGCAGAAGCGGCTGGAAAAGCTCTTCAACAAGATCATGCTGAACACTGCGGTCACTGCGCTGAAAGATGAGATCAGCAAGGTGAAGGTCACCTTCAAGCTGCCGGACGGCACGGTGGAAGAAAAGACCTACGACAAGGTGCTGGTCAGCGTGGGCCGCCGCCCCAACAGCAAGGTTCCCGGGCTGGAGACGACGAAGGTCAAAGTCAACGAGCGCGGCTTCATCACGGTGAACAAGCAGTTGCAGACCGACGATCCCGCGGTCTACGCAATTGGCGACGTGGCCGGCGACCCGATGCTGGCACACAAGGCCGCGCACGAAGGCCGCACGGCCATCGAGCACATTCTGGGCCACAAGGTGGAGTTTGCGCCCTACGCGATTCCCGCCGTGGTCTTTACCGATCCGGAGATTGCGTGGGCCGGATTGACGCAGGCCGAGGCCGAGGCCAAGGGCATCGAGGTGGAGATCGTGAAGTTCCCCTGGGCGGCCAGCGGACGCGCGGTGACACTGGATCGCACCGAGGGGCTGACCAAGCTGCTCATCGATAAGAAGACCGAGCGCGTGCTGGGCGGCGCCATCGTTGGACCCGGCGCTGGCGACATGATTGCCGAGATCGTGCTGGCGATTGAGATGGCGGCGACGGCCTACGACATTGGCCACAGCATCCACCCACACCCGACGCTATCGGAGACCATCATGGAGGCCAGCGAGATTTTCTACGGAACCTCGACCGACCTTTATCGTCCGAAGCGGAAATAGGTTTGTGAAAGGTTCAAAGGTAATCACAGAAAGCCCGGCTTGGCGGCCGGGCTTTCCTGCGTGTGGTCTGCGGAAGAAGATTTGTAAATGTCGATGCGCTTAACGCACGGGCTTGTAGGGCGCGCTGCGCAAAAACTCCAGGGCCTGCGCCACGGTCATGGCCTGTACCGGACGATAGTCCCAACTGGTCTCCGTCTCCTCGATATGCAGGGGCTTGACGACGATGAGGCGGCCATCGAAGCTGAGCGCCAGGCGCTGGATGCCCCAGTGTTTGCCTGCCACGCGCGACTGCACCACCTCGATGTGCCCCTTGCTGAGCCGGCCGAGGAAGCCCCATCCGAAGTTGACGTCCTTGTAGAGCGTGCCATCGATGCGCGTGATGCGGCCATCCTCGCGGTCAATGGCAATGCTGGCCTTCATGCCCCCGAGGATCTGCGACTCAAAGTTGGGCGGAGAGAAGCCGGGGTTGGGCTCACAGTCCAGGTGCAGGTTGTGGTCGTCGCGCTGGGCGGTGTTGTACTCGCAGTGGAAGCCGTCGGGCATGGCGGCCAGCAGGCGCTCGATGTGCTGCTGATCCTCGCGCTGGCGCTTGGCCTTCTCCTGCATCTTGGCGGGGTCCAGCAGGCGGTTGATGCGGTCGTCGTCCTGCTTGCGCTCCTCTTCGGTAAGGGGACGGTCGTTGATGGCTACGGTGCGGCTGAGGATGCCCACGGGGGTGCTCACCATCAGCTTGGTCACCGAACCGCGCGGCTTTTGCAGGCGGTCGGTCCAAATGTAGTAGCCATCTTTTGCGGCGTTCTTTTCCACCTGGATGGCGTGGCGCAATGTCTCATTGGGTGATGCGGCGGGTGTGGCGGAGACGTCCGTGGCATGGGCACCGGCCGCCAGCGTAAGCGCCAGCAGCAGTATCCAGTGAGCGGAGCGCGGAAGGCGCGAGGAAACAGGAGAAGTCATCTACGCCTATTATCCGCGATGCGGGCGGGATGCCTCAAGCGCGGCGTGATTTTCCGCAAGATGGCGTTGGTGTGTGCCCGGGCAAGAAATGTTGCGTGCCGTGCGGGAAACGTAGAGACTGATTAGTCATGTCCACGGCGACGAACAATCCGGCAGGTCAAAGTTGGGAGTGCGGCGCGCCGGTGCTGGCCGTGTGCGGCTACTCCGGCAGCGGCAAGACGACGTTGCTGGAGGCGGCCATCGCCGATCTGGTCGCCAGTGGGCTGCGGGTTGCGGCCATCAAGCACGACGCGCACGGCTTCCAGGTGGATCGCGAGGGCAAGGACAGCGACAGATTTTTCCGCGCCGGAGCCACGGTGAGCCTGCGCGGCCCCAGTGAGCAGTTCGAGCGGCGTGGCGCAAACTCGCTGCTGCCGCTGGAGGTGACGTTGGCACGGCTGGGCGCCGAACACGACCTGCTGCTGGTGGAAGGCCACAAGGATGTTGCGCTGCCGAAAATATGGCTGTGCGCCGAGAGTGAGAGCGCGCCTCCCGCCGAGGTTACGAATGTGTTGCGCGTGCTGCCGTGGGATGGCGACCGCCGAACGGCCTTCCGTGATTTTGTGCGCGAGTGGCTGCCCGGTGCGTGGCGCGCGCGGCGGCTGTGCGGCGGAGTATTGATCGGCGGGCGCAGCACTCGCATGGGGCGGCCCAAGCAGTTGGTCGAATTTGACGGGCGCACGTTGGCGGAGATCGTCGCTACGGCACTGCATGGCGTAGTGGGCGCGGAGGCCGTGGCCGTGGGCACGGGGGAACTGCCTGCAACGCTTGCGGCAATGCCGAGGCTGGCCGATGCTCCGGGCTTTGCCGGACCGGGTGCGGCGCTGATTGCCGCGCATCGTTGGGCTCCCGCTGCGGCGTGGATCGTGGCTGCCTGCGATCATCCTCACCTGAGGGCCGAACACATCGAATGGCTGGCGGCGCAGCGCAGGCCCGGCGTGTGGGCCGTTGTGCCGCGCCAAGCCGATGGGCATCCCTGCCCGATGCTGGCCTTGTACGAGCCGCAGGCGCTGGAGATGTTGGAGCGGCAGGCGTGCATGGATGCCGAGCGCGATGCGCGTCCTTCAGCGTTGCTGGATTTACCGCAGACCCTGCTGGCCGCGCCACCGGAAGGGCTGGCCGATGGATGGAAGAACGTGAATACTCCGCAGGAGCTGGAAGCGGAGCGAGTGCGCGGGACAGGGAACTCGCGCGACAGGAAATGACAGAGGCAAAAGGGGATTCGATGGGGACAGAGAACGCACCGGGCTTACATGCTCCGGGATTTGAGGAAGCGCGGCAGAAGATTCTGGAGTCGGTTATGCCGCTCTCCGCGGAGACTGTTGCGCTACTTGACTCGCTTGGCCGTGTGCTGGCCCAGGATGTGCGCGCGCCGTGGGCGCTGCCGCGCTTCAGCAACTCCGCCATGGATGGCTATGCGGTGCGCGCTGAGGACTGTGCGGCTGGCGGCGGGCTGCGGGTTGTGGAGTTTGTTCCCGCCGGGCATTTGCCCACGCACCGGGTGGAGAGCGGCACGGCCATCAAGATCATGACCGGCGCCATGGTGCCCGAAGGCTGCGACAGCGTGGTGCCCATTGAGAATGCGGAGGAGCGCGACGGAGTGGTGCGCGCGACCGGCAAGGTTACACGCGGGCAGCATATCCGCCTGCAGGGTGAGGATGTGGCGGAGGGGGAAACCATCCTTGCCGCGGGCCGGCTGGTGCGTCCGTATGAGATCAACATGCTGGCCAATTTTGGACAGGCGCGGGTGCAGGTGGTGCGGAGACCGCGAGTGGCCATTGTAGCCACCGGCGACGAGCTGGTGGAGCTGGGCAGCGAGCCCGGAGCGGGGCAGATTGTGAACAGCAATGCATGCTCGCTGGCCGCCGCCGTGCGCGCCGTCGGAGCGGAGCCCATCCTGCTGGGCATTGCGCGCGACACCGAGGAGAGCCATCGCGAAAAATTCATTGCGGGCCTGGGCTACGATGCGCTGATTACCTCGGCCGGCATCAGCGTGGGCGACCGCGACCTGGTGAGCGAGGTGCTGGAGTCGCTGGGTGTGCGCATGCTCTTCCATCGCATCAAGGTAAAGCCCGGCAAGGCGATGGCCTTTGGCATGCGCGATGGGCTTCCGGTTTTTGCGCTGCCCGGCAACCCGGTGTCTTCCATGCTGACCTTTGAGGAGTTTGTGGCGCCCGCCTTGCGCCGCATGATGGGCCAGCGGGAGTGTGTGCGCGTGATGATGGCGGCCACGCTGCAAACTCCTTTACGCAAGGTCAAGGGATATACGGCGCTGGTGCGCATCCGCCTTGAGTACGCCGGGGGCCGCTACCTGGCCTACAGCGCGGGCAAGCAGGCGACGGGCCTGGTCCGCACCATGATGGAGGCCAACGCCGTGGCCGTGCTGCCGGCAGAGCGTGAGGAAGTTGACGCTGGCGAGCAGGTGATGGTGCATCTGCTGTAAAACAAACGGTATTCATGTGTACGGCGTATGGCTTGATACAAAAGAAGTATGACCTTCGTGCGTTCATCTTTTGCCAAAGCAGCGTAGAATGGTAGTTGCAAGAGGCGTACGTCTTCAGGGCGGGGTGTAACTCCCCACCGGCGGTGAAAGCCCGCGAGCGCCTGCGTAAGCAGGGTCAGCAGATCCGGTGTAACTCCGGGGCCGACGGTGAAAGTCCGGATGGAAGAAGACCGCCAAAGTAGAGCGTGCGGAGGTGTATCTCCGCGCGGATCCCCTTGGTGCGAATCGCAAGCCCTGAAACGTTTTTCGTCGATTTCTCAAACGAGGAGCGTTTCAAATGTCAGCACTTTCTGCCGTACAGGTTCTGCCGCAGCCCGCGGCCAATCACTTTCCTCAACGATTGCAACGTGCCATCGCCGATATGCGGCGCGGTCATCCCGTGCTGCTGGTGGATGACTTTGACCGCGAGAATGAGGCCGACCTCATCCTGGCCGCCGAGAAGATCACCCCGGCCAGCATGGCCACGCTCATCCGCGAGTGCAGCGGCATCGTCTGCCTTTGCCTGACCGGCACGGCGATCGATCATCTGCGCCCGCCGCTGATGGTGAGCAACAACGAGAGCCGCTATCGCACGGCCTTCACCGTCAGTATTGAAGCGCGCGAGGGCGTGACCACCGGCGTTTCAGCCGCCGACCGCGTGACCACCATCCTGACGGCGATTGCGGAGAACGCGCAGCCCGAGGATCTGGTCAGCCCGGGTCATGTCTTTCCGCTGCGTGCCGCTGCCGGAGGCTTGTTGGAGCGCCGCGGCCACACCGAGGGTTCGGTGGAGATGGCGCGGCTGGCGGGATTGCAGCCGGCGGCCGTGCTCTGCGAACTGACCAACCCCGACGGCACGATGGCCAAGGGCGAGGAGATAACGAACTTTGCGGCGCGTCACGATATGGTCATCCTCAGCATTGCCGAGCTGGCCGATCACATTACCGGGGCCGGACGATGAGAGCCCTGGAGCAGGAAACGTTTGCCTTGAATGACGAGTATGGCGTGCGCCAGGTGGCGGCCACGCGGCTGCCCACGCGCTGGGGTGAGTTCCGCATGCTGGGCTTTGAGCGCGGCACCGCGCACGGCGTTGAAGAGGCGGTGGCGCTGGTGATGGGCAATCCGCGGGAAGGCGCGCCGCTGGTGCGCATCCACTCGCAGTGTTTGACCGGAGATGTATTCGGCTCGGAGCGTTGCGATTGCGGCGCGCAGCTCGAACTGGCGATGCAGTTGATCGCCGCCGAAGGCGTGGGCGTGCTGATTTACGAGAAGCAGGAGGGGCGCGGCATCGGGTTGATGTCCAAGCTGCGCGCCTACAGTTTGCAGGATGGCGGGCTGGACACGGTGGAGGCCAACGAGCACCTGGGCTTCGCGGCCGATCTGCGCGACTTTGCCCTGCCGGTGGCCATGCTGCGGCGGCTGGGCGTGCAACGGCTGCGCCTGTTGACCAACAATCCGGCGAAGAGCGCGGCGGTGGCGGCGGCCGGCATCCAGGTGCAGGAGCGGGTGCCGTGCGAAGTGACTCCACGGCCCAGCGCGGAACGTTACATGCTGACCAAGAAGCAGAAGATGGGACACTCGCTGACGCGGGTGTAGCAGGCGGGCCTAGAGCGAAATGATATGCGGCCGTACCCGCGGCCGCGACAGGGTAGTGCCTTCCAGGTGGAAGGGCGAGTTGTCGCGCACCAGGCTGACGACTCGCATCAGTGCCGGCATGGTGTCATCGGTGCGATAGGCAAACAGCAGGTCCAGCAGCGGTGGCGGATCCATCTCCAGCGGCCGCGTCACCACGCCCTTGGGCACAATCTCATCCACATACACGGAGAAGAAGCAGAAGCCGAAGCCCGATGCCACGGCGTTGAGCGAGGTCATCAGGTTTTCCGTGTTGAAGCCGCGCGTGAATTTGACTCCGGCGCGGCGCTCAATTTCTTCCGCAATGTCGTGCACGGCGGGCGCTATTTCGGCGGAGATGGAGATGAGCTTCAGCTTGGCCAGCTCCGATACGGGGATGCGGTCGTACTCCGCCAGCGGCGAGGATTGCGGGATGACGGCGACAACCTCCTCGCGCATGTACACCTCGCTGCTGATCTCCGGCAAACTGATGGGGCCACGCAGAAAGCCGGCGTTGATCTCCCGCCGATGCAGGGCGTGAATCTGCTCCGGGGCGGTCATGGTCTTGAGCAGCAGTTGCAGGTCGGGATGATTGCGCAACAGGATGGGAAGAATGTACGAAAAGATCTTACCTTCGGGGCCGGGAACCATGCCGAGAGAGATGGTCCACTCCGCACTTCGAGCCACGGCGCGGGCGGCGGCCAGGGCGTCTTCGGTGGAAGCCAGCACGGACTTGGCGGCGGGCAACAGCACGCGGCCGGCGTCGGTCAATTGCAGGCGATGTTTGTCACGCAAAAACAGGGGGGTGCCGACGATGCTTTCCAGTTGGCGAATCTGCTGGCTGAGCGAGGGCTGAGCGGTATGCAACTGTTCGGCCGCGCGAGTGACATTCAACTCCTCGGCCACCGCCACAAAGTAGCGAAACAGTCGCAGTTCCATTGGGATATTCCTTTAGGGACAGCGGGATTATATCACAGCAAAAAACAGCGCCGGCTCGCTCCAAACCGGCGCTGCTTCCGTCCGATCGCGCGCCCAGGAGAGGCGCGCAACCGTCTAAACCAGGTGCGTCAGGTAGAACAGACCAATCACCACGAAGACGGCGGTGGTCTTGATGCAGGTGATGGCGAAGATGTCCTTGTAGGACTGTTTGTGGGTCAAGCCGGTGACTGCCAACAGGGTGATGACCGCGCCGTTGTGCGGCAGGGTATCCATGCCGCCACTGGCCATGGCGGCCACGCGATGCAGCACTTCCATTGGGATGTGGGCGGCGTTGGCGGCGGCGATGAACTGATCGCTCATGGCGGCCAGGGCAATGCTCATGCCGCCGGAGGCCGAACCGGTGATGCCGGCCAGCACGTTGACGCTGACTGCTTCCTTGACCAGCGGGTTGGGCACATGGCCCAGGGCGTCGCGGATCAGCAGGAAGCCGGGCAGCGCGGCGATGACCGAGCCGAAGCCGTACTCGCTGGCCGTGTTCAGGCTGGCCAGCAGGGCGCCACCGATGGCGCTCTTTGTGCCCTCGGCGAACTTGGAGTGAATCTTCGTCCAGCCAAAGGCGACCACGGTCAGGATGCCCAGTACCAGGGCGGCTTCCACCGACCAGATGCCGACCATCTTTGACACCGGGACGATGATGGGCTTTGCGGTAGCGGTGAGCTGAATCGTGGTTGTGTCGCCATAGAAGTGCGGGATGATCCAGCGGGTGATCACCATGTTCATGATGCCGACTACGAACAGCGGCGAGATGGCGATCCACGGATTGCACAACTGGGTCAGTTCAATCGGCTCGGGCTCATTCAGGTGCCCGGTGCCGTAGCCTTCACCGGCCTTGGCGGCCTGACGGCGGCGATGGTCGAGGAACGCCATGCCCACGATCAGGATGAACAGCGCGCCAAGCGAGCCCAGGATGGGCGCGGCAAAGGCGTTGGTCTTGAAGAACGTGGTGGGGATGATGTTCTGGATCTGCGGCGTGCCCGGCAGCGAATCCATGGTGAAGGTGAAGGCGCCCATGGCGATGGTGGCCGGGATAAGGCGCTTGGGGATGTTGACTTCGCGGAAGAGCTCCACGGCGAACGGGTACACGGCAAAGACCACCACGAACAGCGAGACGCCGCCGTAGGTGAGCAGCGCGCAGACGGCCACGATGGAAAGCATGGCGCGCGACGGGCCCAGCAGCTTGACCACCGAGTGCACGATGGACTTGGCAAAACCTGAGATCTCAATCAGCTTGCCGAAGATGGCGCCCAGCATGAAGACCGGGAAGTAGTTTTTGACGAAGACCACCATGCTTTCCATGAACATGTTGCTGTACACGGGAAGCACCGAGGAAGGACTGGTAAGCAGTACGGCCAACAGGGCGGCGATAGGCGCGAAAAGAATGACGCTAAAGCCCCTGTATGCAACAAACATCAGGAAAAAAAGTGCGAATAAACAGATTACGAAACTCATGAATCCCTCCTGAGGGAGATAACTAATCGGCAGAGCCCGGTTAGAGCGGCAGTCTTCTCGGCGGAGCTTGGCGCGGGCAACGGGCACGGCCAGGGATTCCACGCTGGAAGGAGGCGGAGGCGGGTATGCGCTCGCGCTTGCGCTGCACACCCCGCCCCTCACCGCCCGGCACCACCTTGTGGGCGGAGCTTCCGCCTTCCGGGCAAGTGGGAGGCGGAAAACCGGGATAGGGTTAGATCTTGGTCAGCCAGCCCGGCAGCTTCACTTCCGCGTAGCCGTCGCACACAACTTCGCCGGTCTGCTTGGTGATGATGCAGTCGATCTTGGCGATGGCCTTGGGGCGAATCTCGGCGATGGTGGCAACCAGGGTGACCGTGTCGTTGATAAAGACCGGCATCTTGAAGTTGATTACCTGGCTGAGGTACACCGTGCCGATTCCGGGCATATCCGTGCCCAGTACCTTGCTGATGATGCCGAAGAGGATTCCGCCGTGTGCAATGCGCTGGCCGAACTTGGTCTTCTTGGCAAAGGCGTCGTCTTCGTGAATCTTGTTGTGGTCGCCGGTCAGATCGGCAAAACCATGGACCAGCTTGTCGTCGATCAACTGGCTATAAGTGCAGGTCTGTCCAACTTCAAAGGTGGGAACCGCGGTGGTAGACATTGTGTTTCTCCTTTAGTAAAGCCGCCCGCAAAACACAGGCGGCGATGAACTGTTGTTAACTGCAACGGAATGTCACGCCAAAGGTGGCGCGGGGATAATTCCAACTGGTGACGCCGCCATCCTTGCAGACAACGCGGCAGGTACCGCACTCCAGGCAGCCGGCGTACTCAAAGCTGACGTTGCCATCCTTGAGGCGATAGCAGCGCGCCGGGCATACCAGCAGGCAAGGTTTGATTTCGCACTTGGCGCAGTACTTGTTGTCCACCAGAATGTGCGGCTTGCCCTCGTCCACGGCGAACTTGTCCAGGGCGAGCAACTCTTCCGGACTGAACTTTTTGATCGTCATAGGGCACGGAACGCTTTCCAGCCGTCGGCCGCCAACTGGCCGTAGCTTGCATGTTTGCGCACCGTGTTGAGCAGTCCCTTCAGCATGGGCGTGGGTACTTTGCCGTCCACGGTGAAGAGGAATTGCAGTGCGTCGTTGGCAAGTTCGGGATAACCGTGGAAGATGCGATTGATCTCGAAGATGTGATGGAAGTTGCGGTAGGCCTTCTGGTTGGCCATCAGCAGCAACTCGTCGAGCTGCCGCATGTACTCCGGGCCGAGGTCGGCAGGCGAGGTTGTCTTGAGTGCCGCCTTGGCCGCGGCCAGGCCGCTGACAATCGCCAGGTCCATGCCGCGAATGATGAGGCCGGTGTTGATGCCGAACTGCGCGGCATCGCCCACTACGAGGAAGCCGTCGCGATAGAGCCGCTTGGGGATGCTGTCGTAGCCGTTCTCCGGAACCAGGTGCGCGCCGTATTCGACGCTGGTGCCACCTTCGATCAATGCCTGGATCGCAGGGTGCATCTTGAAGTCCTGGAAGATGTCCTGGATGTGGCGCTTTTGTTTGCCTGCCTGATCGGCATTAAAGACGATGCCGAGCGAGAGGCTGCCCTTGTTGGTGTACATAAACGCACCGCCGCTGATGCCATCCGTGCAGCCGATGGCCACGCGCGCCGCGCCTTCCGCGTCTGTGACGCCGAAGCGTGCATTGATGACCGAGTCCGGCAGTTCGATGGTCTCCTTAACGCCAACGCCGACTGCGTGCGACGAGGCATCGGGGAAGAGTCCGGCCTTTTGTCCCAGCAGGGAGTTGACGCCATCGGCGGCCACCACGAGGTCGGCGCGCATCTCATCTTCACCGACCTTGATGCCGACGATCTTGCCGTTCTCCTCGATCAATCCGTCCACCACCTGGCCGCTGGCGAGTATGGCTCCGGCGGTCTCAGCCTCGCCGGCGAACCATTCGTCGAGCGAGGCGCGCACCACGCTGTAGGACTGCGCGGCTTTCTTCTCGGCGTCGTTGCCGCCAAAGGCCGGGTTGAAGTAATCCACGGTCATGGCGCTCTCCGCGCCCAGCATCATGATCTGCTCGCGCACGATCTTGCGTTGCAGCGGAGCGCGCTGATACAGGCCTTCTTCGACCAGTTCCAGGGCGTAGGTGTACAGGCGGCCACCGCTGACGTTCTTGCTGCCGGCGCTGTTACCGCGCTCCAGCAGCAGAACGTTGCGGCCCGCCTTGGCCAGGGTGTAGGCGCAGGCCGAACCGGCCGGCCCTGCACCGACCACGATTGCATCAAACTTATCTTCGTTCTCGTTGGCCATGATGATTGCTACTTCCTGAGGGCTGCCGTCAAAAGCGGCAGAACCTCGTAGAGATCGCCCACGATGCCGTAATCAGCGGCTTCGAAGATGGGTGAACGCTCGTCGTTATTGATGGCCACGATCGTCTTGGACTCGCGGCAGCCGACCATGTGCTGCACCTGTCCGCTGAGACCGACGGCCAGATAGAGCTCCGGCTTGACGGTCTGTCCGCTGATGCCGATGTAGCGCTCGATGGGCAGCCAGTGCTCGTCCTCGGCGATGCCGCGGGTGCAGGCCAGTTCGGCTCCCAGCACCTTGCCGAGGTCTTCGGCCAGCTTGAGGTCGTCCTTGGCGCGGAAGCCGCGTCCGACGGCGATCAGCCGGCTGGCGGCCGTGATGTCCACGCCTGCGGTACTGGTGGGCGTGACGCTCTCCACCGTGACGCGGGCATCGGCCTTGGCCACAGCCTGCTCAATGGGAGCAGCAGCCGTGGTCGTTGTAGGTGCCAGGAATGTGCGGGCGCGAATGGTGACCACCGCGGGCAGCGGCAGTTCCTCATCGCACACGGCCAGTCCGGCGTAAAGGATGCGCGTTGCCACCAGCTTGCCGCCGGCGATGCGCACGGCCTTGGCGTCGGTGGTCATGCCGGTCTTCAACCGGGCTGCCACGTCGGCCGCCAGATGCTTGCCGCGCAGGGTTCCGCCCACCAGCACGACGCTGGCATGGGCCACAAGTGCAGCCAGGGGCTCGCCCAGGCCTTCGATCCAGGTGGCACTGTCGCCCACCACAAGAACCTTGTCGGCTCCCAGTGTGGAAAGCTCGGTGGCCTGTGCAGCATCGAGTGCCAGTACGGTCAGCGGCTCGCCGAGTGCGGCTTTCAGTTCCAAGGCCGGGGTGAGCAACTGCGCGGCCAGCGCGCGGTCTTCTGAAAATATGAAAATTCCTGCCATGACGGTTCTGCTCCTAGCTCAGGCCGAGCGAAGCCAGGCTCTCCTTGAGCTTGGCAACGTTAGCGGCGGCGGCCGTTTCCTTGAAAATGATGTTCTTGCGCTGCATCACAAAGCCCTTGACGGACTTGCGCACGGCCTTCGGCGCCAGATCTTCGGGCGTAAGGCCCAAGTCGGCGACGGTCAGCTCCTGGTTCGGCTTTTTGGCTGCGCTCAATACCTGCTTCAGGCTGGGGATGCGCGGCTTGTTGATTTCGCTGAGCACGCTGATGACAACCGGCGTTTTTACGGTGACGACCTCGACGGAGTCATCGAGCTTGCGCGTGGCCTTGACCACGTCGCCCTCGACCTCGAGCTTGTTGACGAAGCTGAGGCAGGGAAGTCCCAGCAGGGCGGCCAGTCGCGGCGCAGTCTGCTGATTGAAGAGGTCGCTGCTGCCTTCGCCCAGCAGGATCAGGTCAAAGGGACCGATCTTGCGGATGGCGGCGGCCAGCACCGTGGCGGTGACCGTGGCGTCGGCCTGTTCGGCGGAGGCATCGGCAACCCAGTAGGATTTTTCCGGGCCGCGGGAGAGCACGTCTTTGAGTGATTGTTTAACGGCGGCGGTGCCGTAGCTTAACGCAGCCACGGCACCTCCGAGCTTCTCGACGAGCAGGGCGGCTTCTTCAATCGCGTTGCGATCGAAGTCGCTGATCTTACCCTTGGCCCGGCTGGAATCCAGACTCAGGTCCTCGGACTTGATCTTGATGTCCTGCTCGTCGAGCGTCCACTTGTAACAAACCAGACAGTTCGGCATTTTTGAAACTACTCCTGGCGGCTAGGCGATGCTGGCCGCGATTGTTTTGTCCGGATAGTCGCCCGGCGCGTCAAGAAGGACGGTTCCTGCGATGTCGCGGAACAGGCGGGGCAGCGGCATGAATTCGCTGTATCCGAATCCACCCTCCACCTGGCAGGTATCCAGCATCATCTTCGGTCCCAGGCGAACGAGGAAGCTGCGGATCATGGCCGCTTCCACCTCGAACGGTTTGCCCTCTTCAATCAGCAGGGCAGCGTTCTGCAGTCCCAGGCGAGCCAGGTGCACGTCGGTCGCAACTTCGGCCAGCATGGTCTGGACGGCCTGCAAGACGGCAACCGGCTTGCCGAACTGCACGCGCTGTTTGGCATATGCGGCGGCATGCTCCACGGCAGCCTGTCCGATGCCCACGGTCTGCGCAGCCTCGGCCACGTAGAAGATGGACAGCAGCTTGGCGGCGATTGCCTGACCCTGGTTGACCGTGCCCAGTACGGCCGTCTCCGGCAGTACCACGTTCTCAAAGGTGATTTCGGCCACCGGGCAACCCTTCAGGCCCATGGTCTCTTCGAGTTTGCCAACCTTCAGGCCTGTCGTCTTGGAATCCACCACGAAGGCCGTCAGCGCCTTGGCGCCCAGGGCCGGATCAGCGGTGGCGAAGACGATGTACACACCGGCGACGCCGGCATTGCGCACATAAGCCTTCTTGCCATTCAGCACCCAACCTTCGGCATGCTTCACGGCGGTCAGAGCATCGGGGCCCACGCCCGGAGTCGGGCCGCTCTCAAACAGAGCCAGCGAACCCAGCGTTTCACCCTTGGCCAGCTTCGGCAGATAGGTCTTCTTCTGCTCGGGCGAACCGTATAGCTCCAGGGCCAGTGCGGCGATGGTGTGGTTGTTGACGATGCTGGCCACGGCAGCCGAGTAACGCGACAGGTTCTCGATCACCTCGACGTAGCTGGCAAAACCAGCGCCGGCGCCGCCAACTTCGGCGGGCAGCAGCAGGCCCAGGAAGTCATGACCTGCGAGCTTGGCAATGATCTTGGCCGGGTACTCGCCCGTGTGGTCCAGGTCGACGGCAATGGGTTCCAGGTACTCTTTGCCAAATTCACGGGCGCTCTGCCCGATGAGCTGTTGTTCTTCTGTGAGTTCGAAATTCATTAGATACCTGCTTTCTGTGCAGCGGCCGGAGCCGGCGCAGGAGTCAGAACGGCGCGCGAAATCACGAGCCGCTGAATCTGGTTGGTGCCTTCATAAATCTGCATGATCTTGGAGTCGCGCATGTACTTGCCCAGGTGCGTATAGCCGTAGGAACCCATCAGGCTGACGGCCGTGGTCGTCACCTGCATGGCTACGTCGGCGCAGAAGGTCTTGGCAATGGCCGATTCCTTCGAGAAGGGCTTTCCGGCATCGCGCAGGCGCATGGTGTTGTGCAGCGTCTCGCGAGCGGCTTCCACCAGGATCTGCATGTCGGCCAGCTTGAACTGCAGGGTCTGTCCTGCATAGTTCTTGCCGGTAAAGGTGGCCAGCACATGCTTGGCGCACTCGTCCAGAGCGCGCTGAGCCAGGCCGACGCTGAGGGCGGCGATGGCCGGGCGAGCCATGTCGAGGGTCTTCATGGCGACCTTCATGCCCTCGCCTTCCTTGCCCAGCAGGTTGTTGGCGGGAATGTGGACGTCCTTCAGCAGCAGTTCCACGGTGTTCGAGCTGCGGATGCCCAGCTTGTGATCCACCGTGCCGATGGTGAAGCCCGGCCGGCCGCGCTCGACGATGAAGGCGCTCAAGCCCTTCATGCCGGCCGCCGGATCGGTCAGCGCGAAGATCACATAGACGCTGGCGTAGCCGCCGTTGGTGATCCAGCACTTGGTGCCGTTCAGGACGTACTCATCGCCCTGCTTGATGGCCGTCGTCTTGCCGGCGCCGGCGTCGGAACCCGCGCCCGGCTCGGTCAGTCCGAAGGAGCCGATCTCCGAATTCAGGATCGGCTTGAAGTAGCGGAGCTTCTGCTCGTGCGTGCCTGCAATCAGCACGGAATCCATGCTGAGGATGCTGGCGGCCAGCGTGGTGCCGATGCCGGCGCAACCGTAGCCCCATTCCTCCAACACAATGGCCTGGGTCAGCGCGTCGTAGTCGAGCCCACCGTATTCCTTGGGCACGGCCATGGCGAAAATCTTGCTCTCCTTGGCTGCTGCCAGAACCTTGGGGTGAAACTCGCAGGTTTTGTCCAGCGCATCGGCTACGGGGATGATGTTTTTGGCGACGAACTCCTTTGCCGCCTGTTTAATAGCTATTTGTTCCGCTGTAAGAATGCTCATGTTGTATTGACCTTTCCTCGAATTCCTGGTCTTTCAGTGTTCTGTGTTTACGCTGTAACCAGCTCAGCAGCGGGCTCGCTGGCCTTTACCATCTTGGCCTCAAGAATCTTGCGCAGGCCGCCCCACTTGGCGTGGAAGATCTCCGGCGGCATGGGCTTGAGGTTGGGCGAAATGCGCGGCGTGAAGGTCATCTGGGCGAGAATGTCCTCTTCCAGACGTACTCCGGGGGCCACTTCGGTGAGGGTGACGACGCCATCGATCAGCTCGAAGACGGCGCGTTCGGTGATGAAGAGCACGGGCTGCTTGGTCTGCTTCGCGTAGGCGCCGCTGAAGGTCACCTGCTCGACGGTTTCCACATACTTTTTGCCCTTGCCTTCCTGCTTGATGATCAGCTTGCCGTTTTCAATGGCGATCTTCAGGCCGCCGGCGGTGAAGGTGCCGCAGTATACCACTTTCTTGGCGTTCTGGGTGATGTTGATGAATCCGCCGCAGCCCACGCAGCGTCCCTTGAACTTGCTGACGTTGACGTTGCCATTGAGCGAGACCTCGGCCGCGCCCAGGAAGGCCTGATCCAGGCCGCCGCCGTCGTACCAGTCAAACTGCGCCTGCTGCTCGACGAAGGCCTGCACGTTGTAAGCCATGCCGAAGTCGCCGGCCGCGGGGATGCCGCCGATCGAACCGATCTCGGTGGTCAGGGTCAGCAGGTCACTGACGCCTTCCATGCTGGCCACGCCAGCCACGCCTTCCGGCATGCCGATTCCGAGGTTCACCACCGATCCCGGCGTCAGCTCCATGGCGGCGCGGCGGGCAATGATGAGACGCTCGTCCAGGGACATCTCGGGAATGTTGTTGAGCGGGACTTCCACATCACCGGAGAAGCCCGGGTTGAATACCGTGGCCGAACTCTGCCAGTGTTCATCCGGCGACGAGACCACGATGTAATCCACAAGCACGCCGGGTACGCGTACCTTCTTGGGATGCAGCGTTCCGGTCTGCGCAAGATACTTGACCTGGGCGATGACGATGCCGCCGCTGTTCTTGGCGGCCTGGGCGAGCGGCAGGCATTCCAGCAGCGCGCCTTCATCGTCCACTGTCATGTTGCCGAACTCGTCAGCCGTGGTGCCGCGGATGATGGCCACGTCAACCGGGAAGGTGGGATAGAGCAGATACTCTTCGCCGGCGACCTGAATCACCTGGACCAATTCCTTGGTGGTGGCCTTGTTCATCTTGCCGCCCTCAAGGCGAGGATCGCAGAAGGTGCCCAGACCGATCTTGGTGATGACGCCGGGACGCTTGGCGGCGATTTCACGCCAGAGCTGGCAGATGACGCCCTGCGGCAGGCAATAACCTTCGCAGACGCCGTCGATGACCATCTTGGCCATATCCGGCGAAAGGCCGGTGTGTCCGCCGATCCATTTCGACACCATGCCGGGATGGGCGAAGTGCTGCGTGCCCTTGGTCTTCCAGTCGCCGATGCCGCTGGCGTGAACCAGGGTCATGTTCTTGGGGTGGTTGGTCTCCAGGAAGCTCTTCTCGATGGACTTGGCCACATCCTCCGGCCAGCCGGCCAGGGTGAGTGCGCTGGCACCGAGCGTCGCGCCATCCTTAATGAGCGCTGCTACTTCTGTCACCTTGATGACTTTAGACATGAATAACTCCTTTCCGCTTAGCGGAAAAATATCTATCTATAACTGCGGAGCGAGTGTTGCACCCTGCACATCTCGATGCTGAGCAATCCGGGACACCTCGCCACAAATTGCCATGCAAGGAATCCGAGATACTCAGTGCAGCACAATCGTTCGTAGCCGGATTTCGTGCGATCCGCGCAAGGCGCTGAAAGGAAGGGATAAGCAATAGCAAGGCCGCATTACGCTATGAGCGCCGCGCGCGGGCAAAGCCCGGCCTACGACTCCATGGCGGAGAAGCCAACGGCCAAACGACGCTACCAGTGGGGATGGTGATGAGGGAGTGCGGGATGGAACCTACTGCAGGAGAACCGGGCGCTACATG
>CAINND010000115.1 GCA_903851035.1 uncultured Acidobacteriota bacterium | reverse complement strand
GATGAAGGATGTGCCAACGATCCTGCCCGACGATCTCGTCATCGATTGCATCCTGCCCCGGGAGGATCCGCGGGACGCCTTGTTCAGCCGCAACGGCGAGAGCCTGCTGGAGCTCCGCGCCGGGGCCGTGGTCTGCACGGCCTCGCCCGGCGGCAGATGCCCGTCGCGCATCACAATCTTTCTGCATTCTTCCAGGATTGCCGGGCCGCCGGCCGCGTGAATGGCGCCATCCACGCCGCCGCCGCCCATCAGGCTGCTGTTGGCCGCGTTCACAATGGCGTCGGTGGTCTGCCCGGTGATGTCGCCGGAGAAGAAGAGGATGCTCGCACCCTCTTCCAACTCCAGCCGAACCATTTGATTGCTCATGGACTACTTGTTGGTCAGCGCTTCCACGCCCGGCAGCTTCTTGCCTTCCAGAAATTCCAGCGAGGCTCCGCCGCCAGTGGAGATGTGCGTAATCTTATCGGCCACGCCCGCCTTGTGTACGGCGGCCACGCTGTCGCCTCCGCCCACAATCGAGGTCGCGCCGGGATTATCTGCCACCGCCTCGGCCACCTTCGTCGTGCCCTTGCTGAACTGGTCGAACTCGAAGACGCCCATCGGCCCGTTCCACACAATGGTGCGTGCGCCGCTGATCTCATCAGCAAACAGCTCGATGGTCGCCGGACCAATGTCCAGGGCCATCTTGTCCGCCGGAATTGCCTTGCCCACGCCGATGATGGTGCCCACGGCCGCCGCGTCGAACTTGTCGGCCACCACGTGATCCACCGGCAGCAGCAGGCGCACGCCTTTGGCTTTGGCCTCGGCCAGCAACTCTTTGGCTAGCTCAATCTTGTCGGCTTCCAAAAGGCTCTTGCCAATCTCCAGCCCCTGCGCCTTCAGGAATGTGTATGCCATGCCGCCGCCGATAATCAGCGCGTCCACCTTGGGCAGCAGGTTGCGGATGACTCCAATCTTGTCGCTCACCTTGGCGCCGCCCAGGATGGCCAGGAACGGCTTGGCCGGATTCGACGTGGCCTTGCCCAGGTACTCCAGTTCCTTTTCCATCAACAACCCGGCGGCACTCTTCGGCAGGAAGTGCGTCACGCCCTCGGTGCTGGCATGCGCCCGGTGAGCCGATCCGAACGCGTCATTCACATAGACCTCGGCCAGCGAGGCCAGTTGCCGGGCGAACTCCGGGTCGTTCTTCTCCTCCTCGGCGTGGTAGCGGACGTTCTCCAGCAGCAGCGTCTGTCCGCGCTCAAGCTGCATGGCCATCTCCGTGGCCTGCTCGCCAATGCAGTCGGGCGAAAAGCCCACGTTCTCGGCGGCGTCGAACTTTTCGTCCAGCAAAATGCGCAGCCGCTCGGCCACCGGGCGCAGGCTGTACTTCGGATCGGGCTTGCCCTTGGGGCGGCCCAGGTGCGAGCACAGAATCAGCTTGGCGCCGTGGCGCAGCGCGTACTCAATGGTGGGCAGGGTCTCGCGGATGCGCGTGTCATCGGTGACGCGGCCTTCGTCGAGAGGCACGTTAAAGTCAACGCGCATCAGCACGCGCTTGTTGTTCAGGTCGAGGTCTCGGATGGATAGCTTGGTCATGGATCGTGCTTTCCCTGGGAAGTTGGTATTCAGGTTCGTAGTTCGATGCTGTGCTGGCGATGTAGTGCCGATTACTAGCACAAAAAAATGACGCGGGCCGGAGACTTTATGTCCCCGGCCCCGTCCCTCTTACAGACCCTTCTTTCCGAAGAAGTTAATCAGGTCTTTTACGCGGCTGCTGTAGCCCCACTCATTGTCGTACCAGCTGATGATCTTGACGTTCTGGCCGACCACCTTGGTCAGCAGCGAGTCGAAGATCGAGCTGCGCGGGTCGCCCTTGAAGTCGCTGCTCACCAGTTCGTGCGTCTCGTAGCCCAGGATGTCCTTCATCGGGCCGTCGGCGGCGGCCTTAATGGCTGCGTTAACGGACTCGACAGTTACAGGCTTTTCGGCCGTAAAGGTCAAATCCACCACGCTCACGTTCGGGGTTGGCACGCGGATGGCGAAGCCGTCCAGCTTGCCGGCCAGCTCAGGCACCACCAGCTTCAAGGCCTTGGCCGCACCGGTCGAGGTCGGAATCATCGACAGGGCAGCGGCGCGTGCGCGACGCAGGTCCTTGTGCGGGAAGTCCAGAATGACCTGGTCGTTGGTGTAGCTGTGGATGGTGGTCATCAGGCCGCTGACGATCCCGAAAGTGTCGTTCAGCACCTTGGCTACCGGAGCCAGACAGTTCGTGGTGCAGCTGGCGTTGCTGATGATGTGGTGCTTCGCCGGATCGTACTTGTCCTCATTCACGCCCAGCACAATCGTGATGTCTTCATTCTTCGCCGGAGCGCTGATGATGACTTTCTTCACGGTGCCGCGCAGATGCTTCTTCGCGTCGTTGGCGTCGGTAAAGTGTCCAGTGGATTCCACCACCACCTGCACGCCCAGTGACGACCAGTCCAACAGGGCCGGATCCCTTTGGGCAAAGACCTTGACCTTCTTGCCGTCCACCACAATGTGGTCACCTTCGGCGCGGATATCAGATTTAAGATTGCCGAGGATGGAGTCGTGCTTGAGAAGGTGAGCCAGAATTTCGGGGCTGGTCAGGTCGTTGACGGCCACGATGTTGATGTTCGGATCAGTCAGTGCAGCGCGAAATACATTGCGGCCAATACGGCCAAAGCCATTGATGCCAACTAAAATCGCCATGCTTGCCTCCAGCAGATTTAGGCAGTCCAGCGCGGATTTCCGGCGCAGCAAAACACCGCGCTTCATGCAGCCATTGAAATGCTAGCACCGCCCGGCGCAAGCGGCAAAGAATAACAAGCTCTTGATTTCCACTATGTTGCCACCGTTGGCCCATGCTTCCACCGCGTGCCGGTTACGCTCCCGCCGTGGGAAGCGCACTGGTTACCCTCGGTTCAACGGTTTTTACCCAACTTTGCTCGCCCCGTGGCTCCGGACGTGGTATAAGTCCATTATGCGCAGATGGATGCGCGATCGCGAGAAGCGTCGCAATCAAAAAAATCGTCCCTTGCAGGGCCCCGGCGAACCAACGCAGGGTCCTGCGCCGCTGCAACCCACTTTTCTCGAGCGGGAGTCCTTTCTAACGGAGTCCGGTGAACCTCGCCCGGAAGGCCATTCCGAAAACGAAGCCCCGCAGGCTGTTTATGAGGCGCAGCCCGAGGCCGATCCCTTTGATGGCCCCGGTGAAGGCTCGTCCGCTGCTTCAGCCGAGCGCCCTGCCCGTACCCGCCGCCGTCGCGGCCGTGGTGGGCGAGGCCGCAACCGCACCGACCAGCAGGAGCGCGCGGCCCAGTCCGCCGAACCCTCGCTGCCCATCGTTCCCGGCCAGGCCACGGGCGAAGCTGCTGAAATTGATGGTCCCGAGCCTGGCGATGCCGATGGCGCCGATGTTCCCGAGGCTACGCCTGCATCCGGCAAGGGCACACCGCGCAATCCCAAGGGAGCGGTGGTTCTGGCCATCGGACTTCCCGGCTCCGGCAAGAGCAGCTGGTTTAACCGCCACAACATCATCCCGCTTTCCAGCGACCTGGTTCGCGGCCTGCTCTTTGACGATGCCACCGAGCAGCGTTTTCAGGACCTGGTCTTCAGCTCGCTGCGCTCATTGCTGCGCGCCCGTCTGGTCGCCGGCCGCCCCATGAGCTACATTGACGCCACTAACCTCTCGCCCAAGGAGCGCCATAGCTGGATCAAGATGGCGCATGACTTCGGCTATGCGGCGCACGCCGTCTTCTTCGACGTACCCACCGAGGTCTGCATGGAGCGCAACCGCAAGCGAGAGCGCAACGTGCCCGACGATGTCATGCTGCGTATGGCGCAAAAGCTGCGTCCGCCAAAGTTCGAAGAGGGCTTTGCCAAGGTCATCGTCGTTCGCCTGAAGAGCCGCAAGGAACAACCCGAACTGGCGCTCAGTGGCGAGGACTCCGCGCTGGAGGCCCTGCCGCCGGTGGCGGGTGAAGAGCCCGAACTCTAAAATAAGGTTTTCCACTCATGGCGCGGCCAAAACGGTCGCGCCATTTGTTTGGCACCCTCCCACCTTTCTCACCTTTTCAATTTTGTCGCCCCACCAAAAAATATCTGCTGACGGTACCTAATCTTCTATTGCGTTCGCGAGCTTTTACGTCGAAGAATAATCTTGGAGGGTTGTGCGCAATGAAGTTCCGCAAATTGGCCATTTCGATCTCTGCCGCCGCTCTGGGCGGCGTGGGGGCGGTGCTAATGACGCGCGGCAGCCGCCGTCTATTTTCGGCCATGCCGCACCCCGGCGAGCTCCTTGCCACTGGCGCGGACTGGAGCCACGCATGGAATGACTCCATGCGCCAGGAACTCGATCAGATTCGCCGCGACGTCGAGGAACTGAAGAACTGCGCTCAGAACGAGTCGGTCAATCAATCTCGCTAAAAGGTTTATAGCAACTAAAAAGGCCGGCGATAAGACGCCGGTTTTTCTGTCCTGATGAGCAAACTCAGCTAAACGTGCTGTTGCAGCAGTTCGTTGATACGGCGCGCCATGCGGAAGTCTTTTTCCGTCAATCCACCGGCGTCATGCGTGGTCAGTTCCAGGGTCACCCGGTTGTAAACCAGGCGAATATCCGGGTGGTGACCCTCTTCCTCGGCCACCGCCGCCATCCGGTTGACGAAATGCAGGCCTTGCAGGAAGTTTGAAAAGTTAATCTCCCTTTCTATGCGGCGGCCATCCAGCCGCCAGCCGGGCAATTCTCGCAGAGCCTCGTCAATCTGCTCTTTCTTCCACTTGGCATCGTCTTTCTGGGGGTGCGCGTCGTAGTTTGACGGGCGCGCCATGTGCTCGATGTAGCTGACGTAGGTCTTCTCGTCGCCAATCTGTGCGCGCAGTTCCTCCCATGTGGCAGGCGCTATGGAGAGAAATACGTCGGCGATCTCCGGATCGAACTGACGGCCGCTCCAAAGACGAATCTCCTCGCGGGCCGCTTCCATGCTGCGCGCCGGTCGGTAGGGGCGGTCGCTGGTGATGGCATCCATGGTGTCGGCAATGGCGAAGATTCGCGCTCCCAAGGGTATCTCCACGCCCTTCAGGCCGCGCGGATACCCACTTCCATCCCAGCGCTCCTGGTGGGAGTACACAATCTCAGAGGCGTCCACAAGGTAGGGAATCTTGCGCAGCATGCGGTAGCCCAGGTAGCTGTGCTCGCGCATCAGCCGGGTTTCTTCCTCGGTCAGGCGGTCGGGCTTCAGCAGGATGGCGTCGGGGATGGCCATTTTGCCAATGTCGTGCAGAAAAGCACCGCGGGCCAGCGCGCGGATGCTCTCCGCGTTCAGCCCCAGGGCACGGCCAATCTCAATGGAGTAGGCGGTCACACGTTTGGAGTGGCCTTCGGTTTCGGCATCCTTCAGGTCAAGGGCATCGCCCAGTGCCTCCAGCGTAACGTCATAGCTGGCTTCCAGTTGCGTGATGGTCTCGCGCAGCTGCTTGGTGCGGCGATCCACCAGCGACTCCAGGTTGGACTGGTAGAGCACGTTTTCCACCCGCAGGCGATGAGCCTCCAGGGCGCGGCGCACTACGGCCAGAAGTTGTTCACGCTCAAAGGGTTTCAGCAAGTAGTCGTAGGCGCCGTTGCGGATGGCCGCCAGGGCAACGCTGATGTCATGCACGGCGGTGACCATCACCACCGGCATCTCCAGCCGCTCGCGGCGGATGCTCTCCAACAGGCCCGTGCCATCTAGTTGCGGCATCATCAGGTCGCTCAGCACAAGCTGGAAGTCGGGATCGCGCTTGAGCACCGCCAGCCCGTCGGCTCCGGAACTTGCCTGTGCCGTCCGGTATCCGGCGGCTTGTAGCATGGCGCAAACCACGTCCCGAATGGGTGGTTCATCATCAACTACGAGGATGCGTTCAACAGACATCAGCGACCAACCCCACGCGTTATGCTACTCCGGATGCTTATGTTTCTACCATCATGAAGTGTTACGAAAGTTAAAGCTCACATCGCGGTATAAAGCATGAGCATCGGAGTTACGCCTCCAGCGCACGCCACAGCCCGGCGCGGAAATCAGGGTGTGCAATGGAAATCAGGGCCTCGGCGCGTTGCTGCAAGGTTTTGCCGCGCAGTTCAGCCACTCCATACTCTGTTACTACAAAGTGAACATCCTGGCGCGATGTGGTAACTGCTGCGCCAGCGTCTAACGTGGCGCAGATGCGCGAAATCGTGCCACGGCTGGCCGTCGAGGCCAGTGCTATGATGCCGCGGCCTCCACGCGAGCGGCTGGCCCCGCGCAGGAAGTCCACCTGGCCGCCAACGCCGCTGAACTGGCGATGGCCGATCATCTCGGCGTTCACCTGCCCGTATAAGTCCACCTGCAGGGCCGAATTGAGCGAGACCATCCTGTCGTGCCGGCCGATGACGCAGGGATCGTTGACGTAATCCACCGGATGCATCTCCAGCGCCGGGTTGTTATGCGCCCAGTCATATAACCGCCGTGTGCCCATCAGGAAGGTGGCAATGAACTTATCTGCATGCAATGTCTTACGCCGGTTGGTGATGACGCCGGCCTCGGCCAGCGCTACAACCCCGTCGGAAAACATCTCGGAGTGGATGCCGAGGTCTTTTTTGCCGCCCAAACAGCGCAGCGCCGCCTCTGGAAGGGCGCCGATGCCAATCTGCAACGTCGCTCCGTCTTCGACCAATGTGGCCACATGACGGCCAATCTGCATTTCCACTTCGCCAACTTTGGGAACGGCGACTTCGGGGATTGGCGCATCCGCTTCGACGATGGCCGTGATGCGGTCCAGGTGAATGCGGGCGCCGTTGGTGTGTGGCAGCAGGCTGTTGACCTGCGCCAGCACCATGGGAGCGCACTCGGTGGCCGCCAGGGTGAAATCCGCCGAAAGGCCGAGACTGCAATAACCCTCGGCGTCGGGCGGTGTCACCTGCAAAATTACCGCGTCAATGGGCAGAATGCGCTCGCGGAAGAGGCGCGGCACCTCGCTGAAAAAGCATGGGGTAAAGGTGGCGCGGCCATCGCGGACGTGGTCGCGCGTGGGGGCCCCAAGGAACATTCCATTCAGGCGGAAGCTGCGCTCCATGCCGGGCTGGCTGAAGGGCAATGGCTCCATGACGACCATGTGGTCGATTTCGACATTGCGCAACTCGGGGGCGCGGGCGGCCAGTGCGCTGACGATAGCTGGCGGCGCGGCACAGGCGTGTCCCAGGACGACGCGCTGGCCGGATTGGATATGTTTTACGGCCTCATCGGCCGTGACGATTTTCTGCGCATACTGCTCGCGCCAATCATGCATAACTATTAGGAGTCCTTATGAGAAGCAAACTTAATACAAGTATGAATACTGCCGGTGCAAAAGCGCCAAGCAGTGTCACCGTAAATCAGGTTTAAGGCATCCGGATGTGATTCGGGGCACAGAAACGAGTGCGCTGACGGCTTGTGCAGCTTGCAGCAACACACACTTACGCGTGACGGCCATTACTTTTGTAGCGGTGAACCATCGGTTTAGCTCCGTGTGCCTGTCACTGTGTGCAATTGCGCACTGGTGACTATTGCGGAGGCCGATGACACTTGGTTTACATTCGTCGGGCGGTGGGCGACAATTGCAACATCTTGATTTACCGGAGAGTTGGGAGTTGAAACCTCACATTCGGGCCAAAATCACGGCTCTCGGCACATATGTGCCGCCCCGCATCCTCGACAACAACGAGTTGGAAAAGCTGGTAGCCACCAGTAACGACTGGATTCTGGAGCGCACGGGCATCCGTGAACGCCACCTGGTGGATAAAGGCGTGGCGGCCAGCGACCTAGCGGTGGAAGCCGCCAAGGACCTGGCGGCGCGCCACAACGTGGATCTTTCCACGGTGGAAGCCATCATCGTGGGCACGGTCACGCCAGACATGATGTATCCCTCGACGGCCTGCCTGGTGCAGAAAAAGCTGAATATTCCGCAGGCCTGGGGATTCGACATCTCCGCCGGCTGCTCTGGCTTTGTCTTTTCGCTGACCACGGGCGTCAAATTGATTGAAAGTGGCGCGCACAAAAAGGTGCTGGTCATCGGCGCGGACGTAAACTCCTCGATGATTGACTACACCGACCGCGCCACCTGCATCCTGTTTGGCGATGGCGCGGGAGCCGTGCTGCTGGAGCCCTGCGAAGAGGGCGAGGACGTTGGCTTTATCGACTTCGTCCACCAGATTGAAGGCTTTGGCGGCGACTACCTGTACCAGCCCGGCGGCGGCAGTCTGCATCCGGCCTCGCATGAGACGGTGGACCAGAAGATGCACTACGTTCATCAGGACGGCCAGCAGGTGTTCAAGTACGCGGTGAAGAAGATGGCCGAGATGACCGAGCGGGTGCTGGCCAAGAACGGCCTGACCGGCGCGGATGTGGATTGCTTCATCAGCCACCAGGCCAACAAGCGCATCATCACCGCCACGGCCGACCGGCTAAAGATGCCGGCGGAAAAGGTCATCATCAACATTGAAGATTATGGCAACACCACGGCCGGTACCATCCCCTTGGCGATGAGGACCGCCGTTGAGACGGGCAGGCTGAAAAAGGGCGACACCCTTTTAATTGCAAGCGTGGGCGCGGGCTTTACCAGCGGCGCTTCCATCATCAAGTGGGCGTTTTAGCCCCAATTGTTGAATAGCCAGACGCGATACGAATGCGAACAAAATTATGAAGGGTCTGCCCTGTGGCGGGCCTTTCGTATTTAAGGGAAACGCCGCGGCTGCGAAACAATTCGTGCCTGGCCGGGTTTGATTCCATATACGGTGCCAGAAGAAGTGTGCGCCGTGCCCTTTGAGGTTGAGTGATGAAAGTTCTTCGATTGGTATTGCCACTGATGTTGGGCTGCTCAATAGTGGCTGCGGCCCAGTACGCACCACCCGCAGCCAATGCTCCGTTTGCAAATAACGATTCGCCCGCAATGGGCGCGGATTTTGGCGGACAGGCTCCGCTGGTGGCGTCTCCTGTGCCGCAGGCGCTGGCCGAGGTTAGCCGCACGGCCACCGCACGCACGGAGTTCGTTCTGGATCGTCCCATGCTGGAGCTGGCGGCGCGCTTCAGTCATGACAATCCTGAACTGCGCAAGGTTGTGGCAGCCCTGAACGCGGTGGGCGTGCACAGCTTCCACTATCGCGATGGCCTGGAGCCGGATGCGATGCTGGGGGCAAGCGTGGCGCTGGAATATCGCGAGCGCGGCTTTACGCAACTGCTGCGCAAGCATCGCAACCAGAATGGCCAGGTAGCCGACCTATGGTTGCGCATGGATGGCGCCGCGGTGCGAGAGATTGCCTTGCTGTGGGTTGGCCCACGCGACGTGAACCTGGTGACCGTCTCCGGCACCATCTCAATGATGGACCTGCTGAAACTTGGCGGGCACTTTGGAATCCCCAAGATGGATGGGCTGGGGTTGCCGCTGCCAAAAGGCGATCGCTAACTTAATTCGAAAGCCCCGCAACTAGAAGTTTGCACACGGGCTCGGGATAAAAAGTTGAGGCCGGATTGCGAGTGATGTGTTCACTCAGCAAGCCGGCCTTAAATTGTTTTACGCGCTAGAACCACTTCTTCAAGGGCGCCACTGTCTTCTCTGCCGGTTGGGCAGCAGGCTGTGCGGCGGATGGCACAGGCTTGGTGCCGAGGGGAACGTCCTCGACGTTGCTCTCGCAGCGCAGGTGCGGGTTGGGCTTCAGCAGCAGGCGAACCTGCGCCTCATACCACTTGTGGTGGCGATGAATCTGCTGAAGGATGCTGACCATCTGGTTTTGGCGGAAGTTGCCGCCCAGGGGCGGTTCCTCGAATTTGTACTCGTCGGCTTCCTTCTTCCAGGCCGCGTTGTTCTCAACGCTATAAATATGGCGGCGGCCCTCTTCGTGGACGCGAATGTCGAAGATAAAGCCCTGATCGTGCTTGGAGTTGTTGAAGACAACCACGTCAATAAAGCGTGCGCCGTTGAAGCTGCGTCCCTCGGGCAGGTAGGCCAGCACGAGTTCCTTCTTGTTGGAAACGTCCACCCAGTGCAGGGGATCGGTGGCCAGGCACTGCGCAGCTTCAAATAGCTGGACAGGCGCGCGCTCCTGCGCGGAGAGGAAGGGAACCAGCAGCGATAGCAGCGCCGCAAGCAGAAGCAGGCGGCACGCAAGGGTAGCAGCGGGACGGGTTAAAAAGGCGTTCATCGCGAAGCCATGTTACACGAAAAGACGGCGGCAATGAAAAGGCCGGAGTCCCGTAAGGCGCTCCGGCCGGTGTTAATGGCAGCCGATGTACGGTGCCATTGCGATGGCAGTCGCAGACTTATCCGCGCCTATTTTTTCTCCGACAGCAGGGCGTTGACCCGCTGCATGACGGCAAAAGCGTCGGCAATGTAAACCACGTCGGCCTTGCCGCGTGCCCATCCGCAGTTGGCGTCCAGGTTGATGGCGCGGCGCTCGTTGACGAAGCGCCAGCCCACGACGTGCGGCTCCTCGCCATGGCAGCAGGTGCTCAGGCCCTTGGCGTGGCGCGGCGTGGCACCGGTCTGGCCAATCTGGTTGAGGTGCGACATGAATTTAAGCACCGCCTGGTTCTCGCCACTCTGGTCCACCAGGCTCTTGCTGCTGCCCAGCGACGAGTCTGCCACCTTGAGGAAGCCCAGAATGCACTGCTCGGCCTCAGCGGCATGAACCTGCCCGTCGGCCTGCTTCTTCGTCCATCCGGCACCGGCAACGAAGAGCAGTTTGGCATCGGGACGGATGGTCTGTTCGTCCTGCTTGGGAGCCTTGATGCCGAGCACCTGGGTGCGCAATGCAGGCATGGCGAGGGCAACGGCCTCAATCGCAGGTGCCGTGCCCTTTGCAGCATAAGGCGTACGAGTGCCTGCATCCAGCAGCAGGAACCACGGCCGAGCCGTGCGCGTGATGACGGCCTCGACGCGCTGACGGTAGTACCAGCGCGTGGCTTCCACCTGTGTGCCGCCGGTGAGGGCGGTGATGTGGGTGTCTGTTACACCGCCCAGACGGTGCGCAACCGCCGGAAGCACGCGGGTAAAGCGCGAGCTGCCGGGGGCGAGTACGATGGTCGCCGATGCATGGCGGCAGAGGGCTTCGCAGGCAGCTGCATCGCTGGCAAAGCGCGGCTCGGCCAGCTCTGCGGCGGTGGCGGCCAGCACGCGGGCGTTGAGACCTGCAAGTTGCGCAGGGATGTCTGCCGAAAGTTCTGCGGCGACCACGCCCACGGCAAGCGTAGCGCCAATGGCGGCGGAGAGTTCCACGCCTGCGGCCACGGACTCCAGCGAGGCGCGTGAGAGGGCGCCGGATTCATCGACATGCGTCAATACAAGAATGTTGTCCATCGGGCTACTCCGCAATCCACTGCACGATCTCGCGTGCAATCTCATCAGGGGAAAGGTCGCGCACCAGCCGGGTTTCGCGCTGCTGCTTGGGCAGGCTGACCGAGGCGTAGGTGAGGCTGTTGGCATCGAGCTTTACGCTCTTGGCTTTTTGCAAGGCAGGCATGATGCCCCGCATGTTGGCCATGCCCACCTGCGGAGAGTTGCGCGGCTCCGGCAGGTTGCCGGTGGCCCAGCCGAGTACGGCCGGAGTGCCCTGGCAGCGGCTCTGCTGATGGCGTCCGCCTTCAATGCGCTCGAGGACCTCGAAGCTGCCATCGTCGGCGACCTTGATCTCATCCACGCCCTGGAACTGATCGCTGATGCCGAGCAGTTCTCCTGCAACTTGCAGCGTGACGCCAGCGCCGCGCGAGGCCGACTCCCACCCGCCAAAGAGAAGCAGCTTTGTGCGGTCGAGTCCGGGGATGGCCGCAATGGCCTCGGCCAGCGCCGCGGCCGTGGAAGTGGCATCGGTGAAGCCTCCGAGTGGGCCGTCCACGGCGACAAACTCGAAGGGAACCTTCTGGCCGACGGTCATCATCACCTGTTGCAGTTTGGCCTTGGGCCCCAGGCTCAGCAGCCACAGCTTGCTGCCGGCGTGCTTGGCGGCCAGAGCCGCGCCCTCATATAGCGCCGAGGCGGCCCAGGGATCGAGCACCGCGGGCAGCATCATCTCGTTCTTAAGCGTCGGGCCGGGTGCCGGCTCCAGCGTCTGCAAAGGATCCGGCACAATGCCGGAGCAGACAACGATGTGAAAGACGTTTGCCATGTTTGCTGAAACTTCCTTTCTGAACTGTTTGCTAGTTCTCCGCCGAGTGCAGCCCGCCGGAGCCGGCATTGAAATCGACGTTGGCGCGGCGGCCGTCGCTGCTGTGAGCGCAGTTCCACAGACATGCGCCGCAGTGGATGCACTTCTCGCGGTCAAATGCGGGAGTGGTGCCTTCGCCCTCGGTAATGGCCTGTCCGCTGCACATGCTGACGCAGGTGCGCTCCTCGCAGGCTTTGCACAGTGCCGGGTCGCGGAAGCGGACGTGATCGGCAAAGCCAGCCGCGGCTTGCACCTTGCCGCCCATCAACAGCGCATCCTGCTGAGTGACCAGCAGGCGTCCGTCGTAGGGGATGGCGGGCCAGCCGCGCAGGTCGAGCAGCGAATCGTGCAGAGTGCGTGCGCCGCTGCGTGCGGCCTGCTGCGCCTCGGCGATTTTTTCCGAGTGAAAGCGAGCAAAGAACTTGCGCAGCGGAGAAATCTGCTCATGCGCAGCGGGTGGCGTGGCCGCCGCAGCCAGCGCGCCATTGGTCAGCCCGGCCAGCCCCATGCCGATGAGCCCGCTGATCACGCCGGAGTGGAAGCCGTTGCGGGCTTCTTTTGCGGCCTGCGCGCCCTTCTCAACCCAGCTTTGGCGGCGGCGAGCAACGTAGGCGGCGTCCAGGTTTTCCTGCGTAAACGGCTTGCCGGCCTTGAGCAGTTCCAACACGCCTTCAGCAAGCTGCGTGCCCGTGGCCCAGGCCTCGTCCACGCCGCTACCGGTGAGCATGTTGGTGCTGCCGCTGCCTTCGCCGATGCGGGCAAAGCCGTCTCCGCAAAGGTAGGGCTCGCCGTGTAAGCCACTTTCCGCCAGTGATTTTGCTCCCCAACTGCGCATGGTGGCCTTCTCCAGGTGACGCCACAGCAAGGGGTGCTGCATGTAGTGTTGCAAATAGCGATAGGCCGTACGCGCCGGATCGCCCAGCCACGAGGGGATGAAGATGCCCACGGAGCAGAGGCGGTCGGGATGCACGTAGAGGAAGCCGAAGATCTCCGGCTCAGGGTAACCGAAGGTGTGCCATACGGTTCCCGGCTGGAGTTCGGTGTCCTCGGGCAGTTCGACTACGAACTTCATGCCCAGCGCCCACTCGCGCGTGGCGTGTCCTGCGGGCAGTCCGAGCGTGCGATCCAGACTCTGGCCCACGGCTCCCACCGGGCCATCGCCGACAACGGTCAGCGCGGCGCGAACGTCCATGCCGGGCATGTAGCCCTCGGCCGGCGCGCCGTATTTATCCACGCCCTGATCGGCGAGGCGGACACCCTTTACGGCGCGGCCATCAAAGATGGCTTCCGCCACCGGAGTGCCCGGCCAAATCTGCGCCAGGCCGGTGGACATCAGCTCCGTGCCCACCCACTGGTTGAACTGGCCGATGGAGAGGATGAGTCCGCCGTGCTTTTCCAGAAATGGCGGCGTGTAGGGCAGGGCAAAGGCCGCATCCTTCACAAATGGTTTCAGCAATACATCAGCCGCGCGCAGGACCAGCGAGCGGCGGCTGTGGCCGTGCGGATCAAGCAGGTAGAAGACCTTTTCGCTCGTCACTGGAGTGAGCATCGGCACTGCGGCATCGGCAATCTGCGGAAAGCTCTGGCGGATGGCCCGTGCGGCGGTGACAACGCCGCTGACTCCGGCGGCAAGGTCATCGGCACGCTCGTAGCAGAGCACCTGCAAGGGCATCCCGGGCATGGCATGGCTCTCCAGCGCTGGGTCGCCTGCGGCCTCGGCCAGTGCGCGTGTCAGCGTGGTGAGGAAGCCTCCCATGGCCGGACCGAAGCCGACACAGGCGATGTCCACCTCCATCTGCTGGCGCTCGACCTCCGTCTGTTCGCTGTTTAGCTCGGCGCTCATGCCGGGTAGTCCAGCGCCTCGGGGATCATCACCTTGGCGACGGTCTCTGCGGCGCGGTCCTTGGCCAGCCGCGAGCCGGTAAGGCAGGTGGCGAGCTTGTTCTGCAAATGCAGGAAGTCAGCCGAACCGGCACATCCGGCGCAGGGACCGGCCTTGAAGGGATGCTCGCCGTGCTGGCCGATCACGTCCAGCGCCACCGAGCCGAGGCCGGGGATAAAGCCTTCATACTCCTCGACTTCATCGGCCAGGAAGCAGGCCTTGTGGCCATCGGCATCCCATGCGGGATGGCGGTTGTAGCCATAGACCAGCTCAGCGCAGATGCGTGAAGCCTCGCCGCTGGCGCGCGCGGCCTGCGTGTGGCACAGGTCGCGGAAGAACTGCAACGTGGCAGGCAGGTCCTCGGCTACGACGGCATCCTCTGGGCCGCGAGCTTCCAACTCCTGCACATCCAGAATCTGGCAGCGCGAGGCCAGCAGCCAGCAGAGGGCATCGGCCAGGGCAAAGGTCACAGCCTGGCGCGGGCCGGTGTACAGCTTGTTGCCGTCGGCATCGGTTGCGGTCTGCGTGTAATGCAGTGTCCACATCCACATGGTCATGGCCGTGGCCAGCGTGCAGGCGCCGGTGCCGGGGCGCTCGCTGGCAATGGTGCGCATCTCGCGAATCCAGTTGCGGAACTGCGCCAGGAAGAGCGGCGTGATCATGGTGATGGTGAGCTGGCGGCGCTGTACGGCCTCCGGACCCTCGTAGGTGGTTTCCAGTTGCGCGTCCATCCACTTGTTGGCCAGGTAGCCGGGGCAGTCCTCGGTGATGCCGTATCCGCCCATCAGGCTGACGGCTTCGCGCATCTGGCGTGTGCCCTCGCCGGTGTTCCACAGCTTGGTGGCGGGGCAAAGAACGTTGGCTGCGGCATCCAGAATGAGATATTGCACCAGCGGATCGGCTTCCAATTCGGCGCGGCGCTCCGGTGTTGGGTTGGCCGTCAGAAGCTCCATGGCGCGGAGTTCGACCTCCTTCATGGCCTTCATTTCCGCTCGTCCGCCGTTGATGCCGCGCTCGGCCATCAGGGCCGTCTTCTGCTTTTCCAGTGGGTCCAGTTCGTCGAAGAGTCGTGCGGCGGCAAAGCCCAGGCTGGCACCGGCCTCACCGCTGGCCCATACGTCCACCAGGCGTTGCAGGGCATCCTCGCGCTGCTGGATGCCCATCTCGTAGCGCAGGCTGCCCTCCTTGATGCTCTCCGCGCCGCGGAAGCGTCCACGCTGGTAGCGGATGACGGGCTCGACGGCCGAGAGCAGTTTGGCGGAGGTCATCAGGCCCACGGTCACGCGGGTGCGGCGGAAGACCGCCTCAATTACTTCACTGTGCGTGAAGTTCGGCACAATCCTGCCGTCCTTGACCGTGTAGCCGCCAACGATGCGGCTGGCCGGAACCCGCAGGCTGAAGATGGGGTCGCCCGTGGAACTGAGCTGGTGGACGAGCTTCTTGGTGGGCGTGCCGCGGTCAAAGCTGCCCGGGTCGCCTTCTTCCAAAATGATGACGCAGCTGCCCTTGATGCGCTCGTCGCCGCTATCGACGGCGGCCGTGACGAAGTCGGCGCAGGCGATGTTGGTGATGAAGCGTCCACGCTTTTCCACCTGCAGCATGGGTTCTTCGCCATCTTTCCATTCAGCCACGCGCACGCGGCCGCTCAGCAGTCCGGTGTCCACGCCGACATAGGGGATGGGCTCGGTGAGGGCGAAGGCGCCGCGCTTGATCTTGCGATCTTCACCGGGCTGCGGCGGGGCAGCCAGCTTCATGTAGTGCGCGCTCTGTTCCGCCGTGCCACGCTCGTGGATGGGCGCCAGGGCAAGGAATCCGGCGAGGCTTGCCGTGGCTGCGCCGCCATCCACCCAGGCCAGCTCAAAGGCCGCCAGGCCCAGGGCTAAATTCTTTGGGCCGCTGATAAAGCCGCCTTCTTCGGGCTCCATGAAAGCTGCGGTAATGCCGGCGGCGTCAAAGGCCTCCATCATGGCCTGCTTGGCCGGAGTCCACTCGTGGGTATTGCGCTCGCCGCTGGCCACCATGCGGGCCACCGGGCCGCGCGCGACGCCGCGTGCCGACTGCACCAGCATTTGCAGGTCAAAGCGGTCGCTGAAGCGCCATAGAATCTGGCGGACGGCATCGCCGGGGAGGGTGAGCATGGCGCCCACATGCGGAGCAGCGGATGTACTCATGGAGAGAATTCCTTTCGTAAAGTCTCATTTTCTGAAGAACATAACCCCGGGGGCTGTGACACAGGTCATCGGGCAAGGTGATGCGGGTACAAGGGGTGTGGGATTTTCCTCGCGGCGCGGGTGTATGCTGCAATCCTTGGAGGAGAAATCCTATGCGGCGAATCCTGATCAGCATTCTTATGATTTTGGCCCTGGCGGCCACGGCAATGGCGGTTACCCCAGTGGTTTCCACCGCGGCGCAGGAGGTTGCGCTGCCCAAGCCTGCACTGACGGGTGGCATCACGCTGAACGAAGCGCTGGCCACCCGGCGCTCGGTGCGCCTGTTTACCGCCGAGAAAGTCACTCTGGCCGAGATCAGCCAACTGCTGTGGAGCGCGCAGGGCATGACCAGTGAGAAAGGTCAGCGCACGGCACCCTCGGCGCACGCGCAATATTATCTGCACGTTTATGTGGCACAGGCCGATGGCTTTTACGAGTATCTGCCCGCCAGGCACGTTCTGGTGCTACTGGCGTCAAAAGATCTGCGCGGTGTTTTGAGCACGCAGGAGACGGTGAAGAAGGCTCCCGTGGTCTTTCTGATTGCGGGCGAGTTTGACCGAGCGGCCAAGAACACCGACCACACGACAGCCGAGCGGCTGGTGAACCTGGAAGCAGGGCACGCTACGCAGAATCTTCTGCTGACGGCCACCGGGCTGAAACTGGGTGCGGTGCCCGTGGGTGGCATCATTCCGGCGGATACGGCCAAGGCCGCGGCGCTTCCGGCGGGCATTACGCCCATCTACATGGTACCAGTGGGGCATCCGCAGCCGTAAGAACTGAATACGGTCGGGGCGTTGCACGCATCGGATGCGGCGTGTGTGATAGAAAAGGCGTGAACCTATCTTGGCTGCGAGGCTTCGGGTGAACGCCGCACTCTGGAAGAAAAGTCATATTATCTTTGCCCTCTGCCTGCTCGGGGCTACGGTGCTGCTGCATCTGCGAGGTGCCGGCTTCGGCTTCAGCCTCTACGACGATCAGCACCAGATTGTGCACAACCAGACGCTGGAATGGAGCCAGGCCCCCGGCTATTTTGTGCACGACGTGTGGCGCTTTGCCCAGCCGCAATATCGCAACTATTACCGTCCCGTGTTTTTGCTGTGGCTGCTGGTGAACTGGAAGCTGTTTGCCGCCGCTGCCGCTGGCGTGGTCTTCGCCGTGCATCCGGCGCATGTGGAGAGCGCGGTGTGGCTCAGCGGTTCCACTGAGCCGCTGGTGGCGTTTTTCTTTCTCGCATCTTTTCTGGCTTACCTGCGCGGCTGTGGCGAAGATGTGCTATCCGAGTCCGCTGGTGGCAGCGCGCGTGCGTGGTGGCTGCTGAGCGGAGTGCTGGCCCTGCCCGCCCTGTTTGCCAAGGAAACGGCGCTGGCGCTGCCCGTGCTGATTCTGCTGCATGCATGGCTGTTTGTCGGCAGAGAGACCGCCGTAGATTCCGCTGCATCTCGGCAGAGCCATGGCGCGAAATTTTATGGCGCGGTGAAGTCGGCTGCACCGGTGCTGGCGGCCACGGCGATTTACCTGGTCATGCGCGTCATGGTGATGCAGCATCTGGCGGTAGCATCGAATTCGCTGTGGCGAGCCATGCTGACCGCTCCGCTCGATCTTGTCGAATGCCTGCGGCTCAGCCTGTGGCCGTATCCGCTGGCGCTGTTTTACAACCTGCATTTGCTGAAGGCTCCCACGGCAGGTTTTGTTGTGGCGCTTGTGGTGGTGCTGGCCGTTGCAGCTCTGGCTGTGTGGGCCGCTCGGCTAGAACGTTTGCTCGGCCTTGTGGCCGCTTGGTGGCTGCTGCCGTTGCTGCCCGTGCTGGCGGGTCTGCTTTCATTTCCCGAAGGCGACCTGGTGCACGACCGTTATGTTTACCTTTCGACCATAGCCGTGGCGCTGCTGGTGGGGTGGGCCGTTGCGCAACTGCCGGAGAGTCCGCAGAAGGTGCTTGGCGTGGCCGCAAACCGATTGATCCCACTCATGCTATTGGCGGCCGTGGGCGCCGTGCTGACGGTGCAGCAGACCGAGGTGTGGCGCGATGGCATGACTTTGTTTGGCCATGCCGCTGAAGTCTCACCGGAGAGCGTGCGGGCGCGCAATCTGTACTCCAACCAGTTGCTGAAGGCCGGAGCCGTTGTGCCAGCACTGGAGATTTACGCCGGTACTCTGCGCCTCGATCCCGATGGATGGGGGACGAACTTCGCCTATGGCGTCACCCTGCTGAGCACCGGGCACCTGCCGGAGGCCGAGGAGCGCCTACGCCATGCCTGCGAGGTGGATGCCACCAACACGTTGGGCTACGTTCTGTTGGCGGAGGCCCTGCGCGCCGAGGGGCATCCAAATGAAGCAAGAAATGCGTTGCGTTACGGACTGGCCCACGCCGACGGTCAGAGGGAATTGCTGCGGGCGAAGCTGGCAGAGCTGGAAGCGGCTCCATAGTTGGCGAATACGTTTCTGTCTAACAACACAAAAGCCTCGGAGCGCATTCCGGGGCTTTGATTTGTGCATTGCACGCGGTTAGAACGCGACGGTCGTTGCGCGTCCAGCCTGTTCAATGAAGCGCAGCTTCCAGGTAGGGCCGGTTAGCTTTTCTGCCAGCGCAATGGCGATGTGCTGTGCCTGCACGCCCTGGTCGCGGCAGCGTCCCAGACCCTGCACGCAGGCGGGACAGTTGGTGAGCACCGTTGCCTTCTCGCCGGCGGGGATGACTTCGGCGAAGGCCTGGCGCTTGCGGTGCAGCATGCTGTCGGTAATATCCGGACGGGAGAGCGCAAGGGTTCCTGCCTCACTGCAGCAGTGGGGCACGGGCTGCACGTGGCCGAAGCCTCCCAGTTGAAAGAGCACTTTCTCGGCACGGCCATCGAGTGAATCGTGGCAGGGTGCGTGGTAGAGGTAGTCGGGGCGTGCGCCGGGGGCGGTCACCAGCGGCGGCTTGTCCGCGATGCGAACGCCGCGCTCGTTTAGGTAGGCGGCCACGTCCACCACGCGGCCAAAGAGCTTGGCGGTGTCCATCTGCGAGAGTCCGTCGCGGCAGGTTCCGCAACTGATGACGCAGCCATCAAAGTCAAGATAACCGAACATGGTGCGAATCTGGTTGAACACAATGATGTCGCGCAGCACGGTCTGTGAGTGCAAGTCTGTCTTGCCGTTGACCTGCGCGGGGAAGCCGCAGCAGAGAAACGGCGGCGGAAGAACGACGCGCGTGCCCGCCTCCAGCAGCAGGTGGATGGTGGCCATGGAAATATCCGAGTGCAAACGCTCCGAGCCACAGCCGGGGAAGTAGAAGACGGTGCGGCGGTCATCGGCAGAGTCGGCGTGGTTCTCCGGCTCAAACACCAAGGCCTCGCCCTCTTCGCACACAGGCAGCAGATCGCGCAGGGTATCGGAAGGCACGGGCGCAATGCTGGAACGCAACAAGCGCAGCGGATAAAACGCGCTACTGCCTTCGGCAGGCTGCAACGGCGCAACCACTTTGCTGAGTACGCGCTGCGCTGCGCCGCCAATCTGCACTACTCCGGCGCGGAAGACCGAATTAAAGGCCGGCGATTGGCTATTCAGGTAACGCAGGGTCAGCCGCGTGGCCAGCGGAGTGTGCTTGTAACCCCACTCGTTCAGAATCTGGCGCTCAAGGATGCTGACCTCGCCTGTGTCGATATCCACCGGGCAGGGTTTAAGGCACTTGTGGCAGATGGTGCAGTGGTCGGCAACCTCCTCCAGCCATTGCAACAGCTCAAAGTGCGTGCTGCGCTCACGCTGCGCGTCGTAGAGCAGCGCCTCGATCAGCGAGCCGATCGCCAGGTTCTTATTGCGCGGATGGTAGAACATTCCGCGCGCTGGATGATAGACGCAGCAATCCACCTTGCACTTGCCACAGCGAACGCAGTGCGCAATCTTGCGCGATAGTTCTTCCAGCCGCCCATGCTGCAAAATCTGCGCTTCCAGTTCCAGCAGGTTGAACGACGGCGTGAAGATGTGGCCCAGGGCTACGTAGTCGTCCAGTTTGCCGGGATTCATCAGGCCATCGGGATCCACCTGAATGCGATAAGCGGCCAGTTCGGCCACGCGCTCGGGCTCAAGATACTTGAGCTTGGTCAAGCCGATGCCGTGCTCGCCGCTGACGACACCATTGAGCGAGATGACCTTGGCCATCACCTGGTCGATGACGTGGTCGGTGCGTTCCAGCATGGGGCGATCGTTCGAAAGCACGGGCACGTTGACGTGTACGTTGCCGTCGCCGGCGTGCATGTGCGTGGCCAGCACGATGCGGCGGTCACGGACTTCCTTGAATGCTTTTTCCAGCAGCGCAACCGCCGCCGGGTAGCCATGCAGCAGGCGCAGCAGGCCGTCGCGGAATTCGTGCAGCGCGCTCAGGCCGCGCAGCGCAGCGGCGCCAAGCGCAGGCAGTTGCGCGCGGAAGCCAGCGCAGAGAGCCAGCGCCGCGGGAGTTTTGGCGGCCAACGCGTTGGTATCGTCCTTCCATGGCGCGTCGGAGAAGAGCGACTCGGCGCGCTCGGCAAAGCGCAGTTGCGCGTAGCGCTCCTCCTCCACGTTCATGTTGTCGATAAAGCGCGCGAACTCGGCCAGCGCCTCCAGCGGCAGCACGATGTCCTCGTTCATCTTGAAGGCGTTGGTGCGGCGGGCGATGGCGCCCAGCTTCTTGCGGTCCTGCCAAAAGAGTTTTGCCTGCGCGGCGTCAGCGGCCACGAAAAGCTCGGTGTTGGGATGGCGCTCCAGCAGCGCGCGCACGCGCTCCACGCCGCGCTGCACCTGTTCGGGAGTGCTGCCCGCAATATCAATCAGCAACGCGGCCTTGGGAGTCTCGGCTCTGGGGGCCTTCACCTTGTAATCAATGGCGCGGATGTATTCATCGTCAAAGTGTTCGAGCGCCAGCAGAGCTTCTTCGCCATCAGCGGGGAAGGGAAATGCCCGCGCCAGTTCCAGGATGACTCGGCTGGCCTCGTCAAAGTCCGGCCCGAAGAACTCAAGGCAAAGCGTGCGCATGGCCGGATACTCCGGATAGAGCACAAAGACGCCGGAGGTGATGACGCCGTCGGTGCCTTCCTTTTGCAATCCGGGTACGCCACCCAGGGCCTTGTTGGTGATGTCCTTCCAGAGTCCGTTCTTGCGAATCTCCGTGCCCTTCAGTTCAATGCGCCGCAGCAGGTCGCCACTCTCGTCCAGCACGTCGAAGATCACCGTGTCATTGGGCAGAATCTTGCGCAACTGATGGTTGGCGCGGCGCACACGCCAGCGCTTTCCGCCGGGCATGCTCATGCGCCATTCCACTAGGTTGTCGATGCAGGTGCCCCAGCGCACGGCCATCTTGCCGCCCGCGTTTTCCGCAATGTTGCCACCCAGGGTGCAGGCCCACGCGCTGGTGGGATCGGTGGCAAAGACCAGCCCATGCTCGGCGGCGTGCTCCATGGCCTTTTCAGTGATCACGCCGGCCTCGGCCTCCATGACCGGGGCGGTGACCGTCTGGCCGTTGTCCAGCAGGAACTCCTCATCGCGAATGGCGCGGATGCGGTTAAGGCGCTCCGTGTTGAGCACCACGCAGCCCGCGCGCAAGGGAACAGCTCCGCCGGTGAGACCCGTGCCGGCGCCGCGCGGAACCACCTTCAGACCCAGCTTGGCGATGGAGACCAGCAGCGGCGCTACCTGTGCTTCGTCATCCGGTGTGACCACGGCCAGCGGTACAAACAAGCGCCAGTCGGTGGCGTCTGTGGCGTGGGAGACAAGTGTGAAGGGATCGAAGAGTACGTTGTTCGTGCCCACGATTGGCGCCAGCTCGCGGCGTACGCGATTGCGTTCGCCGGGTGTCTGCTCAATTTCCGTGCGGAAGTCGGCAAAGAGCTTGCGGCACTGCGCAAGAATGTCCAGCACCCGGGGATCGCCTTCGGCTTTGCCGGCGATGATTTCCAGGTCTTTGGCGGAGTTGCCGAAGAAGCGGCGTCGGCGCTGCGCGCTGGTTACCAGCTCCTCGTAAAGGTAAGGATTGCGGCGATGGATCAGCACCTCGCCGAAGAGGCGCATCAGGATGCGGGCGCTGCGTCCGGTGACGCGCGCGCTGCGCAACTCGTCGAGCGTACGCACCGTGGCGTCGCCCAGCAGGAAGCTGACGGCCTGCGCATCGGAGGCCGAAGTGTAGTTGTAGGGAATCTCGCGCGGCCGTGTGGCTGCGACGGATTGCCCGCCTGGATTGAAAGGGGAAGCCATATGTCAGGGTAGCAAATTCAGCGGCGGGGAAGAAGACCAGGGGCGAATAGCAAGTGAAAGGCCCGAGACCGAAGTCCCGGGCCTTTGCAAAGCCGGATGGCTTAGATGGCCTGAACGTTCTCGGCCTGGAAGCCCTTGGGCCCCTTGACCACGTTGAACGAAACAGCCTGGCCTTCCTGAAGGCTACGGAAGCCGTTGGTCTGAATCGCGGAGAAGTGGACGAAAACGTCCTCTCCGTTCTGGCGGCTGATGAATCCGAAACCCTTTGCGTCGTTAAACCACTTCACAGTTCCCTGTTCCACTTGTGTTTCCTCTTTTGTGTTTTGTTTTTTCAATTTCTGCTGAGTAGATCGGAGGCAACTACGAGTGGAGCGCGAATGTGGTTCGGCGTTACCAGCTCAAAATCGCTACGTTCAACCAAAGCTAGACTTTGATGTCATAAGTATAGCCCGGTTCCTGAAAAAAAGGGAAATTATCTTGGTTCGCGCCAATTTTGTTTGCCGCTGCCTGTATTTCAATGATACAGCCTGATTGCCGGGCTGCGCGCAACGCGGCCAAAGTTGTAGGATAGTGGCACTTCGCAGCAAACGGAGAGTGTTATGTCGAACGCATTGGCGGGAGTGGAACCCCGCGAGGTTTGGAAGCATTTTGAGGCGCTGGCGGCGATTCCGCGCGCTTCCACCAAGGAAGCCGCAGCGCGCGAGCATGTGCAGAAGCTGGCCGCCACTTTAGGTCTGGAAAGCTTTGTCGATCCGGCCGGCAATCTGGTTGTGCGCAAGCCGGCCAGCCCGGGACGCGAAAAGGCTCCCGTGACCGCCCTGCAAGGCCACCTGGACATGGTGTGCGAGAAGAACGAGGGCACCAACTTTAACTTCGACACCGATGGCATTCGCATGGTGCGCAAGGAAGACTGGCTCTACGCCGATGGCACCACGCTGGGCAGCGACAACGGCATCGGAGTGGCCTCCGCCATGGCCGTGATGGAAAGCAAGACCATCAAGCACGGGCCCATGGAATTCATCTTCACCGTCGAAGAAGAGACCACGCTCGGCGGCGCATCGGCCTTCCAGCCCGGTGTATTGAAGGCGCACTACCTGCTCAACCTGGATAACGAAGAGAAGGGCACTCTCTGCATCGGCTGCGCCGGAGGGTTGAACACCCGCGCTCGCCGCAAGGTGAGCTTTGTTCCCGCCAAGGGCAACGCCGCTTACCGCATCAAGGTCAGCGGCCTTAAGGGCGGGCACTCCGGCGTGGACATTCACCTGGGCCGCGGAAATGCCGTACGCATCCTGGGCGGCGTCTTGCAGCTCATCAATGAAGCTGTTGCCGTGCAGTTGGCCGACCTCAAGGGTGGCAGCGCGCACAACGCAATTCCGCGTGAGGCCTCGGCCATCATCGTGACCGACGCGGCGCATGAAACAAAGCTGCGCGAGGTCGTGGCCGCTTACGCCGAAGACGTGAAAGTGGACCTCGGCGCCTTTGACGCCGGTCTGGAGATTGCGGTCGAAAAGGCCGAGATTCCCAAGCAGGTCTTTGCCCACGCCGATGCCGCCGCCACCGTGGACCTGATCGCCAGCCTGCATCATGGCGTGCTGGCCATGAGCCCCGACGTACCGGGCCTGGTGCAGGATTCCACCAACGTCGCCACCGTCAGCCTGAAGGATGGCGTGGTGGAGATCGTCACCAGCCAGCGTTCGGCCATTGAAGGCAGCAAGAACCTGGCCAAGCGCCTGGTGGCCACCAGTTGCCGCCTGGCAGGATTTGAGACCGAGCACGCGGCCAGCTATCCCGGATGGAAGCCCGAGCCGGAGAGCGACATCGTGCGCAAGTCGAAAGAGGTGTACGAAAAGATGTACGGCTCCACGCCCAAGCTGATTGCCATGCATGCCGGCCTGGAGACAGGCGTCCTCGGCGTGCACTATCCGCAGATGCAGATGATCAGCTTTGGACCGCAGATCGAGTACCCGCACAGCCCCGGCGAGCGCGTGCAGATCTCCTCGGTGGCTGAGTTCTGGAAGTACCTGACGGCGGTGCTGGAGGCGCTGTAAGGCTGCTTGCGCTGCATCGTATCGAATGCAAAAGGTAAGCGGCGTCCATCGATTGGACGCCGTTTTTCTTTGCCAGTGTGGATGCGTTGGGTGTTTTTGTTCAGCGCAGTGTGCTGCTGCGATCAACAGCAGCGGAACTCATACGTTCAGCGGCCAGCATCTGCATATGTTCGGCTGCCTTCGTCAGCGCCTGCTGCAATCCGGCAAGATGCTCCTCGGTGCTCAGGTAGCTGATGATCATCATGCGCAGCACGCTCTCACCACCGGCGTGGGTGCGGCTGATCCAGTAGTGGCCGTCGCGATTGAACTCGTCGAGGAACACCTGATGCAGGGCGTCGCAATCGGCCACGCTCATCCCTTCCAAGCCCTTCAGCCGGAAGTTGAGGATGGGCAACGTCTGCGGCGCGGCCATGGAAAAGTGCTGGCTCTGCTCGATCCAATGGCGCATGGTAGCGGCCATTTGCATCTGGCGCTCCATCATCTCCGCGTAGGCACGGCGGCCATGCACGCGCAGCGTCAACCAAAGCTTCAGCGAATTCATGCGGCGCGACCATTGCGCGCTGATCTTGTAGTTATCTACCAGTGAGCCTTCGGCTGCCCTCGGCATATAGGGCGAGGCGACGCTGAAGACCTTCTCCAGCAGTTCGGCATGGCGCGTCAGCACCACTCCGGCGGCAAAGGGCATGCTCAGCCATTTGTGCGGATCGATCGTGATGGAGTCAGCGCGGTCGATGCCGTGCAGCAGGGTGCGATGGCGGTCGCTGAAGGCCAGTGCCGCGCCATAAGCGCCGTCCACATGCAGCCACAAGCCGTAACGCTCGGCGATGGCGGCCAGCGCCGACAGGTCATCGATGGATCCGGAACTGGTGGTGCCTGCGGTGGCCACAATGCAGAAGGGCCGGAAGCCCGAATCGTAGTCGGCCTCAATCTGCAGAATGAGGCGCGCCGTGTCCAACTGTAATTTGCGGTTCACCGGAATGCGGCGCAGAGCCTTGCGTCCCAGGCCGAGCAGCCCCGCGCTCTTCACCAGTGAGTGATGCGACTCCGTGCTGGCATACAACACGGGCCGCGCGCCAATCGATGCCACGCCGTCATCAATGGCATGGGGGAAGTGATGCGCCAGGGCCAGCGCCAGAGCGGTGAAGTTCGCCTCATTGCCACCGCTGGTGAATGTGCCTTCGCAGGGTGTGGCGTGGCGGCCCTGCGCGGGCGCGGCGCCGGTATTCTTGTGCCAGCCAAAGCGCGAGGCGATCCAGCCCAGCGTCTCGGCCTCCAGGGCACTGGCGAACTGTGAGCGCGCCAGCGAGGCAAGCTGCGGATTCAAGGCCGCCACCAGGGCTTCTGCCAGCACGGCCATATATGTGGGAGTGGGATTCATCAGCCCGAAGTAATTGGCCGAGGGGATATGGAATCCCTTGTCGATCAACTGACGGCACAGGTCGTCGAGGACTACGGCCGCGTCGGAGCCAAGTTCTGGGATGGGCTGGGGCTGGTGCTCGGCCGTGCGTTCGGCGGCCGGCGGCTGCACGGAGCGCTGGTCCAGGGAAGTGAAGTACTGATCGATGCGGCGCATCAGGCGCAGTCCCAGCGCCCGCCGCTCCTTGCTCGTGAAGTCAAATCCCATAATGCGGGTACTCGCTTCTTGCCCTGGAGTTCCGTGTATTTGCGTAACGGTTTGACTCCGCCACAGGCGGTGGCCAACCAGCGCCAATATAGCAGATAACCCCGTTGGCTTGCTGGTTGCAATCTTTGTGCGTCAGGGAAACCAGCCACGCGAAGAATCCTGCAAAAACCAAAGAGTCGGCTAAAATAAACGCATGGCTACCAAAAAGAACACGAAGAAGAGTGCCACCCGGCTGGGCTACACCACTGACCACGCCGCCAGCGGCCTGGATCACAAGTTTCCCGCCATCGAGTGCTGGCCCAACCAGTTTCCCGGCTACGAGGTGGAGATCGACATCCCGGAGTTCACCAGCGTCTGCCCCAAAACCGGGCTGCCGGACTTCGGCACCATCTGGATTCGCTACGAGCCGAAGAACGACTGCTTCGAGCTGAAGTCGCTCAAGGAATACATCAACGAGTACCGCAACCTGGGCATCTTTCAGGAGAACGTCGTCAACCGCATTCTTGAGGACGTAGTGAAGGCCACGCGTCCCGTCTGGTGCGAGGTGCGTGGCGAATTCCGTCCGCGTGGCGGATTGGGTACGACGGTTGTGGCGCACTGGCCGCGCCGCAAGTAAATCCTGCGGGGCGGGGTGCAATCCAAAACAGGCGGTGCCGTTGAGCCATCCAAAGGTGGAGAGCAGAAGGGGAGCCATCACGGCCTTGGTCGTGCTGACGGCTCTAAACTTCGTCAATTACATTGATCGCTCGGTGCTCTTCGCCGTTCAGCCGCTGGTGCAACGTGAGTTTCCCGGCTCCGACGCGCGCTTCGGATTGCTGACCACGGCCTTCTTCTTCTGCTACATGGTCACCGCGCCGCTCATGGGGCGGCTGGCTGATCGCTATTCGCGCAAGTGGATCATGTTCGGCGGAGCCATTCTGTGGAGCGCCGCGACTTTGCTGACGGCCGTCACGCACAACTTCACCGAGCTGCTCATTCGGCACACCCTCGTCGGCCTGGGCGAGGCAACCTTTGTCACCATCGCGCCATCGTTTCTTGCCGATTACTTTCCCGAACTGCGCCGCGCCCGCGCCCTCAGCTACTTCTATCTGGCTACGCCCGTCGGCACCGCCCTGGGCTACCTTTTGGGCGGAGCATTGGCCGCGCGCTGGGGATGGCGTGCGCCATTCCTCGTCGGCGCCGTGCCGGGCGTCATTCTTGGCTGCATTCTTCTGGCCCTGCCGGAGCCGAAGCGCGGCTCCGAGGATCACCTGGCACCGACCTTCGAGCGCTCCACCATGCTCGGCCTGTGGCGTAACCCGGCCTTCTGGACCGGAACCCTGGGCATGGCCATGATGACCTTTGCCGTCGGCGGCATGCAGGTGTGGATGCCGACCTTCCTCTCGCGTATGCGCGGCGTTCCGCTTGAGGTGGCCAACCTGCGCTTCGGCCTCATGACTCTGGCCGCCGGCATTGGAGCCACCATGCTTGGCGGCTGGCTGGGTGATCGCATGGAGGCCCGCCGGCGCGGCGGCCACTGCCTCATCAGCGCGATCGGCATGAGCCTGGCTTTGCCTGCCGTGCTGCTGGCCGTCTTCATCGGCGGGCGCTGGATGTTTCCCGTCATCTTCCTCGGCGAGTTCTTCCTGCTGCTGAACACAGCTCCTTTGAACGCTGCCATCCTCAATTCGGTGGCCGCTCCCATCCGCGCCTCGGCCATGGCCGTCAACATCTTCACCATCCACCTGCTGGGTGACGCTTTTTCGCCGAGCCTGATGGGTTACATCAGCGACCGCAGCAATCTGCAGATGGCATTTGTCGCGGCCTCGGTGGCCATCGCGCTCTCCGCCGTGGCGCTGTTCGTCGGCGTGCGCTACGCTCCGCAACTGGTGCCGGGCGAGCGCGAATGAGCTGGCTGCACTTGGTGAACCTTGTTGCCGGAGCGTCCCTCGGGATGACCTGGCTGTTTTTCGTCGTGGCGGCGCGGCGCGGATTGAACTCCATGCCGGAGCTGGCGCGCGAAGAGTATGCCGTGCCGGAAGGCGCAGTGCTCCGGAAGGTCAGTATCCTGGTGCCGGCGCGCAATGAGCAGGAGATGATCGAGCATTCGGTGCGCTCGCTGCTTGCCATTGACTATCCCAACTACGAACTCATCGTGGTCAACGACCGCAGCGAGGATCGCACCGGAGATATCCTCGACCGCCTGCGAGTGGAAGTTGGCGAACGCTTGGTGGTCATTCACATCCACGAGCTGCCCGCGGACTGGCTGGGAAAGACGCACGCCATGTGGAAGGCCACCCAGCAGGCCACCGGCGAGTAGCTTCTGTTTACCGATGCCGACATCGTGCATCATCCGCAGGCGCTTCGCCGCGCCGTGGCCTACGCGGAAGCCGATCAGGCGGCGCACATCGTTCTGCTGCCCACCATACAGATGCACAGCGTGGGTGAGCGCATGATGATTAGCTTCTTTCAGGCCATGTTCATCTTCCCTGGGCATCGTCCCTGGAAGGTGTGCGACCCGGCATCGCCGGACGTGCTCGGCGTGGGAGCCTTCAACATGGTGCGCCGCGCCGCCTATGAACAGATTGGCACATATGAATCCATGCGGCTCAGTGTGGTGGACGACATGCGCCTGGCGGAAAAGGTGAAGCGTGCTGGAATGAGATCTGTAGCTGTATTCGGTTCCGGGCTGGTTTGCCTGCGCTGGGCCGTGGGCGCCACGGGCGTCATGCGCAACCTGACCAAGAACTTTTTTGCCGAGCTGAAGTACAGCGTGCCCTTTGCCATGGGCGCGGCGGTGGTCATCCTGTGGCTGCACCTGGGGCCGTGGTTGGGAATCTTCTTCAGCTCCGGGTGGGCGCGCGCCGGATACGCGGCGGCCATGGTAAGTCTGCTGGCAATTTACATCGGCATGGGGCGCCGCACAAAAATCAGTCCGGCGTACCTGCTGCTGCATCCCGTGGCCACGTTGCTGATGGTTGCCACCATGCTCATCTCCACCTTACTGACGATTGGGCGTGGCGGCGTGGTGTGGCGCGGAACGTTCTATCCGCTAACAGAGCTGCGCAGAAGCCAGTCGCGCTGAGGCCCGCCGGGCGGGAGAAGAAGAGAGCTTCCAACGAAGAAGGCGCGCCGGGCGCGCCATTCGTTTGCTGCAAAGTCAATTTGTGCGAAAGAAATCTCTACCAGGCTCTTCCATGGTGGTCGCCCGTGCTGTGGCCCGCGGCGCGGCTGCGTCCGGCATCTAGCTCTCCAGGGGGATTCCCGGCCGTAACATGCAGTTGCTCTTTGTCGCGCACCACAATGCGCGGACGCCCGCGGAACTCCACGACGTCGCCCACCACGGCCACCAGCTTGTAGCGCAGGTAGCTAAGGTCGCCCACCTTCTTGCGGTCGGCCTTCGGCACGGCCACGTGGAAGCTGCATCCCGAACGTGGCGGGCAGAAGCCGAGATGCTGGTTGCCGCTCTTCGCCTCGGTCACGCGGAAGACTCTACCTGCCACACAGCCCTGCTGGCCGATCAGCGTTGCCGCCTGCGAGGCCGGCACGCACTCCACCTGCACCTCTCCCACAGCAGGCGCGTTCGCCACCTTCTGCTGCGCCGCAGCAGTAAGCATAGGCACCACCAGGATGCACATCAGCAGAGCCGCATGCACGGTCACCGTGTCGGCTCCATCTTCAGTGAGTTGTTAAAGCGGTTGAAGTAGTTGAACAATCCGATGGCCGCCGCCAGCTCGATGATCTCGCCCTCGTCGAAGTGCTGGCGCAGCCGCGCCCAAAACTCGTCGTCAATTCCATTGGAGTCCAGAGTCTCGCGCTCGGCCAGCTCCAGCGCGGCCTTTTCGCGCTCTGTAAAGTCGGTGCGGGTGCGGAAGTTGGCGAGGTCGGCGATCTGCTCCTCGCTCCAGCCGTATTTGTGCGCAAGCTGTGTGTGGCTGTTCAGGCAGTACTCGCACTGGTTGATCTGCGAGGTGCGCACGATGACCAGTTGCTTCAGCTTGGCTCCGGCCGTGCCGGTCTCGATGATGGCGCGGAAGTGCGCGATCATGGTGCGCAGAATCTCCGGCCGGTAGGCGACGGTGCGGAACATGTTGGGCACGTTGCCGCGCTCTTTTTTGTAGTGATCAAAAATCTGCTGGGCGACGGGGTCGGCGTTCTCTGGCGCAATGGTCGGGATGCGTGGCATGGCCAACATTGTCCTGTGGAAGGGCGTGCTTGTCCAGTGACGGCGGTGGAAAAACGAAGAGTGGCCCATTGGCCACTCCGTTTTGCGACATTGGAATGCGGTTACTTGAGGTTCAGCGGAGGCTGTTGTGCGTCCTTTAGTTTGACTCCCAATAGTTGTGCGATGGTTGGCGCAATCTGTCGGATGTCTATCACGCCCAGGTTGCGTCCATGGGCAATGCCGCGGCCGCGGATGAAGAGCGAAGAACGCATCTCCGGATGCGAGGGCAGGTAGCCATGCGAGCCGGTATTGGGCGCCGCGGTCACCAGTTCGCCCTCCCAGGCAAAGCCCAACTGGTAGTCCAGATTCAAGTCCACCACAAAGCTGGCATTGGGAAAGCCGCCGAGCTTTTCGATCTCCGGCCGTTCCAGAATCCCGGCAATACCGTTGGCGGGGTCGGCGGCCAGCGTGTGCAGCAGTACGCGGACGGCATCCACGGTTACCTGATCGCCGGGGTCGTGCAGCACAATCGCCGCCAGGCCTCCGGCCGGAAAGACCGCTGCCTTCCACTCCGCCACGCCAGTTGCGCCACCCGGAGTAATCAATCCGGCCCGCAGCAGCGCCAACCCCAGGTTTAACTTGTGGCTGGTGCGGGAGAAGCCATGATCGCTGACCACGGCAACGACTGCGTTGGCATCTGCGTCAAAGGTTGCCTGTTCAAGCCTTGCCACCTGGCGATCCATCTCGGCCAGCGTGCTGCAGGCTTCGGCGCTGAAGGGGCCGTGCTCGTGCTCTTCGTGGTCCAGCGCGGGCAGATGCAGCGTGACCAGCTTTGCCTGATGCTGAATGGCCCAGATGGCAGCCCCGGTGAGTCCAACATCAAGGGCCAGCACAGGGGAATACCTGGCCAGAGCCGCGCCGTAGGCGGGCTGCATAGCGTCGAATATCTCCGGCGTGGAGAGAGCGTGCAACAACTTGAAGTCCTCGTCGTTCCGCGCCCGCCAGTACTCGGGAATGTTGTAGCGGATATTGCGCTTGCCTACGGTTACAGGCCATCCCACGCTGGCCGTTATCAGCCCCTTGCGGGCGGCGGCATCCCATAGTGTGTCGGCCTTGATGTCATCGCTGTACCAGTACCAGCCTCCCAGGTTGCGGTTCTCCGGGTCGAAGGTTCCATTGGCCAGAATGCCATGCCGCGCGGGCTCCACGCCGGTGACCAGCGTGGTATGCGAAGGGTAGGTGACGGTGGGAAGCACGCCAACCACTCCCTCGGCATAGCTGCCCTCGGTCAAGAATGCGCGAAGAGTGTGGAACTCCATGCCGCAGGATTTGGCATTGGTGATGTAATCCGGCCGCAATCCGTCAATGGAGACCATGACAACCGGCGCCTGGGCTAAAAGTGAGGTCGCAGCCAGCAGTATTAGGGCGGGGCAGAGCAGCTTCAATCGGCGCATGTGCCATTCTCCAACATCCAGCAGGCAGAATGCGACCCCGGCACGGGAAAAGGGCGGCCACATGGGCCGCCCGGTTGCCACAAAAAGTAAACGATTAACGGCTGAAAGCCGCGATGGCCGAGGCTTCGCTATCCTGCACGTCAAAGACCGTGTAGAGCTTGGTGATCTGCAGCAGGTCGTGAACCTTCTTGGTCAGGTTCAGCAGCTTCAGGTCTCCACCGGCGTTGCGCACGCTGGTAAAGGCCGAAACCAGCTCGCCGATGCCCGAGCTATCGATGTAGGTAACGTCGCCCAGGTTGAGAAGAATCTTCTTCTCCCCGCGGCCGGAGATTTCCTTGACGGTATCGCGCAGCACAACTGCGCCTTCGCCGAGCGTAATGCGCCCGCTAAGATCAACGATGACAACTCCGTCCACCTTGCGCGAGCTAGCTTTCATGGTCACTGGTGAGCCTCCTTGCCGGAGCCGCTGTTTGGCCCGCGGACAAATTTAATCATGGTGAGTTCGGTGCCGGGATCCATGGTGCGAAAACGAACTTCGTCCATGAACGCCCGGATGAGAAAAATTCCGCGCCCCGACTGCTTCAGCAGATTCTCCGGGGCTAGAGGATCGGGTACAGCCTTCGGATCCACCCCAGGGCCCTCGTCACGGACTGCGATGGTCAGCGCCTGTGGCGTGGACTCAAAAAAGATGGTGACCCGCTTGCCGGGTTCGTAGTGATTGCCATGCAGCACGGCGTTCACCGTGGCCTCGCGCACGGCCATGGAAATGCGACCGCACTCGTCATCGTCAAAACCCGACTTGGCCGCCAGCTCGGCAGCCGTCTGCTCGGCCTTGTTGACACTGGCCAGCGACGACTCGAGCGTGTAGGAAACCCTGGTTGCATCCATCGTGCGCTGCTATAACCACCGTTCGCTGCGGCCACCCCAAAAAACAGGCCGTCGGCGGGATTGGCTAAGTGTGCCTGTTGCCCCAAGGGGCTGTCAATTTCACGCGGTTGTCATTCACCGTAAAATCACCATTCCAGCAGCAGGGAATCGCCTGCCATCTGTACGTGCAATGCGCTGAGCGCAGGCAAAATCGCCAGCGCGGAGGTCAACTCCGCCGCCGGATAAGTGGTGGGCAAGGCCAGCGCGGGAATCCCCGCCGCAGCCGCCGAGCGCAATCCGCTGGGAGCATCCTCAATGACCACACAGGAGGGCGGCCACAGCCCCAACAGCTTGGCTCCGCGCAGGTAGGGCGCCGGATGCGGCTTACCCACCTCCATCTCCGTGCCGGTCACAAAGCGCTCCGGAATGGGCAGCCCGGCGATGTTGAGGCGATGCCGCGCCAAACAGCGCGTGCCGCTGGTCACAATGGCCCAGCGCTCCGGCGGCAAACTGGCCAGCAGTTCGCGCGCCCCGGGGTAGGCAAAGGCGTCGTAGGATTCCTCAATCTCGCGCCGCTCCAACTCGCGCAACTCGACATCGGCATCGAGCTTGGGCGCCAGCAGCCGGACGGTCTCAATGGCGCGGCGTCCATGGGCGGTGTGTTCCGCCGCCACGGGATCAAGATCGTGAGTCACGGCCCATTCGCGCCACACGCGCGCCACTCCGGCCGTGCTTTCCACCAGCACGCCATCCAGATCAAACAGGATGCCCTTCACCTGTAAAGAAGACATGGCAAAAGTTTATAAGAAATTCTGCCGAGTGATGATGGCGCAGGGGATTAAACCGCACGGAGAACACCTCGAGGCTTCCACTGCGCTCTCCTTTCCACTGCTATCAGCCCACCGCCGCATCACATGAGTACCGCCACCAGAGCAAGATAGATATGTAGGGGGTAAATCACGATAAACAGATATAAATTATCGTTAAACAGTAATAATTTTATTGACAAACAATAAATTTTGCCCGATGATCACTTCGGAATGGAGGCGTTATGCAGGAGACCAAAAAGCGATCCGCAGCCTTAGCCCAGTTTCTATATTGGACCGCAACAGTGGCTTACTGGTTGTTGTTTGGAGTGCTGGTTACGGTGGGGGTAGTCGGTGTTACTCAGTGGCGGCATCCGGCGGCGTTCAACCTGGAGTGTGGCTCGCTGAGTATCCGATTTGCTGATCCATCGCTCATGGCGTTTCCGTACTGGCTCAACACGCTGCTGGTTCTGGCGATCCTGGCACTGTGGCTTGTGGTGCTGCGTTCGCTGGGTGACATTCTGCGCGAGGTCTGCCGCGGAAACGTTTTCGATGCGCGGACGCCGCGCCGCGTGCGCCTGATCGGCGGCTCGGTAATCGCTGCGTCCCTTTTGGAGGCGATCTTTGCTGCTTCGTGGGGGCCGATGGTTATCAACGCACTGCGCGCCCATGCAGGCATTCACATCGTCAGCCGGGTTGATGATTCGCAGGTCTTCCTCGGCCTTGTACTCATTGCGCTGGCGGAAGTCTTCCAGCGCGGCGTGGACCTGAAGGCCGAAAACGACCTTACAGTTTAGGAGAGCCCATGCCGATTCGCGTACATCTCGATCGCGTCATGCTGCAGCGGGGCATGTCACTTACGGAACTGGCCGAGCGCGTGGGGATTACCCTGGCCAACCTCTCCATTCTTAAAAGCAATAAAGCGCGTGCCGTGCGCTTTTCCACCCTTGCGGCCTTGTGTGCGGCATTGCAGTGTGAGCCGGGAGATATTTTGAAATTCGAGGCCGGGCCAGACGATGCAGCAGTGGACGAAGCGGAGTAAGTGGCGTGGCGTTAATCCACCTGCTGCTTCAACTCGTATAGAAGGTTCAGTGCTTCGCGCGGTGACAGTGCGTCAATATCGGCCTGGCGCAGGCGGTCGAGCACCGTGTTGCTGACCGGCGTGAAGATTGTCAGCTGCACGGCGCCCTCTTTCTGTTTCTTGCCGCTCAGCTCGCTCGTCGCCTGGTGCTCGGCGCTTTCATGCTGGCGCAGCACCTCGCGCGCGCGGCTTACCACCTCCGCGGGCAGTCCGGCCAGCTTTGCCACCTCAATGCCGTAGCTCTTGTCGGCCGCGCCCGCACTCACCTTGCGCAGAAACACAATGCTGCCGCCTGTCTCCTTCACGCTGACGTGGAAGTTTTTCACCGAATCCAGCAGCTCTTCCAGTTCGGTCAGCTCGTGATAGTGCGTGGCAAACAGGGTCTTGGCGCGGCTGTGTCCGTGGATGAACTCCACCACCGCCCAGGCGATGGCCAGCCCGTCATAGGTCGCGGTGCCACGGCCAATCTCGTCCAGCAAAATCAGAGAGCGCGCGGTAGCAGTGTTCAGGATGGCCGCCGTCTCTGTCATCTCCACCATGAAGGTGGAGCGGCCGCGCGCCAGGTTATCGCTGGCTCCAATGCGGGTAAAAATGCGGTCCACCACGCTGAGCGTGGCACGCGTCGCCGGAACATAGCTGCCCATCTGCGCCATCAGCACGATCAGCGCCGTCTGCCGCAGGTAGGTGCTCTTGCCGCCCATGTTCGGGCCCGTAATCAGCAGGATGGACTGCCGTGCTGCGTCCAGGTAAAGATCGTTGGGCACAAAGCGCTCGTTGCCGGGAGCCATCTCCGGCTGCTCAATTACCGGGTGGCGCCCCTCGACGATCTCCAGCTTCTGCGCCGCGTCGTCGAACTCCGGACGGCAGTAATTGCGCATCGCCGCAAGGTACGCAAACGAGCCGAGCACGTCTACCTCCGCCACCACCAGCGCGGTTTGCCGGATGCGTTTGGCCTCGGCCGCGATCGCCCCGCGCAGTTCGGCGAAGAGGCGACGCTCGATGGCGACAATCTTTTCTTCCGCCGCCAATACCTTCTGTTCGTACTCCTTCAGCTCCGGAGTGGTGAATCGCTCGGCGCCCACCAGCGTCTGCTTGCGCTCGTAATCGGCGGGGGCGTGCTGCAAGTTGGATTTGCTGATCTCGATGTAAAAGCCGAAGACATTGTTGAACTTCACCTTCAGCGAGTTGATGCCCGTGCGCTCGCGCTCGCGCTGCTCAATCTGCGCAATGTAGCTTTTGCCGTTGCGGCTGATGTCGCGCAACTCGTCGAGCTCGGCATCCACTCCGGCGGCCATCACTCCGCCATCATTCAACGTAATGGGCGGCTCGGGCAGGATGCTGCGCTCAATCCGCTCACGCACGTCGCTTAGCTCGTCAAGCGCCGCCGCCAGGTGCGTCCAGCGCCCGGCGGTGAATGGCTTGAGGGCATGTTTCACCAGCGGAAGCCGCGCAAGCGATGCAGCCAGAGCCAGCACGTCACGCGGATTCGCCGTCTCCAGGGTGATGCGGCTCAGCAGCCGCTCTACGTCCTGGATGCCATCGAGCGAGCGCCGCAACTCTTCGCGCTCAATCAGCTTCGCCAGTGCCGCGCCCACGGCATCCAGCCGGGCGTTGATCTCCGCCACATCCATCGAAGGCCGCAGCATCCACGCACGCAGCAAACGCTTGCCCATCGGAGTCTGCGTGTGGTCCAGGGCGCGGAAGAGCGTAACGTCGTCGCCGGCACTGGCAAAGAGCGGCTCGACCAGTTCCAGATTTCGCACCGTGACAGCATCCAGCACTAGGCAGCTCTGCCGCTCGTAGTAAACGATGCGGTCCACATGCTCCAGCGCGCCGCGTTGCGTCTGCCGCGCGTAGTGCAGGATGGCCCCGGCGGCTGCAGCGGCCACGCCGTGCGTGCCGAGGCCAAAGCCATCCAGCGAGTGCACGCCAAAGTGACTCTCCACCAGCGGAATGGCGTAGTCGGTGCTGAAGATCCAGTCATCCAGCGCGGTCTCCGCCCAGCGCACAAACGGCGCCAGCTCGCTCGATGCAAAGCGCGGAGTGGCCTCGGTGGCTGGCGCACTTTCACGCCCAGCAGCCAGCGTCGGCTGCGTGTTCAACGCCGCAAACAGCGGAGCCGAGCCGGCAAACAAAACTTCTCTAGGACGCACGGTTTGCAACTCGTCGGCCAGCCGCCGCTCGGCGTCTTCGCCGGTAAACTCGGTAACGCGAAATTCTCCGGTAGAGAGGTCCAGCGCCGCAAATCCCAGCGTCGTAGTGGCGCCCGCACCCTGCCGCGCCACCGCACACAAAAAATTGTTCTCCGCTGAGCCAAGCTGCGGATCGGCTGCCGTGCCCGGCGTGACGATGCGCGTCACCTCGCGCCGCACCAGCTTCTTGGTGAGCTTCGGGTCTTCCACCTGGTCGCAGATGGCCACCTTGTAGCCCTTGCGGATGAGCTTGCCGATGTAGCCTTCGGCCGCGTGGTATGGCACGCCGCACATTGGGATGGCGACGCCTTCAATCTTTTGCCGCGAGGTCAGCGTGATTTGCAACTCGCGCGAGGCGGTGACTGCGTCCTCAAAGAAGAGCTCGTAGAAATCTCCCACGCGGAAGAAAAGCAGCGCCGTGGGGTGCTCTTTTTTAATCGCGGCGTGCTGCCGCATCAGCGGTGTGGAAGCTTCACTCATCGGTTTGCGGGGGCCTTCAAAAGGCCGAGTATAGCATCCGGCCACGGTTGTAGTTTGAAGCTGCTTCCTGCACGGCGTTTAATGCGCGGCCATCAGTTCCTCGGCCTTTGCCGCGGCCTCTGCGGCCAGCGGCATCTGGTGCGCGGCGGCCGCCAGTTCGCTCAGCTTCTTCCATCGCCCGGCCACCTGCGGAGTCTGCCGCACCGCCTCCTGCTGCGCTTCGACGGCCTTTGCCAGATCACCGCGCTGCCGGCTGACTTCGGCGCGACCCTCAGCCACCTGGGCGTGGAACTCGCGTCCATTCGGGCTCTCATCGCTCGCCGCCGGACCGCTCTTTTCCGCCAGCACAAAGTTATGCTCGGCCTCGGACGTTTTGTTCAGCCGCAACTCCACCTGCGCCAGGGCTTTGTATTGGTTCGCCGGAGCGTAACTCAACGCGATGGCTTTTCGGATCGCGTCTTCGGCGGCGGCATACACGTGCTGCCCGGCCAGTAAACGTCCCAGCGCATACCAGGCGGCGGAGTTCTCCCGCAGCCGCAGCGATGCCCGCATCTCCTGCTCCGCACGCGCCGGATCACGCTGGTAGAGTTGTGCCAGGTACAGGTGCAGGTTGGGATCGTTCGGCTCCATCTGCAAAGCCTGCTGCCACATGGCGTCGGCCTCGCGGTCGCGGCTCAGGTAGTAATACACAGCTCCCGCGTTGGCCAAAAAGTTGTACTGCGCGGCGTGTCCGCCACCTTCCGGTGGGGCAAGCTTCACGGTCGTGCAATCCACATGCAGCCTGTCCAGCCATGGCTGATTCTGCGCCGTGCGACTAAGCAGCACCACGCTCACCTCATCCATGTACACAGGCTGCCACTGCTGGCTGCGGCAGTAAGCCGGCAGGTTGAAGTACTCCAGCCCACCCACGCGCGCCGCAGAAAGCAACAGCACGTTGATGCCACGCCGTTCGGCCACCGCTGTCCACTGCGGAGAGTCAGGCGGTTGGGTGAGCAACTGCTGCTCCTCCAGGCCAACGGCCTCGCTCACTCCGCGCCCGTCAATGTAGTCGGGATATTGCGGTCCCAGCCGCAGCGCCGTAAAGCCGCCCAGGTTGTATGGCTGGAAGATGTTGCCCGGCAATCGTTCGCGCTCAATAAATTGGGCTGCACGCTCCGGGAACCACCAGCTTTCACCCGCGCCAAAGCTCGACGTTGCGCCCGTGACAAGATACATGCGGTTGGTGGCAAGGTCGGCCACTCGCACGCCGCACACGGCCACAATCACGGCCACCAGCGCCACTGCTGCCAGCAGCTTGCGTCCATCATTTAGCCGGTCGCATAGCACCCCTGCCAACTCCGCCAGCAGCGGGGCGGCCACAACCACCACGACAATGGCGAACAATCCCTGGTAGCGCAGCCGTTGCAGGCTGGCCAGTCCCGCCGCCAGCAGCAGGAGCGACGTGCCCCACTGACGCCGCCAAAGTGCCGTCAGCACGGCCACCGTGCACAGCGCCAGCAGCCACAGGTATCCGCTGTCAGGGTTGCGCAGGGCGAAGGCCTGCCGCAGCAGGTGCCAGCCCATTGGGACAGAAGAAAGTTCGCCCACCTGACGCTGCGCTCCGCCCCCGCCGGTCACGCGAGCCATATTCAGCGCCGCGGCGTAAATGTTGACTCCGAAGGGATTGACTACGGTTGCGGCCAATCCGGCCGCCAGCCATCCGGCATTGGCGCGCAGTCGCCGCAGCACAGCCTCGCGCTGGGATGCTGAGGTCAGGGCCAGTATTTCGCACAGGACGTAAGCGGTTATCACCGCCACTCCGGCGATAAATCCACCGTGCAGGTTCACCCAGGCCAGCAGGAGGACCGGTACCAGCCAAACTTGTCCGCCCAAGCCTTTGTGCTCTCGCCAAAGCTCGGTCAGCAGTACGGCAAACAGCAGCGTGGTAAACAGGTCGGCGCGCGGCGTAAGCCGGTAGGCCAGCGACGGCGCTGCCATGGCCACCAGCGCGGCCGTAGCCAGCAAGGGAGCTCCCGCGCGGCGCAGCAGCAGCCAGGCGGCCAGTGCCAGCCCGGCCAGTGCGCAGAACCAGCTCAGCGCGGCATACCCTCCCACGGAGTAAATGGCGTAAAGAATCGTTCCGGCCAGTGCGGGATACGTCCACGGTATGCCCGGCGAGGTGTAGCTCAGTACGTCTGTCCTGGGCACCGCGTGGTGCTGGACGAGGTATCGTCCCAGCGCCAGTTGCCAGCCGGTGTCGAAGTCTCCCACCGTGCGCAGGCAGGCCAGCGTGGCGTACAGGGCAGCCGCAAAGGCCAGCAGGAGGGCGATTCGCCGGAGCAGGGAGGTCGTCGTGGTATTGGCAGGCATGAAGTGCCAGAATAGCGCACGCCGCCCCGGCCCACCAACCTTATCCACGCATGGCGATTGACTCCGCGCGCGGAGAGTGGTTTGCTATCGCCATGGAACTTCGCAAGGACCCCATTACGCGATCCTGGGTCGTCACCGGCGAGCGAACCCCGGCCGGCCGCAATCCGCAGCAGGTCTGCCCCTTTTGTCCGGAGAGCCCACAGCCCCCGCAGGTCATCAGCTCCATGGCCTCGGTCAGCTATGGACCCTGGTCGGCGCGCGCCGTGGTGCATCCCCAGCCGCTTTACCACGTGGAGGGCGACCCCGGCCGCCGCGGCCTTGGTTTGTATGACGTGATGCACTCGGTGGGCGCGCACGAGGTTGTGGTGGAAAATCCACGCCACGACCGCCACCTGTGGAATGCCAGCGAGGCGGAGATCGAGCAGTTCCTGCTGCTCTGCGCCCAGCGCGTGGAAGACCTGAAGAAGGATCATCGCTTCAAGTACGTCAGCATCTTCAAGGATTTCGGCTCAATGAGCGGGCAGGAGTTCGATCATCCCACCTCGCAGATTGTGGCCACCACGTTTGTTCCGCGCCGCGTTCTGTACGAGCTACGCTCCGCCCGCGAGCACTTTGCCCAGAAGGAGCGCTGCGTCTTCTGCGACATCCTCACCCAGGAGATGCAGCAGCGCGACCGCATCGTCGAAATCCGCGGAGACTACGTGGCCTGCTGCCCCTTCGCCTCGCGCGCGCCCTATGAAACGTGGATTGTGCCCGTCACGCATAACGCCAACTTTGAAAGCACCGCGCGCGCCTGGCCCGGAGCCCTGCGCGACTGTGCCGGCCTGCTGCGCCGCATGTTGAACCGCATTCGCACCATCACCGACAGCTTCCACCTGGTGGTGCATACCGCCCCCAACACCCAGCATCAGAGCAAGGTGCTCAACTACTGGCGCACCATTCAGGATGACTACCACTGGCACATTGAGATTCTGCCCATCCTGCAGGAGCGGCAAAAGTCCTATTCCTTTAAGGAGACCTACCGCTCGGCCGTGCTGCCGGAAGAGGCCGCCGCCCGCCTGCGCGAGGCCAGCACCGAGGAGACCCACACCCGCTCATAGGCGGCTTTCGGCGCTCAACCGTGCCAATCGGCAGCCTGAAAAACGCGCGTGTTATAATCAGACGTTTGCTGTGCGTCAGAATCCCTGCGGGGGCCTGCGCGCGGCCGCCTGCAAGGGCAAAACCGGAAGCTCTTTTTCCTGAAATCACTCAAGTACGCGAGGTTTGGCATGTCCGGCCACTCCAAATGGGCAACAATTAAGCATAAAAAGGGCGCGCTGGATGCTAAGCGCGGCAAAATCTTCACCAACCTGATCAAGGAAATCACGATGGCCGCCAAGAGTGGCGGCGATCCGGCCATGAATCCTCGCTTGCGCACGGCAGTTGCCGCGGCCAAAGCGGAAAACATGCCGCAGGACAACATCAAGCGCGCCATCCAGCGCGGCACCGGCGAGTTGCCGGGCGTCACCTACGAGGAGATCACCTTTGAAGGTTACGGCCCGGGCGGCGCGGCGATCATCGTCTTTACCATGACCGACAACCGCAACCGCACGGTCAGCGACATCCGCCACCTATTCGGCAAGAACGGTGGCAACATGGGCAACGCCGGCTCCGTGGCGCACCTGTTCAGCAAGAAGGGTTCCATCCTGGTGGCCAAGAGTGCCGCCAAGGAAGATGACCTGATGAACCTGGTGCTGGAAAACGGCGCCGATGACCTCTCCGACGAAGGCGATAGCTGGGAGATTATCACCGAGCCCGGCGCTTACGAGGCGGTTCTGGAGGCCGTAAAGGCCGCTGGCATCACCCCGGAGCACACCGAACTCGGCATGGTTCCCGCCAACTACATCAAGCTGGAAGGCCAGCAGGCACGCACCATGGTTCGCCTGATGGAAGCATTTGAAGATCACGACGACGTGCAGAACGTCTATTCCAATGCCGACATCGATGAGAAGGACATGGAAGGCGAGTAGCCTTGCAAGCCACTTCATCCGGTTAATTAGACCGCCCGCAAGGGCGGTTTTTCATTTGCATTACAGACACCATGCGCTCCACTTGGAAGCCCCCCCTCTCTCCTGTTAGGGTATGCGTGGATGCTTCAGGGAATAAAAGTGCTCGTCAAGCTATCGGGCTGCTGCCTGCTGATGCTGGCCACGGTCATGGGTCAGGCTGAGCCCTCGGGCGCGCCATCGGACGCCGCCGCCATTTCCGCCACTCCGGCGGAAGACGCAGCTGCGGCCATTCGCCGTGAGCACGTCTTTTTCGGCGTGGAAAGCGGCACCGGCATGGGCCTCTTTGACCGCTCGAATGTGCGTTATGCCCGGGTGGGTGTGCGCCTGGGCGGCGTCATGACCGGTGAGTTTGGCCCGGGCTTTTTGCGCGGCACCTTTGAAGAAGATGTCGTGGTGACGCCAGTGGATTACATCATCTGGAACGGCTATCGCGCGGTGTACGGCTTCAGTGTCAGTCCGGTGAACCTTAAGTGGAACTTTACCCGTCCGCGCCGTACCATTCCTTACCTGGTCGCCACCGGCTCCATGCAGCACACAAACGTCAAGGTGCCGCCGCCGAATACCTCGTTGGTCAACTTTACCGAGGGTGTCGGCATAGGCTTTAATCATTTTCTCCGCCCGGGTCGCTCCGTCAGCTTTGAGTTCCGGGCCAATCATTTTTCCAATGCGTCGCTGGGCGACCACAATTCCGGGATCAACTCCAGCCTGCAGTTCACCCTGGGATACAACTGGTGGAAGCTCTAGACACGGAGGACATCATGCCAGTGTTGGTTGAGTGCGTACCGAATTTCTCTGAAGGCCGTGACAAGGCTAAGGTGGAGGCCATCCTGGCCGCCATGCGACGCCCCGGCGTCAGCCTGTTGGATTTTGAAATGGACGCCGACCACAACCGCTCGGTGGTCACCCTGGTGGGGGAGCGCGATCCTCTCATCGCCGCCGTGCTGGCCGGCATCGGCAAGGCCGCCGAACTGATTGACCTCAACGTGCAGCGCGGAGCCCATCCCCGCCTCGGCGCCACCGACGTTGTGCCCTTCATCCCCATTGAGGGTGTGACGCTGGAAGACTGCGTACAGATGGCCAAGGAACTGGCCGCCAAGGTCTGGGACGAGCATCATATCCCGGTCTACCTCTACGAGGCCGCCGCGCAAAAACCCGAGCGCACCAACTTGGAAAACATCCGCCGCGGCCAGTTCGAAGTAATCAAGGAGGAGATGGGCAAGGTCGAGTCGCGCAGCCCCGACGTTGGCGAGCCGCGCATCCATCCCACCGCCGGAGCCATCGTCATCGGCGCGCGCAAGTTCCTCGTGGCTTATAACGTCTATCTGCAAACCAAAAATGTGGACATAGCCAAGAAAGTCGCCAAGGCCGTGCGCTACTCCAGCGGAGGCCTGCGCGCGGTGAAGGGAATGGGCGTCGAGGTGCGTGGCCAGGCGCAGGTCAGCATGAACCTGACCGACACCGACCTCACTCCCATCGCCAGGGTATTTGAGTTCGTCAAACGCGAGGCGGCCCGCTACGGCGTCGGCGTGGAATCCAGTGAAATCGTCGGCTTGGTCCCAAAGCGCGCACTGGAAGATGCCGCCGAGTGGTTCCTCCAGGTGGAAAACTTCAACTCCTCCATGATTCTGGAAAACCGCCTGGCCTCCGTGATGAGCGGCAAGACGGCGGTTGGCGGACTGCGCGCCGGTGTCGAACCGTTTATCGAGCAGTTGGCCGCACCCACGGCCGTTCCCGGTGGAGGCAGCGCCGCGGCGGCCGCTGGAGCCATGGCCGCGGGCCTGGCGGCGATGGTGACCTCCATGAGCCGTGGCAAAAAGGCATACGCCGCCTTCGATGCCGATCTCAGCGCCGCACTGGCTGAGCTGAACACCCTGCGCGAGGCGTTGAAGGAGTGCATCGAACTGGATGCTGACAGCTACGAGACCGTCGTCGGTGCCTACAAGACGCAAAAGGCCGACCCGGCTGCCGGAGCCGTACAGGTTGCGGCCGCCCTGCGCCACGCCGCCCATGTGCCGCTTGTGACTGCCCAGGCCGCCAACAGGGTTGGCCAAATCGCTAAGTCCTTGCAGGGCAAGACAAATCCCCGCATGGCCAGTGACTTGACCGTGGCCATCGCGCTCAGCCGCGCCGCCGTGGAAGGCGCGCTGGCCAACGTGGAGATCAACCTGGATGCCATGGAGCCCGGTGCCGAGGCTGAGTTTGTGGCCAAAGCCCGTGCCTGTGTTGCAGAGCTGCGCGCGGCCATTTTGTAACCGCGCAGGCGGCTCGCAGGTACAAGGTTTATTCCCCGGGCGGAATTACCAAGCCCGGCATCTGTTTGGTCAATCTGAACAAAGCCCCGGCGAGAGTTCTTCTCTTGGCCGGGGTTACAATGGAGATATGAAAATCACTCGTTTCGCTTTGGCTATGCTGCTGGCCTGCGCCTTCTGTACCAGCGCCCTGGCCGCACCGCTGGGAACCAGCACCCGCACGGTTCTCCCGGCGCAGATTCAACAGGTCATCTCGGTAGATTACCGCATGCTGCGCAATTCACCCAGCGGAATGGCCCTTAAGAACCGCGTGCTGCCCGACAACCTCAAGCAGTTTGAGGCCTCGTTGCGCGGCATGGGCATCGATCCCGATCAGGACGTTGAGCAGCTCACCTTTGTCAGCTACCGCTCCAGCGGCGGCGGCGTGCGCAGCTTTGGCGTGGCCACCGGCGTCTTTGAGCCTAAAAAGATTACCGCGCGCTTCAAGCTAAAAAAGCTGCGCAGCACGCCCTACCGCGACAACGCCCTGTGGCCCGCCGGCAGCTTCGTCATGAGCTTCCTGGACGACGCCACGATGATCTTTGGCGAAAAGAACGCGGTCAAGGATGGTTTGGATGTGCGTGACGGCATGCAATACGGCGTAGCCACCCAGCAGGACATGATGCAGCTCATCACCGATGCCGAAAGCGGCCCGGTGTGGAGCGTGCTCGACCAGCAGGGAACGCAGAACATGCTGCGCTCCGCCCTCGGCGAGGCCGCCGCGCTGGCCGACTACGACATCATCAAAAAGCGCCTGCTGGGCAGCCGCTACAGCCTTGACCTCGAGCATGGCATCGACTTTGGCCTGAACGTGCAGACCTCCGATAGCTTCACGGCCGGCACGCTCTCCGCCCTGATGAAGGCCGGCATCATGTACAAACGCAGCGCCGGCACGGCCGTGGAAAAGAGCGCGCTGGAAAGCATGCAGGTGGATAGCGACAGCGGACGCCTGGTGGTCAAGTTCAAGGCCGACGACAGCAAGTTCCAGGCCCTGCTCAAGACCGACCTCTTCCAGGCCGTGGTTCACTAAACACTTTTTGCAAGGGAAAGAAATCAGGCGGCCCCGCGTGGGCCGCCTTTGATTTTGCGTGTGGGTTGCGATTGTGAGCTACGAGGCGATTAGGCAATAGGAATCGTTTGGGATTGTGGCGCTTTTGCCATTCACGAAACGATTATCACTTTTCCCCGGGCGTGTCCTGCTTCCAGATAGGCAATTGCTTCGGGGAGTTCACATAATCTATATCGGCGATCGATGATGGGCATTAGTTCTTTCGATTCCAAAAGGTCGCGCATTAAGGCAAGATCCTCGGGGCTACGCTTGGCTAAAAACATGGACAATTTCTTATTGGAAAGCCGTGACCACAAGGAAGCGATGAAAGCACGCGCCAGGAAACTGCTCATGCCACCCGTCCCTCCGATCATGATGTAACGCCCATTTGAATTCAGCACGCGACGGCAGGCTAACAGCGAGTGATTGCCGATACAGTCAAGGAAAATGTCATAGTGTAGGCCATTGCGGGTGAAGTCCTCTCGCGTGTAGTCCACTACATGGCTCGCACCAATGGAGCGGACCATTTCTACGTTATGAGTGCTACATACCCCAGTCACATCCGCGCCGAACCACTGAGCAAGTTGCACGGCCGCTGTGCCGACGCCGCCTGCCGCGCCGTTAATCAACACCTTCTGCCCCTTCTGAATGTGGCCGAGATTGCGCAAAGCCTGCAACGCCGTGAATGTTACTGTCGGCGCGGCTGCCGCCTGCTCAAAGCTCACGTTTTGGGGCTTGATGGCTAATGCTGACTCGGTGGTACACACATACTCGGCAAAGGCTCCACGACACGAGCCAAAGACCTCGTCCCCGGGCTTGAATTTCGTCACCCCGCTGCCAACTGATTCAATCTGTCCGGCCAGATCAACGCCCAGTCGCGTGATCTTCGGCCTGCGAAGCCCTCCTGCCAGGCGAAGCAGGTAGGGATCCCCCCGCATGAAATGCCAGTCAAGTGGGTTGATGGAAGCGGCACGAACCGCGACAAGGACCTCGTTGGTTGCGGGAGCGGGTTTCGCAATCTCCTCGTATTGGAGGACATCCGGTGACCCGTACTCGTGGTAAACGATAGCCTTCATGAAGATGTTTGGCGCGATTCTTTGCGCAAAGCGAGATACGGGAGAACGAGGCCGAAAGTTCTGTGTTTCTAGGCCGATTGCATGTTAAAGACCAGTTGTTTGCCTATCCCGGTACAAGACTGGCAATTGTACCCATGATGCCGGACGCATACAGGCCAAGTAACGCACTATCAGGCTTCAGGATTGAAACTCTTACGTATCGGCCCCACCCTACAGTTCGTCCACCAGCCCTTTGCGCACGGCGCGCAGCGCCGCTTCCAGCTTGCGATAGCGCACCCAGGTGCCTTCCTTGTGGCTTTCCACCAGGCCAGCGTTCTTCAAAATCTTCATGTGGTGGCTGATGGTGGGCTGCGCCAGCTTGATGCGCTGCTCGATGTCGCTCGCCGTCCAGCCCTCGTCCGTCTTGCGCGGGCCGCCCGGTGGCAGCAGTCGCAGAATCTTTCGGCGAGTGGGATCGCCAACGGCGCGCAGCGCCAGGCTCAATTTATCGGTGGCCGCTTTCATGGCTTCCCATCATAAATGAATCGCGATTCATCGCAAGGGCAATCGCACGTGAATATTTCGGGGCAGGGAATCTATCTTTTGACAAAAGCGTTATAGCCGGACTGTTGCAGCCGGTTGCGCACGTCTTCCGCCTCGTGAATATCGGCATATGGGCCGACCTGCACGTGGAAGAGGTGGTCTCCGGGCTGCACCACCACCACCGGGTAGCGCTGTTTTTGCAGGGTCTCGCTCAGCAAACGGGCGTCGCCCTCGTTGCGCATGGCGCTAATCTGCACCATGTATCCCGCGCCCAGCGTGGGCTGCGCGGCGGGCTTGGCCGCCGCAGGTTGTGCCGCGGGAGCCAGTTGCGGGTGCGCGTCCTTCTTTTGCACCGAATCGTAAAACGTTAGCTGCGTGGACTGTGCCGGGGCCGCTGGCGCCTGCGTGGCCGCTGCAGGGGCTGCATTGAGCGGAGTATTGTTGGCCGCCGCCGTGTCGCCGCAGTTTGAGCCCACAGGACAATCTGCGGGCTTGGCCTGCGCTATCTGTGCCGCTCCCGGCTTGGGGGCGGAGGCGGTAACCGGCTGTGCCGCCGCTGGAGCCACCACCGCTGCCGCGTTCTGCTTGGCACCCTGCGAGCCCAGGCGATATCCCACGCCCAGGGCTGCCGCGCACAGCAGTACCAGGCCGAAGAAGATCATCAGCAGGTTGCCTACGCTCAGCGTGATTTCCGTGTCGCGGCCTTCAAAGGCCATGGCCTTGTTGCTCCCGGACGAACGTCCAAAGGCCATTATGCTCCGTCCCCGGCCTTCTCGTCGCCGGGGACGGAGAGGGAATTTACTTCTGACCCGTTAGCTTCTGGATACCTGACAGCAGGTCGATCGGAATGGGGAAGACCACCGTGGTGTTCTTTTCCACGCCAATCTCGGTCAGCGTCTGCAAATAGCGCAGTTGGATGGAGGCGGGCTCGGTCTGCAGCAGGTGAGCGGCGTCCACCAGGCGCTGCGCGGCGGCAAATTCGCCCTCGGCGTGGATGATCTTCGAGCGCTTTTCGCGCTCCGCCTCGGCCTGCTTGGCCATGGCGCGCATCATGCTCTCGGCCAGGTCCACCTGCTTCACTTCCACGTTTACTACCTTCACGCCCCAGGGAGCCGTGTGCTTGTCGAGGATCGTCTGCAGCCGCAGGTTGATGTTGTCGCGGTGCGCCAGCAGCTCGTCCAACTCCACCTCGCCCAGTACGCTGCGCAGAGTGGTCAGCGCGAATTGCTGAGTCTGGTACTGGTAGTTGGTCACCTCGTTGACGGCCTTGTTCGGATCGATCACGCGCAAAAACACGACGGCATTCACCTTCAGCGTCACGTTGTCACGGGTGATCACGTCCTGCGGCGGCACGTCGAAGGCTACCTGGCGCAGGTCCACGCGCACCATGCGGTCAAAGGGCTGAAAGACCAGGATGATTCCCGGACCCTTGCCGCCGGGCAGCAGTCTTCCCAGCCGGAAGATGACGCCGCGCTCGTACTCGCTGAGAATCTTGATGGAACTGAGAATGTAGAACACAACGATGACGACCGCAATCGGGACGATGGGTAACATGGTGCTCCTCCGGCCTGCACAGGCAGGTCAGCAGGATTGTACTCCACCGGCCGGTTGGTTGCTGTATGACCGAGTGGCAGGCAATTTGTCAGGCGTGCTCTTGCCTCGAACTTCCGCGCCGGAGCGCTCGGCGTGAAGGCGGGTACGCGGCTGGGTTTGTTCACAAAAGTACAATGGCCACGTTTCGAGAAGCCAACAGTTGTATACTGCCAAAATCAAGCAAGCAAATGAGGCAATTCGCGTTAAGGAAATTACTCAATGAGTGATCTCAAGCTATTCCGAACAGCGACAACCGGAGCTGTTGAAATACCAAGCAAATCGGTTGAACTGGAGAAGTCGCTTCAAAAGCTGATCGAGCAGAACATAGAGACAATGCTTAGTATTCGCTTCCTAGCTTCGGAATATCCGACTGGTAAAGCGCATGGCGGCCGCATCGATACCCTTGGTGTCGACGAGAATTCCTGTCCCGTCATTATCGAATACAAGCGATCAGTCAATGAGAATGTAATCAATCAGGGATTGTTCTATTTGGACTGGTTGCTCGATCATAAGGCCGAATTTAAGTTCTTGGTCTTCGACAAATATGGGAAAAAAGAATCCGATGATATCAATTGGACGGGCACACGATTGCTGTGCATTGCCTCTGATTTTACCAAGTACGATGAACATGCTGTTTTACAAATAAACAGGAACATTGAACTGCTCCGATACCGAAAGTTTGGCCAGGACTTATTGCTCCTTGAGCTAGTGAATGCAGTAGGTGCGAAGAATACGGATATAAAAGTTCACAAGAATGGTGATAAACAATCTACAGACAAGACTTGGAATGATGAAATTGCTGAGTTGAAGCCCCCTCTTGGCGACGTATTTGAGGAATTACGGGCCTACTTGTTAGCACTTGGTGATGACGTTCAGGAAAAGCGTTTGTCTTTGTATATTGCATTCAAACGTCTCAAGAACTTTGTTTGCATAGAAATGCGTAAAGACAAAATAATTTTATATCTCAAAATGAAGCCAGAAACAGTTCATCTTGAGACAGGTTTCACTAGGGATGTCAGCAATATAGGTCACTGGGGGACTGGCGACCTCGAGATTACGATTCGAAACAAAGATGATTTTGAAAAATCAAAGATACTGATCCTGAAAAGCTATGCGGAAAGCTGACAAATTTGAGATAGCTCTCATAAGCTGATTTTTGTTTTAGTGTGCCAGAGGAACACCTATATGCATCCTCGGCTCACTCTACCAAGCCCCGCGCCCGCAATGCGTCTATACTTGTAGATATGCCTTTTCCTGAGCTACAACCCAGCCTGCTGCAAGCGCTTACCGCCAGAGGTTACACCGAACCGACTCCCGTGCAGGAGGCCGTCCTACAGCCGGAGGCCGCCGAGCGCGATCTCCTGGTCAGTGCGCAGACCGGCTCCGGCAAAACCGTGGCCTACGGCCTGGCCATGAGCGAGACTCTTCTGGCAGGCGCCTCGCGCCTGGAGCGCGCCAAAAAGCCGCTGGCCTTGATCGTCAGCCCCACTCGCGAGCTTGCCTTGCAGGTGCAGACCGAGCTGACCTGGCTCTTTGCCTCGGCCGGCGCGCGCGTCATCTGCTGCGTTGGCGGCATGGATGCCCGCCGCGAGCAGCGTGCCCTGGAGACCGGTGCGCACATCGTCGTCGGAACCCCCGGCCGCCTTGCCGACCACCTCAATCGCGGCTACCTCAAACTGGATGACATTCGCGTCGTCGTCCTTGACGAGGCTGACGAGATGCTCGACTTCGGCTTCCGCGAGGAGCTTGAACTGCTGCTGAACGCCACGCCGCCCGAACGCCGCACCCTTATGTTTTCCGCCACCCTGCCCAAGGCCATCCTCGGCCTCGCCCGCCAGTATCAGCGAGACGCGCTGCGCCTGGCCCTTTCGGCCGAAAACGCTCCGCACGCCGACATCGAATACCGCGCCTTCCTCACCGGCCCGCGGGAGATGGAGCATGCCGTGGTCAACACCCTGCGCTTCTTTGATGCGCAAGGCGCTATCGTCTTCTGCTCCACCCGCGAAGCCGTGCGCCGCCTGCATGCCAGTTTGCAGGAGCGTGGCTTCTCCGCCGTCGCCCTCTCCGGTGAGCTTTCTCAGTTTGAGCGCACCACCGCCCTCCAGGCCCTGCGCGATGGCCGCGCCCGTGTCTGCGTGGCCACCGACGTGGCCGCCCGAGGCCTCGACATGCCCGACCTCGGACTGGTCATCCACGCCGACCTGCCGCAGAACAAGCAGATGCTTTTGCATCGCAGCGGCCGCACCGGTCGCGCCGGACACAAGGGACTCTCCGTGATGATCGTCCCCGTACAGCATCGCGGTACCGCTGAGCGTCTGTTGGGTGCCGGTAAAATCACAGCCGTCTGGTCGCCCGCGCCCTCTGCCGATTCGATTCACTCGCGCGACGAGGAAAACCTTGTGCGAGAGATCATCGCCATGACCGACAGCCCGGCGGAAGAAGATTTGGCAGCTGGACGCACGCTATTGGAGCAGGCCAACGCCGAGCAGATCGCCGCCGTACTCGTGCGCATTCGCCGTGAGCGCCTGCCCGCGCCGGAAGTCCTCGAAGATCCGTCAACCTACAAGCGGCCCTCCAAGGCTGCCAAGAGTCCCTGGCCCGGCAAGAAGCCCTTCGGCGCCAAAAAGTCCTTCGGAGCGAAGCCCAGCTTCGGTGCCAAGAAACCCTTTGGTGCGAAACCTTCCTTTGGAGCCAAGAAATCTTTCGGAGCAGAGAAGAGCTTCGGGGCAGAGAGCACTTACGAAGCCAAGAAATCCTTTGGCGCCAAAAAGTCCTTCGGAGCCAAAAAGCCTTTCGGTGCGAAGAAGCCGTATGAGGCGGGCGCTTCCTTTGGCTCGCAGAATACCTTCGGCGTGCAGGATGCCTCCGTCTCCAAGGAGAGTTTTGGCGTGAAGGCTCTCTTCACCGGCAAGAAGTCCTACGGGGCTAAGAAGAACTTCGGCCCCAAGGAGACTTTCGGAGCCAAGAAGACTTTTGGCGCCAAGAAGACTTACGGAAAGAAGAAGATTTTTTAAGCACTGTCCGCTGCCACGCAGCGCGCGCCTGTTGCCTGAAGACATTAGTCATTGGCTGCCATACCCAGGCTGAATCTCGGGATCATGGCAGTTGATAAATGTGCAAAGGGATTTGCAGGAGTCGAACTGGAGCGGGAGACGGGATTTGAACCCGCGACCTTCGGCTTGGGAAGCCACTGCTCTACCACTGAGCTACTCCCGCTCGTGAGTCAGATTATAGAACTGCATAGCCAGCCAGGCAAACTGACGGCTATGGCTGTGCGAAAGAAACTGGCTGTTGTGTCCCGTTACAAATCATAAAAAGTATCTCGGGCGCGATTACATGGAATAAATCCAGCCCGCGGCGGTTCTTCTCAACAGACGCTGCTGCGTCGTGTGAGGAGAAGTCGCTATGAGCCGAAACCCCTCCGAGGATGAACACCCGCAACCGAGTGCCGACGGAATTGACCGCCGCGGCTTTCTGCACTGCATGGCCTGGGCCGGTACGGGGCTGGTCTGGAGCTTTGCCGGCGGCGTACCCGTCTCCTACCTTTATGGCGCCACGCCTCCCAAGCAACATGCGGAGGATTTCAGCTTCGTTCAGATCAGTGACAGCCACATCGGCTTTGCCAAGGCCGCGAACCCTGACGTAACCGGGACCCTGCAGAAGGCGGTGGACCGCATTCGCGCCGCCGCCACGCAGCCGGACTTCGTCATCCACACCGGCGACCTCTCGCACAACGCGAAGGAAGCGGAGTTCGACACCATGGACCAGGTGCTGAAGGGCGCCAACCGGCAGATGTACTTCGTTCCTGGTGAGCATGACACGGCGGCCGACGACGGCAAAATGTACTTGCAGCGCTATGGCAAGGGTACGGCCGGCAACGGCTGGTACAGCTTCAACCACAAGGGCGTCCACTTTGTCGGACTTTCCAACGTGCAGCAGGTGGATGGCATCGGCAAGCTGGGCGCGGAGCAACTGGCGTGGCTGAAGAACGATGTGGGCGATTTGCGCGGCAGCACACCGATTGTCGTATTCGCGCACATACCGCTGTGGGCCGCCTATCCCGAATGGGGCTGGGCCACCGCGGACAGCGAGCAGGCGATGGCTCTGCTGAAAGGCTTCGGCTCGGTGACCGTGCTCAACGGGCACATTCACCAGGTGATGCAGAAGGTGGAGGGCAAAGTGACCTTCCATACCGCAATGTCCACGGCCTTCCCGCAACCGGCGCCGGGTTCGGCTCCTTCGCCGGGGCCGATGAAGGTTCCGGCGGAAAAACTACAGCAGGTGCTCGGCATCACAGATGTGAACTTCGTCGCCGGCAAGCATCATCTCGCGGTAGTGGACTCTCCGCTGGCCGTCGCGTCAGCGGTGGTGCGGTAAGGGACAGGCATGACGATCTCTACGCGCAGTGTTGGCATTGCGATGGCCGGCCTTATGCTGGCCATCGCCGTGCTTTCACTGGTGCATCCATGGGGAGAGATGCGCAACGGAGCGGACGCCAAGGCCGAGCTATTGCAGGGCAGTACCGCGACCGTGCCTTTGCGCGCCACGCTGGAACGTGGCTGCGGTAACTGCCACTCCGAGCGCACGCAGTGGCCCGCGTACAGCCGCGTGGCTCCGGTGTCGTGGCTGGTGGAGCACGATGTTCACGAAGGCCGCGAGCACATGAACCTCTCACGTTGGCAACAGTACAGCAATGACGAGCGCATCGACCTGCTGTCGCGCATTGTCACTCAATTGCGCCAGGCGAAGATGCCGCCCAAGCCATATCTGCTTATGCACGCCGAAGCCAGGCTGAGTGCAGAAGAGCAGGAGCAACTCCGCGCCTGGGCCAGGGCTGAGCGCAGCCGCCTGAAAGCACAGTCCAGCAAGTAATCAACCTCATGGAGAAAATAGTGATTCCTCATAAATCTACAAAGCCTGCCCTCGACTCGTTGCTGGCGGCTATCGCACTGATCCTGATGCTCGCTCCGGCGATGAGCAACGCCGCCGATGACACGCAGGTTGGCCGTCAGTTGTTTGAAAAGCGCTGCACGGGCTGCCATGCGCTGGATCGCAACAAGGAAGGGCCGCGGCTGGGCGGCGTTTATGGACGCAAGGTGGGCAGCGTGCAGGGCTTTGGCTACTCGGCGGGAATGAAGTCGGCGGGCTTCACTTGGGACGATTCGCATCTGGAGCGCTGGCTTAGCGACACCGACTCCGTGGTGCCTGACAACAACATGGACTTTCACCTGGCCAGCGCACAGGAGCGCGCGGCAGTCATCCGCTATCTCAAGGCGCTTTCCACCACGCGATAATCTACTGGCGCGCAACCTTGCGCAGCAGTTCGGCCAGTGAGTGGATGTCGGCATCGGAGACATCACCGACGATCACATAGCGAAGCCCGCTATGCGACCAGCTCTCCATGTGGAAGGAGAGCTCGGAGCTCGCGCCAGTCATCATCCCCGGCCACGCCTGTCCATCCTGAAAGATAAATACCGAGAGCCGGTGCTTGCGCAACGTGTAGAGCAACTGCGCTCCGGGGCTGTGCTGCAAATAGACGACGCGTCCGCCGCTCAGCTCAAATCCCGTGTCCTTCAGCTCCGGTAGGTCGAAGGTAAAAGGAATGCGTCCGGCGAACCATGGCTTCACCGTGTGCCGGTCCTCGCTGATCACATCCACCGGATTGGCGCTCGCCAGCGTGGTTACATGCAGGTCGGCCAATTCGGCATAAGCGGCGCGGCGATGCTGGAAGTTGGCAATCAGCAGCACAGCCAGCAGCAGGGCAGCGGCCATCGCAACCGGCAGCGCGACCGGCCAGCGCAGCAAGCGCCAGCTTGGCTTTGCGCTCTGCGGGCGCAGGTTCTGCTCCATGCGTTGCAGGAACTCCGCCGGTGGAGTAAACCTCTGGCCGGCCGTACGAGTAGCCAGCTTCAGCCGCGTCTGCTCCAGCGCGGCGTTGGCACACGCGGCACAACTGCGCATGTGCGCTTCGAACTCCGCGGCTTCGGCCTCGGGCAGCTCGTTGTCCACGTAGGCATCCATGCGCTGGCGAATCCAATCGCAGTTCATCGTGAGGCGCTCCTGGGCCGTGGACTATTTGGCATACCCGCCAACTGCGCGCGCATGGCGCGCCGGGCGCGGGAGAGTCGTGACATGACGGTGCCAATGGGAATTCCCAGCGCATCGGAGATCGCCTGGTAGCTCATCTCCTCCACATCGCAAAGCAGGATGATCTCGCGAAAGTGCAGCGGAAGTTCTTCCAGCGCGCCCTGGATCGCCTGCTGATCGAAGCTCGCCAGCAAGGCCGTCTCGGGAGTTCCAACCGTGGCGGGCTCGGGCACATCGCTCTCCTCGTCATCCAGTGAGATGGTCGTGTGTTTCAATCCGGCCCGCGAGGTAAGAAAGGTGTTGCGCATAATCCGGTATATCCACGCGCTGAAGTTTGTTCCCTGGCGATAACTGCCAAAGCCGCGCAGAGCCTTCATGCAGCTTTCCTGCACCAGTTCCTCCGCTTCAACGGCGTCCTGGGTCAGCCAGCGCGCAAGGTTGTACAGGCGCGCCAGCAGCGGCAGTGTCAGCTCTTCGAAGGTTCCTGTGTCCGTCGTTGGTTCAGCCACGGCTCATGAAGGATAACTCAAAAGCAGCTGGTTTATTCCATTGAGCTGTGTGCGTTAGCGCGGGGTGCGATGGGTACTGCTGTGGGCGCCTGTCGCAGTGGCGGCGCCCAGTTTGCGCAGCCGCTCGCGGGCCTGGGTGGCCTCAATCGAGCGGGGATAGCGGTTAATCAGCGAGTTCAGTTCGCGCACTCCGGCGTCCTTGCGGCCCAGTTCCAGCAGCGAGTAGCCCTTCTTCAGCTGCGATGCTGCTGCCTTGTTGCCGCCGGGGAACTGCTCCAGCACCTTGTCGAAGTCCGCCACTGCGGCCTCAAAGCTGCCCGCGCGGTATTCCATGTCCGCAATGTAGAACTGCGCGTTGCCCGCCAGGTCCGTGGTGGGGTAGTAGCGCAGGTAATCCTGGAACTGTTGCAGCGCCAGGTCGTAGCGTGCGGCGTTGTAATCGCGCAGCGCGTTGTTATACAGCGAGTCGGCCGGCGGAGCCTGCACCATCGCCTGCGGCGCCGCTCCCGGCATTACCTGTCCAGGTGCAACCGTTCCCGGCGCTACCGGCTGGGCCTGCTGCTGTTGCAGGTTCTGCTGCTGTGCCTGGATGTCTTCCAACTGCTTGCTCGTCTTGGTCAGCCGCGCCTTCAGCTCGTCAATCGAATCGTTCAGCGTCTGGATCTGCCCGCTCACCTGGTCAATCTTCGCCTGCGTGTCCGTGTTCTGTTGTTGCAGCGTGCGCTGCATGTTTTGCACGCCGTCGGCCAGCTTGTTCACGTTGTCCGTGCTCTGCTCCACCAAGTTGCGCATCACGCCCATGCGCTCGTCAAAGCTCTGCTGCATTTTCAGCATGCGGTCGGCCAGGTCCTGCACCTGCGTCTGCAGTTGGATAATCTCCTTGCTGACGGCGAATGCGGGGGTCACGGGCGCCAACACCATCAGGGTCAGCAGGACTACGGCGGTCAGTTTTCTCATTCTCATTGTTCTCTCCAGCTCGGTGCCGCGTCGCATGGGCAGTGGCGCGCGTGCCCCTTCCAGTCGAGTGTAGTACACGCCGGTGGCCCATGTCAGTTGCCGGTCGCCGTGCGGTAAACATAAGCAACGGCAAAAAAGCGGCGGAGCGCCCAGGTGGGTACGCTCCGCCGGATTGAGGGGACAACCAGGGCTTTACTTTTGCCCGTATACGAAGTGGGCGCGGCGGTTCTGCTGCCAGCAGCTCTCGTCGCTAGTCGTGCAGAACGGCTTTTCCTTGCCATAGCTGATCACGCGGATCTGGCTGGCCGGAATGCCGGCGTTGACCAGTGCCGAGCGGGCGGCGTTGGCGCGCTGGTCGCCCAGTGCCAGGTTGTAGTCTGTGCTGCCGCGCTCGTCGCAGTGGCCCTCAATGGTAAAGCGGATCGAGGGGTGCGCCTTCAGGAAGGCCGCGTCGGCGTCAATGATGGCCTTGTCCGTGGCGCGCAGGTCGTACTTGTCGTAGTCAAAGTAAATATCCTTGACCGACTGCGCGAAGAGCTGCTCTTCGGTGTAGTCCGGTGCCATCGGTGCAGCCATCGGAGCCGCGGTCACGGTCAGTCTCGCCGTGGCGTCCACGCTGCCGCCTGGGCCGGTGGCCGTCAGGTGATAGGTGGTGCTGGTGCCGGGCGCTACCGTCTGCGTGCCCGTGGAAGCCACGGCGCCAATGCCGCTGATGGTCACGCTGGTGGCGTCCGTGCTCGTCCAACTCAGGGTGGCCGAGCCGCCGCTGGTAATGCTCTCCGGGCTGACCGTCAGCGTCGCCCGTGGCGCGGCCGGTGGCGGCGGTGGCGGAGTAGCCGGAGCCGGGGCAGACTTCTTATGGCAGCCGGCGGAAACCAGTACAACACCAAGGGCCAGGGTGAGGAGCGTCCACTTCATCGTCTTTTTCAATGCATCCTCCAGTGCGAGAACTCTCGCGCTTTGGGCCACGGCTACAGGCCGCGTGCCCGGTTAACAGGAAACTTACAACAAATCCATTACTACACCTAAAAGCATCCGTCTGACTACTTCCAGCTCCAATTCGGTTGTGAATTTGAGCCCGAAAACGTAAGTTGCGTCTGCCCGCTGCCGTCGGCCAGCATCGACCATATCTGCTCCTGGCCGCCGCGCGTGCTCTGGTAAACAATGTGCCGTCCATCCGGCGACCACGACGGAAAATCGTTCCTGCCGCCGTCATGCGTCAGTTGAATCCACTTATGGCTGGCCACGTCCATCAGGTAAATATCGGAGTTCCCAGGCGATCCCGCGCCATAGTGCCGAATCCACGCAAAGGCCAGGTACTGCCCATTGGGTGACCACGACGGGCTCACTGCATACCCCTGGTCGGTCAGCCGCTGCACGTTGCTGCCATCGCTATCCATCGTGTAAATCTGCGGCAGCCCGGTGCGTCCGCTCACCCAGGCAATCTGCGCGTTCGTCTTGGGATTCCACACCGGGCTCACATCCGGCCCGTGGCTGCTGGTCAGCCGCTTGATGTTTGCTCCGTTGGCGTCGCAAACGTAAATCTCCGGGTCGCCCGAGCGCGAGCTGGAAAAGGCCAGCTTCGCACCGTCACTGCTCCATGCCGGGCTCACCGTCGTGCCGCCCATCACCGGGAAGTTGAGCATCCGGCCCAGCTCCAGCGACCAGATGGCCACATTCGGCCCGCCCCTGGCGTAGCTGGCAAAGGCCACCTTCGTGTTATCCGGAGAAACCCGCGGCGACAGTGCAATCGAACCCAGATGCGTCACCGCATGTTGTCCCGCGCCATCGTAATCCATCGCCCACACCTCTTTGTGCCCGGTGCGGTTGCTGATGTAATAAATCTTGCTCTCGGCAATGCCGTTGATGCCGCCGCCCAGCCGGAAGATGATCTCATTGGCAAAGCGGTGCGCCACCGCGCGCGCGTTCTCCTCCGTCGCCGATTCGCGATACTGCTTGGCCAGCACCTGCGGCGCCTGCGGACTCTTCACGTCAAACAGCCAGCCCTGCACCTGCATGGCGCCGTTGCTTACGCCCAGGTTGCCAAAGGCCAGCATGCTGGCCTTCACCGGCAGGGCGCTCCAGTGGTCCAGGTAGGCTTCGTTGGGATACCCCACGGGTTCCATGGGATAAAAGCTGCGCGTCACCACGTCGAAGATGCCGGCCTGCTCCAGGTCGCTGAACAGCACGTCGTTGAAGGTCTTATCCAGCGGCGTGGCCGTGGGATCGTTGCGCACCACCCGGAAATCCGGCACCGCAATGCGGATTTTTTCTCCGCCCACACCGGTGCCCGTGCGGATCCAGTCCTGCGCCATGGCAGGCCGAGTCAGGTTCAGCAATCCAGCCAGCAGGAGTGCTCCAACGACGGCAATTCGCTTCATCCTTCTCTCCCCATCGCAGAGCATAGTATGCACGCCCAGCTAGCGCCGGTAGTCAAACCAGAACTCTACGGAAACATAATTGCCGCTGTACCCCTGCGGCAATGGCCCAAAGGTGTCAATTCGTTGTATGGCCCGTACCGCGGCCTGGTCGAGCGATGGCACACCGCTCGACTGCTCCACTTTTACATGCGAGGGTGCACCACTGCGCGAAATGTCAAACAGGATGTACACCCTCCGCGCCGAGCTCAAGCCGGGATTCACCTCGTTCTGCCACGCGTCGTGAACCTTGCGCGCCACCACGTCGGTGTACCAGCCAAAGCGGCTGCCAAAACTGCCGCCGCCGCCCTCGCCAAAGCTCATGCCGCCCGTCGTGTTGCCCGTCTGGAAGGTCGTAAACGGTCCGGCCGGCGGTGCCCCCTGCCCGTAGGGAATGCTGTTATCCACCGGCATGGGACGATTCTTTGCCAGCGCGTTTTTTGCCAGTGCCGCACGCAGCTTTTGCAGATCCTTCTCGCGCGCGGCGGCCTCGGCTTTTTCCTTCGCGCTCTGCTTCGTCGCCTTCATCTTGGCGTCGCGGTCGGGAATGGTGATGGCTTTTTCATCCGGCTTCGCCGCCGGTGCCGGAAGGCTCTGGCTCAGCCCTTTGCTGTCCGTGGCCAGTACGCTGTCCGGCTTGGCCTGTGGATTCGGAGGCAGGGGAATTCCGCTCACGAGTGTCGCGCTCATTGCGCCATCACCGCCGCTGCCGCCATTGCCCCAGTCGCTTCCGTGGGTCTCCAGAAACTGCGGCAGGAACAGCACGCACGCCACCAGCGCGGCATGCAGCAGTGTGCTGATGGCCAGCGAAGGCGCAAACGCCTCGCGGTATCCGTAAATGTCAGCGTCCTGTGGCATGTACCTTGCTGTCCAGCGGTTGCGTGACAATGCTTACGTTGGTGATGCCCGTCTGCTTCACGGCGTCCATCACCGTGGCGAAGGCGCCAAAGGGCACGTTCTCATCGCTGCGGATGAAGACGCTCTGTCCCTGCGGGTCGCGAATCTTCTCATGCAGCCGCGCCGCAATCTCGTTGATGTTGATGGGATCGTTGCCGAGGTACACCTTCTGGTCGCGGTCGATGGTGATGACCAGCCGCTCCTCGGTGATCTCCTTGACCGTCTTCGTCTTCGGCACTTCCACTTCAATGCCGGATTGCAGGATCGGCGCGGTGACCATGAACATCACCAGCAGCACCAGCACCACGTCCACAAAGGGGGTGATGTTGATCTCGCTCAGTGAGCTCTGTGTGCGTCCTTTGTTATTCGTAAACGCCACAGCCGCCTCCTAGCGTACGTCCTCGTTGCGGTCAAGGATGTTCAGCAGTTCCAGGCTGAAGTCATCCATGCGCGCCGCGAACTCCCGAATGCGCTGCAAAAAGTAGTTGTAGGCCACCACGGCGGGCACGGCGGCAAACAATCCGGCGGCCGTCGTGATCAACGCCTCGCTGATGCCCGGTGCCACGGCGCGCAGCGTGGCTGCGCCTGCACTGCCCAGCCCGTGGAAGGCGTCAATGATGCCCCACACCGTGCCGAACAGGCCCACAAACGGAGCGATCGAGCCGGTCGTCGCCAGCCATGGCAGGCGAGTTTCCAGCCGCGTCAGCTCCTCGCTGCTGGCAATCTGCATGGCCCGCTGCACGGTCACCGTGCGGTTGCCGCCGGCCTTCTTCAGCTCTTCCACCGCGCCTTCAAACACGGTCACCAGTGGAGACGGCTTGAACTGCTCGGCCACCGCCGTCAGCTCCTGCATCCGCCCGGCCCTCCGGAAGGCCTTGATGAATCTTCCGCTCTGCACCTGCGCCCGGCGGAACAATCCCCACTTGCCGAGGATGATGCCCCACGACAGCAGGCTGAGCAGGGCTAGTATCAGCAATACAAGCTTGGCGACAACGCCCGTGTTGGAAACCATCTCCATCACTTCGCCGCCAATGGCAGACGCAAATAAATGTGTAATCGGCATCCCTCTCCCGTCGTAAACGGTGTTGGCGCGGCCTCGCCCGGGCCAACATGCCCGGCAAACACGCCGCAATACAACTCATTATAGACAGCCCCGCCCCGCCTTGTACGCTACGGTGCACCACAACCCGCAATGCGGGATACAACTTGCACCACACCCGCCAACGCCCGCCGCGCCCACATCGCCGTTGCAACTCGCGCAGGTGGAGTCGCCCTCCTCAGGTGTACACTGCTTTTTGTCTGGCCCACCCGGGGCACGGGGAACATTCATGGGGGAATACACAACAATGAAGAAGATTCTCTACGTCCTTAGCATTACCTTCACGCTTGTCGTCTTTGCCGCCATCCTCGCCCTTGGCGCCACCTTTGCCGTCGCGCAGTCCGCGCCCGCCAAGGTCGAGCAGAAGCCGCTTGCGGCCTTGCCTTACACCCCCAGCCTCGACCTGCCTTCCATGGATCGCTCGGCCGACCCCTGCGTGGACTTCTACCAGTTCACCTGCGGTGGGTGGATGAAGAACAATCCCATCCCTGCTGACCAGTCCAGTTGGAGCGTTTACGGCAAGCTCACCAACGACAACTATCAGTTCCTCTGGGGCATCCTCGACGATCTCGCCAAGGCCCCCGGTTCAGCCAATTCAAAGTCCGCGCGCACCCCCGTGCAGCAGCAGCTTGGAGACTTTTTCGCCAGCTGCATGGATGAGCCGCGCATTGAGGCCCTCGGCGCCGCGCCACTCGCCCCGCAGCTCAAGGCTATCGCCAAAATCAAAAAGTCCGCCGACCTCCAGCCTTACCTGGCCGCCCGTAACTTGGAGGCCTGGTACTACGGCGGTCCGCTCTTCACCGCCGGCAGCGGACAGGACTTCGGTGACGCAGCCTCGGTCATCGCCAACGTGGATGCCGGCGGCCTCGGCCTGCCCGACCGCGACTACTACCTCAAGACCGACGCCAAGAGCGTGGACACCCGCAAGCACTACGTGGAGCACATCGCCAATATGTTCGTCCTCCTCGGCGAGGAGCGCCCACAGGCGGAAGCCGATGCCGCCACCGTTCTTCGCTTTGAGACCGAACTCGCCAAGGTCACCCTCACGCGCGTGGAAAAACGCGACCCGTACAAGCTCTACCATAAGATGACCGTCGCCCAGCTCCAGGCCCTCACGCCCGGTTTTGACTGGACAAAGTACTTCGCCGCTGACAACTTTCCGGCCTTCACTTCGGTCAATGTGGACCAGCCCGAATTCTTCAAGCGCGTGCAGTCGCTGATTGAAAAAGAACCTATCGGCACCTGGCGCACCTACCTGCGCTGGCACCTCGTCCGCGGACGTGCGCCGTATCTCTCCAGCGCCTTCGTCAATGAGAACTTCGCCTTCTACCGCGGCTACCTGCGCGGTACCAAGGAGCTGGCTCCGCGCTGGAAGCGTTGCGTGCAGTACGCCGATCACAACCTCGGCGAGGCACTGGGACAGGAGTTTGTCCGCCGCACCTTCAGCACGCAGACCAAGGCCGACACCATCCGCATGACCGAGCTGATTGAAAAGGCCATGGAGCGCGAGATCAACAACCTTGACTGGATGAGCCCCGCCACCAAGCAGCAGGCGCTCGTCAAGCTGCACGGCATCCGCAACAAGGTCGGCTATCCGGACAAATGGCGCGACTACTCCAGCGTGCCGATTAAGGGCAACGACTTCGCCGGAAACGTCCTGCGCCTCACCAGCTTTGAGACCGCACGCCACATCGCCAAGATTGGCCGCCCCGTCAATCGCGACGAATGGATGATGTCGCCCGTCACCGTCAACGCCTACTACGACCCGCAGATGAACGACATCAACTTCCCGGCCGGAGTTCTGCAGCCGCCGCTCTACGATCCCAAACTCGACGCCGCGCCCAACTACGGCAACACCGGCTCCACTATCGGACACGAACTCACCCACGGCTTTGATGACGAAGGCCGCCAGTTCGACGCCGCCGGAAATCTCAAAGATTGGTGGACCGAAGCCGACGCCAAAAATTTCGAGGAGAAGATTAACTGCGTGCGCGACGAGTTCGCCGAATTCGTCGTCGTCGATGACATCCACATCAACAGCAAGCTCACCAGCGGAGAAGACGTTGCCGATCTCGGCGGCACGCTCCTCGCCTACCTTGCCTGGAAGGATGCCACCGCCGGTCAGCCGCTGGAGAATCGCGACGGATTCACTCCCGACCAGCGCTTCTTCATCGGCTTTGCCCAGTGGGCCTGTGAGAATCAGCGTCCGGAGGCCTCGCGCCTCCAGGCCTTGACCAATCCGCACTCGCCCGGCAAGTACCGCATCAACGGCATCGTCGGAGACCTGCCACAGTTCCAGCAGGCCTTCGGTTGCAAAGCCGGCCAGCCCATGGTCCGCGCCAAACAGTGCAAGGTCTGGTAGCAGGGAAGTAAGAAAGGAATGTGATCGGGTGCCCCATTCAAGCCTTCTTTTGGCTTGAGTGGGGCTTTTGATTTTGGTTTCAGGTGTCATCCTGAGCGCAGTGAAGGACCCCAGCACCGCTGATACATCCGGCGCAGCCCCAGGTCACCAACCGAAAGCTGGGTGCCCCATCCTTCCGCCCGCAGTTGGCGGAGGGTGTGGTAGTTGATTTTGGTTTCAAGTGTCATCCTGAGCGCAGTGAAGGAACCCAGCACCGCTGATACATCCGGCGCCGTCCCAGGTCACCAACCGAAAGCTGGGTGCCCCATCCTTCCGCCCGCTGTTGGCGGAGGGTGGGGTAGTTGATTTCGCCTTTGCTCTTTTTCTTACCGTGTCATCCTGAGCGCAGGAGGCGCCCTTGCGCCTCCGAAGTCGAAGGACCCCTATCGCCACGGAAACGAACCATTACCACCCACCCCCCGGCCATGCTATTCTCAGCGGGAAATCCTTTCTTTCCGGGTGACGAGTGCTCCGCGAACTGCGCGTTGAAAACTACGCCGTCATAGACAATGTGGTCGTCGAATTCGGCGCCGGACTCAACCTGCTCACCGGCGAAACCGGTGCCGGCAAGTCCATCCTCATTGACGCTCTAGCCCTCCTCCTCGGCGAGCGCGCACAGTCCGACATCATCCGCCACGGAGCCGACAAGGCCACCGTCAGCGCCGTTTACGAGGCCACCGACCCCGCCATCTCCGCCATTCTCGAAGCCAACGGCCTCGACCCCTCCGCCGGGGAGATCATTCTCCGCCGCGACATCTCCGCCAACGGCAAGGGTCGCGTCTTCGTCAACAACCAGCCCGCCACCGTAGCTGTGCTCAAGGCTCTCGCGCCGCGGCTGGCCGTCGTCCACGCGCAAAATCAGTCGGTGCTTGTCTTTGACGCCACTGAGCGCCTGGCCCTCCTCGATCTCGCCGCCGGAATTGACCACCTGCCCGTAGCCGAGGCCTACTCTACCTGGCACCAGATCATCCTGCGCATCGCCGATCTGGAAAAAGGTGAGCAGGAAAAGCTCCGCCTCGTGGACCTCTGGAAGTTCCAGCTCAAGGAGATCAGCGACGTCGCGCCCGTCGAAGGCGAAGACCAAAAGCTGGAGGCTGAAAAGCGTGTCCTCGCCAACAGTGAGCGCGTCTACGCCGCCGCCATGGGTGCCTTCGAGCAGCTTTATGACATCGAGGACTCGGCCAACTCGCGCCTCAAGGCCGCCGCCCGCCACATCGAGGAGCTTGCCCGCTTCGACCCCGCCTACCAGGAGCCGCTCCAGCAGCTCGAAAGTGCGCGCCTCACCGCCGAGGATTTGGCCGTCACCTTGCGCGACTTCGCCGCCTCCATGGACGCCAGCCCCGAGCGCCTCGCCGAGGTCGAAGACCGCCTCGCCGCCCTCGACAAGCTGCGCCGCAAGTACGGACACTCGCTCGACGCCGTCCTCGCCTATCAGCAGGAGGTCGCCGCCAAGCTCAACGACGTGGAGAACAAGAACGAAGTCCTGGCCGCTCTTCGCAAGGATCTCGCCAAGGCCGCGGAGAAATATCTCGCCTCCGCCCGCGCGCTCAGCAAGCGCCGTTACGAGCTAGCCCACCGCCTGGAAAAAACCGTCGAGGCGGAGATTAACGATCTCGCCATGAAGGCCCGCTTCCACATCGAGGTCTCAGGCTCCGACGACGAATCCAACTGGACCTCCACCGGCTTCGATCACGTCGCCTACCTCATCGCCACCAATCCCGGCGAGCCCATGGGGCCCATCGAAAACATCGCCAGCGGCGGAGAACTCAGCCGCGTCATGTTGGCCCTCAAGGCCAGCATCGAGGCCGGCCGCGCCCCCGCCAAGTCCACCTCCGCCGGAGCAGGCAGCGCATCGCCCAACGCATCCGCCAACTTGTTCGCTGCAGCGCCGGACTCCGAACGCTCTCTCGTCTTCGATGAAATTGATGCCGGCATCGGTGGCCGTGCCGCAGACGCGGTGGGTAAAAAGCTCAAGGCTCTCTCGCGCGGCAAACAGGTTCTCTGCATCACGCACCTGCCGCAAATCGCCAGCTTCGCCGACCACCACTTCCTCATCGAGAAGCACGAATCCGGAGGCCGCACCCGCACCACCGTCCGCCCACTCGACGCCACCCAGCGCCGCGAGGAGATCGCCCGCATGCTAAGCGGCGCCAAGGTCACCGAAGCCAGCCTCAAAAACGCCGACCAGCTGCTGAAGACAAACGCCTAAGTAAATTGAACTAAGTAAAGTCAGGGTGTCATCCTGAGCGAAGCAGGCGCGTCAGCGACTGCGAAGTCGAAGGACCCCTATCTATTCAGCGATGCAGATGTGGCTCAAGGTCACTTTCCGCCGGGTGCCGGGTGCCCTACCCTTCCGCCTTCCTTTGGCGGAGGGTGGGGTAGTTGACTTAGCTCTTCTGCAAAGCAGTAATCCTCACCGCCCGTCCCCATCCACGAAGAACCCCACCACCGCCCGGCGAAACTCCTCCGGCTTCTGGATGTGCGGAATGTGCCCGCAGCCCAGAACCTCCACCAGCGCCGCCCCCGGTATCGCCGCCTTCGCCTTGCGCCCCAGCTCAGGATACTGTCCCGCCACGGTTAGCAGCCGGGCCGGCAGCCGGTTCTTGCCAACGACCGTGCGGTCGTCCTGCCCAATAATCAGCATCGTCGGACGGCTGATCTCGCCGAGTTCGTACACCACCGGCTGCTCGTATGTCATCTCATAGGTCAGCGCCGCGGCCCACGCGTCTTTCGGATACCCGGCCGTTCCCACCACGCTCGCCTGATCCTGCGCGTACACCGCATACTCCGGACGCCAAGCTCCCGGATAGTAGTTCTTCTGGTAGGCCAGCATCTTCTCATAGCTCTGCGCCAGCTCCGTTGCATACTGCTGCTCCAGCGGAGTGTAGGGCACCAGCTTGCGATAATCTTCCAGCCCAATCGGATTCTCCAGCACCAGCCGCTCCACCACCTCCGGATACAGCAGGGTAAAGCGCACGCCCAGCATTCCGCCCATGGAGTGCGCAATCACGTACACCTTCTGCACTCCCAGGTGATCGAGCAGCGCCCGCGTGTTCTGCGCCATCTGGTGGAAGCTGTAGTGAATGTCCGGACGCGACGATTTCCCAAAGCCCAGTTGGTCGGGAGCAATCACCCGGTAGCCCTTCTGCGACAGGAACTCAATCGTCGGCTCCCAGTAGAAGCCGGAAAAGTTTTTCCCATGCAGCAGCATCACGGTTTTCCCATTGGCCTCGCCCACGGGACGCACATCGCGGTAGGCCATCCGCAGCGCCTGGTTTTCCACCTGTATCGCGAAGAACTCCACGCGGTACCTTGCCGCCGGAGCCGTCACCTGCTGGGCCGTGGCCGCGCCGCACATCCCCGCCATCAGCACAATCGCAAGCGTTGCCACAAACTTCATCCGATGGAAGCCAGTCATATGTCTTCTCCCGTGTCAGAGTCCACGGCCATTGTAAGGCGGGTGGCATACCCCCTCCCCTATATAATTTTGGGATTGACAAGATGGGGACTGCTCTCAGGTTGACCACTATGAAATAAGAGCAAGGTCAACTACGCCGCCCTAACCAACTACGGGTTAGGATGGGGAACCCGCTGGGTTATAGCTTGTTGCTGAGATATGGACGCCAGCCTGCCTGGTACATGGCGGAAGGAATAATTATCCAACAACAAAACGGAGGCTGATGTGCTCGAAAAAATGTTCCTTCCACTTCTGTCCCTTCCACTTCGAAAGATGTGTCGAATTGCCCGCCTGTTGCCGATTCTCCTGCTGTCTTTTTCCGGGTTCTCCGGCGGAGTGCTTCACGCCCAGGCACCACAAGCGCCACTTTCTCACTGGACCATCGACAAGATCCACTCACGCATCGGCTTTAGCGTCACGCACTTCACCATCACCCAGGTGACGGGATACTTTCGTGATTTCGATGCGCGGGTGACCTGCGCTTGCCCGGGAGATGACTTTACTGGCGGCACGGTGGAGTTCACTGCGAAAACCGCCACTGTGTTTACTGATAACAAGGAACGGGATGGTCATCTGCAAACGGATAGTTTCTTCGGCTCCAGGCAGTTTCCAGAGATGAGATTCACTGGAACGCTGGTCAAAGAAGATGGGCGCAACAAGTTGAAAGGCATATTGACGATTCGCGACGTGACGCGGCCAGTTTCCCTTGATGTCCATTACGGCGGCCGGATTCGCGACCAGAAACTGGGTATTGAAAAGGCCGGCTTCCGGGTAAGCGGGACGGTCAATCGTCTGGATTATGGCATGAGATGGAATGAGAGCTTTGAAGGCGGCAGCGCAATCGTGGGGAAAGATGTCACGCTGGATCTGAATGTGGAGATTGACAAACAATCCTGATTTGCCGGGTACCCCACTCAAGCCGACAGAAGGCTTGAATGGGGCGCCCACCAAAGTTAGTTAGTTTACTTACCGCTCCCACTGGCAAGCATTTCTACTTCTGCCTTACTCGCCTCTTGCAGCAGTTGCTGAGTAATGTCAGCCTGGTCGTTCGGGGCCGCAGGCGGCGCAAATTCCGTATATCTTGCTTTCACTTCCGTGCCCAGGGCCTCGGCTGGTATGACGGGCAAGCCTTTCTTGCCCTGCTTTTCGCGCAATTCAGCAATGCCCAGATCGATGGTCTGGCGCATGCGGTTTTGCAATTCCTGTATATCCACCAACCCCATGATGACAGTGCTATTCTTCGCGCAGTCCTTCCCGCCGTTGCTGGCGAGCACGGCAACCAAAGCCGAAGCCGTATTGAAATTTGGTGGGCTACTCAGTTGTACTACGTCACCTTCGGTCAGGGCGCACTCTGTTCCGCTGGTGTCCACCACATCCAGCGGATACCCCACAACGAACACATGGGTGCGGCCGTCGCCGTACGCGTGTGCAATGCTGCTCGGGCCTGCATCTAAGTCCTTATCCTGGGCAATTGTTTTGCTTTCATAGTTCTCAAGTTGAATCTGCGCTTTAATCTCATTGGCAATCTTCTGCTTTACCTCCGCGGTTATCGCTGGCGCAGTAGTGGCCGCCGCCGCAACCGTTGGCAGTGTGCCGTTCACTCTGCGCATCTCGTACGCTACTGCCAGTTCGCTGGAGAGCAAATAGTCGGTGAGCCAAAGTGACGCACTGGAGTAATTGGGGGATGGAATAAAATAGCCCCTGTCAAAACCAACCCAAGCTTCGTCTGCCCAATCCCAGTCATAGACAAACACAAAACCCCAGACGTTAAATAGCCAGCCATAAAAGGCCGTCGAATAATATCTGTACGGTGCGTACACTTTCATTTGGATGCCGTTATAACGATAGCCGCGGTAATAACTGCTGTACGTCTTGCCCTGGTAATAAAAATTGCGGCGCGCAAAATCGCGTCCAAGATAGGTATATGGCCGCTCCACATATCCTGGGCGGCCCTGCTCGGCCACCAGGCGAGTGTGATCCTTGCGCTCCACGGTCACCCGCATCCCGCCAGCCAGGCCATGATGAATGTCCATCCCATGCTTTGCGTCATGCAATTCTCGAATCCCGCCATCGGCACGCTTCTGAATGTAATGGCCATCCTTTAATTGGTGCACCGTCGCGCCCTTGAGTTGCGGCACATAAACTGTTTGCGCGGAAGGATTGCTGTTCATGTGGGTGGAAGCATTCGCCGTATTGGTGTTTGACATGGGCGTGACGGGTTCCACGGGTCTTCTTTGCGCATGCAGCATCATTGCGCCAAAAAATAATACAAACAATGTTCCGGAAATAAACTTCCTGATGAATGCTGCATGCTCCTTCATGTTCAATCTCCTGGCGCCTTTATTTCGTCGCACACTACTTTTGCCATCGAATCTAACATGTATAAATGCCATCATCGAGCCGGAGTGTAAAGAATATCCGTCAGTGGATTTATTCAATATTTACTGCGAGATTAGGATTCAATGATTAACTGGTTGGCTCTTAGTTAACCCATTCCATCTCTCCGGACGCAGCCTCGCGGGTGGCCCATTCAAGCCCTCGGGTGGCCCATTCAAGCCTGCCTTTGGCTTGAGTGGGGTACAGGCCCTCCTCCATCCCCTGCCGTTTTTGCTAGGCTCCGCACTTCTATTCCTTGCAATATTCATTCACTTGATTGAAAATTCCACCTTGCATCCTCCCGTTCGCCCCGTCTTTTGGGCCGCCGGATGCTCCACGGCGCACTTCTCTGCGGAGCGTTGGTGCAAGGGCCATTTAAGTCTTAAACTTAGAGCATTCCCTCCGGGTTTCGCCGCCGCAAAAAGTATCGCGGCCGCCCCCGGGGGAATCCAATAATGATGACGTCGACAACCGAGACAAAAACTCTCCTCCTGCTCAAGCCGCGCGGATTCTGCGCCGGCGTGGTGCGCGCCATTGACATCGTTAAAATCGCCCTGGAAACCTTCGGGCCGCCCATCTACGTCCGCAAGGAGATCGTCCACAACAAGTACGTTGTCGAGGACCTCAAGCAGAAGGGCGCCATCTTCGTCGACGATGTCGAGGAGGTTCCCAACGGCGAGCGCGTCATTTACAGCGCGCATGGCGTCGCCCCCAGCGTGCGAGAGGCCAGCAAGCTCCGCCAGTTGCGCGTCATTGACGCCACCTGCCCGCTGGTCACCAAGGTGCACGTCGAGGCTATTCGCTTTGCCAAGGGCAGCTATTCGCTCGTCCTCATCGGCCACCTCAATCACGATGAAATCGTCGGCACCCTGGGCGAAGCTCCCGAGGTCACGCAGGTGGTCAGCAGCGCCGATCAGGTCAAGGACCTCGTCGTCCCCGATCCCGATCGCGTCGCCTACCTCACCCAGACCACGCTTTCGCTCGACGAGGCCAAGGACATCATCGAGGCCCTCAAGCAGAAGTTTCCCAACATCCGCGGACCCCACGCGCAGGATATCTGCTACGCCACGGAGAATCGCCAGGTCGCCGTCAAGAACGTGGCCGAGCAGGCCGATCTCGTGCTGGTCGTCGGCTCGCCCAACAGCTCCAACTCCAATCGTCTAGTGGAGGTCGCGCGCAACCTGGGCACCAACAGCCATCTGATTGACACTTGCACGGACATCGATCCCGCGTGGCTGGAAGGCGTAAAGACCGTCGCTCTCACGGCCGGCGCCAGCGCTCCGGAGATCCTCGTGCAGGAGGTCATCGAATTCCTCGGCGCCCGCGGTTATGGTGACGTGCGCGAGGTCGAGGTCATGCCGGAGCACGTTCGCTTCGCGCTTCCGCCGGAGATCGTCGCCGCCATCGGCGCCGCCCCCGACGTCGCGGCCGTGGAGTAGCCAGTGGAATCCGGCACAGCGCAGCCCACCGCCATTCGTTTCGGCAAAATCGCCGGGCTCGCCGAGCGCCTCAAGGGCGCCATCGCGAAGGCGCAGGGCTTCCTCTTCAGTCTGCAACACGAAGACGGCTGGTGGTGCGGCGAGCTCGAAGCCGACACCACGCTCGAATCCGATTACATCTTCCTGCACACCCTGCTCGGCACGCGCGATGAGCGCCGCTTCCAGCAGTGTGCGCGAGAGATTCAGCACTATCAGAACGCCGATGGCGGCTGGCCCATCTACCAGGGCGGCCCGTCGAACATCAGCGCCAGCGTCAAGGCTTACTTCGCGCTAAAAATGTGCGGCCACTCGCCGGACGAAGAACTGATGCAGCGCGCTCGCCAGCGCATTCTCTCGCTGGGCGGCGCCCCGGCCTGTAACACCTTCAGCAAAATTTATCTCTGCGCGCTCGGCCAGTACGATTACGACGCCGTGCCGGCCATTCCGCCGGAGATCGTGCTCTTTCCCAACTGGTTCTGGTTCAATATTTACGAGATCAGTTCCTGGTCGCGCGCCATCCTCATTCCGCTCTCCATCTGCTACGCCAAAAAGCCCTTCAAAAAGATTCCCGACGAGTGGAACATTGACGAGCTTTTCCCCGAGGGCCGTCACGGCAGCTCGCTGCATCTCAAGTGGGATTCGCACTTCTTTAGTTGGCGCAACTTCTTTCTCGTTCTCGACCGTCTCTGCCACGCATTTGAGCGCGTCCACATCCGCCCCCTGCGCAGCGTGGCTCTCAAGTCGGCCGAGCGTTGGATGCTGGAGCATCTGGAGATGAGCGATGGCCTCGGCGCCATCTATCCTTCCATCCTCAACTCCATCGTCGCCTTGCGCTGCCTCGGCTACTCGCTCGACGATCCCCAGGTCATCCGCGCTCTCGACGAGTTCGAAAAGCTCGGCATTGAGGAGGGTGACCGCTTCCGCATGCAGCCCTGCGTTTCGCCCGTGTGGGATACGGCTTACTCCATGTTTGCCCTTTCGGAGAGCGGCATCGCGCCCACCGATCCTCGCCTTACCAGGGCCGCCGAGTGGATGCTGAAAAAGCAGATTCGCCACAAGGGCGACTGGTCGGTCAAGGTTCCCCATGCCGAGCCCGGTGGCTGGTACTTTGAGCACAACAACGAGTTCTATCCGGACGTGGATGACACCGCGCAGGTTCTGCTCGCCCTGCATAACGTGGAGACCGGCAACCTGCGCTTCCAGGAGGAGGCCGCGCAGCGCGGACTCGACTGGGTGCTGGCCATGCAGTGCAAAAACGGCGGCTGGGCCAGCTTCGACAAAGACAACGACCGCATGGTCTTCCAGTACGTCCCCTTTGCCGATCACAACGCCATGCTCGACCCCGCAACGGTGGACATCACCGGACGAGTTCTCGAAAGCCTGGCCGCCCACGGACTCACCCTCAAGGATCGTCCCGTCGCGCGCGCCATCGAATTCATCCGCCGCGAGCAGGAATCCGACGGCAGCTGGTTCGGCCGCTGGGGCGTCAACTACATCTACGGAACCATGTGCGTGCTGCGCGGTCTTGAGGCCATCGGCTTCGACCAGAATGACGCCATGGTGCAGCAGGCCACCGAGTGGCTGCGCATGATGCAGAACTCCGACGGCGGCTGGGGAGAGACCATCGCCAGCTACGACGACAGCAACCTGCGCGGCACCGGCCCCAGCACCGCATCGCAAACCGCCTGGGCCACCCTCGGACTCATGGCCGGCGGCGACTTCCGCTCGGAGAGCCTCTCGCGCGGCATCGCGTACCTTATGGACCACCAGCAATCAAACGGCGGCTGGAGCGAGGTGCCCTACACCGGCACGGGCTTCCCAAGAGTCTTCTACCTCAAGTATCACTCCTATCCGTGGTACTTCCCACTGATGGCCCTGGCAAGGTTCGCCCGCGGCCAGCAAACGTAAAACTTTAATGAAGTGTCATCCTGAGCGAAGCAGGCGCGCCAGCGCCTGCGAAGTCGAAGGCCCCCTACCCATTCTGTGAAGCAGATGCAGCCCCAGGTCACCAACCACTGAACCATCGCGGCCGGGCAGGGTGCCCCATTCTTCCGCCCTCAGTTGGCGGAGGGTGGGGTAGTTAATGTAGCGGGTGCCCCATTCAAGCCATCCTTTGGCTTGAGTGGGGTAGTTGATATTGATTTTGTATTTGTTCTCGACTTTGCTTTTGTTCTTGCTCTTGTCTTTGTTTTTGTTCTTGCTCTTAAGTGTCATCCTGAGCGAAGCAGGCGCGCCAGCGCCTGCGAAGTCGAAGGACCCCTATCAACTCAGTGATGCAGATGCGGCCCAAGGTCACCAATAGGGCGGGCGGCCAGGCGCCCAGAGTTGCCGCCTTTCCAACTCTGGAGAAAAGCCAAACCTCCCATCCGGGAGGTTTTTACATTACATAGGAATTTACCCTTGAGGCCGCGCACGCAAAGTGCCTACACTGCTTGCGAGGAACGTCAACAGTTTTTGGCGTTAGCTGAAAGAGGTTGAATGTGTCTGCGAAAAAAGAGAAAGAAAAGAATCAGTTAAGACCGCTCAACCGGGAAACAGCAGTTTTCTTCGCTCGTCAATTCCGTGATGCACGCCTCAAGGCTTTAGGTGATGCCGAGGAATTCGACCAGATTATTCATGTTATTGAAAGACTCGGAAGCCACATCACCGGAAAGCAGGATGGACTCGGCAAATACACGGAATCACTCAATTGCCTAGCGGCAAGATCATCGCTCGCCGTGATGATTCCTGACCAGTTTAGATGTATCCTGACCCCATTCTCTGAACTGTATGAATCGGTAAGGGTTGGTCGGAACGACGCCCTGCACCAAGGGGCTTTTGCTAGGCACTTGACAAACCATGCGATTGAACTTGCGATCATTTTGGAGGATGCGCTCAGCCACATTATGGAAGCTAAGGTCTCACATTACATGACACGAAATCCTGCATGTGCCGAGCTATGGCAACCTGTCGCGTTCATTCGACAGCAGATGCTTGGTAACTCTTACTCGTATATGCCAGTTCTTGAGAGTGGCGAAGAACAAGATCAAGGAAACGAGTGGTCAGTTGTCTCGGATGTCGCTATTGCAAAGTATCTGGGGGCGGAACGGGGCAGCAAAATTAGGGGAACACGTCTGACGATGACTCTTGAGCAAGCTCGAAACAAAGGTCTGATTGAGTTGAGGCGCGCCAAGATAATTGATGAGGAGACGACGATTACCCAGGCCTTGGAGCACCTCGGTTCCGAACAGGTACTACTCATTAAGGGACCAAAGCGCAGGAGTCTTCTGGGCATTGTAACGGCATTCGACCTCTTGTGAATGCGAATGGGTGCCGGCTGCCCATCCTAACCGCAGTTGCCAGGGTGGGGTAGTTGACCTCGCATTTTCCCCACCATCCCCCGAAGTTTTTTCTTCCTCTCTCCAGCGAAGAAATTAGAATTGGCGGGTGGCCCATTCAAGCCATCCTTTGGCTTGAGTGGGGGAACCGCATCGGGAGGTTCGCAGTTGAAGGCATTTGTAACCGGGGCAACCGGCTTTGTCGGCAGTCATGTGGCACATCTGTTGGCCGCGGAAGGAGCCCAGCTCCGCCTGCTGGTGCGCAAGGGAAGCAATCAGGATAACCTCGTCGGCCTCAACGCCGAAGTTGTCACCGGCAACCTCACCGACCCCGCCAGCCTGCGCAAGGGAATGGAAGGCTGCGACGCCGTCTTCCACCTCGCCGCCGACTACCGCCTCTGGATTCCCGATCCCGCGCCCATGTACGCCGCCAACGTGGATGGCACGGTCGCCGTCATCGAGGCCGCCCGCGCCGCCGGAGTACGCCGCACCGTTTACTGCTCCTCGGTGGCCACCCTCGGCTTTGGATACCAGCGCCGCTCGGTCAACGAAGACACTCCCGTCGCCGAGGCCGACATGATCGGCCACTACAAGCGCAGCAAGTTCCTGGCCGAGCGCAAGGTGGTCGAGCTGGCCGCCAAGGGCGCCGAGGTCGTCATCGTCAATCCCAGCACTCCCATCGGCGAGCGCGACATCAAGCCCACTCCCACCGGACGCATCATTCTGGATTTCCTCCTCGGCAACTTTCCCGCCTACATGGAAACCGGCATGAATCTGGTGGACGTGCACGACGTCGCCCGCGGACACCTGCAAGCCTTCGAGAAGGGACGCCGGGGCCAGCGTTACATCCTCGGGGGAGAGAACCTGACGCTTAAGCAGATTCTCGACCAGCTTGGCGAAATCACCGGCCTGCCATCACCCAAATTCAAGGTGCCGCACGCCGTCGCCATGGCCTTCGCCTACTTCGACGAGAACTTCAACGGACGCTTGAGGAAACGTGAGCCAAGAGCGACAGTGGAAGAAGTTAGGATGGGCAAAAAGTTCATGTGGGTGGACTCCGCCAAGGCCCAGCGCGAACTCAGCTACATGCATCACCCCGTGCGCGATGCCCTGGAGCGCGCCGCCTTCTGGTTCGTGGAAAAAGACTACGCGCCGCAATATCCCTCACTGGCCCAGCAGTTTACGTCGGAGTCCCGGTGAGCCATCCGATACAGATCGCGCTGGTCGCCGCCCTCGAGCGCGAAGTCGCGGGAATTGTGCGCGGCTGGCAAAGCGAAAAAATCACCGTCGCCGACGCCGTCTGCAAGGTCTATTACACTGATAAAGCGGTACTTATCTGCGCAGGCACGGGCGCGGCAAGGGCCAATATCGCGGCCAAGAAACTGCTTCAGCTATATCAACCTAAACTATTGATATCCATGGGGTTTGCTGGCTCCTGCGTGCGTCGTTTTTCGCCCGGCGATGTGGTGGTCCCCTCGCGCGTGCTGGAAACGGTTACAAACCGTGAGTTTGCAACCATTTGCGGCGAAGGAACGCTGGTCACGCTGGATCGCGTTGCGGGCGCCCGTTTGAAGCAAACCACGGCCACCCGCTATGACGCGCAAGTGGTTGATATGGAAGCGGCTGGCGCGGCTTCGGCGGCGGCCGGAGCGGTGGAATTGACGGGCGCGAAATGCGATTTTGCAGCCATCAAAGCCATCAGCGACGGCGCGGGTGAGGAGATGGATTTTCTGGCGCAATTCGTTACGCCAGAAGGCTTTGCAACCGCCCGCTTTGTCGCCCACATCGCCATAAGACCGCATTTGTGGAAGAAGGTAAAACATCTGAAACAGAACAGCCAGCTCGCCGCCAATGCCCTGGAAGTGGCTGTGGGTGAGGCAGTTACGGACTGGAAGGCCTTTGCAAAAAAGCACAGCCCGGCGAAGTAGCGCAGAGCCATCTTGATTTTTGGACAGCTCCAGAATTCCGTGGCCGGTGTGGTGGAAATACAACAGGGGCACGATGCGGATTCGATGGAGCTATGGCAAGTAGAAGCAACACGTTGCATCCACCAAACGATAGGGTACGGACGGCCAAAACGGGCAGCAATCCCGCGCGCAAAAGAGTAAACTGAAGCGATGAGCGTACCACCAAAAGTGCTGCCTTACCGGGGCGCGCTGGAGCGGATTCCTGAGACGATGCTGGCCGCCATCTATTACGGCCAGAACCAGATGCGGCTGGAGAGGGTGCCGGTGCCGAAGATCGGCGCGGGCGAGTTGCTGGTGCGTATCCACACCTGCGGCATTTGCGGCACGGATTTGAAGAAGATCAGCACGGGTTCGCACTCGGCTCCGCGGGTTTTTGGGCATGAGATGGCGGGCGTGGTGGTGGCCCGGGGCGCAGGCGTAACAAAGTTTGCCGAGGGCGACCGTGTGATGGTGTTTCATCACATACCCTGCGGCACTTGCTACTACTGCCAGCGCAAGGTGTTCAGCCAGTGCGATGTGTACAAGAAGGTGGGCACGACGGCGGGCTTTGGCGAGGCCAGCGGCGGAGGCTTCAGCGAGTTCATCCGGGTGATGGACTGGATTGTGGAGAAGGGCGTTATCCGTATCCCGGATTCCGTGAGTTTTGAGCAGGCCAGCTTTATGGAGCCGGTGAACACGGTTTGGAAGGGGATTGACGCCCTGGCATTGCAGAAAGATGAGACAGTGCTGGTGATGGGCCAGGGTCCGATTGGACTGATGCTGGCCCGGCTGGCGCAGCGCAAGGGTGTGCAGGTAATCACTTCCGATTTGTTCCCGGAGCGGCTTACAATTGGTAGTCGTTACGGATTGAACGAGTCGCTGGCCGCCGGCGAAGTGGATGTAGTACGGGCGGTGAGAGAGTGGACGGAGGGTCGCGGGGCCGACGCGGTGATTGTGGCCGTGGGTGGCAGCGGGCTGATACGTCCTGCGCTGGATGCGGCGCGCTTTGGCGGCCGGGTTTTGCTGTTTGCGCAGACGGTACGAGGCGAAGTGGTGATTGACCCGGCCTCGATTTGCGTGGACGAGAAGACGCTGCTGGGTTCCTACAGCGCGTCGGTAGAGTTGAATGACGAAGTAGCGCGGTTCGTCTTCAGCGGCGAGATGGATTTGGCGGGATTGTTCAGCCACCGTTTTCCGCTGGAAGAATCGCTGGCGGCGCTGGAACTGGCCGCACGTCCGCAGCCGGATACGATGAAGATTGCGATACAGCCCGGCAGCACCTGGGAAGGATGACAACAGAGTGAACGGACACATGACAGCCGCAGTCCTCTACGGCAAAGAGGACGTGAAGATTGAACGGGTTCCGATACCCGTGCTGGAGAAGGGCGAAGTCCTGATCCGCGTGCAGGCGGCGCTGACCTGCGGTACCGACTTGAAGGTGTACCGGCGTGGCTACCACGCCAAGATGATTGTGCCGCCGGCGCTGTTTGGCCACGAGTTTGCCGGTGTGATTGAAGAGATTGGCCCGGGGGTGAAGAACTTCCGGGAGGGTCAGCGCGTGGTGGCCCTGAACAGCGCTCCCTGCGGGCAGTGCTTCTACTGCAAAAAGCACCAGGAAAACCTTTGCGAGGACCTGCTGTTCAACAACGGCGCGTACGCGGAGTTCATCCGCGTGCCACGGCGCATTGTTGAAAACAACATGCTGGTGGTTCCCAAGGAGATCAGCTTTGAGACCGCCGCGCTGACCGAGCCGCTGGCCTGCGTGCTGCGCGGGCTGCATGAGACGGGCGTGGAGATTGGCGAGACGGTGACCGTGATCGGCGCGGGACCCATCGGGCTGATGTTCATGCAGGTGGCACATATCATGGGCTGCGACGTGATTGCCGTGGTGAAGCACGACGAGCAGGTACACTCGGCGCGTCATGCGGGAGCGAGCAAGGTTGTGCAGTTCCCCAAGGTTGCCAACGTGATTGAGGCGGTGCGCGACATGACTCCCGAGCGGCGCGGCAGCGATGTGGTGATTGAGGCCGTGGGACGGCCCGAAGCGTGGGAGTGGGCGATTGACATGGTGCGCAAGGGCGGCACGGTGAACCTGTTCGGCGGCTGCGCCAAGGGCACGCGCGTGCAGTTGAACACCGAGCGCCTGCATTATTCGGAGATCACGCTGAAGGCGACCTTCCACCACACTCCGGACACGGTGCGCCGGGCGTTTGCGCTGGTGGCGGAGCGGAAGATCAAGGCGGCAGACTACATTACGGGCGAGGCTCCGCTGAGCAAGCTGCAGAATGTGCTGCGCGAGATGCTGAACCGCGGCGGCGAAATTAAAACCGCCATCATCCCCGGACATTAACGAAGGCGGCGAGTTGAGCTCCTTCGTATCCAACAGTGACGGGCGCGGCGCCGGAGATTCCGGCGCCGTAGCTGACTTAAGCGCCGAGAAAAACGCGAGCATGGCAGTTTCCAACGAGCGAGACGAGAGAGCAACGCTGCTGGAGCGCGGATGGGCCGTGCTGCCGAAGGAATACGCCATTCCGGCGCATGCGCCCGGGATGGACGAGGCGCGTGCGTACTGCAAGCGGCTGGCAACCGGGCACTACGAAAACTTTTCGGTGGCGACGTGGTTCCTGCCCAAGCATCTGCATCAACACTTTTTCAACGTGTACGCGTACTGCCGCATCAGCGACGACCTGGGCGACGAGAGCGGCGACACGGAAGTGGCGCTGGCGCTGCTGGAGCGCTGGCAGGTGGAGTTGGACCGGATGTATGCGGGGATGGAATGCGCGGAGACACAACCCGCGACGCATCCGGTGTTTGTGGCGCTGGCTGATACGGTGCGCGAGTTTGGGATACCCAAGCATGAGTTTGGCGATCTGCTGGTGGCCTTCCGGCAGGACCAGGTTGTTGTGCGCTACCAGACGTTTGAGGACGTGCTGGGTTACTGCCGGAACTCGGCGAACCCGGTGGGGCATCTGGTGCTGTATTTGGGCGGGTATAAGGATGCGGAGCGGCAACGGTTGAGCGACTACACCTGCACGGCGCTGCAACTTGCCAACTTTTGGCAGGACGTGACGGTGGACTGGCCGAAGGGCAGGGTGTATCTGCCGCTGGAAGACATGCGGCGTTTTGGCGTGACGGAAGAGCAGATTGCAGAGCGGCGCTTCGATGGAAATTTCCGCGAGCTGATGAAGTTTGAGGTGACGCGGGCGCGCGAGTGGTTTGAGCGCGGACTGCCGCTGGTGAAGATGGTGGAGCGTCAACTGGCGCTGGATCTGGAGCTGTTCAGCCGCGGCGGGATGGCGATACTGACGGCCATTGAGCGGCAGGATTACAACGTGCTGGCCAACAGGCCCAGCCTGAGCAAGCTGAGCAAGGCCGGGCTGGCGCTGCGCGCGCTGGCCGGAAGACTCGCATTGGGGCGTGCCGGATGAGCAGTTCGATGAAGCAACATGCGGCATTGCAGATGAGCACCGCCTACAGCGTGTGCCGCCAGATTGCACGCAAGAGCGCGAAAAATTTCTACTACGGATTCATGCTGCTGCCGGGACGCAAGCGCAACGCGCTGTGCGCGGTGTACGCCTTCATGCGGCACGCGGATGACCTGGCCGACGATCCGGGGATGAGTCCGCGGGAGCGGCACGAAAAGCTGCAAGGCTACATCGAGAGCTATCACCGGGCGGTGGAGGTGGGACGCACGGACGATCCCGTTTTCATGGCGCTGAGCGACTCGCAGCAGCGCTACCAGATTCCCATGGAGCTGCTGGACCAGCTTGTGGCGGGCACGGAGATGGATGTGCGCGACGACCCGGCGGGCACGGGCGCGCTGGTGGTGTACCGGACATTCGAGGAGTTGTACTCGTACTGCTATCACGTGGCGAGCGTGGTGGGATTGGTGTGCATCCGCATATTTGGCTATCGCGACCCGGCGGCGGAGCGGCTGGCAGAGCATTTGGGCATCGCGTTTCAGTTGACGAACATCCTGCGCGACGTGAAGGAAGACGCGGGGATGCGGCGCATCTATGTGCCGATGGAAGAGCTGGAGCACTACGGCGTTACAGCGGAGGAGTTGGGCTCGGGCGTGCCGATGGAAAAACTGCGTCCGCTGCTGGAGCACCAGGCACGGCGCGCGCGCGAGTATTACAAGAGCGCTGAAGCTCTGCTGCCGATGGTGGAAGAGGTGAGCCAGCCGGCACTGTGGACGATGGTGGAGATTTATCGCGGGATATTGGACCGCATTGAGCTGCGCAACTACGACGTGTACACCGAGCGGGTGCGGCTGACCGTGGGCGAGAAGCTGAAGGTGCTGGCACACGGCTTTTGGAAGCGGCTGGTGTGAGCACGATGCCTACTGGAGAGAAGCCCGCGCGAGTGACGGTTGCGGTGGTGGGCGGCGGCATCGCCGGGCTGGCCGCGGCCTGCGCACTGGCCAACGACGGACACGAAGTCACGGTGTACGAGCGCAAACCCTTCCTGGGCGGACGCGCCTGTTCCTACGAACATCCCGGAGTGGGGCAGGTGGTGGACAACTGCCAACACATCCTACTGGGCTGCTGCACCAACCTGCGCGAATTTTACGAGCGGCTGGGCGTGGCGGACAAAATCCGCTGGTACAAGAGCATCAGCTTTATGGAGCCGGGCGGACGCCAGGGCGTGATCGCTCCGGGCTGGCTGCCGCCACCGCTGCATTCGGGAATTTCTTTTGCAACGTTCGGGCTGCTGAGCGTGCGCGACAAGCTGGGGATTGCCCGTGCGCTGGTGGCGCTGATGCCGGGAGTTCCAGAGGATACGGACGAAAACTTTTTGAGCTGGCTGCGTCGGCATGGGCAGACGGAGCGGGCGATTGAGCGATTTTGGGCTCCCGTGCTGGTGAGCAGCCTGAATGAAGAGCTTGCAGATTGCAGCGTGAAGTACGCCGGGATGGTGCTGCGCGACGCGTTCTTGAAATCGGCGGAGGCGGGCGCGATGGGCGTTCCGGCGGCTCCGCTGAGCGAGATTTACGGCGCGACGGAACGGTACATCACGGCTCGCGGCGGACGGGTTTTGCTGCGTACGGCGGTGGAGGGCATGACCAGTTTGCCGGACGGCGTGCTGCTGCGCGTGAACGGCGTGGAAGAAAAATTTGATTATGCAATCAGCGCGGTGCCGTTCCATCAACTGAGCAAGGTGCTGCCGCAGGATGAAGTGAGCAAGGCTTTGCAGAGCCAGGCCGGAGGCTTGAAGACGGTGCCGATTACAGGCATCCACCTGTGGTTTGACCGGCAGGTAACCGAACTGGAGCATGTGGCGCTGCTGGACAGAAATATCCAGTGGGTGTTCCAGAAGTCGAAGATATTGGGGACGAAGCAGGAGAGCGCTGGAGCAGGGAGTTCTTCGGGCGAAGTGCCGAGTTATCTGGAGCTGGTAGTGAGCTCGTCGCGCAAGATGCTGGAGATGAGCCGCGAAGAGGTGATCGAGCTGGCGCTGCGGGAGCTGGGGGAGTTCTTCCCGAAGGTGCGCGATGCGAAACTGGTGAAGGCCGCGGTGGTGAAAGAAGTGCACGCGACGTTTGCTCCATCGCCACGAAGCGAGCAGCACAGGCCGGGACCGGAGACGGCGTGGCCGCGCATTTTTGTGAGCGGCGACTGGACGAACACGGGCTGGCCGGCGACGATGGAGGGCGCGGTGCGCGCAGGCTATTTGACGGCCGAGGCGGTGAGCCGCGCGGAAGGCCATGCGCGACGCTACCTGGTTGCGGATTTACCGGCGCGGGGATTGATGCGGATGTTCAAGGCGTAAGAGTGCGAGAGCGGCGCGAAAAGTTTGCGTAAAAAAGCAGAAGCCCAGCCATGACGGCCGGGCTTCAAACTTTCTATCGGATTCTATTTAGCTGACCTTCTGGACGTCACCGGCCTGCGGGCCTTTGGTACCTTCGACGATCTCGAACTCTACCTGATCGCCCTCCTGCAGACTCTTATAGCCATCACTGCTGATGGCGCTGTAATGAACGAACACATCCGGGCCATCTTCGCGGCCGATGAATCCGAATCCTTTGGCATTATTGAACCACTTAACAGTTCCCCTGATACGAGACACTACTTCTTCCTCCGAGCGTCGTACTATCGGCTGTTACGCCGACGGTCACAAAGCGCCGTAAATCCACGCGGAGTTCAGGTTTCGATCGAGCGCTGCTGAACTACATGGGTCAATGCATTGTTGACCTTAAGAGAATTTTCATCCCATTTCGAAACAAAGTCAACGAGCAATAAGCGGGCCAGCCCTGATTTGATGCGGGCTAAACGATTGCGCAGTCGCAAGATGCGACAAATGCGAAGCAGCGTTGGTGATATGGCGCAGGTGCGCTATTTTTGGTGGTACTTTTGTGCCAGCCACAGGATGCCCGCGATGGCTTTGCCGTCACAGATGCGCCCCTTCATGACCCATTGCACCGCCGTTGAGAGCGGCACCATGCGGCTGCGGATGCTCTCGTCCGCCTCCTGATGGGAGCGGCCCTTGCAGAGCTGGCGCGCGATGTAGATGGTCATCACTTCATCGAGAAAACCGGGGCTGGGGAAAAACTGGAGCGCGATTGTCCACTCACTGGCGGAGTAGCCGGTCTCCTCGGCGAGCTCGCGCTGAGCGGCCTGAAAGATGGGCTCGCCGGGTTCGACGTGACCGGCGGGAAGCTCCCATAGCTCCTGCTGTGCGGCGTGGCGATACTGGCGGATGAGAAGGAGGCGCGGCTCCTTGAGGCGCTCGTCGATGGCGGCGATGACGACCGAGCCGGCGTGGCGAATGATCTCGCGCTGCACCTTGACGCCACTGGGCTCGATGAGCTGGTCGCGGGTGACGTAGAAGGTGGTGGCCTGGAAGACCTTTTCTGAGCTGAGGAGCTTGGCGGCTTTCTTTGTTTTGGATGCCATGGGGACACTATAGCGCAAGGCGAAGGTTTCAAGGTTTCAGAGTTAAGAGCAGGAGCAAAGGCAACTACCCCACTCAAGCCAAAAGAAGGCTTGAATGGGGCACCCGGCAACGACTAATTCAAAATCAACTACCCCACCCTCCGCCAAAGGAAGGCGGCAGGGTAGGGCACCCGCGTAGTTAACGATCACGCGTCTGGCAACTACGGCCAGACATGGGGCACCAGTGTGATGACGGATGCGATAGGGATCCTTCAACTGCGAATCCGGCGTGCGCCGGATTCTTCGCTCAGGATGACAGACTGTGAAGCTCAGGATGACGGCGTGGTGCGGCGGGCGGGGAAGGCCAGGCTGAGCGCGATGGAGGCCGAGAGCACGGTGACGACAACACCGAGGGCGGCCGCCGTGGGGATGGTGAGGTAGTGGGCGGAGAGCATCTTGAGGCCGATGAAGGCGAGGATGATGGCCAGTCCGTAATGCAGCAGGTGGAAGCGCTCCATAAGCCCGGCGAGGGCGAAGTAAAGGGCGCGCAGGCCGAGGATGGCGAAGATGTTGGAGGTGAAGACGATGAAGGGCTGGCGGGTGACGGCCAGCACGGCGGGGATGGAATCGACGGCGAAGATGATGTCAGTGGTTTCTATGACCAGCAGCACGAGGGCGAGGCGGGTGAAGTAGCGCTGACCGTTGCTTAGAACGGTGAAGCGGCCATGCTCGAAGCCGGAGGTGAAGCGCAGGTGGCGCTGCGCGAGGCGGGTGACGAAGTTATCGGCGGTGGGCGCGGAGTCTCTTGGGTGGAAGAAGAGACGGGCGCCGGCGTAGAGGAGAAAGGCTCCGAAGAGATAGATGACCCAGTGGAATTGATTGAGCAGGACGACACCGGCGGCGATGAAGAGGCCGCGCATCAGGATGGCGCCGAGGATTCCCCAGAAGAGAACCTTGCGCTGCAAGGCGTCCGGCACCTGGAAGTAGCGGAAGAGCAGAAGAAAGACGAAGAGGTTGTCCACGCTGAGCGACTCTTCGATGAGGTAGCCGGTGAGGAACTCGAGCGAAAGCGTGGGGCCGCTGACGGTAGGGGCGTTGGCGATGCGCGGGCCGTAAAAGTAAAGCAGGACGGCAAAGGCGAGGGCGAGCGAGATCCAGAGGGCCGTCCAGCGCAGGGCACTGGCCATGCCGGTGGAATGGGGATGGCGGCGCAACATGCCGAGATCGATGGCGATCATGGCGGCGACGAAGACCAGGAAGAGGAGCCACGAAATGAGATTCGGCGGCATCATGCGGGCCTTGGGCTAACGCGTGTTGAGGGCGCGCAGGGTTTCGGCAACCACGTCGGCGGTGATTTGCAGGCTCTGGGCGCTGCACTTATCGGGCGTGTCCTGCGTGGTGTGGTGGTAGAGATTGTCGAAGCCGTAGTCGAGGTCGATGAGATCGACGACGGGGATGCCGGCGTTGCGGAAGGGCAGATGATCGTCCTCGATGGCGCCGTAGCGGTCGGAGAAGTGCGACTCCAGATGGAGGCGCTGACCGGCGCGGCGCACGACCTGGTAGAGCCAGGGAGTGGAGTTGGCCTCGTGTTCGAAGTGGAGGTCGCGGTCGCCGATCATGTCCAGCAGGAGGAAGGCCTTGACGCGCTGGGCGGTGCCATCCTGCTGCCAGCGCTGGGCCAGGTGCTTGGCGCCGTAAACACTGTCGGCATCGGTCCAGGTGATGGTGGCCTCTTCGCCATCGGTGAAGACCAGCCAGACGGAGTAACCCTCGGGCGGATGCTGGCGAAGCTGGGCGGCGAATTCGAGCAGCAGGCCGACGTCGCTGCCGCCATCGTTGGCGCCGATGAAGGTGGTGTCCTTGAGCGGAAGGTTGGTGTCGTAGTGGCCGGCGAGGACGAGGATGCCGTCCTTCTTACCGGGGAACTTGGCGATGATGTTGTTCATCGCGAAGGGACCGGCGGCGGTCTGCACCTTGAACTGATCCTGCTCGACCTGCGCGCCCTCAAGATGCGCGAGGATGTACTGCTCGGCCTTGGCGTGGCCGGGGCTGCCCAGGTAGCGGGGGCCGAGGGCGACGAACTCCTTGAGCGTGGCAAAGGCCTTTTCGCCACTGAGCTTCATCGCGGGCGGCGTAGCGGGCGTGGGATCGAAGTCTTCGGGGCGCGGCTCGGGTCGCTGGGCGGCGGTTTGCACGTTGGATTGTGCGGGGGCCGAGGCATCTGCCGCGGCGGGGTGTGACTGACGGCAGGCCACGGCAGGCAGCGTGGCCGCCATTACGGCGGCCAGTAAAAAGGGAACGACGCTGCGGCGAAGCTCAGAGATCATTTCTGTTCCTTGGCCTCGGCGCGCTTTTTGCGCTGCGCGGGATGCACCAGCCAGGCGAGGCCGATGCTGATGATGTAAAGCCCGATCATGGGCGCAGCAAACAGGCACAGGGTGATGATGTCCGGCGTGGGCGCCACGGCACAGGCGACAACAAAGATGAGGAGGATGGCATAGCGGAAGTTGCGAATCATGAAGCCCGCACTCACCAGCCCGAAGAGGGCGAGGAAGAAGATGAGGATGGGCATCTCAAAGACCAGGCCGACACCAAGCATGATGGTGATGAACTGCGAGGTGTACTCGTTGATGGTGATCATGGGCGCGAACTGCCCGCTGTATCCGATGAGGAAGTCGATGGCCGCCGGATAGACCATCTTGTAGGCGAAGAGGCCGCCGGCGATGAAGAGTCCCACGGTGCTGGCCATGAAGGGCGCGACGTAGCGGCGCTCATGGCGGTAGAGACCGGGCTTAATGAATCCCCAGACCTGGTAAAGGATGTAGGGCGAGGCCAGGAAGATGCCCATGATCAGACTGACCTTCAGGTACATGTTGAAGGGATCAATGGGATTGGTATAGACGATTTTGGTGGGCAGATGGTGGGCGGTGAGAGCGTTGGTGATGGGCGCCTGCATCCATCCGTAGATCTTTTCGTGCCAGCCATAGCAGACGCCGAAGCCGACGACGATGGAGACCGCGCTGTGGATGATGCGGCGGCGCAGCTCTTCCAGATGCTCCATGAAGCCCATGGAGCTGAGCTCCTGCCTGTCCTTAAAGCCGCTGAGGGGATTGGGGGAATCTGCCATCGAAACCTTCAGGTGGAAACCTGGGACTAGCTCGGCTGCGCCGGGCCGGGATCGGCCGGTGACGCGGCGGGCTGGGGTTGAGCGGCGGCCTGGGCCGGCGCGGCATGAGTTTGATC
>CAINND010000114.1 GCA_903851035.1 uncultured Acidobacteriota bacterium | reverse complement strand
CGACAAGAGCAAGACCGAGCCAGCGTCGTCCTCGAAAGCGGCAACGACGCCCAAGTCCAAGTCGACGTCCAAGCCCGCGTCCACTCCCAAGAGCAGGAGCAAGAGCAAGAGCAAGAGCAGGAGCAAGAGCAAGAGCAAGAACAAGAACAAGAGCAAGAACAAAGGCAAAAGCAGCTACCCCACCCTAGCAACTGCGGCTAGGATGGGGCACCCGCGAGATTTTGGTTTCAGAGGTTTCAAGGTATCAAAGTTTCGGAGGTTAAGAGCAACAGCAACTACCCCACCCTCCGCCAAAGGATGGCGGAAGGGTAGGGCACCCGACGGGCGCTTGGCAATTGACACCTGCCCGCGATTCACGCTAACGTTTGAGGCAGAGCTTATGCGCAATCAGCGATTTACATTCGGCTTTTTTGCTTACCGCGAGTTTACATCGCGGCGGGGCAGGGCGGTGTGCGCAGTGGGAGTGGGGCTCTAAGAGATACGCACACAGTTTTCCGCACCGGCCGCGATCGCGAATCGCGGCCTTTGTATTTTTGCAGGCAATCCTAAATGGCATGGCCTTTTGGCCAGATGTGGACGAGGAGAGAATCAAGATGAATCCGGCATTGAACCAGCAGCGCGCGGCGATTGACGAGCTCGACACGGAGCTGTTGAAGCTGATCAATCTGCGCGCGCAGACGGTGGCGGAGATCGCCCGCCTGAAGAAGCAGCACGCGCTGCCCGTGAGCGACGAGGCGCGCGAGGCGGCGGTGCTCAGCAATCTGGTGGAGCGCAACCAGGGGCCGCTGAACGCGGCGAGCATTCGTCGCATCTTTGGGACGATACTGGCCGAGAGCCGGCGGCTGCAGCACACGCTGGGCGCGGGGGCGAAATGAATAAGACAGATGGCAGCACGCGAGTTGCGTTCCAGGGCGAGCCCGGAGCCTTTAGCCAGATTGCAGCGCGCAAGCTGCTGGGCGAGCAGGTGCAGACGGTGGCGTGCCCGACCTTTGAGTCGATGTTCGCGTCCATTGCGGAAGGGCGCGCGGATGTGATTCTCGCTCCGCTGGAAAACACATTGGCCGGTCCGGTGCTGCGCTGCTACGACCTGCTGTACCAGAGCGAGCTGCGCATGGTGGGCGAGGTGGTGCTGCGCATTGCTCACTGCGTAATTGGCGTGCCGGGGGCGACGCTGGAGGGTGTGCGACGGATTCATTCGCATCCCGTGGCGCTGGCGCAGTGCGAACGATTCTTCGGAATGCATCCGGAGATTGCGCGCGCGGTGGCCGAGGACACGGCGGGCTCGGTGCGCATGGTGATGGAAAAGGGCGACGTGACGCAGGCGGCGATTGCCGGTGAGAGCGCGTCGCGTGAGTATGGCGCCGTGGTGCTGGCCGAATCAGTGGAGGACGATGCGAAAAATTACACGCGCTTCGGATTGCTGAAGCCGGAGGCAGAGGCGGAAAAAGTGGCGGGCGCAGACGCGACGGCGCTGGTGCTGACGGTGGCGAATCGTCCGGGCGCGTTGTTCCGGCTGCTGGAGCCGTTTGCCGCCAACGAGGTAGATTTGATGAGCCTGGTGAGCCGTCCGCTGGTGGGCGAGCCGTGGCACTACCGCTTTTTTCTTGAGGTGGCGGCGGCAGCGGACGACCCGCGGATGCAGAAGGCACTGGCCGAGCTGGAGCCGCGCGCGGTGGAGCTGCGCATACTGGGCAGCTACCGCAGCGGAAAATAGCGGAGACTACTTTGCCGGGACGGCGAAGGCGTCTGAGACGACGAAGTTGTTGTTGTCGTCCAGGCGATAGACGGTGGCCTTCAGGGCATCCTTTGCACTCTCAAAGCGAATGTAGTGGAAGTTGGGATAGACGTTGTCCTGATAAAGATCGGCCGGAGTGCGGCGGATGAGGTGCTGGGTTGCGCCGCCGCCACCGCTGACAAGATAGATGACGCCGTTGTGCTCAAATCGCTGATAGGCGTGGATGTGTCCGGCGGCGACGATGATGCGCGCGCGCAACTTGGGGGCGGCGGCCTCCAACTGCTGGGCCAGAGCTGCCTCATTTGGGCGCACGTTGTGGGTTGGGTTGAGGACTATGCCATCTGCCAGTGGCGGATGGTGAAGCGCGATGAAGAGCCAGCGCGTCTGTTTGGGCAGAGAGCGCAACTGCTCGGCCAGCCACTGCTGCTGGCGGCTGCCCTCGGTGAGCGGAAGATTGCTATCGAGGGCGATGAAGTAACTCTCGCCGAATTCGACGGAGTACCAGCGGCGGTTGCGCAGCTCGGGGAAGGCCGTCCACCAATTTTCCAGACTGTCGCCGCCGTGCAGCTCGTGATTGCCCATGGCGGGGTAGACGTGTAGTCCGGCCTTGCGCCAGCTTGCGGTCTCCTGCTGATAGACGGCGTAATCGTTGGCGTTGGCGCCGTTGTAAGGCACGTCTCCGCTGAGCAGCAGGGCGTCGGGATGCTCCTGGGCAATGCGCTCGACCAGGGCGCGGCGGGCGCTGGGCGTGGTGACCTTGTTGTTCGACGGATCGGTGAAGCGCATGTCGCCATAGGCGATGACCGACCACGGGCCGTGCGGCGCGGGCAGGCGGAAGGTGGCTCCGGGCTGGCTGAGCAACTGGCTGTCGTCATCGGCGGCCATGGCCAGGCAGGCAGTGCAGAAGAGAACGGCTACGAGCATCCACAGGCGCGCAGAGAACTTCATTGGAATCTCACCTCACAAATAAACGGTACCACGCGGCGGCGGTGGCTGGCACGGCAGCGTGGCGGTGGAGCGGGGATTTCATCATCGCGTAATAAACGCTTTGGAATATGCCGCAGGGTGCAGAGGGCTCAGCGATTGACGTCGCCGAGCGTGCGCTGCATGAGGACGGTATCCACCCAGCGATCGAATTTGTAGCCGACATCGGCAAAGGTTCCCACCATGCGAAAGCCGCAGCGGGCGTGCAGGGCAACACTGGAAAGATTGGCCGAGTCGGCGATGACGGCGATCATCTGGCGCGCCGGGGTGCGGGCGCAGGCGGCGATGAGCGAGTGGAGCAGGAGGCCACCGTAGCCGCGGCCGGTGCAATCGGGAGCGACGTAGATGGAGTCCTCGACGGTGAAGCGGTAGGCGGGGCGCGGACGATACTGCCCGGCGTAGGCGTAGCCCACGATGTTACCTTCGGATTCCGCGACAAGATAGGGCATGCCGAACAGGAGGACGAACTGGCGGCGGCGCGCCATCTCCTCCACGGCGGGCGGGTCCAGCTCAAAGGTGGACGTGGTGTTGCGGACGTAGTGCGCGTAGATGGCGGCGATGGCCGCCACATCTTCCACGGTGGAAGGGCGCACCAGGGCCATGCTCACCGCGTGGGCTCCGCTGGAATTAGATGCAGCATGCGCGCCAGGGCGGGAAAGCGGCGGGAGAATGCATCACGCAGGCGCAGCGCCAGGTGATACCACTGCCACTGCACGGCGCAGGGCTGTCGGTCGGGATGCAGGTTGAGTCCGAAGTTGCTGCACATGGCGCCACCTCACGGGAAGATGATAGCGCAGAATCGAATCCGCGGTTGGAAAGCCATGTTTGGAAACCACGGTTGGAAAGCTGGGTTTGGAAAGCAAGGCTCGGGAGGATATTCTATCTATCGTGTCTGTTTCCATTACAGTCTTATCCTCCGGCAGCGGAGGCAACGCCACGGTGCTGACGGGCGGGCGCACGCGCCTGCTGGTGGACTGCGGCCTGAGCTGCCGCGAGATATGCCGTCGCCTCAGTGAGCGGGAGATCGCGCCGGAGTCGCTGGACGGCATCCTGATTACGCATGAGCACAGCGACCACGTGGGCGGCGTGCATGTGATGGCCAAGAAGTTTCGACTGCCGGTGTACATGACGGCGCCCACGCACGGCGCGTGGCAGAAGCAATATAAAGACAGTCGCGGCGAACGCGTGCGGGCCGAGCGGCTGGAGATCTTCGAGCCCGGCCGGAGCTTTGTGGTGGGCGACATCGAGGTGATGCCCTTCACCATTCCTCACGATGCAGCCGACCCGGTGGGCTTTCGCTTTACGGCGGAGGGCGTGCGGGTGGCCATCACGACGGATTTGGGATTCATGCCGCAGAATGTGCGCGACCAGTTGCGCCACTGCGACGGGCTGATGCTGGAAAGCAATCACGACCTGGAGATGCTGCGCACGGGACCGTATCCGTGGGCGGTGAAGCAGCGGGTGATGAGCCGCGTGGGACACCTGTCGAACGATGGCCTCGCCGAATTCCTGGCCGGGGACTATGATGGTGGGGCCGCGTTCCTGATTCTCGCGCACCTGTCGGAGCACAACAATCATCCCGACCTGGCGCGGGTCGCGGCCGAAAAGGCATTGGGAGCGCGCGCGCGGCACGGGTTCCGGCTGGAGCTGGCACGGCAGGACCGTCCTCTTGCGGCGATTACGTTATAAGACGTTCGCGCTATAAATTTATATGAGTGAATGTATTGATCCATTCGTCGGCAAGATACTGGCAAGCTGGCGATACGACATCAGCGGACTGGCACCGGAGATGAGCGGCGACTACGAGGCCCATCTTGCGGCGTGCGCGCACTGCCACGGAAGGCAGCGGCTGCATCGCGCGGTGGACCTGACGCTGCTCATCATGGCCACGGTGGCGGCGGCGGCCGGAGTGCTGGCCTTCGTGGTGATTCGACATCTATCTCCGCCGCACGCGCTGTGGCTGGAGCTGGGCGCGCTGGCGGTGTTTGCCCTGTCGGCCATTGTGTGGCTGGTGGTGGCCGTGGCGACTCCCGCGCCGACGACGGTGAAGGACGCGGCACTGACGGGCGCGCGCAACCTGCACGACCGCCTGCCGGATTCCGTAAGGGAACGGCTGCCGGAGGATTTGCGCTCGAAGCTAGGCTAAGAGTAGGAACAGTTTGTAAGTAGAAAGCCCCTCCGGTGGAGGGGCTTTGTATTGCTTACTTTTTATAAGAACAGAGCCGCACTAAGTGCTGATGGCCAAATCTGACATATTGGAAAGATGGAGATACCACTGTTTACTCCACTGACTTTCTATACCCGTTGCAGTAAAATTCCGGTCTATGAAATTCCTGATTGCATCCCTTCTTTTGACCGTCTCGGCATTGGCGCAGGTGCAGAAGGATAAAACCGTCGAGGTGACGTTCTATTACCCGCGCAACGTGCGTCCCTCGGCTGCCAACGTGGTCACGCTGAACATGAGCAACCGGCAAAATAATTTTCCGATGTATCTTTATGCCGGCGACAAGTCGAACGTGCTGATGACTCTGAGGCCGGAGACCTTCGTGACAATTCGAATGAAGCCGGGCACCTACCAGTTCGGCTCCTGGAAGCGTGCCATCCACATAGACCCGACGCCGATTACGATTGGCAGTGAAGGCCCATACTTTCTCCGCATGACCGTTCCGCAGGGATGGCGGCCGGACGGCCGCGACGGTTTTCACTTAGTGAACTGCGAACAGGCGGCGCACGAAGCCGAGCATATGGCACCGCTTGCCGCCACGCAGATCAAGGTGCCCATGAGTCAGGTGATCGACCACGGCGCTTACCTTCACCTTGAATGTCCGGATAACCACCGATAAATATGAAGACCATACAAACCGTTCTCATCCTTGTGGTTGTACTCGCCCCGACACTGCTGGCCGCCAAGCGCCAGCCTGTTCCCCAGCCCTATGTGTCCATTCAGGCGACCGCCGACGAAGTGACTTCTGCCATGCTCGCGGAGTTGATGCCCAACGGTTACACGGTTGAAACAAGCAACACCCACGTGCTCATGGCCAGCAGACAGATGAAGGGAATGGCAGGGGTGATGGGGCAGCTTGTGAATGAAGATGTGTACGGTACTGCACCCAGGCAGGTGCTTATCTTCAACATGAATAGTTTTGACGGGAAAACCATCGTGACCGGCTCGATGGAAGCACACTCCCAAAAATACGGAGGAGTGTCGCGCACTCCTCTGGATGGCGATCGGCAAAGACGCGAGCTTACGGAATTTCTAATGCGCGTCAAGAGCCGCGCCGAAGCATCTCATCACAATTAGCTTCCCGGCATCCCGCGCGAGATAGGCCCGTTGCTCTGCATATCATCTAAGCAACGCGTCTTACCCCAGCAGCAAGCCGCCGCGCAGGCTGGCGACGCTTTCGATGTGCTGCTCCAAGCACCAGCGTTCCAGCTCGTCCACCAGGCGCTCGCAGGCGCGCGGGTCCCAGAAGTTGGCGGTGCCCACCTCGACGGCCGTGGCTCCGGCGAGCAGGAACTCCACCACATCTTCCGCCGTGCTGATGCCGCCGATGCCGATGACGGGAATCTTGACGCTCTGTGATGCCTCGTAGACCATGCGCAGGGCGATGGGCTTGATGGCCGGGCCGCTGAGTCCGGCGGTGATGTTGCTGATGCGCGGACGGCGGGTGATGGGATCGATGGCCATGGCGAGGAAGGTGTTGACCAGCGAGACGGCGTCGGCTCCGGCATCTTCCGCGGCGCGCGCCATTTTGCCGATGCTGGTGACGTTGGGCGAGAGCTTGACGATGAGCGGACGCTTACTGGCCGCTTTGGCTCCGGCGACGACTTCGCTGAGCAAATACGGGTCCTGGCCGAAGGTGATGCCGCCGTAGCGGACGTTGGGGCAGCTTACGTTGAGTTCGTAGGCGGCGATGCCTTCGCCATCGTTGAGGATGCGGATGGTCTCCTCGTAATCCTCCGGGCAGTAGCCGTAAACGTTGGCGATGACGACGGCGCCGTTGATCTTGCGCAGGCGCGGGAGTTTTTCTTCGATGAAGGCGCGGGCGCCGATGTTTTGCAGGCCGATAGCGTTGAGCATTCCGGCGGCGGTTTCAAAGAGTCGCGGCGGAGGGTTGCCGGCCATCGGCTCTTTGCTCAAGCCCTTGACGACGAAGCCGCCGATTTTATCGAGGCTGACGATGTCCTCGAACTCGACGCCGTAGCCGAAGGTTCCGCTGGCGGCGAGGATGGGATTGCGCAGCGCGATGCCGGCGACGTTGACGCTCATATCCAGTTGGAGGCGTCCGCGCGGCTTTTTGGGCGGCGCGGGAGTGGCGTTAGCAGGAGCGGCAGCGCTCTGCGGCGCGGGCTTGTTGTCCTCTTGGCTCATGCGTTTATTCTACTTCGCGGCAAGGGTGGGGCGCATCCGTCAGCGGGTGGAGAAAAAATCATGCATGAAAAAAGGTGACTGCCGGGGCAGCCACCTTTTTTGTACGTATGTGATGCGCGGAGCTACTTGGCCGGAGCACTGGCGGCCGGATTATCCATGAAGGCCTCATGCAGGGCGCGGCCCACGGCGCTGGCCGGCTTGTTGATGCGCAGCAGGGAGCTGAAGGTGACGGCCAGATCGACGGGCTCCACGTCCTGACGATAGATGCCGGGGCGGAAGGCCGTGCCGTAGAAGGCGAGCGGAACGTGCGCGTCGTAGCTGTATGGCAGGGCGTGTCCGGTGCCGCTGGCGTAGCCCACCTGGAAGGGCGGATAGAGTCCGGTGACGTACCAGCCGCCGAGGGGCGAATAGGCATTGAGCGTCTGCTGGCGGAAGACCGAGTTGCGAAGCTCTCCGGCGGCCATTTCGGTTTTGGTGGTGTAGCTGCGGAAGCCGAGCTTCAACATCAACTCGCCCACGGTTTTTTCCGCCTCGGCCTGGGTGACCTTGACGCGCTCAAAGGCATCGCCATCGAGGTGCACGGTGGGGTAATCGATGTAAACGACGAAGCGGTTGGGATCGTCGGGAAGGCTGGCGGCTTTCTTGGTCTCATCCTTGGTAAGCGTCTTTACCGGAGCCGACTTGGGCAGGGCCGCCAGTTGCTTGGCGTAGCGCAGCTTGAGCATGTGGTTGAGCTGGTTCTGCAGATCTTCCGGACTGAAGTTGAAGGCCGGAATGCGCAGCTTGCCGGCGTAATCCGCCATGGGGGCGACGCCGTGATCGGCCGTGAGCGCGACAGCCCAGTTGCCCGCGCCGACGGATTCATCGAGATAAGCAAAAAAGCCGGCGAGGGTGCGGTCGAGCGCGATGAGCATGTTGCGGTCTTCGTCGGCATCGGGACCGACCTTGTGGCCGAGGATGTCCGGCGAACTGAAGCTGACTTCGAGCAGATCGGTGTTCGTGCCGTGGCCGAGCTTCTCACTGGCGATGAGCGCCTTGGCGGCATCGACAAGGTAATCATTGCCCCAGGGCGTGGGGCCGACCAGATCGTAATAACCGGCGGCATTGCCCTTGGAATTCTTTTGCGGGAAGGTGGTGCGCAGCACGTTGCCGGCGGCATCCTTGAGCTCGCGGTTGAGGTAGCTGGCGCGCGCGGGGCCGGCGTTGAACTGGGTGAGCCACTGCGGCGCCTGCTCCATGTAATAGCTGCTGGTGACGATGTATCCGCTCTGGGGATCGAGGAAGAAAGCAGCGTCGGCGCTCCAGCCCACGGGCAGAATGGCGGCGCGGTCCTTGAGTGAGATGCCGTAGACGCGGGCTTTTCCGCCGGTGGCCAGCTTCAACTCGTCGCCAATGGTGTCGGTCAGCAGGTTGTGCGGCGAGGCGCTCCACTTTTCACCCGTCGTCCCCGCAGGCAGGCCCAGCACATGCGTGTTCTCATCTTCCACGCTGCTAACAATGCGGCGCTCGCGGGGATCCCACCACTCGTTGGCGAAGATTCCGTGGCCGAGCGAGTAGGTTCCGGTGCCGATGGTCGAGTGGCCGGGCGCGGTCTTGGTGGCGGCGTAGTTGTAATAGCAACTGGTGAACCACGCGCCATGATCCATCAGGCGGCGGAAGCCACCTTCGGCAAAGGCGTCATGATGGCGCTCCAGAAGATCTCCGCGGAGCTGGTCCACCACGACGATGACGACGAGCTTGGGCTGGGCATCGTAGGCCGTGGCAAAGGCAGCGACGGCCACAAGGCCGAGCAGGAAGAGGGCAATGGCGTTGCGAATTAAGTGGCGCATACAGCAGATAGTGTAGTCCAGCGGGGGCGGCGCGGCGATGACAAGATGATGAACTTGGCGGCGGCCGGGCGTGCGAAAGGGGCGCCGCGGCGCCCCCTCCGGAAGTGCATGATGCGCGTTGGGTTACATCTTGGCTTCGGGCTTTTGGGCGGCGGGCTTTTTGGCCGCGGGGGCCATGGCCTTGGGCTTCCAGAAGCCGGGATCCTGCATCATCCAGCCTTCGCCCATGTAGCTCATGGTGGGGCTGATGGCGTGCAGGTGCATCTCCGAATGCGCAATGGATGCGGCGGAGAGCGCTTCCAGCTTCTTCATGCCTTCGGGACCGAGTGCTTCCATGAACTTTTTGTCCCAGCCGAACATGATATCGATTTCCTTAAGCGAGTTGAGGGGCATGAACATGATGTAGTGACCCTCGGGGCCGAGAACCTGGTAGAAGGTGATCCAGTTGGCCTCAGGAGCGCTCTTGGCATAGGCCTCCTTGACCAGTTTGACGGCCTCTGCCCACTCGGCGTAGTGGCCCTCTTTAATGTCGAAGGACTCAATCTCAAAGTAGTGAGTCTTGCCGGTGGGAGTTTTGACGTTGAAGCTCATCTCAGGCGAATAGCGGAAGACGCCCTGCTCACCGTACTCCAGCAACTGGCCGTCACCCTGCATTACGCGGTCGAGCTCAGCGCTGAGGGTCTTGTTCTTGGCCATCCACTGCATGTCCTTTTCCCAGGCTTCGAAGGAGTCGTAGGTGCTGATGAACAAGGCGCGCTGACGTCCGCTGAGGGACTTGAGGGCCAGGTAGTAATTCGGCTCCTTGGCCTGGGCCATGGCGCGGACGTAGGCGGCCTCGCTCTTTTCATGCAGGCTGTCGGCCTTGCCGGGCTTGAGCCACTCCCGGAAGATGACGAGTATCTTTGGCGGCTGATCGTGATCGGTTGGCTGCGCCTGCGCCACGGCCGCAGCCATGAACATGAGCGCCATCAATGTTGATAGAACGCGATACCCCACGGGTTTCTTCATGTGCGAGAGTCCTCTTTGCTGGTGCGAGATTTTTGACATTTAGGTAGATGGCCGCGCCACCCCGCGCAGCCGACCGGGGAGGGAGTATAGCGCGAAATCGTGAGTAATTGGTCAAGATTACGGAATATTTATCAGGCCCTTTCTGGTCTAGGTAAGGTGGTGGGAGGCCGTTAGCCACGCCCGCTGGGCGCAGACGGCGCGCACGGCCGGGAAAGCCTCCTCGCCTTGCCAGCGCGGTTCTTGTTATCCTTGAGCCATCTATGCTTGATCTGGCCTTTGTACGTGATAATTTGCCGCTGGTGCGGAAGAGGCTGCGCAACCGCGTAGCCGATCCTAGCCAACTATTGGACGCCTTGCTCGAGGCGGACGTCGACTGCCGTGCGCGGATTATGGAACTGGAATTGGCTAATGCCCGCCGCAACGAGCTGAGCAAGAAGATCGGTCCGCTGATGGGCGCCGAAAAGAAGGGCGCGCTCAGCCCGGAGCAAAAGTCCGAACTCGAGGCGCTCTCCGCCGAGATGATGAAGCTCAAGGAGGGCATACCGGCCCTTGAGGAGCAGCAGCGTGCGGCCGACAAGAAGCGCAACGACATTCTGGCCACCATCCCCAACCTGCCGCATGACACAGTGCCAGATGGGCGCGATGAGTCGGCGAACGTAGAGGTGAAAAAGTGGGGGACGAAGCCGGAGTTTGACTTCACGCCCAAGCCGCACTGGGAGCTGGGCGAGCAGCTCGGTATCCTCGATTTGGAGCGGGCCAGCAAGATTACCGGGGCGCGCTTTGCCCTGTACTGGGAGCTGGGCGCGCGGCTGGAGCGGGCGCTGATGAACTTTATGCTCGACCTGCACACGGGCGAGCACGGCTACACCGAGGTGCTGCCGCCGTACCTGGTCAACGCGGAATCGATGTACGGCACGGGACAGTTGCCGAAGTTTAAGGAAGATCTGTTTAGCGTTTTCAACGGCGGAGCCGAACGCAATCCGAACAGGTGCCCTGAGCTAAAGGCCATCGTCTTCTATTTGGCAAATACGTACGAAGTCAAAAGCGTAAACATTCCAAGCAGAACAGCCAATCTTGTTCCAATCGCCGATTGGATGAAACCTGTCGATAACGTTCCTTGGGGAGATATCGAACAGATTCGTGAGCTCTACCTGATTCCCACGGCCGAGGTTCCGGTGACGAACATCTACCGCGACGAGACGTTGGAGGCGGCAAAGCTGCCCATCTCTCTGACGGCCTACACGCCGTGCTTCCGCAGCGAGGCCGGCAGCTATGGCAAGGACGTGCGCGGCATCATTCGCCAGCACCAGTTCCAGAAGGTAGAGCTGGTCAAGTTCACCCGGCCTGAAGACAGTTACGCCGAGCACGAGAAGCTGACGGCCAACGCCGAAGCCGTGCTGGAAAAACTTGGGCTACACTATCGCCGCGTACTTCTGTGCAGGGGAGACATGGGCTTCAGCTCGGCAAAGACTTACGATCTTGAGGTCTGGCTGCCGGGGCAAGGTTTGTATCGCGAAATCAGCTCCTGTTCGAACTTTGAGAGCTTCCAGGCACGTCGCGCCAACATCCGCTATAAGGGTTATGTAACAGTTCCGCAAACCCAGTTGAATCTATTGGGAGAGAGGGTAGTTGTTGGAGAAACAAGCAAACCCGGGACATTTCACGTGCACACCCTGAACGGCAGCGGATTGGCCGTGGGGCGCACCTGGGTGGCGATTGTGGAGAACTATCAGCAGGCCGATGGCAGCGTGCTGATTCCCGAGGCGCTGCGCCGTTACGTGGGCGCCGACCGGATTACGCCGCGCAAGCTGTAGGGCGGCGATGTGCGCAGGAATATGCAGCAGAATGAGCGTGGATAAACGATGAAGAAGATTTGGCAGACGATACGAAGCTACATCTGGTGGACGCACGAGCGCGGCAGCTTCCATTACGACGTGATGGTGACGCTGATCCTGCTGTTCATCTTCGTGACGCCGTACTTCATCAACTATAAGGACAAACCGGCGGAGCGGCGTCCGCGGCCGCGCAGCGTGCTGGTGCTGCCGGATGGCGAGAACGATCTTGTCTTCCGGGTGGACGCCCTGGACGTGAAGGCCAACTCCGATGAGGAAGTGCAGGCCGAACTGCAGCGCATCATCGAGCCGATCAGCGGCTATGTGAAGATCAAGCGCTGGGCCGCCGACAAGGACCAGAGTGGCAACGTGGTGACGTATCACGTGTGGGTGCGGCGCTAAGCGCCGGAGGCGGAAAACCGGGATGGCGATGAAAAAGTTTTGGATGATATTGCTGGCGGCGGTGGCGATGGCCGCTCCGGCCGTGGCGCAGAGCAAGGGATGCAGCCTGGAGGCGGCGCTTGGGCTGCTGGACCGCACGAGCGTGGGCTTTAAGAGCGTGCAGACGGACTTTGAGTGGGATCAGTTCCAGAAGGTGGTGGAGGAGCACGACCTGCAAAGGGGCGTGATGTACTTCCGCCGTGCGGGCACGAGCGTGGATGTGTCGGCCGATATACGGACTCCGGCGCCGGGGAAAAAGCTGCTGCTGAAGGATGGCGCCTTGCAGGTGTTTGCGCGCAAAACCCAGCAGGTGACCAACTACGACGCGCGCAAGAATCAGCAGAACTTTGAGAGCTTTTTAGCGCTGGGCTTTGGCGGACCGGGTAAAGACCTGCCGAAAAACTTTACCGTGCGTTGCAGCGGCACGGAGACGGCCATGGGCGTGGCGACCTACAAACTGGAACTGGTGCCGAAGAGCAACGAGGCGCGCCGGATGTTTCCGCTGATCACGCTGTGGATCAACCAGCAGACGGGGATGAGCGTGCAGCAGAAACTCGACCAGGGCGAGGGCGACTACCGGCTGGCGAAGTACACGCACATCGAAATCAACCAGGCGCTGCCGGCCGATGCCTTTGTGTTGAAGAAGTAATTGTTGCAAGTTATGGCCGCCTTGATAGAGTAGGGCGCGCAGGCGACAGCCGTTGTGGAGGGCCGCATGACGAAGCCGAAGGTGGTCATCATACCGGCCCGGCCAGACCCGACACGGCATCCGCGCATTTCGCAGCCCGACCCGCGCTACGTGGAGGGCCAGCGGCTGCTGATGGACGCCATCCGCCACCTGCTGCAAACGGATCGCGTGGCGAATCGCGACGCCGCCGAGTTCATCCTGGAACATGTGCGCACCGGCTTTCGCATGAGCGACGTGCCGGAGCATGACAAAGAGTAGAGATTTGCGTTTATCAATCTATGAAAAGGCTGGAGCACGCGCTCCGGCCTTTTTGATTGCTAGATGATTGCGCGGCGAAGGCTACTGCGCGCTGGGCAGGGGAGTTTGCTTCTGCTGGCTGAGGATGTGGCAGGCCATCCAGCCTCCGGCGAGGGCGAGGACGATGGGGTAGCACTCGATGGTGTAGCGATCCTCGCAATTGCCTGTATAGGTAAGAAAGAGGGTGCGCAGGATGGGGAAAGTGAGCAGCAGCGCGAGGGTAAAGCGCTGGCGGCGCAGCAGCCAGATGCCGGCCACGGCCGCGCCCAGGTAGAAGAGGTTGAGCACGCCGAGGGAGATGCTGAGCGTGGAGTCCACGGGGTCGCTGTGGATGCGCCAGAAGTGGACGTCGAGGGGAAACATCTCGGTACGCGGGCGCAGCCACATATCCAAAGTGCGGGCGACGGGAATGACGACATGGCTGCGCAGGGGATGGCGGTGCATGATCTCATCGGCAACCACGGCGAATTTGCGGTCGAGTTCGGGACCGATGTCATAACCGGCGGCGTTGTATTCGTCAAAGTAGGCGGTGACGCGGGCGCGCTGAGAATCGGAGTCGAAGGCGTAGTCCGGCACGTCGTCAATGTTGAGCGCCTCGCCGGCGACGGGGAAGCCGATGTCCATGGTGTGGGCATAATCGAAGGCCCAACTGCGGCTCCAGCGCTCATAGCCACTGGGGATGAACTCACCGGGGTCGGCGGCATGAGCGTTCACCAGCGGCTGGAACTGATGAAAGACACGGTAGTTGCGGATGGTCCACGGCACGAGCGACGCCAGCGAGACGGCGCCGAGCAGCAGCATGGCCACCGTGAGTTCGCGGCGGCGCGCGGCCTCGGTCCAGATGAGGTAGAACACGGGCAGACCGATGCAGCCCAGGATCAGTCCACCGTCGGGACGCAGCAGGATGGCTCCGCCGATGGCCAGTCCACAGAGAACCCACCAGCGGCGCTGACGGCGCTCCAGGGCGACGAAGGCGCAGTTGAAGGCGGCGGCGGTACAGAAGGTTTCCAGGCATTCGGTGAGCGGCGTGTAGGTGTAGCAGAGCAGAAAGGGGCAGGTGGCGGCCAGCAAAAAAGCCGAACGCGCGGCGCGGTCAGCATAGCCGGTGGAGGCAAAGGCGCGACGGGCGAGATCGCCGATGAGCAGCGCGGTGAAGACATCCACCAATGCCTGGAAGGCCATGATGAGGAAGTAGCGGTCCGGGCCGGTGAGGCGGAAGGTAGCGGCCAGCAGAAGCGGATAGCCCGGCATGCGGGCCATGGTGGGAATCCAGCCGGTGTCGCGCTCGAATCCGTACATATGGTGCCAGGCCAGGGCCTTGGCAATCTCGCCATAGACGAAGGAGTCGCCATCAATAATGTAAAGCTGCTGGCACAGATAGAGGCGCACGGCAAAGGCCGCCACGGCGATGGCCGTAAACCAACCCCAGTGCTTCCTCAGCAGTGCGAGCATATCAAGATAATGTAGCAGACAAGGTGCCGGCGGGCAGCAGACAAAGGCGCGGCGGCGAGCATTGACTCGCCCCTGCCCTGCCCATACGATAGATGGGACGGCAATCATCCCATGTCCAAACCAGTCTTTCTCGATCCCGGGCGGCGGCGCTGGCGGCGTATCCGCAGAACCATTGACTTCACGGTGGTGACGCTCAGCATTATTCTGGTTTTTTTTGCCATCACCGTGCTGCGGCGCACCCCCATGCCCAAGCTGCTGCTGGCGGACCAGAAGAAGAACTACCGCGCGCTGAAGCAAAACGAGAAGAAGCCGCTCCATAAGAACACGCATCGCAAGTCGCAACTGGATCCCTCACAGGTGGTGCTGAACAGCGGCGAAGGTATTCGCGGTGCGTTCTATGTGACCTGGGACGCGGCCAGCTACAGCAGCCTGCGCGAGGCCCTGCCGCAACTGGATTTTGTTTTTCCGGAGTGGCTGCATGTGTTGGGCGCCGACGGGCACCTGCAGGCGGTGAGCGAGAACAACACGCTCTATCCGGCCATCAACAACGGCCGCGCCGCCAACATCGACCAGAAATTGATGCCGCTCATCCGCCAGCAGAACGCGCAAGTGGACGTGATGCCGATGGTCAACAACTTTGACCCGATTGTGAACGAGTGGCGCGCCGACGTGGTCGCGATGCTGAATTCGACAGAGGCGCGCCAGCGCTTCCGGCAGGAGATTGCCATCTTCCTGGCCAGCGACAACTACAAGGGCCTGACGGTGGACATCGAGGGCTTCAGCGAGAATGCGCAGCCGGGCTACCGCGCGCTGATCGCCGAACTGGCCGGCGACCTGCATCAGAAAAACAAGAAGCTTTACATCAGCGTTCCGTCCGCCAACTCCGATTTCGACTATCACTACCTGGCGAATACCGCCGATGGGCTGATCCTGATGAACTACGACCAGCACTTTCCGGGCGGAGCGCCGGGCGCGATCTCCGGGCAGGACTGGTTCGTCAGCAATCTGCAGAAGGCGCTCAAGGTCGTACCGCGCGAGAAGATCATCTGCGCCATCGGCAACTACGGTTACGACTGGACGACGGACAAGAAGGGCAAGCCGGGCGCCTTCGGCGTGCACAACGTCAGCGTGCAGGAGGCATGGCTGGAAGCCCGCGACTCCGAGGCTGACATTGACTTCGACTCCGACGCGCTGAATCCGCACTTCACCTATCTGGACGACGCCAACCGCCGCCACGACGTGTGGTATCTGGACGCGGCCACCAGCCTGAACCAGATGCGCGCCGCGCGCGAGCTGGGCATTTCGACCTTTGTGCTGTGGCGGCTGGGCTCGGAAGATCGCACGCTGTGGAAGGTGTGGGAGCATCCGCTGTATCCCGACGCGCCGCTTAAGCTGAGTGCCGTGGAGCCCGGTCAGGATGTGGACATTGAAGGCGATGGCGACATCCTGCGCATTGAAGGCGAACCCAGCAGCGGCACGCGAGAGATTAAGACGGACGCCAGCGGCCTCATTGTGAACGAGATCTTCCACGAGTTGCCCAGCCCCTATCGCATTGCCGCCTACGGCGCGCCGCCCAAGAAAGTGGTGCTCAGCTTTGACGACGGTCCCGACCCGGAGTGGACGCCGAAGGTGCTGGACATCCTGAAGCAGTACAACGTCAAGGGCGTCTTCTTCACCATCGGCCTGGAGGCGGAAAAATATCCCAGCATCCTCAAGCGCACATACCGCGAGGGTCATGAGATTGGCAATCACACCTTCACGCATCCCGACATCAGCAGTATCAGCGCGGAGTACGCGCGCATTGAGCTGAACCTGACCGAGCGCCTGCTGGCCGCCAAGCTGGGCATCAAGCCCGTGCTCTTCCGCCCGCCATACTCCATTGATCAGGAGCCCGACACGGCGGACGAAGTGCGCCCGCTGGCACTGACCCAGAGCATGGGCTACATCACGGTGGGCGACAAGATCGATCCCGACGATTGGCGCGACAACCCGCGGCCGACGCCGGAGCAGATTACGCAGTCCGTGCTGGATCAGCTCGGCAAAGGTTCGATCATCCTGCTGCACGACGGCGGCGGCAACCGCACCAACACCATCAAGGCCCTGCCCATGATCATCGAGCAGGTGCGATCGCGCGGCTACCAGTTCATCAGCGTGCATGAGTTGCTGGGCAAGACGCGCGACGAAGTGATGCCGCCGATCAGCCGCAACGACCAGCTGTGGGCGGTGGTGGATTCGGCGGGATTCCTGTTGTTTGGCGCCGCCAACGGCTTCATCGTCTTCATCTTTTTTGTGGGCGACGTGCTGATGAGCGGACGCCTGGTGCTGGTGGGAGCAGCGGCCATCTTCGACCGCCTGCGCCGCCACCGCACGGAGATGGCCACGGGCGACTCCGGCTTTGTGCCGAAGGTTGCCGTGCTGGTGCCGGCCTTCAACGAGGAGAAGGTGATTGCGCGCACCATCAGCAGCGTGCTGGCCTCCACCTATCCCAACCTGCGCGTGATTGTGATTGACGACGGCAGCAAGGATCGCACGTCGGAAGTGGCTCGCGAGCAGTTTGCCGAGGAGATTGCGCAGGGACGGGTGACGGTCATACGCCAGGAAAACGGCGGCAAGGCCAGCGCACTGAACAACGCACTGCAATCGGTGACGGAAGAGATCTTCATCGGCATCGACGCCGACACCATTATCGCCACGGACGCCATCGCCTACCTGGTGCCGCACTTCCAGGACGAGCGCGTGGGCGCCATGGCGGGCAACGCCAAGGTGGGCAACCGGGTGAACCTGTGGACGCGCTGGCAGGCCCTGGAATACATCACCAGCCAGAACTTTGAGCGCCGCGCGTTGAACACCTTTAGTGCCGTGTGCGTTGTGCCCGGTGCCATTGGCGCCTGGCGCACCCAGGCCGTGCGCGACGCCGGCGGCTACAAGATGGACACCGTGGCCGAGGACGCCGACCTGACAATGGCTCTGCTGCAGGCCGGCTACAAGGTGGAGTACGAAGACCGCTCGCTGGCCTACACCGAGGCTCCCAGCACGGCCAATGGACTGATGCGCCAGCGCTTCCGCTGGTCGTTCGGCATACTGCAGGCGGTGTGGAAGCATCGCTCGGCCTTTGCCCGCAAGGGCGCGCTGGGCTACATTGCGCTGCCCAACACGGTCATCTTCCAGATCATGCTGCCGCTGGTCTCTCCGTTCATTGACATCATGTTCGTCTTTGGGGCGCTGAAGTATCTGATCTACGACAAGCACTTCCACCCGGAGACGGCCGACCCGGCAGGCTTCCAGAAGCTGCTGATCTTCTTTCTGATGTTCATGGTGATCGACTTCATCGCCTCCACCATCGCCTTCAGCCTGGAGCGGCGCCATGGACGCGACCGCCGAGACTGGTGGCTGCTGGGCCATGTGTGGCTGCAGCGTTTTGCCTATCGCCAGTTGTTCAGCATCGTGCTGTTCAAGACGCTGATTCGTGCCATGGATGGGCGTCCCTTTGCGTGGGACAAGCTGGAGCGCTCGGCTGACGTGACACAACCGGTACGCAGGAGCTAGAGCGCAAGCTACCCCACGCACGTCCGCCTGCCCCTTGCGCGGAGCTTTGCCAAAGTGCGAAGCTTGCAACACGGTGGCGAGGTCAACTAAACAATCAGGAACGAAGGTCGATGCGAAGCCCATTTCGGCTTCGGCGGCCAAGTTGCGCCTGCTGCAATCGCTGCGCTGCACCACACGGCTGGAGCAAGCCGCCCGCCGCCAGGGCGCGCAGCGCGTGGCCGGAGTGGACGAGGCCGGGCGAGGCTGCCTCTTCGGACCCGTGGTGGCCGCCGCCTGCATCCTTGATCCTGAGAGCCGCATAAAAGGCCTACGCGACAGCAAGCTCCTTGACGAGGACGAGCGTGAGCGGCTGGCCATTTTGATTCGTGAACGCGCGCTGGCGTGGGCGGTGGCGGAGGTTGACAGCTCAACTATTGACCGCATCAATATTTTGCAGGCCAGCCGATTGGCCATGAAGCTGGCCGTGGAGCAGTTGCGACCCGCGCCGGATTTTCTGCTGGTGGACGCCACGACCGTGGCGCTGGATTGCCGGCAGAAGGCCATCATCCACGGCGACGCGCTCTCGGTTTCCATTGCTGCGGCCAGCATATTGGCCAAGGTGCATCGCGATCATCTGCTGGTTGAGTTAGATGCGATGTATCCGCAGTATGGGCTGGCCGCACACAAGGGCTATCCCACGGCGGAGCATCGCCGCGCGCTGGCCCTGCACGGAGCGACGCCGCAGCATCGCCGCAGCTATCGTCCGGTGGCGGAAGTCTGCGAGCAGGCGCAGGCGGTGTTGGTATTTGACGAGAAGGCATCTGCGAAGAAGGAGAGTTCATGTTGAAGCTGCTTGCGGTGACCGCGCATCCGGATGATGAAGCAGGATGCTTTGGCGGCGTGCTGTCAAAGTATTCCGGCGAGGGCGTGGAGTGCGCTGTGCTTTGCCTTACGGGCGGCGAGCGTGCGGCCAACCGCGCAGGCGCCGCCGATGATGCCGCGCTGAAGGCCATCCGCCGCCGCGAATTTGCCGACTCCTGCCATCACCTGGGCGTGACCACCTGTGAGCTGTGGGAGTACGCCGATGGCAACCTGTTTGGCGCGGACTTTGCCGAGGTGGCCGGGAGAGTTGCGGGTTTTATCCGGCGCTTTCAGCCCAACGTGGTGGTCACCTTTGGCCCGGAGGGATTTGTGACCGCGCATCCCGACCACGGCATGGCGGGACTGTTTACCCAGGCGGCCTTCCAGTTTGCCGCGCGCAGCCTGCCCTACGCAGAGCGCCACAGCGAAGGCTTGCCGCCGTGGCAGGCGGAGAAGCTCTACTACTGCACCACGGTATTTTCGCTCGATGTGCGTCCGGCGGTGTCGCTCTCTCCGGTGACGGCGTGTATTGATGTGACGCCCTTCCTCCGGCGCAAGAATGAGGCCTTTGCCAAACACACCTCGCAGCTACCGCTGCTGCCCATCTTTGAGCACGCGCAGGAACAGGCGGGGTCAGAGGAACTATTTCACCTGGCGGCGACGCGAAAGATCACGCCGCTGCGCATGGAGACGGATTTGTTTGATGGGCTGCGCTAGGATGCGTTGCGCCAGATGGTTTTGCGCGATAGCATTTGATTGAGCGTCTCAACTAACTTGCACGCACCGCAAAAAGCCCCGCATACAGCGGGGCTTTCGCACATCTTGCGGAGAGAATTTACATTCCCGGCATCTTCATGCCGCCCAGCCGTTTGGCAAAGCTCGGCTTGCTCATGCTCTTGAACATCTTGCGCATCTGCGCGTACTGGCGCAGCAGGTTATTGACCTCCGGCACGCTGGTGCCGCTGCCGCGCGCGATGCGCTTGCGGCGCGAGCCGTTGATGGCCTCGTGATGCTCGCGCTCGTAGGCGGTCATGGAGTTGATGATGGCCTCGACGCGGTTAATCTGCTTGTCGTCCACCTTGCTGCTGGCCTGCTGCAACTGCGCAAAGGGTCCGACCTTGGGCAGCATGCCCATGATGGATTGCAGCGAGCCCATCTTGCGCACCTGGCGGAGCTGATCGCGGAAGTCTTCCAGGCTGAAGCCGTCGCCGCTGAGGGCCTTGCGCGCGAACTCGTCACTCTTCTTCTTGTCGATCTTTTCTTCGGCGCGCTCGATGAGCGAAAGAATGTCGCCCATGCCGAGGATGCGGCCGACGACGCGATCCGGGTGAAAGGGCTCGAGCGCGTCGTATTTTTCGCCCGTGCCGAGGAACTTGATGGGCTGGCCGGTGACGGCCCGAATGCTGAGTGCCGCGCCGCCGCGTGCGTCGCCGTCCATCTTGGTCAGCACCACGCCGGTGAGTTGCAGCTTCTCGTGGAACTCGCGCGCGCTGTTGACGGCGTCCTGGCCGGTCATGGCGTCGGCGACGAAGAGGACTTCCTGCGGCGTCAGCAGCTTCTTCAGCGCCTGCATCTCGTCCATCAACTGCTCGTCAATGTGCAGGCGGCCGGCGGTGTCAACGATGAGGATATCGCAGCCGTTGATGATGGCTTCGCGGCGCGCTTCCTTGGCCAACCGCACCACGCTCTCGGTGTCGCTCTTAACGTCCGCGCCCTCGTAGAGCTTGGCTCCAATGGCCGTGGCGACGACCTTGAGCTGCTCGCGCGCGGCGGGACGATAGACGTCCACCGAGACGAGCATGGGGCGGCGTCCGTTTTTCTTAAACCATGCGGCCAGCTTGCCACTGGTTGTGGTTTTACCCGAACCTTGCAGGCCGGCCATCAGCACAACCGTCGGAGGCTGGCTGGCGAAGCGGAACTTGGCCGTATCCTTGCCGAGGGTTTCGATCAGCTCGTCGCGCACCACCTTGATGACCATCTCGGCGGGCGACAGGCTGGTGAGCACTTCGGTGCCGGTGGCCTTCTCGCGGATGTGGTCGATCAGGTCTTTGACGACCTTGAAGTTGACGTCGGCTTCGAGCAGTGCGAGGCGAATTTCTTTGAGCGCCTCCTCCATGTTTTCAGCCGTCAGGGTTCCCTGGCCGCGGAGGTTTTTGAAGGCGCGCTGTAGTTTATCTGTCAGGTTTTCAAACATAATTGTCTTTTCAGAAGTTGATTGCGAATCTCTCTGTCATCAATTCTATCAGGCGGCAGCGGAGGGCTGCCCGTGGCTCAGCCGAAGACTTCCTTGGCTGCCAGCGCGGTGTTCACGTGGATGGCGACCGTGTCCTCGGGGCGCTCGGCGTAGCCGCCGGCGAAGGTGGCCATCACGGGGATGCCGTGATCGCGCGCAAACTCAAAGACGCGCCGGTCGCGCCGCTTAAGGCCTTCGATGGTCAAGCCCAACCCGCCGAGCTGGTCGCCGTGATAGGGATCGGCGCCGGCGACGTAGCAGAGCAACTCGGGCTCAAAGCGCTCCAGCGAGCCTTGCAGCGCCACCTCCAGCCACTCCATGTACTCGTCGTCCGTGGTGCCGTCGGGCAGGTTCACGTCAATGGAGCTGGCGGGCTTGAAGTGAGGATAGTTGCTCTCCTGGTGCAGGCTGATGGTGAAGACGTCGCGCACGGCGCTGGTGCGCACGTTGGCCGGGCGCCGCGGACGGCTGATGGAGGCGGCCCAGTTCACGTTGGGGTAAGGCTCCGGGTCGCCGGTGCCGAAGATGGCCGCCGTGCCGTTGCCCTGGTGCACGTCGCAATCCAGCACCATGGCGCGCGCAATGTGTCCGTCGCGCTGCAGCACGCGGATGGCGATGGCCACGTCGTTGATCAGGCAGAAGCCCTCGCCGTGATCGGCAAAGGCGTGGTGGAAGCCGCCGCCCAGGTGCACGCAGCAGTTGTTGCGCAGCGCCTGCTGCGCGGCCAGCAGACTGCCTCCGGCCATGTGCCAGAAGGCCGCAACCAGCTCGGGACTGTACGGCACCTCCAGCTCCAGCTCCTCGCGAGTGCTGAGGGCACCGTGCTTCAGCTTGTTTATCCAAAGGTTGGTGTGGACGAGCAGCATGTCCTCGTCGCGGGCGCAGGGCGCGCTCAGCACGTCCTGCTGCGTGTACTGGCCGCTGGCCAGCAGGGCTTCCAGCACGGCGCGGTACTTGCCGGAGTGGAAGACGTGGTCGCCAATGGGCAACTGTGCCTTGTCGGAATAAACCAGCCGCAGCGGAAAAGTGCTCATCAATCAGGTCCGTGGAGCGTGCAGCAAAATAAGCGCAGCCATCCGTGTGTGCGTCCCAGTGTGTGCGACCCAGCGCACGCGGCAGGCGCGTGGCCATCATGCGCCAAAGCACCGGCCGGGCGAAAGAGGAATTGTAATCGAATCCCGCGCCGGGTTGAACCTTTTGCGTGCACACGGCTCCCACCGCGCAGGCCGGGCTGCGCCGCGTGCACGCCCGGCACGGGGAGCGCAAAAGGCGTCGGGCGCCGCCTGTGCTAGGATTTGAAGGTGAGGTCTGCGCCAACGGCGCGGGCCAAGCAATGTCGGGGCGTAGCGCAGCCTGGTAGCGCACCTGCCTTGGGCGCAGGGGGTCGCAGGTTCGAATCCTGTCGCCCCGACCATTTCCTTCCGCAAAATTTCAGAAGAAAGAGCCTCCCATATGGGAGGTTTTTGGCGTGCAGCGGAGTTTGCGCTTGAGGGTGCACGGCGGGGTGCCTACACTGTTTGCGAGGAACGTCCCCCACTCAAGCCAAAAGAGGGCTTGGATGGGACGCCCGCCGAGTAACGTCTATCCATGCTGACAGTTTTCGATAGTGTGATTACCCACGTTTGCCAACAGAAGGCAGACATGGGGCACCATCATCTTGGAGGTTTCAGATGTGGGCCACCCGCCCTGAAATTTATCTCTGAGATTCAGTCCTGACATCAGGGGGAACATATTTCGCGGTGATCCGCTTGTACTGATTCCAGATCACAGTGGTGACTACCCATATGAGAAGCAAAGACATTACTACGAGCGAAACAATGACCAATACTCGTTCACCAAATAGTCGACGAATTACCCATGTAATTCCGAAGACAGTAGGAAAAACAACTCCCGTGATCAAAAGAACCATGATCGGAATCTCAAAAGCATTGTAAATCCGGTTCGATATCGAACTGAAGTACATGGGGTCTGATGGTAATACGGTGGGCCTCATCGCACCAACACACGCCCCAGTGAACGCGATGGGTTCCTCGGGTAGACCGTCATATACAATTCGCAACGTTCCACCATCACCCGGTTCGAGTACGGTAAAGGAGAGAATTAATTCCTCATCCGATTTTGTGGAGCGCGACAATTGTAAGTGAACGACAGAGCGACTCAGCTTTATAACTTCAAAGTAAAGGATTGTGGCTGGAATATGGATTGCGAACTGCTCAAGTATGTCACTTTGTAGTAAAGGTAAATTGCCACTATTCCAAAAGTGAATTTGCAATTCTGTGATGCCATTGTTGCCGACATTCCGGTTGTTGTGTTGAATCGACATTAACTCAACTTGCGCGAGAGCAGGGTGAGCTAAGAGTCGTTTATTTGGGTGCACGACAAACGTAGGAATACGCTTCTTCTCTGACCGACGATAAAACCATACCGCAAGTACACAGCCAGCAGCACCAAGTAAAACCCCAATTAAAGCTAACCATCTGTCGATTGTCATTTGTGTTATCCGCCAACATATTAGCACCAACTTCATTCAGTAACATTTTGGGGGGCTGGCCCACCCTTTCCAGTCCAGTTCACCGGTGATGCCCCACCCTTGTCGCGGCACCTGTGCAAGAGGGTGGGTGATAAATAGAGCGGCTGGTCTAACACCTCTCCTTTTGGCTCGAGTGGGGCTCTTTTCTAGTGAGCCGGGAGGCTCGCTTTATCCCGCCAGTAGCCAGAAAGTTCTAAAATCGTCCGCTAAGGCCGACCATTTCCTTCCGCAAAATTTCAGAAGAAAGAACCTCCCATATGGGAGGTTTTTGGCGTGCGGCAGAGTTTGCGCTTGAGGGCGCGGCGGGGTTATCCCGGAAAGTGGAAGCTCAACTGGCGGCGCGAGGGGACGCTGTGTCCGGCGAACTGTGCGGGGTCAAAGCGCCACTGGCGCAGGGTTTCCACGATGGCGGCCTCCACCTTGTAGTCCACTTCCTGCATCACCTGGGCCGTTACGATTGTGCCGTCGGGAGCGATCAGCACCTCCAGCACAAGGTCTTTGCCGCGCACGCTCGGCGGAGTGTTGTGGCGCAGGATGGGCGGCTCCGGAGTAAAGACGGGCTGCGCCGTGCGCACCGTGTGCTGCATGACGACCATCGTCTCCGGCTCGGCATCGAGCTCCCACAACTGGCTGACCAGGTCGCCATTGGCATCGTGGCCGTCGGCGGCATCGGTGGCATTGCTGCTGGTGTCCTGTGCGGGCGGCGCGGGCTTGGCAGGCGGCGGAGTTTGCTGGGCCAGTTCCGGGGCCGGGCTCTCCGGTGGCGGAGGAGCCTGCGGCGAGGGCGGCTGGAAGTAGATTTCGGTGGTGTCGTGCGGATGCGCCGAGGCACGCGCGATGTGCGCATGACGGCGGCCGCCGCCCGCTCCGCCCAGCAAAAGCAGGACGGCCAGAAGGGCGCACTGGGTCAGCAGCGCGGTCCCAAAGGGCCACTGGCGACGCAGATTGAATTTGGTATCGAGCGTAGAAAACATAGCTTTACTAACCGGAGCGCGGCGCCCAAAGTGCTGGCTGGCCGATCTCTCCCGGGCGGGAGAAACTATCGCTCCGTTCACTAATAAGAATACCGCAATCGCCGGTTGCCGTGCATCCGAGGGGGGCTGCGCTCTATCCGAGGGCCGTGGCCTGCGCTACCCTAGATGACGGCGCGGCCAGGGAGCGCCATACTGCAATCGAGGTGATGGCATGAAGTTTCTGCTGGGCGGACTGGGCATTGGATTGGCGGCCGGCATCCTGTCGGGAATGGTGGGCATTGGCGGCGGCGTGATGATCGTCCCGGCGCTGGTGTACGTCTTCGGCATGGATCAGCACATGGCGCAGGGCACGAGCCTGCTGGTGCTGCTGCCGCCCTCGGGACTGTTTGCCTTCCTGGCCTACTACAAGGCCGGTCATGTGGATGTGAAGCTGGGCGTGCTGATCTTTGTGGGCGTGCTGCTGGGCGGATACCTGGGCGGGCACTGGGCTCAGCAGTTGAGCGGACTGGCGCTGCGCCGGGGCTTTGCGGCGTTTATGGTGATAGCGGCGGTGAATATGTGGTTCAAGAAGTAAGCGATGCCGGGCGTGGCAGGAGCACATGGGTAGGGTCCGGGCCGCGCATTGCGTTGACAAGCGCCGGGGAAATCCCGCAGAATGCTTGCACCATGAAGCTCCACACGACAAACCCGCACCCGCAGCCGCGACCGTATGCGGCAGGCATGTGCGCGTGGAGAGAGCTTCGGTAACGGTAACAATCGTAAAAGCACTTATTCTCCTGGCCCGCACACCCTATCGTGTTGCGGGCCCTTTTCCGTTCAGGGGCAAACACGACGCGGTGCGACGGGCGCGAATGACGAAAGGGAAGCATGAAGACGTTCAGTGAAGAGGTCAGCCTGGAAGGACACATCATCGATTCATGGACGCTGCCGCGCGCCTTTGACGCCATCATGGACATGGGCGGCAGCTTTGATGTGCTGGATATCCAGGTGGGCCGCGCCAAGGATCAGGGTAGCCACGCGCAACTGAAGGTGATGGCCGACTCGGAAAAGAAGCTGGAGGCCATCCTGCTGGAGCTGCAGAACTTTGGCGCCGTGCTTGCTTCTCGCGAAGACGTGGCCACGGAGGCGGCGCCGGGCGACGGCGTGCTGCCGGAGCAGTTTTACAGCAGCACTCACCTGCCCACGCAGGTGCGCCTGCAAGGACGCTGGGTGGAGGTGCAGAACACGGAGATGGACCTGGTCATCGTCATCAACCAGGAGCGCACGGTGGCGCGCATGGTGCCCAGCATGGCGGTGCGCAAGGGAGAGCTGGTGGTGGTGGGGCATGACGGCATTCGCGTGCTGCCGCCGCAACGCTCGCGCGAGCGCGAGGTCTTCAGCTTTATGGGCAGCAACGTCAGCTCGGAGCATCCCAAGCGATTGGTGATTGAGGCGATTGCCGGGCAGATGCGCGAGATTCGCGCGCGCGGCGGAAAGATTATGATCGTCGCCGGGCCGGCGATTGTGCACAGCGGCGCCGGACCCTACCTGGCGCGGCTGATCCGCGAAGGCTACGTGCAGGTGCTGTTTGGCGGTAACGCCATTGCCACGCACGACGTGGAGAGCGTGCTCTACGGCACGTCGCTGGGCGTGGCGTTGAAGGACGGTCGGCCGGTCTCCGGCGGACATCGTAACCACATGGCGGCCATCAACACCATTCGCGCCGCGGGCTCGTTGAAGTCGGCAGTGGAGCAGGGAATCCTCGGCGAGGGCATCATGTACGAGTGCGTTCGCCACAACGTGGACCTGGTGCTGGCGGGCAGCGTGCGCGACGACGGTCCCATGCCGGACGTGATTACCGACACGGCGGTGGCGCAGGCGAAGATGCGCAAGGCGTTGGAAGGCGTGGAGCTGGTACTGATGATCGCCACCATGCTGCACTCGATTGCCACGGGCAACATGCTGAAGGCATCGGTGAAGGTAGTGGCCGTGGACATCAATCCGGCAGTGGTGACGAAGCTGGCCGACCGCGGCACCTTCCAGGCGCTGGGGCTGGTGACGGACGCCGAGCTGTTTGTGCGCGAGCTGTCGTCGGCGCTGGATGGGCTGGCGGGTGGCGCGGAAGTAAAATCGTAGACCATGCGAGTCGAGCGCCAGTCCGTGGCGCTGGCATATAATGAGGGTTCGCAATTTTCTAGGAGTCACAAACTTATGCCTCTGCAACCAACCGCCAACATCTGGCACAACGGAAAACTAATCCCTTGGAACGACGCGAAAATTCACGTGATGTCGCACGTGGTCAACTACGGATCGAGCGTCTTTGAGGGCGTGCGCTGTTACGAAGTGGCTGGCAAGCCGGCCATCTTCCGCGCCCAGGAGCACATGCAGCGCCTGCTCGATTCGGCGAAGATCTACCGCATCCCCGTGGCCTACACCCGGCAGCAACTGGTGGACGCCATGGTGGAGACCATTGCAGCCAACAAGACCTGGCCCTGCTACATCCGTCCGCTGATTGTGCGCGGCTACGGTGAGCTGGGCGTGAACCCGACGGGCGTGCCCACCGAGTGCTACATTGCCAACTACGCGTGGGGCAAGTACCTGGGCGGCAGCGAAGACGTGGGCGTGGATGTGTGCGTGAGCAGTTGGACGCGCCTGGCGCCGAACACACTGCCGAGCATGGCCAAGGCCGGCGCCAACTACATGAACTCGCAGCTCATCAAGATGGAAGCCGTGCAGAACGGCTACGTCGAGGGTATTGCGCTGGACACGCATGGCTACGTTACGGAAGGCTCGGGAGAAAACCTGTTCCTGGTGCGCGACGGCAAGCTGTACACGCCGCCGCTCGGCATTTCGGTGCTGGCCGGCATCACGCGCGACTCGGTGCTGACCATCGCGCACGAGCTGGGCATTCCGGTGGTGGAGCAGTTGATTCCGCGCGAGATGCTTTATCTGAGCGACGAGGTCTTCTTCACCGGCACGGCGGCGGAGATTACGCCCATCCGCACGGTGGACAGGCTGACGGTTGGCGATGGCGCGGTGGGTCCGATCACGAAGAAGATTCGCGCCGAGCTGTTCGGGCTGTTTGACGGATCGAAGCCGGACAAGCACAAGTGGCTGACCCCGGTTCCGGCGAAGTAAGCGAAAACCGTTCTAAGATAGAAAAGCGCGGGCCGATGAGGTCCGCGCTTTATTGTGTGCGGTATTAATTCAAAATCAAAAGCATTTCAAAATCAAAACAGCAACCGCCGTGGCGTACTCGAATGGCTAACGACTGGTGTCAATGTAGGCATCCACGCGGAGGCCGACGGGTAGACTGGTGCCGGGTTCCATCTGGACGAGCGTCTCAAGAATCTTGGTATCCACTTTTTCCTTGGGCTCGTCGGTGCGCACGTTCTTCGGTCCAAGCTGGCCGCTGACGCGGATGACCTTGCCGCGAAAGCGCTGGTCGCCGTACGCCTGCGCCGTTACATAGACTGCCTGTCCGTTGCGCACGCGGCTGACGTCGCTCTCATCCACGTCCACGCGCACGCGCAGGCCGTTGACATCGCCGATGGTGAAGACCGGATCGGCAGTGACGCTGGAGTTGGTGATGCTCTCTCCGGTGCGATGATGCTTGCGCAAGATGCGGCCGTCGAAGGGCGCGCGCAGGAAAGTCTTCTCGTAGATGGCGCGGCTCTGCTCCAGTTGCGCGCGAGCGGCTTCCAACTCGGCGCGAGCGGCGCTGCGGTCCTCTTCACGCTGCTCGTCGTCCACCAGGCGGAAGTGTTGGCGCGCGGCCTCGGTGCGGTCGTGATCCACCTTGTACTCGCGCTCGTAGCGTTCTTTTTCCTCGCGGGAGATGACGCCGGCCTGCCAGAGCTGCTGGCGGCGCTCCATCTCACTGCGCGCGTTGGACTCGGTGCTTTCGGCCTGGCGGAGGTTGGCCTCGGCCTCGCGACGCTCCTGCCCGCGGCTGCCATTCAGGACCTTGCGCAGGGCGGCATCTTTTTGGCGCACGGCGGCTTCGGCGGCGGCGACGGCGGCGGCGTACTCGTCGTTGACGAGGATGGCCAGCACCTGTCCCTTGCGCACCATGTCGCCCTCTTCGGCCTTCACCTCGCGCAGCTTGCCGGCCAGCTCACTGCCAATCTTGACCTCTTCCGAGTCAGGCTCGACGCGGCCCGGGCCGGCGACGGTGGCCTTGTCAATCAGCCGCGACGTGTCCTCGGCGGGCGCAGACTTCTTTTCGCCATGCAGAGCGTTGGCCAGCAGCAGCACGCTCAGCACGGCCACCACCGATCCCAGAATCCACGTTATCTTTTTGCGTCCCATCATCTCAGCTCCTTGCCGCCGCCGGGCGGCGTTCCATCATTTGCGCAATGCGCTTAACTCTGCGTGATCATTCCGTCTTCCATGCGCACCATGCGGTCGGCGAAATCCAGGATGCGATTGTCGTGGGTGACCACGACCACGGCGCGCTGCTGCCCATGGGCGAGCGACTGCAACAGCTCCAGCACGGAGCGTCCGCTGTGGGAATCGAGTGCCGCCGTAGGCTCATCGGCCAGGATGACCTCGGGCGAGCCGGCCACCGCGCGTGCCACCGCCACGCGCTGCTGCTGGCCGCCACTGAGGTTGCGCGGATACTGGTCATACTTTTCGCCAAGCCCGACAAGTTCCATCAGCCGCCGGGCTTCTTTGTTTCCATCGGCGCCGGAGGTGCCCTTCAGTTGCAGTGAGAGTTCCACATTCTCTCCCGCGGTGAGTGTGGGGAAGAGGTTGAAGCCCTGAAAGATGAAACCCATGTGGCGCAGTCGAATGGCCGGCATCTGGCGCTCGTTGAGCGTGGTCACATCGCGTCCGGAGACCTGCACGGTGCCGGAGGTTGGGCGCAGGATGCATCCCATGATGGAGAGTAGCGTGGTCTTGCCGCTGCCGGAGGGTCCCATCATCATCGTCAGCTCGCCGCGACGCACGGCCAGGTCCACGCCATTGAGGGCCGTGGTGGCCGACGAGCCCTCACTGTATGTCTTGGTGACGCCGCTGACCGAAATTGCAATCTCGTGTTCCATCGCCCTACCCTCGAAAGACCATTGCCGGATCCAGGCCCATCACTTTTTTGATTGAGACCAGGCCTGCCGTAATACACATGCCCACGGTGACGAAGAACATGGCCACCAGCAGACGCCAAGTAACCATGATTGGCGCGCCAGCGCTGGAGCCTCCATGGGTGACAAAGAAGGTGACCACCAGCGCCAGCGAGTAGCCCATGACGGCCGCAATGGCGGCCTGCGTGATGATGACGCGATAGACAAAGGAGTTGGGCGCACCCATCGCCTTGAGGGTGCCGAACTCGCGGATGTGATCGAGCGTGGTGGCGTAGATGGTCTGCGTGACGACAACCAGGCCCACGACCAATCCGAGCGCGGCGCCCATCAGCACGCTGATGCCGGCGCCGGTGGTGAACATCCAGTAGTTGCTCGTCTTCTGGGCGAACTCGCGGGTGGTGTAGATGTCGTTGTCCGGCAGGCGGCGCTGCAACTCCGCCTGCAACTTTTTCAGGTCCGCGCCCGGTGCGGCCTTGACCAGCACGAAGTTGGTCTTGTCGACGTCGAACATGCAGAGGTCCTGCGCGTTCTTGAATGTGGTGAAGACGTAAGGCGCGGTGGTGAAAGCGCGGATGCCGCGAGTGAAGCCCACAACCTTGACGCGGTAATCGCGCACCTCAAACCATTCGCCCACCTTGTGCACGCCCAGCTTCTGCTTGTAGATTTCGTCCACCATGACGGCGTGCGGCTGCTTGAGCTGGCTTACGTCGCCTTCGACGATGTTCCAGGGAAGGCCCATCGCCTTGTCGGGATCCACGCCGACGACTTCGACGGACTCGGTGTGCCCGTCCTGCCCCTTCCACTGCGACCAGCGCACGATGTACTTTTGCGCCGCGGCAACGCCGGGCGTGGCCAGCACCTGGTAATACTTGCGCTCGTTGAAGCTGACTGCCACATCCACATAGGGCGTGTTGCGGGCGGTAATCCAGAGGTCGGCCTGGGAATGATCCAGCACACCTTTTGTAGAGGTGGTGAAGCCGAAGAAGAGCCCCAACTGCACGACGATGAGGACGACGGCAAAGACGATGCCGTTGAGCGTGACCATCAGACGAATCTTGTCGTGGAAGAGATTGCGTCGAGCCAGGGGCGGCATGGGATTACTCCTTGCGGCGGGCCAGGCCGTGCATCACGGCATCCAGCACGGCGCGGGTGCGCTGCTCCAGCGGCCGCCAGGCTAGCCAACTGTCATTGCCAAGTGAGATCTGCATCGACGTAACGCCATGCACCACGGCCCAAAGCGTCTGCGCCAGCAACTCGGCGTCAGTGTATTCGGGGCGAAAGGCGCCGGCCTTGATCGCCTCCTCCACCGTCCAGCGCAGCATGGCGTAGGCATCGGTTTCCGGATTGCCCTTGCCATCCTTGTCGTAAGGGGACTCATCGCACTTGGCGACGGGAGGTGGAGTCATGAACATCAGCCGATAGTGGAAGGGATGGCTGGTGCCAAAGCGCACATAGGCCTCGCCAATGCCGAAGAGCCTCTGCATCGGGTCTGCAACATTAGCCAGCGCCGAGAATTCCGTGGAGAGCAGGCGGAAGTCCTGCATGCAAAGCTCGCGAAAGAGGGTTTCCTTGTCGGCGAAGTGCAGATAGATGGCCGTGGGCGAGTATTCGATGCGCTCGGCGATCTTGCGCATGCTGACGCCTTCGTAGCCGTGAATGGCAAACAACTCGCGGGCTGCATTGAGGATGCTGTCGCGCATCTGGGCGCGCTCACGGGCTCGGCGGTCTTGTGGGCCCATAACGTGGTTCCTTTTCATAACAACGTTAATAGAACATTGTTAATATACGAACCGTAGTTAATTATTGTCAAATAAAAATTCGGGGAGTGGGCTTCTGGTGGGGCAGCGCCAGAGCGGTAACCCTTGAAGTTGATGATTTATTGCGCCCCGGATGCTGACGTGTTAGTTTCGTGCATCGCCCTTTGTTCGGAAGAGACTGCCCAGGATGAACATCGACGATCTGTTGCGCGTTGCCGCCGACCGCAAGGCCAGCGACCTCCATCTCAAGGTCGGCAACTACCCGCATATCCGTGTGGACGGGGAACTTGTGCCCCTGACGGATCATCCGCGCATCACCGGCGAAGACATGCTGAACATGGCCTTCAGCATGATGAGCAACCGGCAAAAACAGAAGTTCAAAGAGAACGCCGAGATTGATCTGGCCTACGGCGCGGCCGGGCTGGGACGCTTCCGCGTCAACGTCTTCCAGCAGCGCGGCAACGTGGGCATCGTTTTGCGCGTCATTCCGACGAAGATTCGCGCCCTGGAAGAGCTGCACCTGCCGCCGGTGACGGAGCGCATCTGCGAAGAGGCGCGCGGACTGGTGCTGGTCACGGGCGTCACCGGCTCGGGCAAGTCCACCACGCTGGCGGCGATGATTGACCGCATCAATAGCTCGCGGCCCGAGCACATCATCACCATCGAAGACCCCATCGAATTCCTGCACCGCGACAAAAAAGGCTTCGTCAACCAGCGCGAGGTTGAGGTGGACACTCCGACCTTTGCCAGCGCGCTGCGGGCCAGCCTGCGCCAGGACCCGGATGTGATCATGGTGGGCGAAATGCGCGACCTGGAGACGATCAGCACGGCGCTGCACACGGCGGAGACCGGCCACATGGTCTTCAGCACCTTGCACACGCTGGACGCCGTCGAGACCATCAACCGCATCATCAGCGTCTTCCCTCCGCCGGAGCAGAAGCAGATACGACTGCAACTGGCGGCCACGCTGAAGGCGGTCATCAGCCAGCGGCTGGTCAAGCGCTGCGACGGAGCAGGGCGCGTGCCGGCCGTCGAAGTGCTGATTTCCACGGCCTACATTCGCGAGTGCATCATGACGCCGGAGAAGACGCGCAATATCAAAGAGGCGTTGCAACAGGGCGTCAGCCAGTACGGCATGCAGACCTTTGACCAGTCGCTCTACGATCTGCTGCAAAAGGGGCTGATCAGCTACGAGACCGCTCTCGAAAACGTCAGCAACCCGGACGACTTCAAGCTGCGCGTGCAGGGCATCAGCGGCACCGCGGAATCCACCCGCGAGCAGTTGTCGCACCAGTTGGGGCGCTTCTAGCCGACGTAAACAGATTTCAATAAGGCGCTCCGACGGCGGAGCGCTTTTGTTTTGCACAGAAGGCACATCTTTCATTTGGCGGGCACTTGCGCGGGCGGCCCCGCCCGAAGGACACTGTTCGCATCATGGCTTTTGGCAAGCGCAAGACGTCACCCCGTACATACACGGAAGCACAGCTCTTCGACTACGCGGTCGGCGCGCTGGGGCGGCAGGCGCGCACCGTGGCGGAGATCAAGCGGCTGATGCGCACCAAACTCGGGCAGCAGCCGGAAGGTGAGCAACTGGTGGAGGCCGTGACACTGCGGCTGAAGGAGATGCGCTACCTGAACGACACGATCTACGCCACCAGCTACTCGGCCAACCGGCGGGACAACGAGAAGTTCGGCAAGATTCGCGTTGTGCAGGAGCTGAAGGCTCGCGGCGTGCATAACGACGTAATCGGCAAGACGGTGGGTGAGATTTACGCCGATGTGGACGAGCGGAAACTGGCGCGCGACTTTGCGGCGCGCAAGCGGTTGAAGGCTCCGGCGGACCAGAAGCAGGCGGCGCGCATCTTCCGCATGATGGCTCGCGCGGGATTCAGCTCAAGGGTCATCAGCGAGCTGTTGCGCAACTGGAAGGTGGAGGACGAGACGCTGGCCGCGCTGGAGCAGGAGCGCGAGATGGCCGAGTCGTCCCCGGCGGCGGAGGAGATGGAATGAGCAAGGCTCTTGGAAATGAGCATCCCGGCTGGAGCGAGGCTGAACGGCATCTTGCGGCGGTGGACGCGCGGCTGGGGGCGCTGATGGCGCAGACGGGGCCGTGCGGAATCCTGCCGCCAAAACGCTTTCCGGTCTTTCCGGCCCTGGCCAGCTCGATCGTTTATCAGCAACTGGCGGGCTCGGCGGCGGCGGCGATTCTGGGTCGAGTGCAGGCTCTGTTTCCGCGGCGCCAGATGACACCGGCTCGACTACTGGAGTTGGAGGAGAGCGCGCTGCGCGGGGCGGGCCTATCGGCGGCGAAGCTGGCCGCGCTGCGGGATTTGGCTTCCAAGTGCCTGGATGGCACGGTGCCAACGGCGGCGGCGATGGGCCGCATGGACGACGAGGAGATCATCGAGCGGGTAAGCCAGGTGCGCGGCATCGGGCGCTGGACGGTGGAGATGATGCTGATCTTCGACCTCGGGCGGCCCAACGTGCTGCCGGTGGACGACTACGGCGTGCGCAAGGGAATGCAGCGGCTGTATCGCATGCGCGAGTTGCCGGACAAACACAGGATGCTCAGGCAGGCGCGGAATTGGCATCCCTGGTGCACGGTGGCGAGCTGGTATATGTGGCGCGCGGCCGAGCAGGTGACTGCGGCGGAAAAGCAGGCGGCAAAAAAGAAAGCTGCGAAGAAGAAGGCCCAAGAGAAATCGCCGAAGAAGGCGACAACAAAGGCCGCCAAGAAAAAGGCCGCCCGGTAAGGCGGCTTTGTTCAAGCAAGGGCGCACGGCGAATCATCGGGCGCGCTTGCGTGGTTAAGCTGTGCTACTTCACAACTACTTCAGCACTACGGTCTTTTCATCCTGGCAGCGCACGTCGGGAGCGAACTCGATGATCTCCAGACTTTCATCCTTGCCAACATAAAAGTAGATGGGGTGCTTAGGCGAGCTGGGCAGGTGGATGAACTTTACCTGGCCGTTTGCATTGGTAAAGGCCTCCAGATCCAGGCGCTTAAGGCCGCCAACTCCGTACTTCAGCCGGGTAGTGATCTTGGCGTTGTAGAGGGGGTGGCCATCCTTGCCGTTGACGGTGAAGAGCACGGAGCAGGGACCGAGGTCTGCGGACATCTCCACGATCGCCGGTGTGTTGGCCGCTGGAGTGCCGGCGGCCGCCTGCGCGGAGCAGGCCGGAGCCAGTGCCAGGGCGAGGGCAAGCAGGAGATTGATTGAGAGAATGATTTTCTTCATGTAGACAGGTTAGCGCAGATGGGGCTAGCCCTGCATGCTTTTCAGCACCGTGGAGAGCTTCTCCTCGGCATCGCTCAAGCGCCCGATGGTCTGCAGGTCCACCAAAGTGTGGTTGCTTTCCATGCGTTCGCGCAGGGCGGCGATGAGCTGGTGGAGCTTTTCGAGCTGGGCGATGGCCTTGACCTTGCTGGAGTTGGTCTCCGTGTAGTTCATGCTGAGGGCGCGGAGAATGTTGTGCAGCTTCTCCTGTCCGTCCCAGCCCAGATCGCACCATAGCAGGCCCATGCCCACGGTGGCGCGGCTGGTGCGCACCTCGGTGACCCCGTTGATCTGCACGCCGTTGAGGATGAACTGTACGCTGACGATCTCACCCGGAGGCGCGACGTTGACGCATTGCACATAGCAGCCGCCTTCGCTGATGTCGCGGAGGGTGCCCCAGATGGGAGTGGGGAAGCTGGCTGAGCGCAGGCTGACCGAGCCGTTGCAGGGGAAGCGGTCATTGCCACGGCGCTCACCCGGTGCGAAGTGCTGGATTTTATCCCGCCACGGACTCTTGCCCTTTTCCATGCACTGCAAGCCCATCTGATAGGTGCCGTCGGTGCCGTTGGGGCGAATCCAGGAAACCTTGAAGCGGCACTTGTCGCCGCTGCTCTGCACGCCAACAATGTCGCCGGGGTTCAGATGGGCGGTGGTGCCGGTGATGCGTCCGCCGGAGAGGCTGATATCGATTGTGGTGGCCGACTGGTGGAAGGCCTTGCCCTGCGAGTCAATGCCAAGCACGCGTACGCTGAGCGAGGCAGGCAGTCGCGCTTCGCGCCGCTTGGGAACGATAGCTTGTCCCGCCGCATCGGGTTTGGCCGTGTAATCCACTATGAATCACTCACTTCTGGCGTACGTAAGCGGCTAGCATAACAATATTTCGTTACCGCAACACGCCTATTGTCGCTGATATTAGCCTGAATGGGACAGTCTTTTTTCATATTGTGGTGCACCGTTGTTCAGTCCGTAACAGGTGGATGTCAAATCGCTTATCGGTTTCAGGATGATAAAATCGCAGAATACCGTGCCTCCTGTGTGGTTTAACGCGCTCCGGCGCCGCCCTGCGGATGGCCATGCAACCAAGTGAAAGTGACCCTATATGCCCACCGGTAACGAAGTACGCCGCATGTTTCTGGAGTTTTTCGCCCAGAAAGGCCACCGCCAGGTACACAGCAGCAGCCTGGTGCCCGCCAACGACCCCACCCTGCTTTTTACCAACGCCGGGATGAACCAGTTCAAGGACGTGTTTTTGGGGGCGGAAAAGCGCGATTACAGCCGGGCCACGACCAGCCAGAAGTGCGTCCGCGCCGGGGGCAAGCACAACGACCTGGAGAACGTCGGCTTCACCAACCGCCATCACACGTTCTTTGAGATGCTGGGCAACTTCAGCTTTGGCGACTACTTTAAGCCGGAGGCCATCGCCTACGCCTGGGAGCTGGTAACGGGCAAGCAGTGGTTTGCCATGGACGCCAGCAAGCTCTACGTGACGATCTTCAAGGGCGAGAACGGCGTGCCGCGCGACGAGGAGGCTTACGGCTACTGGCTGAAGGCCGGAGTGCCGGCCGAGCGCATCTTTGAGCTGGGCATGAAGGAAAACTTCTGGCAGATGGGCGACACCGGCCCCTGCGGCCCCTGCTCGGAGATTCACTACGACATGGGCGTGGCCAGCAGCGACTTGAAGCTGCCGGAGTGCAAGGCCGGAGAGTGCAAGTTTCCCTGCGAGTGCGGCCGCTACGTCGAGATATGGAACCTGGTCTTCATGCAGTTCGACCGCTCGGCCGACGGCGTGCTTACCCCCTTGCCCAAGCCCAGCATTGATACCGGCGCCGGCCTGGAGCGCGTGACCGCCGTGCTGCAAAACGTGGTGAGCAACTACGACACGGATTTGTTCACGCCGCTGACCCGCCGGGCCGAGGAGCTCACGGGCGGAGGCCAGCGCAAGGGCAGTGCGGCATCGCACACGGCGGCCAGCCTGCGCGTTATCGCCGACCACTCGCGTGCGGCGACGTTTCTGATCAGTGACGGCGTGCTGCCGGCCAACGAAGGACGCGGCTACGTGCTGCGCAAGATCATCCGCCGCGCCATTCGCCACGGACGCCTGCTCGGCCAGACGCAGCCTTTCCTGCACAAGATGGTGGAGGCCGTAGTGCGCGAGATGCACGGTGCCTATCCGGAACTGGACGAGAGCGCGACACGCGTGGCCAAGGTGATTGAAACCGAGGAGACGAGATTCGCCACGACGGTGGCTGTCGGTCTGAATAAGTTACAGGAGCTGCTGGACAACCCAGAGAACAACACGCTGCCGGGACGCGAGGCATTCAAGCTCTATGACACCTTCGGCCTGCCGCTGGATTTTATGACCGATGCCGCCCACGACCAGGGCGTGCACTTTGACCAGACGGGCTTTGACGCCGCCATGGACGAGCAGCGCAAGACGGCTCGCGCAAGCTGGAAGGGTGGCTCGCAGAAGTCGGCTTCGCCGGTATTCGCCTCGCTGAAGCCCTCGGTTTTTGAAGGCTACAAGCAGTTGGAGATCGTGGGTTGCGAGGTGCTGGCCATCGTCAGCAACGGGCAGGGCGTGCAGACACTTTCGGCTGGTCAGCAGGCGGATATTGTGCTGGACCACACGCCGTTCTACTCCGAGAGTGGTGGACAAGTGGGCGACCGCGGCTGGCTCTATGCGGGCGACCGCACGGTGGTGGTGGCCGAGGTGGAGGGTGTGCACTCACCCGTGCAGGGAGTTCGCGCGCACAAGGTCACATTGCGCCAGCCCCTCAGCGTGGGAGACCGGGTCATCGCCGTGGTTAACCGCGAACTGCGCGACGCCACGCGGCGGCATCACACGGCGACGCACTTGCTCCATGCGGCGCTGCGCCAGGTGCTGGGAACGCACGTCAAGCAGGCCGGGTCGCTCGTTTCGCCCAACTATCTGCGCTTTGATTTTTCGCACTTCAGCCAGGTGGCCGACGAGGAGTTGCAGGAGATTGAGGACATCGCCAATCGCCAGGTGCTGCTGAACCGCGCCGTGCAGACGATTGAAGACGTGCCGATTGACGTGGCCGTCAGCGAGTATCACGCGATGGCCCTGTTTGGCGAAAAGTACGGCGAAAAGGTTCGCGTCCTCAAGATTGACGACTTCAGCACTGAGCTCTGCGGCGGCACGCACGTGGCGGCCACGGGAGAGATCGGCCTGATCAAGATTCTGAAGGAGGCCAGCGTCAGCAGCGGGGTGCGCCGCATTGAGGCCGTCGCCGGCGAGCGATCACTGGAACACTTCCGCCGCGACCACGAGCTGGAAGCGGTGGTCAGCGGGATGGTGGGACGCAGTGATCATTCACCGGCAGACGCTTTGCGGCAGGAGCTGGAGCGCCGCGATGAAGAGTTGAAGAAGCTGCGCAAGGAGCTGGACCAGGTGCGCATGAAGAGTGCCGCCACGGCCGTGGCCAGCGCCGAGGACAACGTGCACGAGGTAAAGGGCGTGAAGGTGCTGGCGCATCGCTCCGACAACCTGGACCGCAACCAGTTACGCACGCTGGTGGATAACTTCCGCAACAAGCTGGGCTCGGGCGTGGTGATTGTGGGCTCGGTCACCGAGAGTAAAGTAGCGCTGATCGTTGGCGTGACGAAGGACCTGACGGGCAGGATTCAGGCCGGTAAAGTCGTTGGCGCGGTGGCGCAGAAGGTGGGCGGCAGCGGCGGCGGACGACCTGATATGGCCGAGGCCGGCGGCAAGAATCCCGAGGCACTGGACCAGGCGCTGCGCGAAGCTCCGGATGCGGTGGCGGCCTTGCTGGGCTAAAGGCTAAGAAGTGCGTAAGAAGGCCGGAGGGACAATCCCCTCCGGCTTTTCTATTGATTGCGGATTCCGAGGTTGGCCGATTGCGGGCTCGCGGAATGGGCATCGGCGGGGGGCACTGGCGTAACCTGGGTTCCGCTGATTTAGGTTTTTATAGGGTTATCGTAGGCTTTTACCCCATTCACTGAGTGGATTCCCCATGTGTCTGAGGATTGAAGCGTCCATCTACGGGCCCTATAATTCAATTACTTGGCAAAAGGGAGTGGCGAGCCAGCGGCGGGTGAAGTTGCCTGGCGCAGGGAGAGCGTATGGTCGCGGGCCAAAGCGAATTTCGGAGAGCGGTACGGCACCCGAGGGTGGCCGCGCCGTGCCTTGCGCTGATGGCGCTGCTGCTGCCCGCGGCAACTCTGGCCGGACAGACAATCCAGCCCATGGTGGAGAACGGCCGCACGGTGTGGACCAACGACACTCCGACGCCACGGCCTGCGCGCCCGGTAAAGGCGCAGCAACTCTACTATTGGGACAAAGCACAGAAGAAGTGGCTGCCGGTGAAGGCCAGTTCAGCGGAGGCATTACGCTCGGCGCAGGCGGTGGCCGGCGAGGTGAACAGCTACATTGAGAGCCAGCCGAGGCTGGGCAAGGGGAAGTCCACCATACGCGGACTGGCGGGAAACGATCCCAACTACGCGGAGGCCGCGGCCGGCCGCAGGGTGAGCGCGGAGGATATCGACCGCTTCATTCACGAAGCGGCGGCACGGCACAAGGTGGATCCCAACCTGGTGCGCTCGCTGGTGCAGGTGGAATCCAATTACAACCCGAACGCGGTGAGCCGCAAGGGGGCCATGGGCCTGATGCAACTGATGCCGGCGACGGCGCATCAGTACGACGTGAATAATCCGTTTGACGCGCGCCAGAACGTGGAGGCCGGAGTTCGGCACCTGAAGGGCCTGCTGGACAATTTTGGCGGCAACGTGCCGCTATCGCTGGCGGCCTACAACGCGGGCAAGGGCGCGGTGGAGCGCAATGGCGGCATCCCTCCCTACAGCGAGACTCAGAATTACGTGAAGCGCATCACGCATCTGATGGGCACGGGCCCGTTGGACGCGCGCTTCAGCAACCTGTCACGGCCTGTTCTGGTGCACCGCGATGAGCGCGGGCACCTGTTCATCACCAACACGGAGTAAATGGTGCCCATACGCATGGTGATGCCGCGGCAGAGGACGATCCGGGCTGGGATTACTCCGCGATGGCTGGTGGCTGCGCTGATGTTGCTGTTGGTAATGGCAGCCGAGGGGGCCACGCCACATGCTCCGCAGCCCCCGCAGGCGCGCAAGCAGCAGGCACGCACCCAGTTTGAGACCGCCGAACGCATGCGCGAGGAGTTGAACGGCCTGCCGCAGCGCGAGCGCACCCGCCGTGAATATCAGCGCGTAACCGACGCCTATCGCCGCGTTTATTACACATCCCCCGCAAGCAGCAAGGCCGATGCCAGCGTGGTGGCCGTGGCGGAGTTGCTTGCCGAAGTGGGCCGCAGCTTCCACGATGAACGCTCGCTGCGCGCGGCCATTGCGCAGTATGAATTTCTGCGCCGCGAGTATCCGGGAAGCAAGTATCGCTTCGATGCGCTGTTCACCATCGGTCAGATTTACAAAGAGGATTTGGAAGAGCACGACAAGGCGCGCGAGATTTTCCAGGAAGTCATCCACCGCTATCCGCACCTGCAACTGGCGGCCGACGCGCGCGAAGCCATTGTCGAAATGGATCAGCAGACCCGCGCGGCGCGCAGGCCGAAGCCAGCGGCGGTGAAGCAGACGGAGCCACGGACACAGGAATCAAAAGCTCAAGACGTGAAGAATCAGGATGCGCACCCGGTGGAAACCAGTGCCGAGACCGCGCACGCCGCGCTGCCGCTGGTCACCGGCATCCGCCACTGGTCCACGCCGGACTACACCCGCGTGGCGATTGATCTTGAGCAGGAAGTAAAGTACGAGGCCGGGCGGGTCAACAATCCCGACCGCATCTTTTTTGACCTGTACGACACCAAGCTGGCCTCGACGCTGGTGGGCAAGACCTTTGAGGTGAGCGACGGCTTCCTGCGCCGCGTGCGCATCGCGCAGTTCCAGAAGGGAATGGTGCGGGTGGTGCTGGAGGTGGACGACGTCAGCGACTACGCGGCCTTCCTGCTGCCCAACCCGTATCGCCTGATCGTGGACATCCACGGGCGGAAGAGCAACGCTCCGCAGACGCTGGTGGCGCGCGCACAGCAGGCGGAGGAGAACAAGGCTAGTCCGGCTTCGATGGAGCCGGCGGCGGCCAGCCAGAAAAACACAACCGTGCAGAAGGCAGTGCCGGGCAGCCAGAAGATTGAGCCCTCCGCAAGCGTGGCGCGCGAGATGTTCCCCGCGCCGCTGATACCACCGCCACCGCCGAGTGATTCGCCGGGCTCCACAAATCCCGCGGTGGAAGCATCCACGACCATGCCAACTGTTTCCGCCGTAAAGCATGACGAGGTGCCCACGGTGCGGGCCGGGGGGAACACGGCTTCGCCGGAGATCGCTCCGGGGCCCAAGCAGGCAACCCGGGTGTCAGAACTGCCGCCGGTGCCGCGCGAGGCCGAGAAGCCTGCTGCGCGCGGTGCGCAGGAGTCCACCAAGAGCGAGGTAGGACGGCTGAACAGCGTTGAGCAAAAGGCGACGGCCGAGCCGACGAGCGAACCCACGGTGCAGGTGGTGGCTCCGCGTGAGCCCGAGCGCAAGACGGCCACATCGGCCAGGCCGCGCAGCACAGCTCACCAGGCACAGCCTACGGCGGACGGCCAGCGCTCGCTGATTCGCGCGTTGGGGCTGAAGGTAGGACGCATCGTGATTGACGCCGGCCACGGCGGCCACGATACGGGCACCATCGGTCCGAACGGATTGCTGGAAAAAGACCTGGTACTCGACGTATCGCTGCGCCTGGGCAGAATGTTGCAGACGAAGATGGGCGCCGACGTAATCTACACGCGCGACGACGACACGTTCATCCCGCTGGAGACGCGCACGGCCATCGCCAACAAGCAGCAGGCGGACCTGTTCGTGAGCGTGCACGCCAACAGCAGCCAGGATGCTTCGGCGCGCGGCGTGGAGACCTACTATTTGAACTTCAACCCGTCGCCCGACGCGCTGGAGGTAGCGGCGCGCGAAAACGCGGTGAGTGAGAAGAGCGTGCACGAGCTGGGCGACCTGGTGAAGAAGATCGCGCTGAAGGAAAAGGTAGAGGAGTCGCGCGAGTTTGCCACCGATGTGCAGCACTCGCTGTACCAGGGGCTGGCCGGCAAGGAGCGCACGATGAAGGATCGCGGCGTGAAGAAGGCTCCGTTCATCGTGCTGATTGGCGCGAACATGCCCTCGATCCTGGCGGAGATTTCGTTTGTCTCCAACCCGGCGGATGAACGCAAACTGCAGACGCCCGAGTATCGCCAGAAGATTGCCGAGGCCCTCTATCGCGGCATCGCGCGTTACATCAACGGGCTGAGCGGCGTGAAGGTGGCCGCCAAGAGCGCCAATGCGGGCGAAGGGCGCAACTAGACAGTCTTAGAGCGAAGCAAAAGGCCCTCCTGCGGGAGGGCCTTTGTGTTGATCGCGAACACGCTGCGAAAAATTCTAGGCGTGCACTGCCTGGTATTCCTCGTAGGTTCCCTTGAAGTCGATGATGTGGTGATCCTTGCCGAAGTGCCAGATGCGCGTGGCGACCTCGTCAATCAAATCGTGATCATGCGTGGCCAGCAGCACCGTGCCGGGATAACGCTGAAGGGCAATGTTCAACGCGTTGATGGACTCGAGGTCGAGATGGTTCGTCGGCTCGTCCAGCACCAGCACGTTGGGCTTTTGCAGCATCAGCTTGCAGAAGAGCAGGCGCGCGGTCTCTCCGCCGCTGAGCACGTTGGTCTTCTTGTTGCCCTCGTCGCGGGCAAACATCATCATGCCCAGCAGGCCGCGGATTTCCTCGTCGGCCGCGCCCGGATCCCACAGGTGCAGCCACTCAAAGGCCGTCATGCCATGCGTAATCAGGGAGCGGTGATCCTGCGCGAAGTATCCGACCGAAGCCTCGTGACCCCAGATGACCTGGCCCGAGCTGACGAAGTCGCCTTCGTAACCGCTGGTCTCGCGCAGCTCCTTCATGGGAGTGGTGGGCGAGTTGGCCAGCAGGGCCTGGAGCAGCGTGGTTTTACCGGCGCCGTTGCGGCCCATCAGCCCGATCTTTTCTCCACGGGTGATGCTGCTGGTGAAGTGGCGGACCACCTCGGCGCCGTCGTAATTCTTGCTGAGCTTTTCAATCTCCAGAATATGCTTGCCGCTGGGGCGCTTCTGGTCGAACTTGATGTAGGGGCGCTGGATGTTGGACCTGGCCAGTTCGGTCAGTTGCAGGCGCTCCACTTCCTTGCGGCGGGACTGCACCTGGCTGGAGCGCGTGCCGGCCGAAAAGCGCGCGATGAAGTCGTTGAGCTGCGAGATCTTCTTCTCGCGCTGCGCGTTCTGCGATTCAATCTGCGAGCGCACCTGGGTCTTGGCCAGCACCATGTCGTCGTAGGTGCCGGTGTAGGTGATGATGGTCTCGTAATCGATGTCCGCGATGTGGGTGCAGACGCTGTTGAGGAAGTGGCGATCGTGCGAGATGACGATGAGCACGCCGTCGTAGTGAACGAGGAAATCCTGCAGCCAGTGGATGGAGTCGAGATCGAGGTGGTTGGTAGGCTCATCCAGCAGCAGTGCGCCGGGATGGCCGAAAAGCGCCTGCGCCAGCAACACGCGAACCTTCTCGCCACCCTGTAACTCGGCCATCTTCAGGTCGTGCTTGGACTCAGGCAGATCGAGGCCATCGAGCAGCATGGCGGCGTCGCTTTCCGCGCTGTAGCCGTCCTCTTCGCCCACCACGCCTTCCAGCTCGCCCAGGCGCATGCCGTCCGCGTCGGTCAGTTCGGCCTTGGAGTAGAGCTTCTCGCGCTCTTCCATGGCATTCCACAGGCGGCGGTTGCCCATGATGACCGTGTCGATGACGCGATAGGCGTCAAAGGCAAACTGATCCTGGCTGAGCACGCCGAACTTGCGCGGACGCACAACGGTGCCCTTCTGCGCCTCCAATTCGCCGGTCAGCAGCTTCATGAAGGTGGACTTGCCCGCGCCATTCGGGCCAGTGAGGCCGTAGCGGCGCCCCGGCGTAAAGGCCGTGGAGACATCCTCGAACAGAACTTTGGCGCCGTAGCGCATGGAAACGTTGGAAACAGAAATCATCTTGGGTCTTTTGTCCGAAACCTTTGTGTCTGGATTGTGCTGGACTGCCTGCAAAAAAAGGGGGCGGGACGCACTGTATGTATTAAGAATACCATGCGGCATCGCGCCGGGGCCGGGCCGGGAACCTTAGCGCGCCCGGCGTGGTCTAATAGATACAGGGTGATGGTGTGATGATGAGAGCTTTTCTACGCAATGCGGGTTGTGTGCTGGCGCTGGCCGCACTCTGCATTCCGGCCTTTGCCGCGCAGCCCAAAGCCGCTACGGAGAAGCCGGCGGCGCAGGCGTCGATTCTGCCCGCGGCCTTTGCCGGGTGGGAGCAGACGGGCACGGCGCAGAAGGGCAGCGATCCGCGCCAGCTTGACGCCACCAGCGCAGCGGTGCTGGCGGAAGACCGCTTTGCCGACTTCGAGATTGCCACCTACAAAGTCATCGACACAAACTCTGCGAATCCTAAGGACGGACAGCGCACCCTGACCTTGCGCGCGGCGCGCTTTGCCGACGCCGAAGGGGCCTATGCGGCATTCACCTACTATCGGCAGCCGCGCATGCAGAAGGAAGACATCGGGCAACTGGCGGCCTCGCTGAATGAGCGAGTGATGTTCCTGCAGGGCAACCTGCTGGTGGACGCGCAGTTTACACAGCTGACGGCGATGAGCGGCGCGCAGATGCGCGAGCTGGCCGGCATGCTGCCCAAGGCCGCGGGGCCTGCATCGGAGCTGCCCACGCTGCCCGGACGGCTGCCACGCAAGCAACTGGTACCGGAGTCGGCGCACTTTGTCATCGGCGCGGCGGCCTATGCGGCGCTGAATCTTGATATACCGGCCGGGCTCATCAACTTTGAGAAGAATCCCCGCCTGCTGTGGGCGCGGTTGAACGGAGACGGCCCAGCTTCGGCAGAGATTCTGCTGACCGAATACCCCACGCACATCATCGCCATTGAGCGGCTGGCGGCCTACCAGCAGTTGCAGCCCGCAACGGGCGCGACCATGGTGGTAAAGCGCACGGGACCGATCGTGGCACTGGTGCGCGGACAGATCTCAAGGCGTGATGCCGAGCGCGTTCTCGCCTCCATTAACTACGATGCCAGCGTTACCTGGAACCAGGACACGGGGCAGGCCAAGCGCGACAACATCGGCGGATTGGTGGTCGCCGGACTGACGCTGGCCTTCGTTCTCTTCCTCATTTCGGTGGGCCTGGGACTGATGTTTGGCTTTGGCCGGGTGGTTATGCCCCGTTTGTGGGGCAAAAAGAAGGGCGAAATCGCGGACGATGGCAAGATGATTCGGCTCGACCTGGATCGTCACTGATAGGACCTAAGCTGATTTCAGGCAACCATTTAGGGGTCGGAGAGGCCGTCGAGTGACAAATTATGTCACAGAGAGAATCTTGGGCTAAAAGTTAAGTTATTGATAATAAAGACATTTAATTCTATAAAATCGCTTGACACTCGGTTTTCAAGGCTCATAGTATTTGTTCAGAAAGTTTTGACGGTCTAGCCTCCGTTGGAACTATTCTCCCTTGAAGGAAAGGTCGCCCAGTTGCCGGGCGGCCTTTTCGTTTGCGCGGAGGTTTTTTGTGAGAGTCGCACAAGAAACAATGCGCTTGAGTGATCTTCGATGCGTGAGCGAAATGCGAAGGCAGAGAGAATTGTTGGCGGTGATGAAGGCAAAAGCGAAACGCCCCGTCCGATGGACGAGGCGCGCTGGAAATCTTCTGGAGCCGACGACCAGACTTGAACTGGTGACCTGCCGATTACGAATCGGCTGCTCTACCAACTGAGCTACGTCGGCATGACCTGAATCCATAGTAAAGGGTGGGCAAGGCGAGTGTAAAGAGTCGGTGGGTGGTGAAAGTGCCTAGCCAGTTGTGCAAAGTGCATATTTGCATGAGCTTAAGCAGGGGAGTGTGGAGTTTCCGCTTGCTTTCACCGTCGCGTGCTGGCGATAATGGCCGAGAAATTGGAGCCCGGCACAAACCGTGACTGACTTTCAACGAACGGATGTACTGAGGATCCTGCGCATCACGGCCCGGCAGTTGAGCGGCTGGCAGCGCGCGGGACTGATAGCCGTCGGCGACAGCTTCTCCTTTTTCGACCTCCTACAGGTAAAGAAGGTGCGCGACCTGCGCGCCAAGCGCGTGAAGAGCGCGACCATCCTGGCGTCGCTCCACGCTATGCAGGAGCGCGTGGCCGGGATGGAGAACCCATTGCTGGAAGCAGGCTCGTTCTCCATTGGCTCGCGGGTGGCCTTCCGCACCGAGGGGCGCGCGCTGGACCCGATTGACGGCCAGTTCGTGATGGACTTTGACGACAGCGGCAAGGTGTTGGAGACGGACAAGGGATTCCGCCCGATGCCGGCTCCGCAGACGGTTGCCGCGCTGTTTGCCCGCGGCGTGGCCCTGGAAGAAGATCCCGAGACGGCCGATGAGGCCATTGCCTGTTACAAGAAGGTGCTGAAGCAGGACGACAACTACGCGCCGGCGCACATCAACCTGGGCACGCTTTACTACAACCAGAGCGACTACGAACTGGCGGAGACACACTATCGCCGGGCCATAGAGAGCGATCCACGCTACGCGCTGGCCTACTTTGACCTGGGCAACGTGCTGGACGAGACACAGCGCCTGGAAGAGGCGATAGCGGCCTACAAGAGCGCTCTGCACCTGGCGCCCACCTACGCCGACGCACACTATAACCTGGCGCTGGCCTACGAACGGGCCCGGCAGCCGCGGCAGGCGATGCACCACTGGCGCGCCTATCTCAAGCTGGATTGCCAGGGCCCATGGGCGGTGCACGCAAGGGCACAGTATCGCCGTTTGCTGGATGGTGAAAAGCTGAAGGTTGTTGGCCGGTAGGGCAAGGCCTTTCTCGCTCCCGCACGTCCGTAATCCTTTCATTGCAGCCATCCCCAGAACTGATACAATCGCCGGTCTGTCATCTACACAAATGTGAGGCTGGGTATAGCTATGACCACGAATGCCGGGCGCGAAGGCGCTCCCATGCCGCTGCTGGTTCTCAGCGAGGACGAGCAGCTTTTCCGCGACAACATCCGCAAGTTTGCCGAAGAATCGATTGGCCCACTCGTCAAGGAAATGGACGAGAAGGGCGTGATGGATCACGCGCTGGTGGAGCAGTTTCATCAGCTCGGATTGATGGGCATCGAGATTCCCGAGCAGTACGGCGGCGGCGGTGGATCGTTCTTTGAGGCCATTCTGGCCGTGGAAGAGCTGAGTCGCGTCGATCCTTCGGTGGGAGTGCTGGTGGACGTGCAGAACACGCTGGTGAACAACGCGCTGATCCGCTGGGGCAATGAGGAGCAGAAGAAGAAGTATCTGCCCAAGATGGCCAACGAGTGGGTAGGCAGCTATGCACTGAGCGAGGCCGGAGCCGGCAGCGACGCCTTTGCGCTCAGCACCCGCGCCGAAGACAAGGGCGACCACTGGCTACTGAATGGCCAGAAGCTGTGGATCACCAACGGCAAGGAGTCCAACCTGTTCATCGTGATCACGACGGTGGACCCCTCGGCGGGATACAAGGGCATCACGGCCTTCATCGTGGAAAAGGGCTTCCCGGGCTTTACGGTGGGCAAAAAGGAAGACAAGCTGGGCATCCGTGCCAGCAGCACCACGGAACTGATCTTTGAGGACTGCAAGGTACCCAAGGAAAACCTGCTGGGCGAAGTCGGCAAGGGCTACAAGGTTGCCATTGAGACCCTGAACGAAGGCCGCATCGGCATTGCCGCGCAGATGCTGGGGCTGGCGCAGGGAGCCTTTGAGGCCGCGGTCAAGTACTCAAAGGAGCGCAAGCAGTTCGGCCAGCCGATTTCGAGCTTCCAGGCGGTGCAGTTTGAACTGGCGCAGATGGCCACGGAAATTACCGCGCTGCGCCTGGTGGTGTACAACGCGGCGCGCATGAAGGATGCCGGATACAGCTTCCTGAAGGAGGCGGCGATGGCCAAGCTTTGGGCTCCGCAGGTGGCCGAACGGGTGGCCAGCCAGGCCGTGGAGATCTTTGGCGGCTACGGATTCACGAAGGATTATCCGGTGGAAAAGTTCTATCGCGACGCAAAGATTGGTAGCATCTACGAAGGCACGTCGAACATGCAACTGGCAACCATCGCCAAGATGGTGCTGGGCGGAAAGTAAAACGGCTCCGGCAACGGGGCGGAAGATAAGAACCATGGCCGTACGAAAAAAGAAAGCGGCCGATGTGGCCGTGCCGGAGAAGGTGAAGCCGCTGGTGGAACGCCGCCGCTTTGAGCGCGTCGGTGTGCCTGCTGCGGCCTTCGCCCTGGACGTGCACGGCAACGAGATGGGGCGCGTGGTGGAGACCAGCGGCGGCGGCATGCTGCTGGATCCAGCCTCGCCCTGGGCGCGGCTGGCCCTGGTCAAGGGCCAGCAACTCATGCTGACCATTGTGGAGCCCGCAACGGGCAACATGACCGATGTGTATGTCGAGGTGCGGCGCATCAGCGAGCACTGCATCGGGCTGCGCTTCCTGTAGCCTGCGGCCACGGCGCGTCCTCTCCCCGTGGAACTTCCATAGTGGTACCCTGAAGTAGAGTCCCATGCCTGAATTTCCTGATCTTGAGAACCTTGCTGCCGATGAGACGGCCGATGCCGTCATGGCGGCCGGGCAGTCCGCGGCCGGCGATCTGGCGGCGCCGACTAGCTTCTACGACCTGAACGCGATGGCCGTGGTGGCAGTCACCCTGGCCGGCATTGGATGCTTCTTCAACCTGTACGCCACGCAGCCGCTGCTGCCACTCTTCGAAGAACTCTTCCACGCCAGCAAGGCCGCCGTTGGGCGCACGGTGAGTGCGGCAACGCTGGGCGTGGCCCTGAGCGCGCCCTTCTGCGGATGGCTGGCCGAGCGCGTTGGGCGTAGGCGGGTCATCGTATGGGCAATCTATCTGCTGGCCGTGCCCACAATTGGCACTGCTACCGCCAACGGACTTCATCAATTGGTGGTGTGGCGCTTCTTCCAGGGGCTGGTGATGCCGGGCATATTCGGCGTGACGATCGCCTACATCACCGAGGAGTGGCCACGGCACCAGGTGGCGCGCGTGATGTCCATTTATGTGAGCGGCACGGTGCTGGGCGGTTTCCTGGGACGCTTTTTCACCGGTGTGGCGGCCACGCATGCACTGGTTCCTTTTGTGCAGCCCAGCTGGCGCGTGGGCTTTGTTTGCATCGGAGCGCTGGATCTGGTTTTCGGCGTCGTGTTGTGGCGCTGGCTGCCGCCGGATACTCCGCTGGCACCTTCGGTCGCGTCGAATGGACCGGGCTTTCTGCATCACCTGCGGAATCCGCAACTGCTGGCCACCTACGCCGTGGGATTCAATGTGCTGTTTACCCTGGTGGCCACGTTTACCTATGTGACGTTTTACATGGCGGCGCCGCCATTCCTGCTTTCGCCGGCGGAGCTGAGCGCGCTGTTCATGGTGTACCTGGTGGGACTGATCATCACGCCACTGGGCGGAGTGTGGATCTCGCATGTGGGTTCGCGCACGGCGCTGGTGGGCTCGGTTGCGGGCGGCATTGCCGGAGTGCTGCTGACACTGGTACCGCATCTGTGGGCGGTGCTGGTGGGGCTTACGCTGTGCAGCTCGGGAGTTTTCGTATGCCAGTCAGCGGCGTCAAGCTATATTCAGCGCGAGGCTCGCAGCGGTGGACGCGCCTCCGCCGCCGGGCTGTATGTGATGTTCTACTACCTGGGCGGGAGCGTAGCCGGAGTGGTGCCGGGGATGCTATGGCGCTACGGTCAGTGGAAGGCCTGCGTGGCGCTGATTGTGGTGGTCCAACTGGTCACCATGGTGATTGCCGCCAGCGCATGGCAGGGCCGCGAGGCATAAAGACCCAGGCCATATCGCACGATAATTTTCCTGAAAAATTGGTAGGAAGAAAAGTGGTAGGAGCGGCGTGACTCGAACACGCGACCCTCTGCTTAGAAGGCAGATGCTCTATCCAACTGAGCTACGCTCCCACACGGGCCCGGCAGAGGCTACTTCATTCTAGCCGACTTCGCCATCCGGCGCCGCTGAATCAGGCAGAGTGAGCCCGGGCAGGCAACAGGCAGCCAATTGCAGCGCAGCCTGCCAGCGCTCTGCGGCCTGGGGCGGAGTGGCTCCATATCCGCTGAGGTAGAGCGTCAGGCAGTAGCCATCCTCGCTGGGGGAGTCGGCGGCATCATCCTTATGGAAATAGCAGCGGCGGATGACAATCTCTGCGGCCGTGGCGTCGAGCTCTTCACCCTGATCCTCGAGGAGATGAGCCGAGCGGCGAGCCATCTCTTGGTGCGCGGGCAGGCTGTTGCGCAAAGCGTGGTGAGCATCGCTGAGGATGAGATCCACATAGCAGTGTTGTGAAAACGCAGCGGCGGGCAGTTCAATCTCAGCCGATTCCTGCTCTTCGCACCACACATCGCACTTGGCCGTCTGCCAGGGGGAGTGTGGGCCGTTGAGCGCACGCAATAATTCGCCGAGGGCGGGATAGCTTTGTACCTCGTCGAGTTCGGCGATTCGATGCGGTTGCTGGCGCAGATTGACATACCCGCAGCGGCCGTCAGGGTCCTGCCAGGGCAACTCCAGGGCGGGCGCCGTGGGGCCAAGTTCGATGCTGTAGTCGGCGTCCATACTACGGGTTGGCCTGTTCGACCATTGTGAGAAATTCGACTATCTTGCGCTCGGCCCAGCGTCCATCGTCGCCATTGCCGGCGTCGGAGATGAAGGCGCAGTGGCCGCCGTGTGCGGTCATCAGGAAGCGCACATATGGATTTGCCAGCAGCTTGCGGCGCGTGTCGGGCGAAAGGATGATGAAGGGATCGTCTTCCGCATGGATGACCAGCGTGGGGCGGGCGATGTGGTCAAGCACGTGCGAACTGCTGGCCTTGTTGTAGTAATCCTCGGCACCTGCAAAACCCATGTAGCGCGCGGTAATCTTATCGTCGAAGCCGCGCACGCTGTGCACGCCGCGCAATAGGTTGACATCGAAGTGTGGATGCATCTGGCTTTTGCGGCGGTAACTGGCGCGCAGGCTGAGCATGAACCATTGCTCGTAAATTCCAAAAGCCGCGGCGTGGATGCGGTCGGAGCTGATGGAGAGATCGCAGGCGGGCGAGACAGCGGCGGCGGCCACCACCTGCGGCGGCGCCTGCTGGCCCCAGCGTCCCATGGCGCGCAGCACCTGGTTGCCCCCCATGGAAAAACCGGCGATGGCCACGCGGCGCAACCCATCACTGGCGATGAGAGACGCGGTCAGCCGCTCGACGTCCTGCGAGAGGCCGCTGTGGTAAAGAGTGCTTGAGTACTGCTCACTGCCGCCGCAGCCACGCACGTTCATGCGCACAACGTTCCAGCCACGGGCCCAGGCGCGGGCGGCGGTGCCCAGCACATAGCCGGAGCGGCTGGAGCCCTCAAGGCCATGCACGAGGATCAGCGTCAGGCAATCCTGCCGCGCGGGTTGCCAGTGGCAGTGGCAGAGCAGGCTCACGCCGTCGTCCACGGGAATCAGGCGTTCTTCGGGGGGCGGCAGGGTGTTAGTGCGGCGCAGGAAGTTGCCGACGATGGTCTGCGCGTGTCCTGAGCGCAGGCGGCGGCGGGGAACAAAATCAGGCTCCATTACAGGAAGCGCGGGATGTGTATTGGCCGGAGCGTTCATCGATTGCAGCAGCCGCGCTTTGATAAGTCATCGCGCGGGCCTTATATAATCAATGTACCAGCTTGGCCGCCTCGCGCGTCCGGGCGCAGAGGAGTAAGCGATGCCCATCTTCGAATACGTTTGCAAAGGCTGCGGCAAAAAGTTTGAGGCCATCATCTACGGCGGCAAGCAGGCGGAGTGCCCGGAGTGCAAGGGCATTGAACTGGAGCAGCAGCTTTCCACCTTTGCCGCGCATGGCACCGACCGTTCGACGGGCTCGGCGCCGAAGCTGCCCTGCGGCATGCCCGCCGGAAGCTGCGGTGGTGGCGGCTGCGGCATGAACTAGCGCGGCAGCATACGCCACGCCTCGGACTGCATTCAGCATTTATCAGCCAGATGCGATTTACCTTGCAGCAACACTAAAGCGCTTTGCCACGCATGCATGGCGTGTTATGTTCGGCCATGCCCGAATCAAACGAAGTTCCGCAGTTTCAGACCGCTGAATTTTCGTCGGAGCGCCCGGCCCAGTCCGAAGACGTTTGCGCTCTTTGCCGCCAACCCATCCATGGAAGCTACTACCGCATCCGCGGCGCCATGGCCTGCGAGGCCTGCACGCAACAGGTGCTGATGCGCAAGCCGGTGGATACCCACGCGGCTTTTGTGCGCGCCGTCTTTTTCGGCTGTGGCGCGGCGCTGCTGGGTCTGATTTTGTACTCCGCCGTCGGCATCATCTTTCATTTGGAGATCGGCTTCATCTCGCTGGCCGTGGGCTACATGGTGGGCAAGGCCATGATGAAGGGATCGGGCGAGATTGGCGGACGACGCTACCAGTGGGTGGCCGTTGTGCTGACCTACGCGGCGGTGACGGTGTCGGCCGTGCCGGTTGGCATCTCGCAATACATGGCCAGCCACAACCACACCAAGCAGATACGGCAGGGAACGGCCACTACGCAGCCCACGCCCACCGCGCCGAAGGTGGCACCGGGTTCATCGCCCGCCGCGCAGGGCACACAGCCCAGCCAGGATGCCGCTGCGAATGCCGACCAGAAGGTCGCGCCATCGCAGACAGCCACCCCCTGCCGCCGCTCCCCGAACAATCAACGGGTGGAAGCTGCTCAAACTGCTGGCGCTACTGCTGGGCTATGGGCTGGCTTCGCCGGTGCTGGGTGTGATGAGTAGTCCCCTCAGCGGACTTATCGGCGTGGTGATACTTTTTGTTGGCGTGCGCATTGCCTGGCAGATTGCCGCCGGGCGCAGCCTGCCAGCCATTGAAGGGCCTTTCTAACCCGACGATGCCATTGCCCGCCACAAGTTGTCATCGCTGCCTTGCGCCCTTGCAGCCCGGGGATAAAGTCTGTCCGGAGTGCCACGCCCTGGTGTATGCCGCGGAGTTGGAGGCCTTGCGCCAACAGGCTTTGCTGCTGGAAGAGCAGCACAATGTTGCGCCGGCCGTTGCCTTGTGGAAGAACGCGCTCGCTCTGCTGCCATCCGATGCGCGGCAAGTGGAGTGGGTTCGCCAGCACATAGAGGAGTTGGAGCGCATGCCTCCGCAGGCGGCTAAGCCCGAGGAGGCGCATCCCTGGGCGCGCAGGCTGGGGCCACTGGCACCGCTGGCCGTGCTGCTGGCCAAGGGCAAGACGATCTTCTTCGCACTCTTCAAGGCGAAATCACTGTTCAGCTTTGTGGCCTTCTTCGGCGTCTATTGGGCGATGTTTGGATGGGCCTTTGGGCTGGGCTTTGCCGCCATGATCCTCATCCATGAGATGGGGCACTATGTGGAGATTCGCCGCCGCGGACTGCCGGCCGAAATGCCCGTGTTCCTGCCCGGCTTGGGAGCCTACGTGCAGTGGCAGGCGCTGGGCGTATCGCTGGAGGTGCGGGGGCTGGTCTCACTGGCGGGGCCGGTGGCCGGTGCGCTGGCGGCACTTGCGGCCTATGCGATATTTCTTAGCACGCGGCAGCCGATTTGGCTGGCACTGGCGCATGTGGGAGCCTGGCTGAATCTGCTGAACCTTGTGCCCATATGGATATTGGATGGCGCGGGAGCGGTGCGTCCGCTGGACCGCATGGCGCGCGGTAGTCTGCTCGCCTTCTGCCTGCTGCTGTGGTGGTGGAGCGGAGAGCTGACGCTGCTGCTGCCGGCGGCGGGATTTACATGGCAACTCTTCCGTGGCGAGGAGACGGAGAACAGTTCGCTGCGTGTGCAATTGCTGTTTGCCGCCCTGCTGGGAGTGCTGGGTTGGTTGATTCACGCCACGCCCGTGGCGGCCGGAGCCGGGATGCGGCCGTAGAAGCAGCGCCATCGCCAAATGCCCGCTCCAGGCAGACCAGCATCGCCATTGTCGCTCATGAGGGTGCAAAATCATCTGGCACTATGGATGGCCGCCATGCGGGCCTGGGTGCCGCGGGTGAAACTCTGCAATATCGGCAAAGTTGGGTCTGTGCCAAAGAAAGTATTTCCCTCCAGGCCGCATTTTCGACAGAATCCTCTGTGCCGATGAAGCGCATTTTTCTCCCGCATGCCACGGGAGACTCTTAAGGGATAACTAATGCCAGCAGGAACTTCAACAATGCCACAAGCCGGAGTGATCCATAACTTTACAGAGCTGCGTCAGCGCGCCTGTGCGCGGGGCGCCAAACGCGTCGCCGTGGTTGTGGCCGACGATGCCATCGCGCTCAGCGCCGCCGAAGGCGCACGCCAGATTGGCATGGCGGAGTTCGTACTGATTGGCGATGCCAACAGCATTCGCCGCACCGCCGAACAGATGAAGCTGGGCGAACTCCTTGCCGCCGCCAGGATTGTCGATACGAACACTCCGGCGGAAACCGCCATTCAGATGGCTCGCTCCGGCGAGGTGGACATCCTGCTGAAGGGGCATTTGCGCACCGATGAGTTGCTGAGCGCCGTGCTCAAAAAGGAAGTTGGGCTGCGCACCGGGCGCGTGTTGAGCGACATCCTCCTTTACGAGGACACTCTCTCCGGGGTGCTCCGGCTGGTGGGCATAACCGATGGCGGATTGAACATCCTTCCCAATCTGCATGCCAAGAAGGAAATAGTGCAGAATGGCATTGAGGTGATGCGCAAGATCGGCATTGCCCGTCCGAAGATAGCCGTGATGAGCGCCACCGAGGCTGTCTCGCCCTCCGTGCCTTCCACGATGGATGCCAAGGCACTGGTCGAGATGGGCGAGGCTGGCGAGTTTGGCGTGGCCGACGTCTTCGGGCCGGTGGCGCTCGACGGAGCCCTGCTGCCCTCCGCCGCCGAGGCCAAGGGAATCAAGCATCCTGCCGCAGGTCACGCCGACTGCATGATCGTTCCCAGCATTGAGGCGGGCAACCTGCTTGGCAAGTCGGTCAAATATCTGGGTGGCTCAGCCTGCGCACACGTCGTCATGGGAGCCAGCGTTCCCATCCTCATACCGTCGCGCGTTGAAAGCGCCGACGACAAGATTAACTCCATTGCGCTTGGGGTGATTTGTGTCGAGTAGCCGCCCACTTGTTCTCGCCATCAATCCGGGATCGACCTCCACAAAGTTCGCGGTGTACAGCGCATCCGGCGTGGAGATGGAGTGCAACATTCGCCACAGCGCCGACGACCTGAAGCAATTCGAGGGCAAGTCCGTGCTCGAGCAGCACGATTATCGCGCTGCCGCCATCACCGCTGAACTGGAGAAAGCCGGCTATGTGCCGGACTCCTTCGCCGCCGTGGCGGGCCGTGGCGGGCTGCTGCCTTCCGTGCCAAGCGGCACCTACCTGGTGGACGAGCGAATGTTGGAGGAATTGCGGCTGGCGCGACGTGGAGAGCACGCCTCAAACCTGGGCGCGTTTCTTGCGCAGACGTTCGCCGCAAAGGCCGGCGTGCACGCTTATGTCGTTGATCCGGTCAGCGTGGATGAGTGGCAGGACTGCGCGCGTTTTTCCGGTTCCATTTTGTTTCCACGCATTGCGCTCTGCCATGCGCTGAATACCAAGGCGGTTGCCAAGCGCTTTGCCGCTGACCAGGGTAAGGCATACGAGTCTCTGCGCCTGATCGTCGTCCACATGGGAAGCGGCAACTCAATCTCAGCTCACCTCAACGGCCGGATGATCGACAACAATACCGGCGAAGATGGACCCTTTGGCATTGACCGCTCGGGCTCCCTGCCGGTGCGTCTGCTGATTGCCGCATGTTTTCGCGGCGACTTTACCCGCAAGCAGCTTGAAGAGCGCGTCTTCGGCAGTGGCGGGCTCTATTCCTACCTCGGCACTCGCGATCTGATGGAAGTGGAGCGCCGCATCGAAGGCGGAGACAAAGAAGCCGCCATGGTGCTGGATGCAATGATCTACCAGATAGCCAAAGAAGCAGGCTCGATGGCGGTCGTGCTCAAGGGGAAGGTCGATGCCCTGCTGCTTACCGGCGGCATGGCGCACTCGAAACTGGTTGTCTGCAAGCTTCGCGATTACCTTGAATGGCTGGCGCCAGTCCATGTCTACCCCGGAGAAGATGAACTCCGAGCGCTTTCCGAGGGTGTTTTCCGGATCCTCAACGGGGAAGAGCAGGCCCGAAGTGTACTGTAAATATGTAACCATCCGGGCATCAAACCTGCGCCCATCTTTTTGGAGTTCTAAAAGCCCCACACTTGTTGCTGAAATACAAACCACCGATTGGCCGTGTGATTCCACGGTAGTGGTTTAGTGGCTCATAAACAGGCGTGTGGCCGTCCCGGGGGGTGTGGGGATAGGTGGATGCCTGCAAATCTCATGAGCGCCTAGAAAGGCCCAGGCAGCAAAAACCCCCTGATCAGGGGGTTTTGTTTGGCTTACATTTGGTTCATTCAACAGTTTGTTTTGTAATTCGTTGAAAATAGAAAGGTTTGTTGGGGTGGGTAGTGGGACTCGAACCCACACCATCCGGTGCCACAGACCGGCGTTCCACCATTGAACTATACCCACCGTGAAACCGTCTCTGATTATAACAGACTCGTAGAGGCCTGCTGCTACGTGTGCATGCCGGCTGTGGATTTTCGCTGTTTCCGGGGGTGTGCTACGGCGCAGCGCAAAAAACGGCCCGGAGGTAAATTCCGGGCCAGCGCCACAGGAGTTGCTTCCATCTGCTGTTTGACTATCAGGCGTTGGCGCGCCCAATTCCTAAATATTCAAAGCCCATGCCGCGCAGGCGGTTGCCGTCGAGGAGGTTCTTGGTGTCCACGATGAGCGGGCGGCGCAGGATGCTTTTCATACGGGCAAAGTCCAGGCTGCGGAACTCCGGCCAGCCGGTGGCGAGCACCAGGGCATCCACGCCCTCGGCGGCCGTGTAAGCGGAGTCGCAGAGCGCGACGAGCTGATTCAACTCCGTGCCGGCCTCCGACATGGCAAAGGGATCGTAGGCGCGCACGCTGGCGCCGTTCTTTGCCAACTGCCGGGCCAGTGCCACGCTGGAGGAGCCGATCACCGAACTGGTATGCGGTTTGACGGCCAGGCCCAGCAACCCCACACGTTTGTCGCGCAGATTCGGTATGACGCTGGCAATCTTCATCATGGTGCGTTCGGCATGCTGCTGGTTGACGGCCTGTGCCGCGGCCAGCATCTTGAGCTGCATGCCCTTGCGCTGTGCCAGCGCGCTCAGGCTGGCAATGTTGCTTTCCACAAATGTCCCACCCAGGCCGATACCTGCCTGCAGGCAGCGCGGGCCGATGCGCTTATCCAGGCCAAGTGCGAGCGACAGGTCACAGGCATCGGCCTCCACCTGCTCACAAAGCGCCGCCATCTCATTGATAAACGAAATTTTAGTGGCCACAAAGGCCGTCGAGGCTTCGCGCACCAACTCCGCCGTCTCCCGGCTGGTGACGATGACCGGCGTGCCGCGCATGACCAGCGGGCGATAGAGAATTTTCAACTGCGCGATTGCATCGAGCGCGCTGGTGCCGAAGAGCAACCGGTCGGGCTGGTTGAAGTCCTCCACGGCACAGCCTTCGGTGAGCAGGACGGGATGCGAGATGACGCTGACGTCATGTCCCAGCGCGCTCACCTTCATGGCGATGCGTGTAGCCGTGCCCACCGGTGCCGGCGTGCTGATCAGCAGAATGCTGCCCGCTGGCGCCATGGCGGCCAGCTTCAGGGCGCGCGATTCGCTTTCTGCGGGATCATCCTGCGCCAGATAGATTACCTGCGAGCGCGCGACCTGCGTCTCGATTTCGGTGGAATAAGCCAGCCTTCCGGAGCGCACGTTGCGGACGATGATCTCTTCCAGGTTCTTCTCGTAAAAAGGAATCTGTCCCTGGGCGAGGGCGCGGACTTTCTCATGTTCCGCGTCGCAGCAGACCACAGGCGTTCCAAAGTCGGCAAGGCAGGCGGAGAGGACGGTACCAAGGTATCCTGCGCCATAGACCGTGATCTGCATAAGCACCTCGTCGCTTCGCATCCCAAAGACGCGGAATCATCCGCGGCGGGAAGGTTCGGAGCAACCGACATCCTCAGATGACAGTGCGCCTCATCTCATTAGGCGGTCAAAGCCCGAGGATGGCAACGTAACCTTGGCCTAAACTGCTCGGCATAGGGTCATGTACGGTTGGAGTGCGACGGTCCGATAAAGAGAAAATTCAGAGAGAAGCGGACTTAGCGCGGCGTGGCGGAGAGGGGTATCTCAGAGAGATCAATCCACTGGTGGCCGCAGCCACGCACAAAACTCAGGCGGTCAATCAAAACGCGATGCGGTCCCTGGAAGTGCTCCCAGAGCTGCTTGCTGCTGGCCAGCACCTCGGCGGCACGCTCCGGGGTGTCCAGCTTGGCTACGGTGACGTGCGGCATGTAGGGCAGCGGCTCGGTATAACAGAGCGGCCCGCGGTTCAAAAGGTCATGCAACTCTCGCATGCGGTAGCCGGAGTGCGCCACGCGAATGAAGACCGTTGGCGTTACCGGCAGGAAACTCTCTACATCGCCAAGCTCGACCTGGAAGGGTGCAACCGGCGCGCTGGTTTGGAGCAGCATGGCCACAGCTTCCTCCTCGCTGCCATGCAGCGGGCGCGGAGGCAGAATCGTCAGATGGGTAGGCAGGTGCGCATGCTCGGGATGAAGCTCTCGCCGGAGCCCATCGACGAACTCTCCCACTTCGCTCTTGATATAAGCGACCAGCGCGTATTGAACAGGACTCGAGTCAGACGGCATACAAACTCAATCATTATATGCGTTGCAGTAAAGGCTGCAAGACGATTACGCGGGAGCAGGGAAGATGTCGCATCCAACAAAGCATCGGTGCGGCGGAAGAATGAGGGTCGGCCTAGAGAGAAACTTTCGCACCGCGCGCCCTGCGCAGCAGCAGCACAAGCAGCACGGAGCAGAAGCTCAGCATCGCCAGCCCGTAGTACACATTCATAAAGGCCAAAAGATAGGCCTGCTGCTGCACCTGGCGGTAGAGCAGTCCGAGGGTTGTGTTCAGGCTGCCGCTGCTGGCCGGCATATGAAGAGACAGGTAACCGTGCACGCCGCTGACCTGGCGCAGTAACCGTATGTTGCCCGGCGTGAGGGAGGCTACCAGCGTGCTCTGGTGCACCTGGCTGCGGCGGGCGATCATAGTACTGACCATGGCGATGCCCACACTGCCACCGACATTACGCACCAGGTTCAACATGCCGGTCGCCGAGCCCATCTCGTCGCGCCGCAGCGGCGCCGTGCCGGAAACGTTGATGGGAACGAAGAGGAAGCCAATGGCCGAGCCGGCCAGAATCTGCGGCCAGAGGACGGCGCTCGGCGCAATCGCCAGGTTCATGCCGGAGAGCCGCAATGCCGCGTAGCCAAAGATTAAAAATCCAAAGACGATAATCAGCCGCTGATCCATGCGCATCACTAGCTGGCCAACCAAAATCATGCTGATCATGGCGCCCAGCCCGAGCGGCGATGTGATGAGACCGGCGGCCATTGCCGAATAGCCCATCATCTGCTGTAAAAATTGCGGCGTGATCAGTCCAATCGCGTACAGCAGAAACGTGGTGAAGAACATCAGCACGGTGCCGACTGCGAAGTTGCGATGGCGAAAGATGCGCAGATCCACCATCGGCTTTTCCGCCTTCAACTCACGGGCCACAAAGATAACAAAGCCAATGACGGCCAGCACAGCCATCCAGCGGATGAAGCCGGAGGCAAACCAGTCGTTCTCCTGACCCTTGTCGAGGAATATCTCCTGGCAACCCAGCCACAGGGCAAGCGCGGCAAAGCCAATGCCATCCAGAGGTCCGGGATCAGAGTCACGAACCCAGGGGGGATCCTCCACCGTTTTCTGCACCGCCCACATGGCCAGCGCACCCAGTGGAATATTGATGTAGAAAATCCAGCGCCAACTGTAATTGTCGGTCAGCCAGCCGCCCAGGATCGGCCCCACAACCGGGGCCACCACCACACCCAGTCCGAAGAGAGCATTGGCCGCGCCCTGCTTGTTGGGAGGAAAGCTCTCCATGAGAATGGCCTGCGAAATGGGGGCAAGGCCTCCGCCGCCCAGGCCCTGGATGATGCGCATGGCGAGCAGCATAGGCAGGCTTACGGCCAGCCCGCACAGCAGTGACGACACGGTGAAGACGAAGATGCAAATCAGCAGAAAACGCTTGCGCTGGAAGCGGTTGCCCAGCCATGCCGTAAGCGGCAATACGACGGCATTGGAGATCAGGTAGGAGGTGAGCACCCAGGTCGCCTCCGAGTAGGAGGCCGACATGCTGCCTGCAATGTGGGTGAGCGCGACGTTGGCAATCGTCGTGTCCAGCACTTCCATGAATGTGGGCACGATGACCGAGATGGCGATGATCCAGGGATTCATCGCCGGGCGCCAGCGGGCGTTCTCCTGCATCTCCTGCACTGAAATTGCCGAGCCCATGCTTGCCTGTTCCTATCTCCGCCTTGCGGGTCCCCGGTGCAATTGAAGGAAGATGGCAACAGACTCGGTGACGCGCTCGTCCACGGCGCGATTGCTGAGGGTGAGGCCGGGATCAAGCATGGCGTTGAGCACGAAGTCGCCGAGGATGAGCGAGATGAACTGCTCGGCCGACTTGCGATAGCTGGGGCCGCCGATGCGGCATTTGCGCAGATACTCGGTGAGCAGGCCGTAGCCGCGGTCACGGCACTCGCGCCAAAGGCGAAGGCAGACCTCGGGGAAGTCGTTCACCTCGGCCACCATGATGCGATAAAGGGCCAGAAACTCCCGCGAGCGGAACATGCCAAGCACCATGCGTCCCATGTCGGTAAGCACCTGGCGCGGCGGTTCGTCGCTGGCGATGAAGTACTCATGCCGCGCGAACAGCCTCTCCATGTGCATGGTGATGACGGCGACGAAGAGTTCGGCCTTGGTGGGATAAAGCGCGTAGAGCGTCTGCTTGCTGGTCTTGGCGCGGCGGGCAATCTCGTTGGTGCTGGCCTTCTGGTAGCCCCGCTCGAGGAAGACCGCGGCGGTCGCCTCCAGAACGGCGCGGCGATAACTCTCAGCGTCGGTCAGCCGTGGGCGGCCTCTTCCAGGCTTGGGGCGCGCGGCACTCGTCTTGATGATTGCAGCCATAAAAGTGTACCAATCGGTACAGTTATTACTGTGAATATTATATGTACCGATCGGTACGGATCGTCAAGAAAATTAAAGAGAAGACGAAACTGTGATGCCGAGGTGCTGGCGCAGCCGCTCCATGGCCTCCGGGGCCGTCAACCCGTACTTGCGGCGCAGATCTTCGGGCTTGCCGTGCTCAATGAAATTGTCGGGCCAGCCGATGCGCACAACAGGAGTAGCCAGCCCGGCGCGGTTCAACTCCTCCAGCACGGCGCTGCCAAAGCCTCCGGCCAGGGCATGATCTTCCATCGTCACCAGCACCTCGGAGGAGGCGGCGTAGCGAAGGATCATCTCCACATCAAGCGGTTTGGCAAAGCGGGCGTTGATGACGGAAGCGGCGATGCCTTCCGCGGCGAGCAACTGGCGGAGTTCCTGCGCCACAGGCAACATGTTGCCCAGGGAGAAGATGGAGACTCGCGCACTCTCGCTTTGCTCGATGACCTCGGCCTTGCCAGTCTCAATGGCTACGGGCTGCTCCTTGACCGCCGTGCCGGGGCCGATTCCGCGCGGATAGCGAATGGCCACCGGGCCGGGGTGAAGCATGGCGGTGTAGAGCATGTCCGCCAACTCGTCCTCATCCTTCGGACTCATATGGATGATGTTGGGAATGCCGCGCAGGTAGCTGATGTCGAAGAGGCCGTGATGCGTGGGGCCGTCGTCGCCGCTCAGTCCGCCGCGATCCATGCAGAAGACGACGGGTAGATTCTGCAGGCAGACGTCGTGAACAATCTGATCGAAGCCACGCTGCAAAAACGTGCTGTAGATGGCGACAAAGGGCTTCATGCCGCGCGCGGCCAATCCGGCGGCGAAAAGCACGGCATGTTCCTCGGCGATGCCCACGTCAAAATATTTGCCGGGATGAATGGCGCGGAAGCGATCCAGGGCCGTGCCATTGGGCATGGCGGCCGTGATGGCAATGATCTTGTCGTTCTCCGTGGCGAGCTTGGCCGTAGTGTCGGCAAATACCTCGGAGTAAGTGCGCTGGCCTAGCGGCTTGGTTTCACCTGTCTCCGGGTCGTAGGGTCCCAGACCGTGAAACTTCTTCTGCTTCTCCTCGGCGGGTTCAAAGCCGCGGCCTTTCTGCGTCAGCACATGTAGCAGCACAGGGCGATCCAGCGTTTTCAGGAACTGGAAGATGCGGATCAACTCGCCGATATCGTGGCCGTCCACCGGGCCGTAGTACTTGATGCCGAACTCTTCAAAGATGACGGAGGGCCACAGCATGCTCTTGGCGGCCTCTTCTGCCTTGCGAGCCATGTTGGCCGCGCGGTTGCCGCCCACACGTTCCACCAGGCGCGCCGCGCGCTGGTGCAGGTGGTGGTACTGCGGGCTGGTAACGATCTTATTGAAGTAGGTGGCGATGGCGCCGACGTTCTTGTCTATCGACCACTTGTTATCGTTGAGTACGACGATCATCCGCTTGGTCTGCGCCGCGATGTTGTTCAGCGCCTCATGCGTGATGCCGCAGGTGAAAGCGGCGTCGCCGGCCAGTGCGACCACGTGCTCGGTACCGCCCATCTTGTCTCGGGCCACGGCCATGCCCAAGGCAGCGGAGAGGGCGGTGCCGGCGTGTCCGGCGCCAAAGGCGTCGTGCTCGCTCTCGGTGCGCAGCATAAAGCCGTTCAGTCCGCCCGGCGTGCGAATGGTGGAGAAGCGGTCACGCCGCCCGGTGAGCAGCTTATGCACATAGGCCTGGTGGCTTACGTCGAAGAGGAAGTGGTCCGTCGGCGTGTTGAAGACATAGTGCATGGCAATGGTCAGCTCGACCACGCCGAGGTTCGGACCGAGGTGCCCGCCTGTGCGCGCCAGCGAGTTGATAAGCTCGCTGCGAATCTCCGCGGCAAGCTGCTTCAGCTCGGCCAGCGATAAGCGCTTTACATCGGCCGGCGAATGAATCGAATCCAATATCATTGTCATGCTGAATGCCTATGTTACTGCCTGGAAGCGATTGCTGCCCTGCTTTTACCCGGCAACCGGACAAAAGATAGGCCGCCGGGGACGAACTCCCATCGGGAAAAGCGTCATTAACTCCGCTTCCTGCCTTTAGATGCGCGGCCATGGGTGGGCTTTGATTGCGGCTTCCCAAAAACGCGCGCGAAGATCTTATCCACATTGCGCAACTGGCGTTTCAGGTCGAAAGCGCGCAGCAGCGTGCGGCGCGGAACCCGCCCGGTAATCTCAGGATCGGCCAGCACCAACTCGTGGAAGTTCTTCTCCTCACGCCAGGCCTGCATGGCGTTGCGCTGCACGATTCGATAAGCCTGTTCGCGCAGCACACCGGCCTCGACCAGATCCAGCAGCAATTGCCCGCTGAAGACCAAGCCGCCGGTGGAGTTGAGATTGCGCATCATGCGCTCGGGATAAACCAGCAGCGTGTCGATCAGGTTCGTCGTCTTGGAGAGCAGATAGTCCAGCAGGATGGTCGAATCCGGCAGAATGACCCGCTCGACCGACGAGTGCGAGATGTCACGCTCGTGCCACAGCGCCACGTCCTCAAAGGCCGGGCCAACGTTGCCGCGAATCACGCGCGCCAGGCCGCTGATCTGCTCGCAGGTGATGGGGTTGCGTTTGTGCGGCATGGCCGAGGAGCCCTTCTGCTTCTCGCTGAAGAACTCTTCCGCCTCGCGCACCTCGGTCTTCTGCAGGTGGCGCACCTCGGTGGCGATCTTATCCAGCGTGCAAGCGATGGTGGCCAGGGTGGCCACATAGTAGGCATGGCGGTCGCGCTGGATGACCTGCGAACTGACGGCTGCGGCCTCAAGGCCCATGCGCTTGCAGATGGCCTCTTCGTATTTGGGATCGAGGTGCGCACCGTTGCCCACGGCACCGCTCAGCTTGCCCACGCGCATCTGCTCCACGGCAAAGTCAAAGCGGGCAAGGTTGCGCTGCATCTCGCTGTACCAGTTGGCAATCTTCAGTCCAAAGGTGATGGGCTCGGCGTGCACGCCGTGGGTGCGGCCAATCTGCGGCGTGTGCTGGAACTCCAGGGCACGGCGCTTGAGCACCACGATGAACTTTTCGATATCGGCGCGCAGAATGCGGGAGGCTTGTTGCACCAGCAGTGCCTGCGCGGTATCCACCACGTCGTTGCTGGTCAGGCCGTAGTGCAGCCAGCGCGATTGTGGCCCAACCTTTTCCGCCACGGCCTGGGTAAAGGCGATGACATCGTGCTTCACCTCGGCTTCGATCTGGTTGATACGGGCGAGATCAAAGTGGGCACCCTTGCTGCGGATGGCCAATGCGGCGCTCTTGGGCACAATGCCGGCTTCGGCCAGGGTCAGGCTGGCGGCCACTTCCACTTGCAGCCATGTCCGGAACTTGTTCTCGTCGCTCCAGATGTGGCCCATTTCAGGGCGCGTATAACGAGGAATCACGGCGGTGCTCCTTGCGGCGATGAATGCCGGAAAGAATATTGTAACAATCTGCCGATGCGGGTGGCGTGGACAAAAAATAGGCCGGGAGCTTCCCGGCCTCAACAGGAGGTCCTTTTCTCTGAAAGTGATTGGCCGGCTGAAAAGGTAAACCGGTACAGATTCAATATCGGACTACCGTAGCCAAGGCTTTAGTCCGTCGACAAAAAATCTTTAGCCTTGCGTAACACCCAGCAGGGCGCTCATTTCCTCATACAGAAAGCCCTGTCCCGGGCGGTAAGGCTGAACCCACTTGCCATCCAGCACAAACTGGGGAATGGCGCGCTTGCCGGTATTGCGCACGACCTCGTCGGCGGCGCCGGGCGTGGTCTCAATGTTGACTTCGGTGTAGGCGATCTTGTGCTTGTCCAAAAAGCGCTTGGCTTCGCGGCAATCTCCACACCAGGGAGCGGAATATACGAGAAGTTCCATATAAACGTAGATGCCTCTGCTGCACAGGAGGGTTCACCTTCCGCTCGAAAAAATTGTGTTATTCACCGATAAGTCTGCGCAGAAAACAGGAACGCCTCCGGTGATGCCGGAGGCGTTCTGGTTGTGTTGCAGAGGCTGCTAGTTGTTCAGCAGCAGCGCGCCGTCGGTCTTTTCCTCTCCCACCTCGCGGTAGAAGAGCTGATTGTTGTCGAGGTACACCTCGACAAAGGCCGGGCGGGTTTTGATGCTGCCCTGAATCAGCGCCTCGCTGAGCGGATCTTCGACGTACTTTTGCAGCGCGCGGCGCAACGGGCGCGCGCCGTAGCTGCGGTCGGTAATCGTCTTTTCCAGAATCCACTTGCGAGCGTCTTCGGTGACCGTGATGGTGATGGCCCGCTGCGCCAGGTTGTGGTTCAACTGCATCACCATCAGCTCCACGATCTGGATCAGGTCGTTCTCGCTGAGGGCGCTGAAGATGACAACCTCGTCCAGGCGGTTGAGGAATTCGGGGTTGAAGGTCTTTTTGACCTCGCCGCGCACCATCTCCTCCACCTTGTCGCTGATGGATTCCTCTTTATTGGAGGCAAAGCCCAACCCTTCGCGCTTCACCATGTGGCGGGCGCCAATGTTGCTGGTCATGATGAGGATGGTGTTCTTGAAGTCCACCGTGTTGCCCAGCCCATCGGTGAGCTGGCCATCCTCAAAGACCTGCAACAGGATGTTGAATACATCCGGGTGCGCTTTCTCGATTTCGTCCAGCAGAACGACAGAGTACGGCGCGCGCTTGACGCGCTCGGTGAGCTGGCCGCCCTCCTCGTAGCCGACGTATCCCGGAGGCGAGCCGATCAGCTTGCTGACCGAATGCTTCTCCATGTACTCCGACATGTCAAAGCGAATCAGGCTCTTCTCGCTGCCGAACATGAACTGTGCCAGCGTTCGTGCCACCTCGGTTTTACCCACTCCCGTCGGGCCCAGGAAGAGGAAGCTGCCAATGGGCCGCGCCGGATTTTTGAGGCCGGCACGTGAGCGCCGAATGGCCCGGGCCAGCGCGCTGATGGCCTTGTCCTGGCTGATGACGCGCTTGTGCAGCTCTTCTTCAATGCGCAACAGCTTCTGCGACTCTTCTTCCTTGATGGCCGACACCGGCACGCCGGTCCAGCGGGAGACGACTTCTTCAATGTCCTCGCGCTGCACAACGCCCGTGGTGGTTTCGTCCACGTGATACTTCTCGCGGAGCAGGCGCAGGTTCTCGCGCTCCTTGCGTTCTTCGTCGCTATAGAAGCGCGCCTTCTCGAACTCGTGGTTCGCAATGGCGTTTTCCATGCGGTGCACGATGAACTTGACGCGCTTCTGCACCTCGGTAATCTCTTCCGGCATGGCGGACTGGCGCAGCTTGACCCTGGCGCCGGCCTCGTCGATCAGGTCAATGGCCTTGTCGGGCAGGAAGCGATCCGGAATGTAGCGGTTGGAGTGCGAGACCGCGTATTCGATCGACTCGTCGGTGTAGCTGACGGCGTGGAACTTTTCGTAGCGCTCCTTGATGCCCATCAGAATCTTGATGGAGTCGGCCTCGTTGGGCGGCGGCACCTTGACGGACTGGAAGCGGCGCTCCAGTGAGCGGTCCTTCTCGATGGACTTGCGGTACTCGCCCGGCGTGGTGGCTCCGATGCACTGAATCTCGCCGCGCGAAAGTGCCGGCTTCAGAATGTTGGCCGCATCGAGCGAGCCTTCGGCCGATCCGGCGCCAACCAGCGTGTGCAGTTCGTCGATAAAGATGATCGAGTTCTGGCTCTCGATCAGCTCTTTCATGATGGTCTTCAGGCGCTCTTCAAACTGGCCGCGGTACTTGGTGCCGGCCACGATCAGGGAGAGGTCGAGTGCGAGCACGCGCTTTTCCGCCAGGAAGCTGGGCACTTCGCCATCGGCGATGCGCTGCGCCAGGCCTTCGACGATGGCCGTCTTGCCAACGCCGGGCTCGCCGATCAGCACGGGATTGTTCTTGGTGCGGCGGCAGAGAATCTGAATGGTGCGGTCCACTTCGCCATCGCGGCCCACCAGCGGGTCGAGCTGATTTTCCATGGCGGCCTGCGTAAGGTCGCGGCTGAACTCGGCCAGCAGGGAGCTTTCACGGTTCGCGGCGGAAGCGCGCTGCGGCGGCTGTGCCGCCTTCTCCTGCGTGGTGCGCTGCAACTCCTCGCGAATGGCGGCCAACTTGAGGCCGCGCTCGGCAAGAATCTCCGAGGCGAAGCACTTCTCCTCGCGCAGCAGTCCCAGCAGCAGATGCTCGGTGCCAATGTGCTTGTGGCCCAGGCGTTCGGCTTCCTCGCTGGCATAGGCAAGCACGCGCTTGCACTCGTTGCTCAGGGGCAGGTCCACGCTGGTGCTAACCTTCTCACGGATGGTCGTGTGCGCCTCAATCTGCTTGCGGATCGAGTCCACCGAAGAATGCTGGCGCAGAAAACGGTTGGTCAGCGCCTTGTCTTCGCGGAGCAGACCGAGCAGCAGGTGCTCCGTCTCGATGTAAGGCGATCCGAACTGGCTGGCCTCATACCGGGCGAAGAAGATGACGCGCCGAGCTTTCTCCGTGTAGCGTTCGAACATTCTGATTCCTCCAGCCCCTCTCCGGTGATCAAAGATCCATCCGGGGGAGCCTTCTTGCAGCCCCAACATCGCCGCCTTCCACGATGACGCTACAGGAAGACGAACCAACTACAAACAACCGCTTTGCCGACGCAAACATGCGGCGAAAAAAGCTGAAAACCATCTCTCGCAACCTGTCTGGCCCTATGCCCACTATGCCACTAAACGCCCGGCTAGGCTAAGGAAATCAACCCCGCGTGGCATCGTTCGATGCGCCGGCAGGCTGTGGATTTCCTCCACCCTGCAACTCGCCCGCGCGCAACTCCAGACGTCCGCCCCGCAAATCGAAGACGCGGTCACAGCGGCGTGCAAAATCAAGGTTATGCGTCACCACGATCGATGTCAGCCGGTGGCTGGTGTGCAGGCGCGCGATCAACTCAAATACCGCCTCGGCCGTCCGCGTATCCAGGTCGCCCGTGGGCTCATCGGCCAGCAACATACGCGGGCTGGTTACCAAAGCGCGCGCCAAGCTGACGCGCTGCTGTTCGCCGCCACTCAGCTCGCCGGAACGATGATGTCCGCGATCTGCCAGGCCAACTTCAGCCAGCCACTGCGCAGCTTCCTTTTCCGCCTGCCGACGGCTTACACCCCTTAGATACAAAGGCATAGCCACGTTCTCCAAGGCGGTAAACTCCGGCAGCAAGTAGTGGAATTGCCACACATAGCCGATCTGGCGATTGCGGAACTCGGCGGCGGATTCCTCATTAAGGCCGCTAAGCCGCGTGCCGTCAAAAATCACCTCGCCGGCGGTGGGTGTGTCCAAGGCGCCAAGCATATGCAGCAGCGTGCTTTTGCCCGCGCCGCTCTGCCCCACAATGGCCAGCAGCTCGCCTTCCGGAACCTGGAAAGACAGGTTGTCAAAGAGCACAAGGTCAGCGCTGCCAGAGCGATAGACCTTGCGGAGACCTTCCACGCGGAGAATCTCGTTATGTTTCATTGGATGCAATCCGCGCCCTCCCTGGTGCAAATTCGCACTGGCCGTAATGACGGAAAACTGTCCCGATCGCATCGGCTGCCCGGCTCATTCAATTAGACCACGCAGCGCAAGGGGCGGCTGTGATGTGCACTTAGGTTGATACACACGGCAGCCATGTTTGCACTGCACTTGGTGCATCTAACCCTGGTGCATCTACCAAAGCTACTGACGCCACTAATGGACCAGCGCCGGAGCAAAGACCTCAGGATGGCCATCGTTGGGCGCGGGCTTCAACCCTAGCAGTTCGGTTATCAGCGAGTAGATGTTGATGTTCTCAAAGGCCGGCAGGCGCATGCCGGGGCGGAAGCCGGGTCCCGAGGCGATAAAGATGGCGCGCATGGACTCCAGATCGTTGTCGAAGCCGTGATTGCCAAGATCGAGGGTTTTGCGCTTGGAGAGGAACTCGCGGGTATCAAAGCTCCAGCCCTCGTCGGCCAGGGCCAGCACGGGCGCGATGCGCGGATTGCCCGCGTAGTGCCAGCGCGCGGGGAGGTTCTCCCGCAGCCAGGCGTGCAGATGCGGAATGCGGTTGAGGCGCTCGACCAGCGCGGCCTGGTTGCCATCCTTTGCGTTGAGTGCGAAGAGCGGCGAGCCATCAATGACCTCGACGGTGCTGGGATCAAGATAGTCGTCAAAAACAATGCGCTGCGAGGCGGGCGTCGAGGCCATGCCGTGGTCGCTGACGATGATGAGGTTGACCTTGCCCCACAGTCCGCGCTGCTTCAAGCCACTGACAAGTTCGCCGATGATGGCATCCACCGAGCGCACGGCGTCACGGGTTTCGCGCCCCTCGGGGCCAAAGTGATGGCCGGCCGTATCCACATCGCTGAAGTAGAGCGAGAGGTAGCAGGGCTGAGGAGTCTCACCCAGGTAGTCGAGCGCCAACTGCACGCGTCGCGCGTTGGGCAGTTTTTCGTCGTAGGCAAGCCAGTGCGTGGGGCGAACGCCTTCAATCGCCGCTTCCGAGCCGGGCCAGAAGATGGGCGCGGCGTGGCAGCCCTGCTTTTCGGCGGTCACCCAGATGGGTTCGCCGCCCCACCACGCGGCATCGGCCACGGCCTTACGGTCGCTCATGCTGAAGCGATCGTGGGTGACAGGGTTGGTCATGCGGTTGCCAACGATTCCGTTGTGCGCCGGGTAGAGTCCGGTGACGATGGCGTAGTGATTGGGAAAGGTCTTGCTAGGGAAGACCGGGATGAGCGCCTCGGCGCGGACTCCGCTGGCGGCCAGGGCGCGCAGGTTGGGTGCGTCATAGAGGTCGGTGCGGTCGAGGTAGTCGTTGCGAAAGCCGTCAATGGAGACCAGCAGCACCGGCGCGTGTTGCGCCAGGGCCAGCCCGGCCAGCAGCAGGAGAAGGATGGTGGTGCTGACGGCACGGCGCAGGGCGGAATGAAGTTGCATGAGCTTCGACCTCAATCTTCCAAACTTCTAATGATGTGTACGGCGACTACTCGTAGCGCAGTGCCTCGGCGGGCAGCACGCGTGCCGCAGACTGCGACGGATACAGCGTGGCCACAAAGCTGATGCCCAGTGAGACCACGGCAACCAGCAGTCCATCCAGCGCGCGCGGCACAAAGGGAACGTAATCCATGGTGTACACCTCGGCCGATAAGGCGATCCAGTGATACTGCCCGGCAAGGATGGCCACGGTGTAACCCACGATGAGCCCGAGCCCGGTGCCGAGGATGCCGATCAGCAATCCCTGCCAGATGAAAATGCGGCGCACCTGTTTGCGGCGCGCTCCCATGCTGACCAGCACGGCGATGTCGCGCGTCTTCTCCATCACCATCATGATGAGCGAGATGAGGATGTTGAGCGCGGCGACAAAGACGATGAGCCCGATGGTGATGAAGGTGACTACGCGCTCCAGGCGCAGTGCGCGGAACAAGGCGCGGTTCTGCTCCATCCAGTTGGTGGTCTGGTAGCCGTGCCCGGCGGCCTGCTCCACCTGGCGGCCGATGGCGGCGGCGTGGTAGATGTCATCCAACTTGAATTCGATGACGCTGGCGACGTCGCCCAGGCTGAATAAGCGCTGCGCATCGCTGAGCGAGCAGAGCGCCCAGGTCGAGTCGTACTCATAAAAGCCGGACTGCATGATCCCCGTGACCTTGAAGCGCTGATAGCGCGGCGCCATGCCAAAAGGAGTCAGTTCGCCCTGCGGACTGGTGACCAGCACGACCGAGCCGACGCTGGCGCCGAGGGTCTGTGCCAGGTCCTTGCCAAGAACAATTGGAGGCAGTGAATTGAGGCGCTCAGCGGCCTCGGCGGAGGCGGAGCGCGGTGTGGCAGTGTCGGCGGCGGTTGCGCTGGCATCGGCATCCACGGCAGGATGCTCCTGCGCCTGCTCCAGCGGCTGGGCCGTGCCCTCATGGACGCCTTGCAGCAGGCTGGTGACGCGGCGCTCGTCGCGCGGCAGTATGCCCTTGAGCACAGCTCCTCCGGCGCGCGCGCCACGGCTGATGAGCACCTGCTCGTAGATGGCCGGCGCGGTGGCCACGACGTGAGGTTGCTTTTCCATCTTGCGCTGCAGGGCCGCCCAATCGGCGATGCCGTCGTTTTCCACCCGCATCAGGTTGACGTGCGAGGTCGAGCCCAGCAGTCGCTCCTGGAGCTCCTGGCGGAAGCCGTTGTTGATGGCCAGGGCGATGATGAGCGAGGCCACGCCGGCTGCGACCCCCAGCACACTGATGCCGGTGATGACTCCGATGACCGCCTGGCGGCGCTTGGCGCGCAGGTAGCGGGCGGCAATGAAGAGCTCAAAGCGCATGGCGGCATTATAGAAGCATGGGCGGTACCGGTGCCGTGTATTGAAATCCCCTGAAATTGGGTTTGCATATGATTTGCGGCAATTTACAATAAATACATAGGGCGAGGCCTCGGTCTTGCCTGGACTTGAGATTGTGTAACTGAAGGCCAACCCTCCACTCTGCCCGGCAAATTCATCCTGGCCGGGAGAACCGACGAAGAACAGGAGCAGATGCGGCCTGGCGATGACAGGCCGCGCACAAAAGCAATGCCGATTCGGAAGCAGACAATCCGAGGATTGCGCGCACCCGCGCGGAGATGGCTGCTCCGGGCGCTGGTGCCTTGCCTGCTGCTGACGTGGGCCGTGGACGGCATGGGGCAGGGCCTGCCGGATGACCCGAAGGCAGCACCGACCGCAATCCAGCCAAAGCCGGCACCCGTCCCCGCACCCGAAGAGGTCGAGCCGCCCGATGCGCCGCATCCCGGAGAAAAGGGCTTTGTGCCAATGACGCCCCGCGATCGAGCCCATCTGTTCTTTAAGGATTTTGTGCTTTCTCCGAACACCTACCTGGAGGGTGGAATTTCAGCCGTGGCGGGCTTCTCCGTGGGTGAGCCGGAGGGATGGCCGCGCACTACTGACGGCATGTTCCGGCGAATTGGCACGCAGACGGCGCTACTGATGATGGAAGAGGGCGGACGGCAGGCAGCCGATGCCGCATTTGGCTTGGAGCCGCGCTACTTCCGCTGCCGCTGCACGGGACTGCTGCCGCGTACTGCTTATGCCATCAAAATGACCTTCTTCACATTTAATGGCGAGGGGCATTTACGGCCGGACATCCCACGGCTGGCCGCCGACTATGGCTCCTCGATGATTGTGACGCGCTGGTATCCGGGCAAATACGCACCGCTGGACCAGGGCGTGCGCATGGGACACACCCAGGTTGGCATCGACGTTGCACTGGATATCTTCCGAGAGTTCTCGCCCGAACTGAAGCGAACGTTTCATGTGGGACGAAAAAAGTCGAAACCGGTTGAGCGAACTGAAGAACTAGGCGCGCGGTAATTTACGCAGTCCGGTGCGTCGTGGCAGAATGCAGGGCGTGGTGGCCGTGTACGCAATCCAAGCCTTACCAAAGCGCTCGCTCAACTCCCGCTCCTCCAGCCGCACCATCCAATAGCCAGTCAATAACGCAAACACCCAGAGCGCATAGCAGGCCGTGCTGCGCGTAGCCAGGCACAGGCCCAGCATGGTGCAGATGTGTCCCAGGTAGAGCGGATGCCGCACCAGCGCGTGAGTGCCAAAGGTGATGAGTTGCGGTGGTCGTCGCGTTGGCTCCAACTCGTCGCGGCCAATCACGCGCATCAGGCTGAGCTCGTGGCCGCCGCGTACATATAGCGTGGCCGACACCGCCCACAGGAGTGGCGCGGCCATCCAAGTTGCAGGGCGTTCGTAGAGCGGCAGGTTGCGCCACGGCGCGCTAACGGCCCAGGCGGCCAGCCACATCAGCATCCACAACGGGCCAAGCAGCTTGAGCTTGTACCGCGCTTCGCGCCATCGCCGCGCCCAGCCATGGACGAGGATCCAGTAAGCGGGAATGGTGGCGTAGATGCCGCACAGGAGCCAAGCGGCGGTGCCGAGCAGCGTGATGGCATGTGGCAGGGTCATTCTGCGGCCAGCCTAGCAGAGTGCCGGTCTGCTTCCAAGTGGAAGCCGCTCGGCGCGCCGGGCGCACGCTATGAAATAAATCGTTGTATCCTCTTCAGTAGAGCGGGGGCTGCGGTGGGCTGCTCCCATTTCTGATGGTAGCGGTTGCGGCCACAATCAAAATTTAGAGGTGTGTATTGCGAGCGTTCTCCAAAACGTTGCTGTCCCTTGTACTCTTATTGGCTCCGGTTGGCCTTTTGGCGCAGGACAAGCCGCCTGCCTACGACGTGCGCGAGCACTACACCAAGTACGAGTACCGCATCCCGATGCGCGACGGCGTGCGGCTTTTCACCGCCGTGTATGTGCCCAAGAACCAGTCGCAGAAGTGGCCGTTCCTGTTCAATCGCACGCCCTACGGCATCGGGCCGTATGGAGTGGAGAACTATCCGCAGCGGCTGGCGACCCTGGAACTGATGCAGGCCGGCTACATCTTCGTCAACCAGGATGTGCGCGGCCGCAATATGAGCGAGGGGAAGTTCGTGGAGGAGTCGCCCTACAAGGACAACAAGGGTCCCAAGGACACCGACGAAACCACCGATATGTACGACACCATCGAGTTCCTGCTGAAGACTGTGCCGGACAACAACGGACGCGTCGGCATCTGGGGTATCAGCTACCCGGGCTTCTATACGGCGGCCAGCATTATTGACTCGCATCCGGCGATTAAGGCCGCCTCGCCGCAGGCTCCCATGGTGGACCTCTTCCGCGGCGACGACGCTTACCACGGCGGCGCCTTCATGCTGAACGCGAACTACGGCTTCTATAACTTCTTCCAGCCGCAGAAGAATCCCACCGAGGAGCAGAAGGGGCTGGAGATCCGCCACAACACCAGCAACGGATACGATTTGCTGCTGAAGGCGGGCAACATACAGGATATCGATCGCAAACTGCTCGGCGGGCGCAACCCGCTCTTCACCGATCAATCGCGCCATACCACGATGGACGCCTTCTGGAAGCAGCGCGACCTGGTGCCACGGATGAAGAACGTGCACTGCGCTGTGCTGACCGTGGGTGGTTGGTTTGACGCCGAAGACCTGCAGGGACCGCTCTCGCTCTACAAGGCGATTGGCGATTTAAATCCCGGTACGGTGAACATGCTGGTGGAAGGCCCGTGGGTGCATGGCGGCTGGTCTCGCTATGACGGACACAAACTGGGCAACGCCGACTTTGCGCAAAACACCGGAGACTTTTACCGTACGCACATCCTGCTGCCGTTCTTCGAAAAATATTTAAAGGATAAGACGACCGAGGAGCTGCCCAAGGCCTACGTCTATGAGACGGGCACGAACGTGTGGCGCAAGTATGACGCGTGGCCTCCGGCGAAGGCCGCGAAGAAGACGTTATATCTAGAGCCCGGCGGCGGGCTTGGCTTTGCCGCGCCGGCCAATGCCACAGGTTACGACGAGTACGTCAGCGATCCCAACCACCCCGTGCCCTTCGTCGGCTACCAGACGCTGGATGTGCCGCAGGAATACATGGTGAGCGATCAGCGCTTTGCCGAGACGCGACCTGACGTGCTGGTGTACCAGAGCGCCGTGCTGGACGAGGATGTGACGATTGCCGGTCCGGTAAGTCCGCGGCTATTCGTTTCGACCTCCGGCACCGACTCCGACTGGGTGGTGAAGCTGATTGACGTGTATCCGCAGAATGAGCCCGGGGAGCGCCGCCGCCGCGCAGGCAACGACGTTGCGGTTCCGGAGACCGATCTGGCCGGCTGGGAGCAACTCATCCGCGGCGAGCCCTTCCGTGCCAAGTTCCGCCACAGTTGGGAGAACCCTGAAGCGATGGTGCCCGGCAAGGTGGAGGAGATTGACTTCACCATGCCGGACGTAAACCACACCTTCCGCCGCGGCCATCGCATCATGGTGCAGGTGCAGAGCAGCTGGTTCCCCCTGGTAGATCGCAACCCGCAGACCTTCACGGACATTCCCACGGCGAAGCCCGAGGAGTTCAAGAAGGCGACCGAGCGGGTCTATCACGAGAAGGGACACCTCTCCGGCATTGAAGTGCTGGTGGTCGAGCCCTAGCGGCGGATTTCCAACGGCACCGCTGATTACGAAAGGGCGCATCTACGAGATGCGCTCTTTTTCTTTGCCGGAAACTGCGGTAAGGTGTTGGCGCCTTTTCAAAGGAAACTTTATGAGTTTTACATTGCGGTCGGTGATGTTGCTGCCGTGCATGGCCGTGCTGCTTGGCGTCGCCGGGCAGGAGGCACCGCGCGCCCGACTGGGTCAGTTGGAGACGGCGATGGCCGCCGAGCTGGAGGCGCATGGCCAGCGCACCATGGGGCAGGAGGGAATGCGCTGGAGTTCGCGCCTGGAGAGTTTTTACGACTGCCGCGCGCAGTTCACCATACACACCACTACGCATGTCATCGACACGGTGGATAAGCTGGAGACCCTGCGCGTTGCCTTGAGTGCCCTGGAGCCGGCGGTGATGCAATCCGATCAGCACGCCCTGCAAATGCCCTGCCGCGGCCAGTTCCAGTGTGTGACGGTGGCCACGCGTTGCACCAAGACGACGAAAGACGGCGTCGTGGTGGATTGCACCTCGCTGGCCGAGCGGCGCCAGGACGCGCTGGTGGTGCAGTATGACGGCGACCCGGCGGCCGCGCAGCGCATGATCCGCCTGATGAGCCAGGCCGTGGATGTTTGCCGTCAACCGGTGAGCGTGGAGTTTTAGACCGTGTGCTGATTTGAAGGCAGTTTCGCGCAGGACGCGCCTGTGTAATGCACATTAGTAGAAGAAGAAAAGGCCCGCCATAACGGCGAGCCTTTCTGTTTGCAGCGGCTTCCGGCTATTTCTTATCCGCCAGGAGTATGCCGCGCAGCAGGTGGATGGGCAGCGGCCCCTCGTTGAGTGCGCGGTTGTGGAAGTCAATGTTGGTGAACGACGCTCCCACCTTGGCCTGGTAGTCCTTGCGCAGCTCGAGCCAGTCATGCAGACCCACCCAGTAGGTGACCAGTTGCACGCTGGTCAGCTTGGCGCGGGTCAGCTTGCCTTCGGCTTCGGCCTCGGTCTGGAAGGCGCGCTTGCACATCAAATCCATGGCTTCGGCGTCGGTCATGTTGCGGCTGTGCATGCGGATGTCCAGGATGGTGTTGGAGAGCACGCGCAGGCGAATCTTGCGCATGATCAGGCGGAAGCGCGGATCGTTGTTGGCGAAGCCCTCGTCCATCATGACCTGCGCAATGTATTCGGCCCAGCCTTCCACGTAGGCGCCATTGCCAAGCTGCGCTCGCAGCAGGCGGCGCGACTCCGGCTCGACGCTGTTGGCGTGCTCGAACTGGATGTAGTGGCCGGGCAGCGCCTCGTGAATGGTGAGCCACTTCAGCGTCCAGTTATTGTATTCGCGCAGCTTGCTTTCGGCCTTGGCCGCGGGCGTCGCGGGGTCGATGGGCGTGACCCAATACTGCGCCTCGGCGCCGGGCTCCAAAGGCGGCGGAGCGTGGAAGCCCGCCACGGAGTAGCTGCCGCGCATGAATGGCGGCGTCGGAATCACCTTGAGGTTGTTGTGTGCGCTGAGCTCGACGATCTTCTTCTCGCGGATGAAGGCGATGATGGATTCGAGCTCGCCCTGGATGTGCGGCAGCAGGTCGCCGGGCTGCACGTGGTCGTCGCTGACGCGATTGAGCACCTCGCCGATGATGAGGTTCTCTCGCGCGACGCCCGTCAGGTCGTTGTGATCACCATGCGTGGGATACATCTCGCGATGCATGGGCAGGCTGATGCGCAGCATGTCGGCCCGAACTTCCAACATCTGCTGCTCGGCGATCTTCAGGGTCTCGTCCACGGTGACCGGAGTCTCCATGACGAGGCGGAACTTTTTGGCGTAGAGCTCCGGACCCAGCCGCCAGGTGACCTTGCTGGGCCGCTTGCCATAATCGCTCTTCAGCCAGCCGGAAAACTCCTCCAGCGCGGCCAGGGCCTTGGGCGCGGCGGCGTTGTAGCGCGCCACGAGCGGTGAACCGGGGGGAAGCGCGGCCTTCACGTCATTGCGCACCAGATCAATGTTGCCCGCGTTCTCTTCGATGGCCGTCGAGGTCTTGATCGGGTCGCCATCGGCGAGCGCCTGGCGGGCCTGATGGAGGAAGCGCGGAATCTGCTCGATACGCGAGACGACGTGCCCAAGGCGAACCTCAGGCGAGGCATAGTTTTGCGTCATGGGCAGGAACAGCGCGCTGCCAATGGCCTCAACGTAGATGGTGGGGTCGTGGCGATAGCTCTGGATGTGATCGAATTCGAGCAGCGCGAGGTCAATCGTGTCGCGAATGAGTTCGAGGTCGGCCTTCTGCTCGCGGTTGAGTGAGGTGGCTGGCAGGGCATTGAAGCGCTGCCGCCAGCGCAGGTAAAACTGGCGCTGCGCATCAACAGCGGCGGGGCTGACCTCGTCCAGTTGAGCATCCAGTTCGACGAGCTTGCCGTTGGCGCCCTTGTGCTGGTGGTAGCCGGCCTGCGAGGCATTGATCGGCGAGAGCGCCAGCGACTCATACATGAAGCGCGCAGCCATGTTGTCAAAGTTGCCGGGCGCGGCTTTTGCGGGAGCGGCCGGGGGCTGGGGATGGCCACGTTGCGCCATCAGGGGCAGGGCGAAGAAGCAGCAAAGCAGAAGGGCGAAAAGACGCGTCGGCATGGGAAAAGAACCTCCGAAGCAGACACTATACAGCAGCAGCACACTGGAGTGGTGGGGAGGAGGAATTGGGCATAAGAACGGCCCGCGGGACAGAACGGGCCAGGTAACTAAGATGTGCTCAGGAGGTCCCCGGAGAAAAGCTCTCAAGATGAAGAACGTCACCGGGTAACTGAGATTGACCATAATCCAGCGGGGACGATAAGGGCATCAAAGGGCGGTTAATTAAATTGGAATGTGGTGCCAAGCTAGGAGAAGGAAAGGAGTTGTTCTGTGTTGGCACCGTGGCAGGTTGCGCTGGCGGCGAGTAATCGGGCACAATGACTCCAGATTTGCGGTGCCTCTTACTCATGCCTCAACTTGGAAGTTTCTCTCTGCTCGTCGGACTCGCCTTGAGCGTCTATGCGTTCGGTGCGGGATTGCTGGCCATTTTCTGGGACGATGACCGGCTGGGCGAGACCGCCCGGCGCGCTGGCATCGGCATCTTCTGGGCCGTCACTTCGGCCTCGGCGGCCTTGGTTTGGGCCGCTTTCCACAACGATTTCTCGCTGGCCTACATTCTGCATCACAGCAATCGCGCCCTGCCGGTGGCCTATAAGTTTGCCGCCCTGTGGAGCGGACAGGAGGGCTCGCTGCTCTTCTGGTGCTGGCTGCTGGCCTGTTACGGGCTGGTGCTGCGGCTGCGCTACAAGGTGGATACCCGCCTGGTGGCGCACGCCTCAGTGGTCATCAGCGCGGTGCAGATATTCTTCCTGCTGCTGGTAAACGTGCCCGCGCACCCCTTTTCCATGACGCCGGGCGTGGTTCCCGCAGATGGCAACGGGTTGAATCCGCTGCTGCAGTATCCTGAGATGGTCATCCACCCGCCGATGTTGTACCTGGGCTACGTCGGCATGACCGTGCCCTTTTGCTTTGCGCTGGCGGCGCTCATCATGCGCTATCCCGGAGAGAAGTGGATACACATCACGCGGCGCTGGACGATGGTGGGCTGGCTGTTTCTGACCTGCGGCATCTTCCTGGGCTCGTACTGGGCGTATCGCGTGCTGGGTTGGGGCGGATGGTGGGGCTGGGATCCGGTGGAGAACGCATCGCTGCTGCCATGGCTTACCGGCACGGCCTTTCTGCATTCGGTGATGATGCAGGAGAAGCGCGGCATGATGAAGGTGTGGAACATGTGGCTCATCTTCTGCACCTTCCTGCTCAGCATCTTCGGAACCTTCCTGACGCGCTCGGGCGTGGTCAGTTCGGTGCATGCCTTTGCGGAATCGAACATCGGCCCGTACTTTGTCACCTTCCTGGCCATCATCTTTGCCGCATGCGTGTACTTCTATATCAAGAACCGCTCGCACCTGGAGAGTGAGCACAAGCTGGAGTCGCTGGTTTCGCGCGAGTCGAGCTTCCTGTTCAACAACGTGCTGCTGCTGGTGGCGGCCTTCGCCGTGCTGTGGGGAACGTTGTTCCCGGTGCTGAGCGAGTGGGTAACGGGACACAAGGTCACCGTGGGCCCGCCGTTCTTCAACAAGGTGAACATCCCGATTGCGCTCTTCCTGCTGCTGCTGACCGCCGTGGGGCCGCTGCTGGCCTGGCGCAAGACTTCGGCGGAGAGTTTGCGCAGGAACTTCCTGGTGCCTGGCATTATCTCCCTGCTGAGCGGCGTGGCGCTGGTGGCGGTGGGCGTCCGTCCATGGCAGGACATGAGCTACTTCTATTCGACGGTGACCATCATGCTGTCGGTGCTGGTGGCGGCCACCATTGTCAGCGAGTTTGTGCGCGGCGGGTTGGTGATTGCGCGGCACAATCTCAGCAATCAGGGCAGCGCCTGGCAGAGCAACATCTTCTACGGCATGTACCAGCTGACGCGGCGCAATATGCGTCGTTATGGCGGATACGTCGTTCACTTCGGCGTCATCGTTACCATGATCGGTTTTGCCGGAGTGGCCTTCTATCAGAACACGGAGAAGGAACTGGGCTTTGGCGACAAGCTGGAGATTGGCCACTACACGCTGGTGTGCCGCAGCTATACCCAGGACGACCAGCCCAACTACTCCAGCGAGCGGGCCATCATGGACATCTTCCGCGACGGCAAACAGATTGACACCATGTATCCCGAGCAGCGCTTTTACAAGGCCAGCGGCCAGCCGGCGACGATGGTGGCTAACCGCTCCACGGTGCTGGAAGACCTATACCTGGTGTACACCGGCAAGAATCCTGAGAACGGAAAGCCCATCATCAAGGCGCATCTGAATCCACTGGTTTGGTGGATTTGGTCGGGAGCGCACTTCATCCTGGTAGGCACCCTGCTGGCGCTGATTCCCAACGCGCAGGCCAGAAAACAGGCCGCGGCGCAGGCGGCACGCGCGGCGGCCCGGCAGCCGGTTGCAACGGGGGCAATCTGATGAACCGGCTACGCAAAATCTCCACACATTGGGCGATGCTGCTGATGTTGGCCAGCGTGTTGCTGCTGATGTCCGCCGCCGGTGATCCGACGGGGCAGCGCTTTGACCGCCTGGGCCATGGCTTGATGTGCACCTGCGGTTGCAGCCAGATTCTGCTGGAGTGCAACCATGTGGGCTGCGCGGTAAGCGAGCAGATGCGCAAGGAACTGAAGGAAGCACTGGCAAGCGGACAGAGCGATGACGCGATCCTGGCGGGCTTTGTGACGAAGTATGGCCCTACGGTGCTTTCCGCGCCGACAAACACGGGTTTCAACCGCGTGGCATGGATCATGCCTGTTGTGATTTTCCTGGCCGCCATTGGCGGACTGGTGTGGGTGGTGCGCGTGTGGCAGCGCCGCTCGCGCGCGCAACTGGCGGCCGCGCCACCGGCAAGTGCCGGCGCAGAGGGCGAACTGGATGAGTTCCGCCGCCGCGCCCGCGAGGAGACCGAGCTGTGATGATGACTCTATTTATGCAAGCCGCCGCGCCCGACCGCACCAGCGGAAGCCTGCTGATGTTTGCCACGGTGCTGGCGACGTTCGTGCTGTTTATCTACATCTTCCGTCCGGCTCGCGCCGAGCATGGTGTGGAGAAGACCCGCCTGGCCTACTTGTACGAGCGCAAAGAGCAGACCTACGAGAATCTGCGCGACCTGAATTTTGAGTACAAGGCCGGCAAACTGAGTGACGCTGACTTTACCGGCATGCGCGATTCCATGGAGCAGGATGCGGCGGCGTTGCTGGCCGAGATTGAAGACCTGGAGCGCGAAGCTCAATCGCGGCGCGGGGTGACGGCATGATAGTACGCATGGGAACTCTGTGCGTGATGTGCGTAGCCGTGCTGTGTCTGATTGTTCCTGGCGTAGTGCGCGCCGATAGCCTGACCGGCACAGTGACCAATCGCACGACGGGCAAGCCCGCGGCTGGCGTCACGGTGACACTGGTCGATCCCATGGGCGGCATGGCCGAGGTGGCTACCGTGAAGAGCGACGCGCAGGGACGCTTTAAGCTGACGGCCGAAGCGGCGAAGGGGCCGCGGCTGGCCCGCGCCGAGCGTGGCGGGGTCAACTACTTCCACATGATTACCCCCGGCACGGCGAGCGTAGAGCTTGAGGTGTACGACGCGGCGGAAAAGGTGGAGGGAATTGCCGGCTCGGCCGACGTGTTGAAGATGCAGAGTGAGGGCGGGAACCTTCAGGTGGCGGAGCTGTTTGCCATCACCAACCAGAGCGCTCCGCCGCGCACCCTGGCCGCCAAGCATACTTTTGAGTTCGTAGTGCCGGATGGCGCGCAGGTGGATAACGCCAGCGCGCAGGGGCCGAACGGCCAGCCCATCCCGGTGACTCCGGAGGCGACGGGAGAAAAGAATCACTATGCCTTTGCCTATCCGCTCAAGCCCGGCGAAACTCGCTTCCAGGTGAGCTATCACCTGCCGTACAGCGGCAAGGCCTCGTTTACGCCGCGGCTGACCCTGGACTTTGAACACTACGTGCTGGCCACGCCGTCGGCGATGATGATTGCGCCGGCGAATGCCAAACAGTATCAGACGATGAAAGACCAGCCCGGGATGAACGTGCAAATCAGTCTGCATGCAAAGAAGGGCGACGACCTGGCCTTTACCCTGAGCGGCACAGGCGCCTTCCGTGAGGAGGCCGCTGCGGATGAAGGCGGCGGGCCGGCCATGGGCGCACAGGATAACCGTCCCGGTGGCGGATTGGGCAAGCCCATTGACGCCCTGGACGCATTGGCCGTTACACACTGGTACACGCCCTGGGGCATCCTGGCCATCCTGTTGATTCTGCTGATCGGCGGCGGCATTTGGACGCACGAGAACACGCGGTTGGAGCAGATGCAGGTGGCAGTGGCGACTGCGTTGCCCGCGTCGGCAAACGCTACGGCTGTAAACCCTGCGACCGTTGGCAGTGACGCGCTGATGACCGGGCTGAAGGATGAGCTCTTTCAACTGGAGCTTGATCGCCAGCAGGGCAAGATCAGTCCGGAAGAGTACGCCAGTGCGCGCTCCGCCTTGGAGCAGACCCTGCAGCGCGCGGTGCAGCGCCGCTCCAGCTAGCTGTTTGGCGTATCCCGGCTTGCGGACGGCAGATTGGCGTGGCGTTTTACGCAACCGGCCGGGTGCGCTAGCATCTATTTCGTAGCCCTGTTACAAGACGGGCCCATAACTGGAGTGAGATCAGCCAAATGGGAAATAACCTGAAAACCGCGTTCCTGCTGACCCTGATGACGGTCTTCGTCGTCATGATTGGACAGGCCCTGGGAGGCCGCAACGGCGCCATCATGGCACTGGTGCTGGCCGGGGCGATGAATTTCTTCTCCTACTTTTACAGCGACAAGATAGCCATCTTCAGCAGCGGGGCGCAGCCCGTCACGCGCGAGGAGCTGCCACGCGTGTATCAGATTGTGGAGCGGCTGACTGCTAAGGCCAACCTGCCCATGCCGAAGATCTTTGTCATCCCGACGAATTCGCCCAACGCCTTTGCCACCGGACGCAACCCGGAGCACGCCTCCTTGGCCGTAACGGCCGGCATTCTGGACCTGTTGAATGACGACGAACTGGAAGGCGTGCTGGCCCACGAGCTGGGCCACGTGCGCAACCGCGACATCCTGATCAGCTCGATTGCCGCCACCTTTGCCGGGGCAGTCACCATCCTGGCACGCATGGCGGGTTACGCGGCTATGTTCGGCGGCGGAGGCCGCGACCGCGACCGCGATGGCGGACCCCTGGCGGCCATTGCCATGATGATTCTGGCGCCCATCGCCGCACTGCTCATCCAGATGGCGGTCTCGCGCTCCCGCGAGTACCAGGCGGACGCCACGGGCGCTCACTTTACGGGTAATCCGGCGGCGCTGGCCAGCGCGCTGCGCAAGATTGAAACCTGGTCGCAGCGGGTGCCCATGCAGGTTTCGCCCTCGCAGGCGCATATGTACATCATCCAGCCGCTGATTGGCGGCATCAGCTTTGGCAGCCTCTTCTCCACGCATCCGCCCACGGCGGAGCGCATTGCCCGGCTGATGGGGATGCAGGCGGGCGGATACTGATTCCGGCTTGTGGGAATGGACGGTGAGGCCTTTCGGTTTTGGCCTCGCCGGGTTCTGCGGATACAATCCAAATCATGTCGCAGGAAACGGGCTCCATCATCGAACGCGCCGCGGAACTGGAACGCGCTTTGCGCACGATCATTCGTGGCAAGGATGAGGTTGTACGGCTGGCCCTGGTGGCCGTTCTGGCGCGCGGGCATCTGCTGATTGAGGGCGTGCCGGGCGTGGGCAAAACCACATTGGCGCAGGCCCTGGCACGCGCCATCGACTGTGACTTCCGCCGCGTGCAGTTCACCAGTGACATGCTGCCCAGCGACGTGCTCGGCATCAGCATGTACTCCACGGCCGAGGAGCGCTTTGAATTCAAGCGCGGGCCGGTCTTCACCAACATCCTGCTGGCCGATGAGATCAACCGCACCACGCCCAAAACGCAATCCGCGCTGCTGGAGGCGATGAACGAGCGCCAGGTGACGGTGGACGGCCACTCGCACCCCCTGCCGAACCCATTCCTGGTCATAGCCACGCAGAACCCGGTGGAGCACCACGGCACCTACCCGCTGCCGGAGTCGCAACTGGACCGCTTTCTGATCCGCGCGCGTATGGGTTATCCGGAGGCGGCCAGCGAGCGTGAGATTCTGCGCGGGCGGGCAGGCGCGGCTCGCATTGAAGAACTGCGGCCTGTGCTGACTGCTGAAGACGTGCTGGCCTTGCAGAACGAGGTGGACAAGGTTCGCGTGGAGGATGCGCTGATTGACTACTCGCTGGCCATCGTCGAGCGAACCCGGCAGCACGAGCAGCTTTCGCTGGGAGTTTCGCCGCGCGGCTCGCTGATGCTGTATCACGCGGCGCAGGCGCAGGCGTTGCTGGAAGGCCGCGACTACTGCATTCCCGATGACTTCAAGCGGCTGGTAGTGCCCACGTTTGCGCATCGCGTGGTGGTCAGCGCGCGTTACACCTCCACGCTGAAGCGCGCCGAGCAGTGCGAGGAGATTCTGCGCGAGGTACTGGAGAGCGTGCCGGTGCCGGTGTAGGCGGAGACGGTTGCAGGTTCTGTATCCGTATAATTGCTGCATCGCGTTTTCGGAAACGATCTCATTTCCTGAGACAATTCCCGTGGAGGTTTTCCGTGTCATTTTTGCGCTTTGTGCGTACGCTCTCGCTCGGCCTGTGGCTGGGCTCGATTCTTTTCTTCGGCGCCGTGGTGGCTCCCACCGCCTTTGGCGTGCTGCCCACGCGGAATGAGGCGGGAATGATCGTCAGCGGCTCGCTGGCCGGGCTGCACTGGCTGGGGATCGTCTGTGGACTGCTCTTCCTGTTGGCGACGGCGATTCTCTCGCTCAAGCAGGGCAAGGGCTCGCCCTTTGCCGTGCGAGACGTGCTGCTGGCGCTGATGCTGGCCATGACCCTGTGGACGCAGTACGGCGTGGAGCGCCGCATGAACAGCCTGAAGGCCGAGATGGGCGTGATTGACCAGGTGGCGAAGGACGATCCGCGCCGCGTGGAGTTCAACCGCCTGCACAAGTATTCGACGGCGCAGGAGGAGAGCGTGTTTGTGCTGGGACTGGTGCTGCTGTTCATGGTGGTGAAGGCCGACGCCAAGAGCGAGTAGGGGAACCGGTGTGATTTACGCCTCCGGAGCGCCGGAGGCGTTTTCATTTAGAATGGTAAAGACCGGCCTTATGTGAGAGGCTGCAGCCGCGCGACCTGCGGCGATTTTGCCGCGCGCCAAGCGTAGAAAGAATCACGTACAAAGCTTATGAAGACTGGAATCATCGGCCTGCCGCAGGTGGGCAAAACATCGCTGTTCAAGATTCTGACCAAGGCGGATGTAAGTAACCGCAGCTCGAATCCGCGCGAGGCGCACATCGGTATTGCCACCGTGCCCGACGACCGGTTGGACCGGCTGGCGGCGCAATGCAATCCCCGCAAGCTCATCCACGCCCAGGTGGAGTACGCAGACATGGGCGCCATTGGGCAGGAGGCGCTGAAGGAGACGGCGTATCTTTCCAGCCTGCGCGGCGTGGACGCCCTGGTGCACGTGGTGCGCGTCTTTGAGGACGATTCCATTGCGCACGCCGGAGGCTCGCTCGACCCGCTGCGCGACATCGCCAACGTTGAGTTCGACCTGATGGTCAGCGACCTGTCGCAGGTGGAAGCCCGCCTGGAGCGCATGAAGAAGGACCTGGTCAAGAAGAAAACTCCCGAACTGGAGAAGGAAAACGAGCTGCTGCTGCGCACCAAGGCCT
>CAINND010000113.1 GCA_903851035.1 uncultured Acidobacteriota bacterium | reverse complement strand
CGGCTCTGCTCAAGGCTGGCGGCGTGGACCTGGAGATGGCGGCGGCCCTGGCGCACTATGCCGCGCCGGCGCGGCTCATCTTCGCCGTGGACTCACGCGGCGGCAAGGTGTCCATCAAGGGCTGGAAAGAAGGCACCTCACTGACGCCAGAGGAGATGATGCGCCAGACCGGCGATTACTGCTCCGGCTACTTGTACACCCACATTGATACCGAGGGCACCATGCAGGGATTCCCCATGGAGGTCATCCCCGGACTGAAGGCCGCCACCGCGCGTAAGCTCATCGTGGCCGGGGGGATACGCTCCAGGGCGGAGGTGGATCAACTCGACGCCCTGGGGGTGGATTGCGTGGTGGGCATGGCGGTTTACACCGGCGCCATGGAGGCCTGATTTTTCGCCGAGTCGAGTATTTTCGCCTGACAGGAAAATTTCACATCCCGCGCCCATCGGGGCGAATCGAATAAAGTCAGTAGTTTTGAGTGGTTACCTTGACTCGCACCCCTTTTTACCATGTGCGGTTCGAGCAGGTATTCTTATTGGGAAAGACCGGAGCTTTCTCCGGGCCAGGAGCACCGTGTCACAAGCCGAAATCATCGCATCGGAAGCAACTCCTTCTGCGCAATCCAGCGAGCGCATTTGGGAGCAGTTTCGCCGCTGGGGCTACCTGCAAGCAGACCTAGACCCGCTCGGACACTTTTTGCCGCTGGCCTACCCCGACTTGCAGATTGAAGGCGATACGGCCGACGCTGCCCGACGCGTCTACTGCGGCACGGTGGGCGTCGAGTTCATGCACATTCCCGACGCCGAGCGCCGCCAGTGGATTATTGACCGCATGGAAGGCGCGCCCGAGGCGGTGGATACGCGGGCCATTCTCAGCCAATTGCTTGAAGCCGACATCTTCGAGCAGATGCTGCAGACGCTCTACATCGGCACCAAGCGCTTCTCGCTGGAAGGCAACACGGCTCTCATTCCGCTGATGGAGGAGATATTGACCGGGGCTGCCCGCCACGGCTGCGAGGAGTGCGTGATGGCCATGAGCCATCGCGGACGACTGGCCGCCGTGCGCAACACCGTGTGCCGCTCGGCCACCGATATCTACGCCGGCTTTGAGGACGTGGACCCGCGCTCTATCCTCGGCGGCGGCGACGTGAAGTATCACCAGGGCGCCACCAACATCCGCGATTTCAGCGGCCAGAAGATGCGCATCCACCTGGTCAGCAACCCCAGCCATCTGGAGGCCGTCGACCCCGTGGCCCTGGGCCGCGTGCGCGCCAAGCAGACCCGCCGCGGTGCGGATGGCCAACGCCAGACCCTGCCCATCCTGATGCACGGCGATTCCGCCTTTGCCGGACAGGGCATTTGGGCTGAGACCTTGAACATGAGTTACGTGCCTGCCTACAACGTTGGCGGCACCATCAACATCATCGTCAATAACCTGGTGGGCTTCACCACCAATCCTTCGGATTACTGTAGTGGCCGTTACGCCAGCGATTTGGCGCGCCGCCTGCCGGTGCCCATCTTCCACGTCAACGCCGAGGATCCGGAGGCCGTGGTGCGCATTGGGCGCATGGCCCTGGAGTATCGCTACCACTTCGGCTCCGATGTGGTGATTGACCTGATCGGCTACCGCCGCCACGGCCACTCCGAGGTGGACGATCCGACCATCACCCAGCCCATCGTCTACGCCAAGATCAAGAACCATCCGCCGCTCTACCAGATCTACGCCCAGCGCCTGGGCGTGGACGTGAGCGCCGATGTGACTGAGGCGCGCGCCCGCTATCAACAGGCCAAGGCCGACGCCAAGACCATGACGAAGAAGCCCAGCCTTTACAAGCTGCCCAGCTACTGGGACGGCTACCTGGGCCGCAAGTGGACGCCTGAACTGGAGGTGCCGACGGCGGTGGATGCCGCTGAGCTGGCGCACTTGGGCGAAGGGCTCTGCCAGTATCCTG
>CAINND010000112.1 GCA_903851035.1 uncultured Acidobacteriota bacterium | reverse complement strand
TCAGTTTTCGCTTCGAATCCCGGCCGGTCGTCAGGCATAATGGGCCATCGGATACCCATAGACCTTCCATGACCCTGCGGCGCGGCAATACGGACAATCCGGAGCCTGAATTCCCCGGCGAAGAAAGCGCGGAAAGCCCGCAACTTTCAGACGCCGAGGGGGTTCCTTCCGACATGGGCAGTGTAGCCATTGACGGGGCGTTCTCCGGCCAGGGCAGCAGTGCGGGCAGCGCGGCATTGCATTTTGCCGCCACGGCCAACCTGCGCGAGATGGACGATGCTCAGGTCATGCTGCGGGTGCGCTCGGGCGACGACGACGCTTTCAACTATCTGGTCGAACGTTACCGCCGCGCCATGATCAGCTTCATGTACCGCATGGTGCACAACTCCGCGATGGCCGAGGATCTGGCGCAGGAGGTTTTCCTGAGGGTGTATCGCTCGCGCGAAGGCTATTCGGCAGACGCCAAGTTCACCACCTGGCTCTACCGCATCGCCACCAACCTGGCGGTGAACCACGCCCGCGACCACAAGAACGAGCGTCCTGAGGTGCAGGCCAGCCTGGACGCCACGGACGAAGAGACCGGCCTGGCAATGGACGTGGCCGACAACCGCATGAACGTGGAGCAGGAGTTGCTCCGCGAAGAACGGCTGAAGGCCATTCGGGCAAAAGTGCAGGCCCTGCCGGAGCGTCAACGGCTGGCCGTGATGATGCACAAGTACCAGGAGATGGATTACCGGCAGATCGCCGAGGTGTTGCACCTGAGCGAATCGGCCACCAAGAGTTTGCTCTTCCGCGCCTATGAGACGCTGCGCGAGAGTTTGAAGGATTTTGTTTAGAGGTTGCTATGAACTGTAAAACGATTTGCGAACAACTGCCGGACGTTGCCCTGGGCCTTGGCCCGGTGCCGCCCGACGTGGAAGCTCACCTGGCCAGTTGCCCGGAGTGCGCCGGCACGCTGCGGGCACTGAAGGCGACAATGAGCCTGCTCGATGAGTGGCAGGCCCCCGAGCCTTCGCCCTACTGGGACACCCGTATGCAGGCGCGCCTGCGTGAGGAGAAGCAGAGGGTTCCGGTCAGTATGTGGAGCTGGCTGCGGCGTCCTGCGCTGAGTTTGGCCGCCGCGCTGTGCCTGGTGGTGGGCGTAGGCACCTATCAGTTGAGCCGGGTCATTCAGGTGCCGGATGCTCCGGGACCGATTGCCAACGTCATTCCCGCGCCCACGGGCACGGCCGTGGCAGACTTGCAGTATCTGGAGAAGAACAACGACGTGCTGCAGAACTTTGACGCCCTCGACGCGCTGTACGGCGACGAAGATGCCAACAGCAACAACTAGCACCATGCCAACTTTGCGGTGGATGAGACGATGACGCGGACGCAGTACATTTCGACCCTGCTACTCAGCCTGATGCTGGCGGCCCCTGCGTGGGCGCAGACGGGCACATACTCGCAGGGTACGGCACCGCGCAGCGGTCCGCCGCCGCTGTATGTTCCGCGCTCCAACGACCGCGATGTGAACGCCCGACGCGCAGCGGAAAACAACGCGGCGCAGCAGCGCGCCGAGGCCGCGCACAACGGTGACTGGCTGCGCCACACCATGCAGCTCCCTCCGCGTGAGCAGGAGCGCGCGCTCGAACAGGATCCGCACTTCCGCAGCCTGCCGCCCCGGCAGCAGGATCAGCTTCGCACCCGTTTGCGCGCCTTCAACGCCCTGCCTCCGTCGCAGCGCCAGCGCGTGCTGGCCCGCATGGAGATGATGGATCGCATGAACCAGGGGCAGCAGCAGCAGACCGTCCAACTCTTCAGCCAATTCCGCGCCTTGCCGCCCACGCGGCAGGCCGCCGTGCGCCAGGGGCTGCGCCGCATGCGCCCAATGCCTCCGGCAACGCGAGAGGCGTGGCTGAATTCGCCCGAGGCGCGCACGCATTTTACTCCCTACGAGATTCAGATCATGCGCGGGCTAATCCAGGTGGGCGGCGGAATGCCGTAGGCTTCTTCTTTTTTGTAAGATGAAAAAAGCGCGCCGATGAGCGCGCTTTCTTGTTGCCGTCGAAAATTCAAAAAACAAATTCTTGCTTGAAAACCTTTAACAAACCTATCCCCGGAAGTAATTCTTCGCCAGGAAGATGACGTTCGCCGGCCGCTCCGCCAGGCGACGCATGAAGTACGGATACCATTCGGTGCCGAAGGGGATGTAGCAGCGCACGCCCCAGCCCTCGCGCGCCAGGCCCTCCTGCAGATCGCGACGCACACCATGCAGCATCTGAAACTCGAAAGCCGACTTTGAAACGCCCTCGGCCAGCGCCCAGGCCTTGATCGTGTTGATGATCTTCTCGTCGTGCGTAGCCAGGCCGTGGAAGACGCCGCTCTTGAGCAGCATCTTAGCCACCTTGATGTAGTTGGCGTCCACGTCGCTCTTGGATGGGAAGGCGATGGAAGCCGGCTCCTTGTAGGCGCCCTTGCAGAGGCGGATGCGGATGCCCTCCGAGCAGAGAACGCGCGCGTCCTCCTCGGTGCGGAACAGGTAGGTTTGCAACACGGTGCCGATGTGCCCGGCGGCGCCCGGCCGGGCGTGCTGCTCGCGCACGAAGTCCAGTGTCTTCTGCGTGTAGGGCGAGCCCTCCATGTCCACGCGAATGAAGCTGTTGATGCGGATGGCGTGATCGAGCAGCTCGCTGACGTTGTCGCGCGCCAGCTTTTCGTCCACATCCAGACCCATGTGGGTCAGCTTGACGCTGACGTTGGCGTCCAGCTTGCGGCGCTCAATCTCATCGAAGAGCTGGTGGTAGAGCGCCTTGCTTTCGAGCGCCTCCTCGCGGTTGGTGACGTTTTCGCCGAGGTTATCCACCGTCACGTGGACGCCGACGCGGTTCATGGCCTCGGTGGCCGTGATGAGGTCTTCCACGGTCATGCCGGCGACAAAGCGCTTGCTGACCTTCTGTCCGATGGAGGATTTTTCTGCGATGGCCCGGATGCTTTTGCTTTCCGAGAGGGCGATAAAAAAGGCGCGAAGCATGGCTGCTATCCCTGCCCCGAGGCCGGACCCTGGGAGCTCTATGAATGTCGTACGGTCATCGCGGCAGGCGGATGCGAACCGTTCCGGCGGCCACTGTGGCAGCGCGTGAAACGATGACTTTTGGTTGTATCACAAAGCGAGGCCGGGCGAAAAGGACACGCCGGCCGCGCATCCTCTGGTGAGCGCGCGGATGCACAGGACCGCAAACAAAAAACAAGCCCCGGGCAAAACCTTGCGGTCCTGCGCGGAGCTTGTATTGGAACTCCGGTGAAAGTGCACCGGTTAAAAACAGAAGCGGCTTAGCGTCCGTTTTCTTCCAGGAACTTTTCCACCTCAATGGCGGCCATGCAGCCGGTGCCGCTGGCGGTGATGGCCTGGCGATAGCGGCGATCGGCCACGTCTCCGCAGGCGTACACGCCGGCAACGCCTGTGTGCACCCAGTCGCGCACCTTCAGGTAGCCGTCGTCATCGGTCTCCAGCGTGCCGGCAAAGGCGGTGGCGTTGGGCTCGTGGCCAATGCCCAGGAACATGGCACTGACCGGCAGCGTCCACTGCCGTCCGGTGACCAGGTTGCGCAGCTTGAGGCCGGTGACCTCCTTGGCCGCCACGTCGAGCACTTCCTCCACCACGGTGTTGGTCAGGAAGTGAATCTTGCCGTGGGTGCGGGCGCGCTCCAGCATGATCTTGCTGGCACGGAAGCTTTCGCGGCGATGAATCAACGTGACCCGGCTGGCGAAGCGCGTCAGGAACAAAGCCTCTTCCATCGCCGAGTCGCCGCCGCCGATGACGGCAATCTCCTTGCCGCTGAAGAAGAAGCCGTCGCAGGTGGCGCAACTGCTGACGCCATGGCCGATGAGAGCTTTCTCGCTGGGCAGCCCCAGCCAACGGGCGCTGGCGCCGCTGGCGATAATCAGCGCGCGGGTCTTGATCGTCTCCTGGCCAACGGTGAGCGTGAAGGGCCGCTGGGCAAGGTCGGCCTTGCTGACGTGGCCAATGCGGAACTCTGCTCCGAAGCGCTCGGCCTGCTTGCGCATGTTCTCAATCAGCTCGGGGCCGTGTATGCCCTCGGGCCATCCGGGAAAGTTCTCCACCAGGGTGGTCATGCTGAGCTGACCGCCGGGCTCGTGTCCCTCCAGCACCAGCGGTTTAAGGTTGGCGCGGCCCGTGTAGATGGCCGCCGTCAGCCCGGAACAGCCCGAGCCCATGATGACTACGTCGCGAATCTCTTCTGCCATGTTCCTCTCTTCAAGTGCTTCAGTCTGGTCCACAAATTCTCTTACTTATTAAGATTCCCCGCAGGCGATTTGGATTCTTTCGGCCGTGGAAGGCGTGCCAACTCGGCCGGAACCAGCGTCTTGATGCCCAGCGCCGTGCGGTAGCGGACAAAAATCTGCCGCGCCTCCTCAAACACCGGTTCGTACACCGTCTGATCCTCTCCGCAGCGCTGCAACACCAGCGAGCCGCGGCCATAACGCTCCACGCGAATGCGCTCCGGCGGCGTATCGGCCGCCACGGCCTGCGCGGGCGTGCCGGTAACGGTGCTGGAGATCAGCACCTCGAGCACGTCATGCGTGTCTCGCGGCGCCAGTGAAAGTGTTTCCCCCGCCGAATTGCCCTCCACGCTGAAGGTGTACTGCACGCTGGCGATGGCGGATTTTTCCGCAAAATTGCGGCGAATACGCACCCAGGGCGAGCGTGTGGCGCTGCCAACATTGGCTCCGGCGGCGCGCAACTGCTCCTCGCTCAGGGTGGTGACGCCGCGGGTGATCTCAAAGTCCGGGGTGAAGGCTGCGTGCTCCTTCATGCGGGCCAGCGCGCGGTGAATCTCCTCGGAGTCGGCAAACGCCGGGTGACAACTGTTGAGGAAGCTCACCTGAATGCGAGGCTTGGCCGCCTCCGGCGATTGCGGCGTGGCCGGCGCGGCTTGTCCGTGCGCGCACAGCACAAGGCCCAGCAGAACCGCCATCAGCGCGGGTTGGATTGGCAATCTCTTCATGGGAATCCCATTCCCCGGCCGCCGTCGCCGTTCAACAGATGGCGCAACCTGGCACCGGGGCCATTGGCTGGATTGTAAATGAAGCGTGGCGCTGAACAGCCAATAGATTCCGGCTATAATCGGGCAACCGCCAACGATGCCTCCCATACGGCCCCATTCCGAAGCTTCCTCTACGCCATGGCGGCCGCATATGCCGCGCACCCGGCTGGGGCGCCTGGCGCTGGTGCTGGCCGTAGCGATAGCACTGTGGACCTGGCCCGGCGGACGGGCATTTCCCTTCTTCTACTACCTGGCGTGGATCGCCTTCCTCGGCGCGTTGCTGGGTGTGGGCTATCGGGCCTTCTCTCGCCGCTTCATGTGGCAGTTGCGCAACCGGCTGATCGTCACCTACGTCTTCATCGGCGTCATCCCGGTGGCGCTGCTGCTGATCATGATGGTTGTGGTCGGCTTGCTCTTGGCCTGGCAGTTCTCCACCTTTGTTGTAACCACCGACCTGCGCAACGAACTGCAACGGCTGGAGAGCGCCAACCGCAGCATCACCCACCAGTACGCTCACCTGTTGCGCCACGGCGGCAAGCTGGAGAACACCCAGCTCGGCCTGAACAACGAGGCCTTTCCCGGGCGCCAGGTGACGGCCTATGTGCATGGGCGGCCCACCCTGCTGATGGGCGACGCGCCGCATGCCTTGCCCGCCAGCCCTCCGTCGGCAGCGCCGGAGAGCGCCATCGTTTTGGACGAAGGTGAGCTCTACCTGCGGGCCGTCAACCAGTCGCACTACGGTCCGGGCGAGGATGACAGGATCGTCATCGTCAGCAGCATTCCGCTGGACAAGCCGCACCTGGAGGCCATTGAGGCCAGCATGGGCCGCATTGAGGTGTACAGCGAGCGCAGCGGAGACAGCGCGGCCCAGCACAAAGCGGCCAACCTCAGCATTGGCGATACCGACATCGACATAAGCAGCTCGCCCAAGGTGAGCTGCGGCAAGCTGCCTCCGCCGGCCTGGCGCATGGACATGGAGCTGACCAGCTTTACCCCGGTGCAGAACGTGCTGCACTGGCAGACGGGCTCGGCACGGCACCTGCTGATGATCGTGCGCACCCGTCCCAGCCTGCTGTACAGCCGCCTGTTCCGCACCCTGGGCGAATGGACCAGCGCCATCTATATTGGCCTGGCCGCGCTGGCCTTCGTCTTCGCCCTCATCGAGGTGGCGGCCTTCGTCATTGGCATGCGGCTGACGCGCACCATGACCCTTTCGGTGGACAAGCTCTACAAGGCAACAGAGCACGTTAACCGCGGCGACCTGACGCACCGCATCGCGGTGCACTCGCACGACCAGATGGCCGCCTTGGAGCGCAGCTTCAACTCCATGACCGGATCGCTGGAGAAGCTGATCGCCGAGCAGAAGGAGAAGCAGCGCATCGAGAGCGAGTTGCAGATCGCCAAGGAGGTGCAGGACCTGCTCTTCCCGCGCGACTCCGCCGACCTGGACGGCCTGGAACTGCATGGCATCTGCCGCCCGGCGCGCACGGTGAGTGGCGACTACTACGACTTCGTGCCCGTGGGCAGCAGCACCGTTGGGCTGGCCGTGGGCGACATCAGCGGCAAGGGCATTTCGGCGGCCCTGATGATGGCCACGGTGCACGCCTTTGTGCGTGCGCACACGCTGGCGGAGAAGCTTCCGGTGGGCGCGCGTGCGGGCTCCGCCGTGGGCGTGGCTGCTAGCAATGCCGCCGGTGATGCCGTGGGCGATCCCGCGCCGGGCACGGTGCTGGCCATGCTGAACCAGCAGCTCTACCGCAGCACTCCGGAGCAGAAGTACGCGACGATGTTCCTGGGCTTTTACGACCAGCGCACGCGGCGGCTGACCTACAGCAACGCCGGGCACCTGCCGCCGATTGTGCTGCGCGCCACGGGCGCCGTTGAGCGGCTGGAGGCGGGTGGAACCGTGGTGGGCTTGTTCGGCGACATGGTGTATCCGGAGGGCGCGTTGGAGCTGGCCGAGGGAGACATCGTGGTGGCCTTCAGCGACGGCATCACCGAGCCGGAGAACGACTACGGAGAGTTTGGCGAGGATCGCCTGGTGCAGATCGTGGAGGAGAACCGGCATCTGCCGCTGCCACGCATCAGCGAGGCCATATTGAACGCCGTGATTGACTGGATTGGCGGCGAAGAGCAGCCGGACGACATGACGGTGGTGCTGGCAAGGGCAAGGTAAGTTACTGCTAACCTATCAGCGCCTATTAACGAAAGCGTTCTGTACGTTCCATAGTGAAAGTCAACTACCCCACCCTAACCAACAGAAGGTTAGGATGGGGCACCCGCAGGGGTATTTCTATCGTGAGGTTTTCGGATGGCACGCGCCTACTCCAGAAAACCGAACGGAAAGATTCGCGTGGCTAATGAGAAAATGAACCCCGGCTATAGTGCTCGATTATGACACTACCATTTGATACATGTTGGGAGCGGGTCGAACGGGCGGAACTCCACCGCCAAGCTCTCATAAAAATATGGAACGATCTCAAGTCAGACGATATTTATTCTTCGGAAACGGAGGTTGACGAAAATGGCAATGGGAAGTTTTTCATCCGCACAATAAAACGTGATTGGCTCTTGCCAGCGTCTCTCCAACTTGGCGAGATGCTTTACCAACTCCGGTCAGCACTAGATTCCTGTGTTTACGACGCTGCTGTTTTGGAATTCAATCAGTGCCCTCCCCCCAACGATGAGCAATGGAATTTCCCCATTTGTGCCACCCCCGCAAAATTTAACAATTTAGTACGACGCATGAAGAAACTACCTGACAATTTGCGGCGTCTGCTCGAATCTGTACAACCTTATTCAGGATCAATCGGCAGATCGGAAGAAATAGAATGGGATTTAGGGCTGACTCTCGGCATTCTGAACGATTGGGCAAGGATTGACCGTCATCGAAAACTGCATCTTGTGGGCACCGCAATCAGTAATGGAAACCTCAGTTTCATATCTCCCCATGGAAGTGGCATCGAATCCTGTGATTTCCAATCAGGAGAATTTCTTCTCGAACACAACAGCGAAATCGCACGATTTAAGATCAGACACTACGTTCCAGGTACAAAGGTTCTCATGAATGCTCAATTTACTTTTGAGATTGTGGTCGATGAAGCTCCCAGGATGTCCAAGCTTCAAGATATTTCTGTTGCGATGATCCTCAGCATCAGTGGTGTAAGAGAACTCTTCGAACAACACTACGGGGTAAAGAGATAAATTCAAATCTAATGGATACCTCAGCATTGTGCCGAATACTAGACGATAAGCCGGGGCCCTGCATCGCTTGAGACCAAGTGACCTTGATTCTGAGCTAAATGTTTGAGTCGCGCGTGGGTCCTTCGCTTCGCTCAGGATGACACTTCAAGACAAATACAAGATCAAAGTCAACTACCCCACCCTCCGCCAAAAGATGGCGGAAGGATGGGGCACCCGAAAACCTTATTGCACTATAAAAACCTTTCTGCTTCAAAACCTTAAAAAAACTATACCTGCTCCAACTGGGCGGTGAAGTGGCGGAGGAAGGGTGGCTCGTAGGTGAGGCGCAGGCCGCGGATTTTTTCGCGCTTCTGCCAGACCTCGGTGAGCACTTCGATGACGTAATCAATGTGGCTCTGGGTGTAGGTGCGTCGCGGGATGGCCAGGCGCACGAGGTCCATTTTGGCGGCCTTGCCGAACATGAGGCCACCGATCTCCACCGAGCGGATGCCGCCTTCAAGATACATCTCCGCCGCAAGCGCGACGCCGGGGAACTGATCGAGCGGGATGTGCGGGCAGAAGGCGCGCGCGTCCAGGTAGATGGCGTGTCCGCCGGGAGGCATGACGATGGGGATGCCCTGCTGTGAAAGATGATTGCCGAGGTAGGCCGTGCTGGCTATGCGATAGCGCAGGTAGTCCTCGTCACAGGCCTCCTGCAGGCCGACGGCGATGGCTTCCAGGTCGCGCCCGGCGAGGCCTCCGTAGGTGGGGTAGCCCTCGGTGAGGATGAGCAGGTCGCGCTCCTGCTGGGCGAGGTGGTCGTCGTTGGTGCAGAGGAAGCCGCCGATGTTGGCCATGCCATCCTTTTTGGCGCTCATGGTGCAGCCGTCGCCGAGGGCGAACATCTCCTGCGCAATCTGCTTGGGCGTTTTGTTCTCGCAGCCGGGCTCGCGGAGCTTGATGAACCAGGAGTTTTCCGCAAAGCGGCAGGCGTCAAAGTAGAGCGGGATGCCATGCTTGCGGCAGACGTGGCTGACCTGGCGGGCGTTTTCCAGTGAGACAGGCTGGCCTCCGCCGCTGTTGTTGGTGATGGTGAGCATGACGAGCGGGATATGTTCACGGCCGACGCGGGCGATGGTCGCTTCGAGCGCTGCGACATCCATATTGCCCTTGAAAGGGTGGATGAGGCCGGGCTGCTTGCCTTCCGCGATGACAAGGTCGAGAGCTTCGGCGCCGGTGGCTTCCACGTTGGCGCGGGTGGTGTCAAAGTGCGTGTTGTTGGGAACGACGTCGCCCTTTTTCAACATGGTGCTGAAGAGAATGCGCTCGGCGGCGCGGCCCTGATGGGTGGGGATGACATGCTTGTATCCGAAGATGGACTGCACGGAGTTTTTGAAGCGCGTGTAGCTGCGGCTGCCCGCGTAACTCTCATCGCCTTCCATGATAGCTCCCCAGACCGCATGGTGCGCGAAGGCCGCTGGCGCGAGGGGCGGCCGGCGCTGCTGCAAATCCCCCGGCTGATGGGGCTGACTCTGGGGTTGATCGCGTTCGGGCATGTGGCTCGGGCGG
>CAINND010000111.1 GCA_903851035.1 uncultured Acidobacteriota bacterium | reverse complement strand
TTCATTCCGCGCGCCAGAAATGTGTCTCCCGTGGCGACGAAGACGACGACCGACAACAGTACAAGATATTTTCGCAGTGTCATCGTCGCCTCCTTTCAAATCATTTATTGGAAATCAGGGGAGTTACTTGCCCAGCGCCCAGGAGCGCAGGTCGCCGATCTGGCGAAGCAACTGCAACTGGGCACGCAGGAACTCGAACTGCGTTTGCAGCAGCGTGACACGATGGGCGGCGACGGAGGCACGCGCCATCTCCTGATCGTGGGCGTTGGCCTGGCCGTTCTGCACCTGTAGCTCCACGCCATCAATTTCCGCCTGCGCCACTTCGTATTCCAGCCGCGCCACCTTGGCGGCCGATTGTAACTGGCTGACTATATGCTGGGCGCGCACGGCATCGGCGGCCACCTGGTCGCGCAGCAGCCGCGCATCGGCTTGGGCGCGCAGCACCTCGGCATCGGCGGCGGCAGCACGGGCATTCTGGCTAAGATTCAGAACCGGGATGCGGATGTTCAATCCAAAGCTGTAATTGTGTGGCGAGTATTCCTTGTAATACTGCGCGTAGTTGTTGAATTGCGTGAATTCGGCGAACTGCCCGGCAAAGTCCACCGAGGGCAGTTTCATGCGATGTTCGGCGCGGGCGTGCAGTCTGGCGGCCAATACATGTTCATCGGCCATCTTCACGCTGTTGGAAGTGGTCAGCGCCACGCTTGCCAGGTCATCCGGCGCCGGCAGGGCCGGAGCCTCAGGAATCGAGCCACTGACCGTCTCCAGAGTGTCTGAAGGGCGGCCGATCACGCGCGCCAGTTTCTCACGAGCCACGTCGCGGGCGGTGGTCAGCTCGGCAAGGCGTGCCTCCACGCGGGCAGCCTCCAATTCGGCGCGCTTGGAATCGAGATGACTGCCAACGCCTTCCTTCTCGCGCTGCTGAGCGATGTAGAGTGCGTGCTCGGCTGCCTGTTTCTGATCGATGGCCGCAGCCAGACGTTGCGTGGTGTTGTCCAATTCAATATAGAGCAGGGCCGTATCCAGCAGTACCTGGTTGGCTTTATCAGCGTAATCCAGGTTGGCGGCCAGCGAGTCGCTGTGTGCGGCCTTGATTGAGTCACGGATGGAAAGATTGAAGAGCGTCTGAGTATGCGTGATGTTGAACAGCGATGGCGCCTGCCCGGCTATGGCCACCGGCATGCCGATGCTGTAGCCCAATCCAGAACCGAAGGTGATCGTGGGGTAATAGGCATCGCGAGCCTCGTGATAGCGCGCGGAGGCCTTGTCGCGGTCGGCGCCGGCGGCCAATATCGTGCCGCTATGCTGCAACGCCAGCTCCACGGCTGCGCGGAACTCCACGGGCTGTGCCACGGCGCTGCCGCCCAGCGCGAGCATGGCACCCAGCAGGAGAATAGTTGTGTGCCGCATCATCCACTTCAGGCTTTGCGAATTGTCTTTCTTTATCATCATCAAAATCTCAGCAACCGCCATTAGGAGCGGTGCAGCTTCTCCAGAGACTCACGTGCGGGGCGGAATCCAGAGGCAAGGGCCAACGCATCGCGATACTCCGCCGCGGCGCCGTCCATATCCCCCATGCTATTTAGAATTCCGCCTAAAATGTAATGCGCCCGAAAGAGCGGTGACTCCTCGTCCGGATGTCCGCTCTGGATGTAAGCCCGCATCTGTCCGGCAGCCAATGTCAGATTGCGCCCCGAGCGAAACAGTAAATCCGCTGCATCGTAACGATCCTGCGGACGCAATCGCGGCGAGCGTAGAGCTTCCGCAATATGTTGATCGAAGAGTTCCCACTGCTTCTGGCCCTTCAGGTAGCGGCAGTACTCCAGGTGCATCTCAGCTGAGTTGCCGCTCAGTCGGATGCTCTCCGTGTACTCACGGTCGGCCGTTGCCTGGTCACCCTGCTTGCCGGCGGCGCGTGCGCGGATCCATGCCGCGGTGACAGGATGCTGCGCGGCCATCTCTTTGGCCAGTGCCATGGCCTTGCCCATGCCGCCGCCTGCGATGCCCGGTGCCTGAATGTAATATTCAGCCAGGTCGCGGGCAATCGGCTCGCTCGCACGGTCGAGCGCATGTGCGGCCTCAAAGGCAGCTACGCTGCGACGTGCAATGGAGAAGGCGGAGAAAGCAGATGCCGCTCCAGCCTTTTCGCCATAAGCCCGGCCCAGCCAAAGCTGGAAGCGGGCATTGCGGCCATCCATCTGCACTGCATGTTCGCACTGGCGCACGGCGTTATCCCACTGACCGATGGAAAAATAAGCTCGGCATAGCTGATTGGCGGCCACCGCATTGCCGCCTGCCAGCGGCGTCAGCTGGCGAATCGCATCGTCGGCGCGTCCCCACTCCAGCAACTGTTGTGCATCCTGCGCGAAGGCTCCCACGCAGGCCACGCCCAGCAGGCAGGCCACCAGCACCGCTCGCCGCAAGCTCGAAGTGGAAGCCGCGCGCGCCATCGTCATCAGGAGGGGTTCTCGACGATCTTCACCGTCACACCATCGGCCAGCGGCGAAGGGCTTAGCGACTGCACGGCGATAACGTCTTTCGCGCTGATGCCGCTGAGAATCTCGACATGCGTCAGGTTAGAGATGCCGATGGTCACGTCGCGGCGCTGCAAATGGTCGCCAACCACCACGTATACATAGCTGTGGGTGGCGTCTTCGCGTGCGGCCTCGCGCGGCACGCACAGGGCGTTATCCTTGCTGACGGCGATAATGGTGGCGTTTACGTTGACGTTCGGCAGCAGCAGGCGCGCCGAGTTATCCACCCGGCACAGCACCTCGCCCACCACACGCGAGCCGCGGTTGATGACCGTGGAGGGAAGTGACGCCAAAGTGCCCTGCCATGTACGGCCGGGAAGAGCTTCCCATGTGATGCGAACCTGCTGGCCCAGCGCCAGGCGGCCGATCTCCGGCTCATCCACAAAGGCGCGCACCTGCAATTGCGAGAGGTCCGCCTCCTGCAACAGCAGGTCGCCAATCTGCACAAAGGCTCCCGCCCGGGCGGGTAAAAAGTACACGGTACCGGCAAAGGGAGCGCGCACATCGCACTGGCGCAGCACATCCGCAGCGGCCTGCAAGGCGGCGCGGGCGTCGTTCAACTCGCCCTGGGCGCGCGCCATCTCGGCATCGGAGTAGCGCACCGGAGTCTGCAACTGCGCCAGGTCGGCCTGTGCGCGGGTCACGCGGTCCTGTGCGGCGGATACCTCTTCTGGGCTTGCCGCGCCATTTACCTGCAAGCGTTTCAGGGCAGCCAGGTGGCGTTGGGCGCTCTGTAATTCCGCTGTGGCTTTTTCCTGGTCGTTGCGGCGCAGCAGCACCTGTTGCGAGGTGCCACCGGCCCGGAGCGCGGCCACGCGTTCTTCCGCGGCCTTTACACGGGTCTCTGCCGTGGCCACGTCGGCGCGGGCATGCGCATCGTCCAACTGAAGCAACAACTGCCCGGCCTTTACCTGGTCGCCCTCATGGGCCAGAACCTGGCGCACGGTGACGGCCAACGGGGCGTGTGCTTCAAAGCCCTTCACGGGCTCCACTTTGCCGTTGGTGTTAATGGAACTGGTCAGCGTCTGGTATGCAGGCTTGACCACCGTGACGCGGATGCGGCGGTGGCGGAATTGCATATAAATGCCGATGAGCACCAGGACCAGCACCACAATCGTGGCGATCCTGATCCAGGGACGGCCGCTTACACCGTTGGAGCCGTTGGATGATCCGTTAGCCATGAGTCAGAACTTTCAGTATATCCATGCCTTGCGGCCATACCAATGAAAAGGCCTAAGCCATCTCCACCAGCGTACGAGGCCGGAGCCGGAGGTATCAAGTCACTTGATTGATTTTAGCAGGAGGGAATGCGTTCTTGCCAGAAAATCAATCACTTTGCGTGACCAGCCATCATGCTCCCGGCGCGCGAGCTAGAGCAAGCAGACGCAAAAAAGCCCGCCCGGGCGCCATGCAGAAAACTACGGCACAGGGGCGGGTGAAAAGCGTTACTTTGCGCTCTCACCTTCGGGCGCAGCCTCTTCGTCGCGCTTCTCTGGCCGCAACTGCGGGAAGAGAATCACGTCACGGATGGAGGTCGAGCCGGTCAGCATCATCGTCAGGCGGTCAATGCCGATGCCTTCGCCGCCCGTGGGAGGCATGCCGTAGCTGAGGGCGCGGATGTAATCCTCGTCCATCTGGTGAGCCTCGTCGTCGCCGCGCTCGCGCTCGCCGAGCTGCTGTTCAAAGCGGCGGCGCTGCTCCTCGGGATCGTTCAGCTCGCTGAAGGCGTTGCCCAGCTCCATGCCGGCCACGTAGATCTCAAAGCGCTCGACGAAATCCGGCTCGCTCGCCTTGTTCTTGCTCAGCGGCGAAATGGCCAGCGGGAAGTCGTAGATGATCGTCGGCTGCCAGAGGTGCGCTTCGGCCACGGCCTCAAAAATGTCGGCAATGGCGCGGCCCGCGGGCTCGCGTGGATCGTACGGCACGCTGAACTTTGTCTTCTGCAAGCGGCGGACGAGCTGCTCGATTTCGGCGTCGCTCTTGAAGGCCTCCATCGTGGGCGCCTCACCAGCCTCGGCGGGCCAGAACTTGATGATGGCCTCGCGCATACTGAGCCGCTGGAAGTTGCTCCAGTCAATCTCGCCCTCGCCAAATTGGCTCTTCAGCGAGCCGTTCACATCCATCGCCACCTGCTGCAGCATCTCCACCGTCAGGTCCATCAGGTCGTGATAGTTCGCGTAGGCCTGGTAGAACTCCAGCATGGTGAACTCGGGATTGTGGCGGGTGCTGACGCCCTCATTGCGGAAGTTGCGACTGATCTCGTACACGCGGTCGAGGCCGCCGACGACCAGCCGCTTGAGATACAGCTCCGGCGCAATGCGCAGAAAGAGGTCGATATCCAGCGTGTTGTGATGCGTGACAAAGGGCCGCGCCGCCGCGCCACCGGCGATGGGCTGCATCATCGGCGTTTCCACTTCCACAAAGCTGCGCGCATCCAGGAAGCGCCGGATGGATTGCACGATCTTGGCGCGCTTGACGAAGACCTGGCGCACTTCGACATCCAGCAGGTCCACGTAGCGCATGCGGTAGCGCAGCTCCACGTCGGTCAGCCCGTGGAACTTCTCAGGCAGCGGCAGCAGGTCCTTGCTGAGGAAGGTAATCTCCTCAACGTGCACGCTGAGTTCGCCGGTGCGGGTGCGGAAGAGATAGCCTTTAACGCCGATGTGATCGCCGATGTCGAGCAGCTTGTAGAGCTCCCACTGCTTTTCGCCGACGGCGTCTTTCTTGATGTATATCTGGAGCTTTTCGCCCTGCTGCTGCAGGTGGGCAAAGCTGGCCTTGCCCATCAGGCGGATGGCCATCAAGCGGCCGGCGATGGCCACCTGTGGCTTGTTGGCCTCCAGCTCTTCGCCGGTGCTGGCCGTGTACGCGGATAGAATCTCCGGAATCTGGTGAGTGAAGCGGAACTGGTTCGGATAGGCAGGCTGGCCAAGGGCTTCAATCTGGCCGAGCTTCTGCTTGCGGAGGTCGTAAATGTTTTGTTCTAAGGACACCAGAAAATTGTATAACAGCAGCAGCGCAAGCTACTGGCCGAAGAAGGCATTACTTGCCCCGGCCGGTCTGCCAGGATGGAAATGATGAGCGACGACAAGCGGCGCGAGCGCGATAACAACCCCTGGGTTCAGGTGGCCCGCTACTCCGAGATCGGCTTCCTGATCCCGGCCGCGGTACTTGTCGGCTACCTGCTGGGCTTGCTGGCCGACCATCTGCTGCACACCCATTGGATCTACCTCTTCGGCATCATCTTTGGCGCCATCAGTGGCTTTGTCAGCATGATTCGCCGCGCCCTGAGCGCCACGGCGGAGACCGACGCCGAGGTGGCCGATGAGGAGCGCGCCAAGCAGGGTACCCATCCCCATGAGCCTCCGCCGGGCCCCGAGGTGCTGCCGTGAGCGAGCAAAAGCCCCTGCAGCCGCAGGGCGAGCCAGCAGAGCCCATCTCTCCCGCCCCGGAGGACTGGCAGGAGTCGCCGGATTTGGCCTCTGCCGAGCCCAACCCGGCGGAGATGGCGCAATACGACACCATGCTGGCCCGCGTTGAGCGGGGAATCCTGATTGCCGGGGCGGTCTGCACGTTGGGCGCTTTAGTGCCGCTGGGATGGCCCCTGGGGTGGAAAATGGCCGCCGGATTGGCCCTGGGGACGGTCATGGCGTGGCTGAATTTCCGCTGGCTGGCCCAGGGCGTAAACGCCATTGGAGAGCGCATTGTCTATGCCGGCAGCCGCGAGCGGGGACGCGGCGCGGTGGTTCGCGGCATAGGCCGTATCTTCTTGATAGCAATAGTCGCCTATGGTATCTTTAGTTGTTCCGTGCGAGGCTTGGTGGGGTTCCTGGCAGGGCTGGCGATGCCTGTTCTGGCACTGATGTGCGAAGCCGCGTACGAGTTATTCGCCGCCCGCCGGCGATCATCCTGACCGAGGCTGTTCAACACCGATGCATCAACTGCCTTTTACCGCGCTGCTGAACCATCTGTTTGCCACGCCCGTCAACGCGCTGCTGCATGCCCTTGGCTTGCACGCCGCCCACGCCGAAGCGCCCATTCCTGACTTTCTTGCCATGGAGATTCTGGTGGTGGTGCTGCTGTCCGTATTCTTTCTGGTGGCGCGCGCCAGCCTGTCGGTGGAAAAGCCCGGCACGCTGCAGCACTTCATCGAGAGCGTGTACGGCATGATGGACGCGCAGAGCGAAGAGATCATCGGGCATGACAACAAGCGCTACCTGTCATACCTGATTACGCTGGCGCTGTTCATAGCCAGCTGCAACCTGCTCGGCCTGATTCCTTTCTTTGAGACGCCCACCGGTTCGGCCGTGGTGCCGCTCGGCTGCGCCGTCGTCACCTGGTGCTTCTACCAGTTTCACGGCCTGCGCGCCAACGGACTGGGCTATATCAAGCACTTTATGGGACCGGTGTGGTGGCTGGCATGGCTGATGCTGCCGATTGAAATCGCCAGCCATCTGGCCCGCATGCTCTCGCTCACCGTCCGTCTTTACGCCAACATGTTCGCCGGAGACATGGTCACACTGGTCTTCTTCTCGCTGCTGCCCGTCGGCATCCCGGTCATCTTCATGGGACTGCACGTCGGCGTGGCCTTGATTCAGACCTTCGTCTTCGTGCTGCTGACCATGGTGTACCTGGGCGAAGCGACGGCGCACGAGCACTAACCAAGTTTTGTACGACGTTGTCAGCGTGAGGGCCTCCCACTACGAGGAAGTCAACCACCCACTGGCGGCGAAATCACTGAAGGAGCAACACACATGAGCAAGAAAGCTTTCGTTCTGTTTTCCGTGATGGCCATTGTCATGCTGGCCACCCCCGTTTTCGCGCAGGCTGAGCCTGCCGCCGCCGCTGGTGGCGCCAATTGGGTCGCCCTGAGCGCCGGCTTCGCCATGGCGATTGCTGCCGGCCTGGCCGCCCTCGGACAGGGCAAGGTTGCCGCCGCTGCCTGCGAAGGCATGGCCCGCAATCCAGCCGCCCGCGCCGGTATCCAGCTGGCCATGATTCTCGGTCTGGCCTTCATCGAGTCGCTGGTGCTGTTTACCCTGGTTGTGGTCTTCGCCAAGGTTAAGTAGCTTCAAGTTTTCTGGCGAGCCCCCGCTGCGGCGGGGGCTTTGCTGTTGGGCGTGAGGTTTCGGAAGTGTCGAATGCTGCGGAGGTTTCAGAGGTTAAGAGCAAGAGCAACGGCGGTGTTCCCACACAAATAGCGAAAGACTGCGCAAAGTAAAAGGCCCTGCACCAGCAGGGCCTTTTACTTTACCTCCGAAACATTCGAAACCTCAGTAACGTCCGAAAACTTGTACTTTACTTCACCGACAAAAACGTCTGCGCGCCCTGCGTGTAGTGCAGCACGGTGTTGGGCAGGATGCCCAGCCACAAGGTAGCTATCAAGCTGATCGCAATGGCCAGTCCCACACCCCAGCGTATGGGCGGCGCAGGGGATTCGGTCCTCGGCTCGTACATGTACATGCGAACGATGAGCCGCAGGTAGTAGTAGCTGCCCATGCCGCTGTTGAGCACGCCCAGGATGGTCAGCCACACAAGGTGCGTGCGCAAAGCCGCGCTGAAGACGTAGAACTTGGCGAAGAAGCCGCCCGTCATCGGGATTCCGATCAGCGACAGCAGGAAGAAAGTGAGGGCGGCGGCCAGCACCGGCGAGCGCTTGCCCAGGCCGGAGTAGTCGTCGATGGAGGTAAAGCGTTCTCCGCTGCCCGCCATGTGGCTGACCACGGCGAAGGCGCCCACGTTCATGGCCGCGTAAGCCGCCGAGTAGAACATGGCGGCCGAGATGCCGAGATCGCGGTTGCTGGCCGAGGCGAAGGCCACCATCAGGTATCCGGCGTGGGCAATGCTGGAGTAGGCCAGCATGCGCTTGACGTTGCTCTGCAGGATGGCGCCCAGGTTGCCGACGCTCATCGAAAGCAGCGCGGCTACCCAGATGACCCAGAACCAGTTGGGCGAGGCCGTGTCGATGACCAGGCGGATGAGGACGGCGAAGCTGGCGGCCTTGGGCGCAGTGCTCATAAAGGCCACCACGGGCGAGGGCGCACCTTCATAAACATCCGGCGTCCACACGTGGAAGGGAGCGCAGGCCACCTTGAAGCCCAGGCCGGTAAAGATCAGCGCGACGGCGACGTAGGCCAGCGGCTCGATGTGTGTTGTCGCACCCAGGGCGCGCGCGATATCGAACACGTTGGTTGAGCCGGTGGCTCCGTAGAGCAGCGCCACGCCGTAGAGGAAGAAGGCGGTGGCGAAGGAGCCGAGCAGGAAGTACTTCAGCGAGCTTTCCGCGCTCTCTGCCGCCTGCTTGCGGAAGCCCGCCAGGATGTAGCTGGCGATGGAGGAGATTTCAAGGGCGATGAAGATCAGCACCAGCTCGACGGCCGAGGACATCAGGCACATACCCACCGAGCCCAGCAGAATCAGCGCATAGTATTCGCCGTGGTCAATCTTCTGGAAGGGCAGGTAGTCCAGCGACATCAGGATGGTGGCCAGCGCAACCAGCAGCACCACCAGGTGGAAGAAGACGCTGAAGTGGTCCACCCGGATCATGTTGTAGAAGCCGAAGCCGGCAAACTGCGGCTGCGCCTGGTAGAAGGTGGCGGCGATGGCCGCCAGCGCTCCGAAGGCGGCAAAAACGCCCAGGCCCTTGCGGCTGCGCCCTTCGGGCAGCCACGGCTCCACGAACATGACGATCATGCCCCAAATGGAGAGCACGATCTCCGGCAGTACGCGGATGTAGTCGGCGGAAGATGGCGGCGAGATCATCATTGCTGTTTATGCACCGTAAATTCAGTTTGAGTAGTGGCCACCGCGCTGGGCGCCGTCTTCTGCATGGCCAGGCTCTGCGGGCGTGCGCTTTGCATGCTGAGGATATCGGCAACGCTGTGATCAATTGGCTTGAGCCACAGGTTCGGGAAGACGCCCATGACCAGGGCCAGCACGGCCAGCGGCCAAAGCACGGTCTGCTCGCGCGCGTCCACATCGGCCAGCGTGGCGTTTGCCGGTACGGTGACTTCTCCGTAGAACGTGCGCTGGTAGAGCCAGAGCATGTAGAAGGCGCTCCAGATGACGCCGCTGGCGGCCAGGATGCCGTAGATCGCCTTGGCCTGGAAGGCTCCGCTCAGCACCAGGAACTCGCCGACGAAGCCGTTCATAAGCGGCAGTCCGATGGACGACAAGGTGATGATGAGGAAGAGCGTGGCGTAGCGCGGCATGGGCGTGGCCAGTCCGCCGTACTGGTTGATCTCGTAGGTATGGCGGCGGTCGTAGAGTTGGCCCAGCAGCAGGAAGAGCGCTCCGGTGCTGATGCCGTGGTTGAGCATCTGGAAGACTGCGCCATCCATT
>CAINND010000110.1 GCA_903851035.1 uncultured Acidobacteriota bacterium | reverse complement strand
GGCGTGATGCGGGCGGGCGCCAACACGCCGGCGCGGACCGGAGCAGGTGGACGAATGCGTCGTCGGCGACCGCCGGTCAGGCGGCGACGGGAGCAGCGGTTTCAGGCGGCGGTGTGCAGCGGGTTGCCGCGGGCGAGCCACCACTTCAGGCGTTCGATCGTCGCCGCCACCGACTCGAGGGGCTGGCGCAGGCTGTCGATCGCGCCCAATGCCTGGCGCCGCAGAATGGCGAAGATATTAACCTTCCCATAATAGTTGCCATCAGGCGGCGGCATACCGCGTGGTTGGTGAACGGAAGAAGCCACGGACGATATCGGGCAGCTTTTGGAGTTGGTGCAGGTGGGAGAGGACCGCCTGTCGCATCTGGGGCAGCGAGGTGATGATCTTTCGTCCGATACCGTGGTTCTTGAGATCGTTCCAGACATACTCGTCAGGGTTCAACTCGGGCGAATAGGGTGGCAAGATGAACAGGGCAAGCCTTCCCTGCTGCGCCGCGACGAAGCGTTCCACCATTTTGGCACGATGAGTGGAATGCCCGTCGGCGATCACGAAAATCGGGCTACCGGCGTTGAGCAGCAGACGCTTGAGAAAGTCGATGAACACCGCGGCCGTTACGCGTCCCTTGGTGATCATAAAGCGCAACTGTCCCTGGGCACTCACAGCGGAGATGAGATTGATGCCAAAGCGAGCACCGGTGCTCGAGACAATCGGCGTTTGCCCGCGCTTTCCCCAGGTCGTGCCGCTGTGATAGTCCGAGCGCACACCAGCCTCATCGGCGAAGAAGATCTGCGCGCCCTTCGCCCTTGCTTGCCGCTGGATCTCGGGAAAGTCCTCCGACACCCAACGTTTTACCGCATCAGGGTTTTGCTGATACGCCCGCCACAGCGGCCTTTGCGCACTCAGCCCCAATTGGTTCAGCAGGCGCGACACTGAACTACGGCTCAGGCGCACGCCAAACCTTTCCAGGATCAGCGTCTGAATCATTGCCGCCGTCCAGAGTGCGAATGGAAAGTTCAGCTGCAAGGGAGTCTTGTCCACGACGGTCTTGTAGATCCATCGCAGCGCACCGCCGTCGAGCTTCGGCGGTCGCCCACCGCGCTTGTGCGCATCCAATTTACCCCAGCCACCCTGACGATACTGCGCCAACCATCGATAGACAGTGCGCAGGTTCACCCCCAGCGCCGCTGCTACGCTTTCCGGACTCTCTCCCGCCTGCACTGCGGCTACGCCGCGCTTGCGCAGTTCCGTGAGCGTCTTGTGATCCAGTGCTCGGCCATCTGTGTTCATGCGGAGATCGTTAGCACACCGCCGCGTAGATGGCAACTATTATGGGAAGGTTAATAATGGTCTCCAACGAGTTAACCCAAGCCTCATATAGGCCAGAGTGGGTAGAATTTGAAATACCACTTCTACGAACGCTTGACTCTACCCAACGATCATCGCCTCAGCGCTCCGGAAGGTGATGTCCTGCCAGTCCAGCCCCACCTCCGCCGTGTAGAGGTCGAGGTTGAGCAGCACCACGAACTGGTCGCCGAACTCTTCCTGTCGGATGACCT
>CAINND010000109.1 GCA_903851035.1 uncultured Acidobacteriota bacterium | reverse complement strand
CTGCTCCTCCACCAGCACGCGTCCGGCAAGGATCATGGCCTGGGCGCGCTCGCGCGAGGGGGCCAGGCCGCGCTCGACCAGAATGATGTCAATGCGCTTCTTCATAATTCAACCCCTGCGCCCCTGGCTGCGGAAACGCCACACTGCATGGTCACAACCTGTCTGCTTGCCGTTAGCAAAATAATGGCCAAATCCGCTCTGACCGGCAACGCACACGCCGTGGTGCAAAGCGCAAAAACACCTGATAATTTGCGGCGATGGCTGCCGCCTCACACGGTTTCCCTCCACCATTTCCACACTTCTGTTGAAAAGCCGAGGACGATCTTTGGCATTGTAAATCTTTACAGCCCCGGCATGAGTTAGAATGGCGGCATCGAAGCGATGCCTACATCCAAGTCACCAAAGCCCCGAACCCGCAGCGCCGTCCGCAACGCGTCAACCAAAATGCCCGGCACCTATGCACGCTTCTCTCTGATTCCAGAGGCGGCGCAGCAGAACATGTACGCCACACTCAGCGGCTGGCTGCCAGAGCTATGGGAGGACGCCGATGGCACCGAGGTGGCCGCCCTTGCCGTCGGCCTCGCGCTCGGCCCGCAGGATGCCATCATCCACCCGTGGGCGGCGCGCGCCACGGTGGCAGAACGCCTGCACACCGGCACTATCTCGGCCGTGGAGGCCATGATGGCCGCGCCGAAGGCCGACACCAAGCTCACTGCCCTGGTTTGCGCCGGGGCACTGGAGGCGAAGAGCGATCCGCGCCCTGTGCTGGGCTTTGCCGCAAGGCACAAGCTGCCCATCATTTACCTGGTCAGCAACCGGTACCCAGCCGGCAAAAGCCCACACCTGGACCTGCGCACACTGCACGCTGAGTTCGGCATCCCAGTCTTCAGTACAGACGCGCATGACGCCATCGCCGCGTATCGCATTGCCACCGAGTCCATCCACAACGCCCGCTACGGCCGCGGACCCTGCGTCATCGAGGCGCTCTCCTTCCGCCCCTTCAAGCTGCGCGCGCAGACCGCGCTCAGCCTGCTGGCCGATTACATGGAGCGTCAGGGCAACCCTCCACGCAAGCGGCGCTGAGTTAATTCTCTTCACGCAGCAAAGGCCACACCCAGGGTGTGGCCTTTTTACATCAGTACAGTTTCGTAGAGCTTGCTTGACGGAGCCGATGGACTACTTATTGTCGTAAATAGAGAGCTGATTGGCGGGTGGCTTGAGATGAATGATCATCTCCTGCACAGGCTGGTTGAGCATCACGTCCTCGCCCCAGGTCTGCATGCGCGGCACGATGACCTGAATGCGATAGAGGCCGTACGACAGGTCGTCCATGTGGGCACGGCCGTCGGTATCGGTCTTCAACTGGAAGCCGTCACGGGCCTGTTCGCCATCCTTGCCAACAGTGTGGACGACGATGCTGGCGTTCTTGATGGGATTGCCGGAGCTTTCGCGCAGAATGACGAAGCTGACCTTGCAGAACTGTTCCGGAGGCTTCTCCGGCTTCTTTTTACTGCCGCCCGCCCACATGGTGAGCGGAAGCGCGACAAGAAGGGCCACGACTCCCATGGTGCGTAAGGTCATTCGGCTTGCCATCGTCATGCCATCCCCCAGATTGCTTCCCCGTGGATTCGGCCAGCGCCCCATTCGAGGGCTGAAGCCGTCCCAACAAGAGCTATTGTATGCCCTGGCTGCGGGGGATGAAAACACTGCTGAAAGACTGAGGCATACTCGTATGCCAATTTCTATCTTCAAGATAAATATAGGGATAAATGGCTATATTAATATATGAGTGTGATTCACTCACATCAGCTTGACACTGCACTGGTCACGCGTGTAGATTAGCACTCGTGTGGTGCGAGTGCTAACAAGGCCCGGCTGCGGGCAACTTCCACCAAACAATTCCCCCAGGGCGGCTACGGCTGCCTCAACGTGGAACCAACATTCCAAGGAGCAAAAACAACATGGCAACTGCAACCAAGCTGACCCCCTTGCACGACCGCATCGTCGTCAAGCGCGACCCTGAGCAGGATAAGACTGCCGGGGGAATCTACATTCCTGAAACCGCCCGCGAAAAATCTCAATTTGGCGAAGTTGTCGCCGTTGGCCTTGGCCGCCGAAACGATGCCGGCCAACGGATCCCGCTTGATATCAAGGTGGGCGACCGCGTCATGTTTGGCAAGTACGCCGGAACTGAGGCCAAGCGTTACTACTACGAGTCCGGCGGTGAAGAGTTGGTAGTCATGCGCGAGGAAGAAGTCCTCGGCATTATCGGTTAGTTGCATTCGGGCGGTCTTAGGAGAGCCTTCGACCGGCTACATACCGCGCGCGGCTAGAAGGCCGGCAGCGCGGCATCAAAAGACATGGCGTAATCAAGACATCTAAGGAGCTTTAGAAACATGGCAAAGCAGATTGTTCACGGTGAGGAATCCCGTCAGGCGATCCTTCGTGGCGTAAACGTCCTGGCTGACGCAGTTAAGGTCACCCTGGGCCCGAAGGGCCGCAACGTTGTGATTGAAAAGAAGTTCGGTTCGCCGCTCATCACCAAGGACGGCGTGACCGTGGCCAAGGAGATTGAGCTGGCCGACACGCTGGAGAACATGGGCGCGCAGATGGTAAAGGAAGTCGCCAGCAAGACCAGCGACATCGCCGGAGACGGCACCACCACGGCAACCGTTCTGGCCCAGGCCATCTTCCGCGAGGGCGTGAAGACCGTCGCCGCCGGAGCCAATCCGATGGCCCTGAAGCGCGGCATCGAGAAGGCCATTGTGGCCGTCAACGGCACCACCGACAAGGACGGAAACCACATCAAGGGCTCGGGCGCACTGGATAAGCTGAGCAAGGACGTGGACCGCGAAGAGCTGATCGCCCAGGTGGGCACCATCAGCGCCAACAACGATGAGACCATCGGCCACATCATTGCCGAGGCGATGAAGAAGGTCGGCAAGGACGGCGTCATCACCGTTGAAGAAGCCAAGACCATGGAGACGCAGCTGGATGTGGTCGAAGGCATGCAGTTCGACCGTGGCTACCTGTCGCCGTACTTCGTCACCGATGCCGAGCGCATGGAAGCCGTGCTGGAAAATCCGCTGATCCTGATCCACGAGAAGAAGATCAGCAGCATGAAGGACCTACTTCCTATACTGGAACAGGTTGCCAAGAGCGGCCGCCCGCTGGTCATCATCGCCGAGGACATTGACGGCGAAGCGCTGGCGACCCTGGTGGTCAACAAGCTGCGCGGCACGCTGAACGTTGCCGCCGTCAAGGCTCCTGGCTTTGGCGACCGCCGCAAGGCCATGCTGCAGGACATCGCGATTCTGACCGGCGGCAATGCCATCACCGAGGACATCGGTAAAAAGCTGGAAAATGTCGGCGCCAACCACACTCCTGAATTAGAACAAAAAAGCATCTCCCTGGCCGACCTGGGCACGGCCAAGAAGGTCACCATCGACAAGGACAACACGACCATCGTCGAGGGCAATGGCAAGGCTGAGGATATTGCCGGACGCGTCAAGGAAATCCGCGGCCAGATCGAAAAGACCAGCAGCGACTACGACCGCGAGAAGCTCCAGGAACGCCTGGCGAAGCTCGTGGGCGGCGTGGCTGTG
>CAINND010000108.1 GCA_903851035.1 uncultured Acidobacteriota bacterium | reverse complement strand
TCTGCCAGCACCTCTGCAAACCGCGCCGGCTCAACCAACCTGGTCTGGGACCCATTCGTCACCACCACCCGAACCAGTGTCCCCGGCGCCAGCGGAGGGACGGGCGGCGGCCGATAATCGCTGCGGGTCGGCACAAAACAGGCCCCTGTCAGCACCAACCCCACCGCGCAAGCCAGCGTCAATCCCTGCTTCCAATACATGCCAGACATTCTACCCCCAGACCACAGCGGTAAGATTGCCCCTATGAACTGGATTGCCTGGGCTCTGCTCTCAGCTCTTTTCGCCGCTGCCACAGCGGTTCTCGCCAAGGTCGGGGTCGCGCACATCGACTCCAACCTGGCTACCGCCGTCCGCACTACCGTCGTCGTCGTCTTCGCGTGGGCCATCGCACTCGCGCTCGGCAAGCACGGAGAACTCCGCAGCCTCGACCGCCGCACCCTGCTCTTCCTCGGCCTTTCCGGCGTCGCAACCGGGCTTTCCTGGCTCTGCTACTTCAGCGCCCTCCAGCTCGGCCCCGCCTCCCGCGTCGCTCCGGTCGACAAGCTCTCCGTCGTGCTGGTCATGATCTTCGCCGCCATCTTCCTCGGCGAAAAGCTCTCCCCGCTTGCTCTTGTGGGCGGCGCATGTATCGCCATTGGAGCGGTCCTGATGGCCATTGCCTGACCCGCCAAGGCGAACCAAAAACCAAAAGCAGAAAGGCCACCCTCGCGGATGGCCTTTCGTGTCTTGCTTCAGCAACAGGTTATGCCGGTGAGGGCGAGCCTTCCGGGAAGCCCGGTCCAGGACGTCCGCCTTCCGGCTTCAGCACCTGAGGCGTCGGACCGCCGCCCTGGTCAGTGGGCGAGGCCAGCACCGAACGCATCTCCGGCAGCTCGGTGCCTTCAATCAGCATCCGAACTTCCTCGGCGTCGATCGTCTCGCGCTCCAGCAGAGCAGCTGCGATGCGGTGCATTGCATCCTTGCTGGACTCCACCAGCTTGTAGGCCGACTGGTAGGCTTCGTCAATCAGGCGGCGAACCTCCTGATCAATCTGCCGCGCCGTCTCTTCGCTGAAGTCACGGTGCTGCGCGATTTCCCGGCCCAGGAAGATCTGCTCTTCCTTCTTGCCAAAGGTCAGGGGGCCCAGCCGGCTCATGCCGTACTCGCAAACCATCGCCCGGGCAATTTCAGTAGCCCGTTCAATGTCATTGCCGGCGCCGGTGGACATCTGGTTGAGGAAGACCTCTTCTGCCACGCGGCCGCCGTAAAGCGTCGCCAGCCGGGTTTCCAGATACTCCCGCGTGTAGTTGTGCCGGTCGCCCGGCAGGTACACCGTCACGCCCAGCGCCATGCCGCGCGGAATAATCGTCACCTTATGAATCGGATCGGAATCGCCGCGCAGAATCGAAACCAGCGCATGGCCGGCCTCGTGGTACGCGGTTACCTTCTTCTCCTCATCGGTCAGCAGCATCGACTTGCGCTCTGCGCCCATCAGGACCTTGTCCTTGGCCAGTTCGCAGTCATACATCGTCACCTGTTTGCGGTTCACGCGCGCCGCATTCAGCGCCGCCTCGTTCACCATGTTGGCCAGGTCCGCACCGCTGAATCCCGGTGTTCCCCGCGCCAGCACATTCAGGTTTACGTCGTCAGAGACGGGCACCTTCTTGATGTGTACCCGCAGAATCTCTTCGCGGCCACGCACATCGGGCAGGCCCACCACCACGCGCCGGTCAAAACGGCCGGGACGCAGCAGCGCCGGGTCCAGCACGTCAGGCCGGTTGGTCGCAGCCACCAGAATCACGCCGTCGTTGGACTCAAAGCCGTCCATCTCCACCAGCAACTGGTTCAGCGTCTGCTCGCGCTCGTCGTGTCCGCCACCCAGGCCTGCGCCACGGTGCCGGCCAACAGCATCAATTTCGTCAATAAAGATGATGCAGGGAGCATTCTTCTTGCCCTGCTCAAACAAATCGCGAACGCGGCTTGCGCCCACGCCCACAAACATTTCCACAAAGTCTGAACCGGAAATCGAGAAGAACGGAACATTCGCTTCGCCGGCAACCGCACGCGCCAGCAGGGTCTTGCCGGTTCCCGGAGGGCCCACCAGCAGCACACCCTTGGGAATGCGACCGCCCAGCTTTTGGAAGCGCTGCGGCTCGCGCAGATACTCGATGATCTCCTTCAGCTCTTCCTTGGCCTCATCCACGCCGGCCACGTCCTTGAAGGTGATCTTCTTCTGCTGCATGGAGAGCAGGCGGGCACGCGATTTGCCGAAGCTCATGGCCTGCTTGCCGCCCATCTGCGCCTGCTTAACGAACAGGAACCACCACAGGAAAACGAAAAGCAGTATCCAGCCGATATTAAGGACGAGGCTGGCGATCCAGCTCTTATCCGCTTCGGCCGCGAAATCGGTCACGCCGGCGGTTTCCATATCCTCTATCAACTTCGCGTCCGTCATCGGGATCGTCTTGAAGTCTATCTTTTTATCGCCGTCCTTCATTTCACCCTTGATAAGGTCAGGCCGCACCG
>CAINND010000107.1 GCA_903851035.1 uncultured Acidobacteriota bacterium | reverse complement strand
GAGCTTATCCGCGAGATGAGCAAGGAGACGCAGTTCATCGTCATCACGCACAGCAAAAAGACGATGAGCATGGCGCCGGTGATGTACGGCGTCACCATGCAGGAGCCCGGCGTTTCTCGCATTGTCAGCGTGCGCTTCGGCCAGGAGCAGGAAGGCCCGCAGGCGGTTTCCGCGTAAACAACCGGCGGCCGTGGATGCCAGCAGGACTGCATTCACGGCCGCATTACCTGTTTCTGCCTGGCCGTCGAGCCATTCGCTATGCTCATCTGCTGCGGCGCGTAAGGGTACCAATCCGATAGTGTCCAAAGTTCATGCCGGTGGGTCGTCCCAAAAGTGTCGTTAGGGCAGTTGCGAAGCCGCCGGAATTGTGATTGGCAGAAACACACAAAAATGCCCGTGTTTGGCGGCTTAGCGGCCATTCGGCCTTTCGCCTATAACTATTTTGTTTTGTAGCGTCTGCAACACCCCTCTTGCATTTTTCAAATTTTCTTCTGTTAAATTTTCATCCAACTGTAAACAGATTTTGTGACTGCGTTGACAAAACTGAGCCACCGTTTAGAATTTTCTTCGATAGTTCAAGCAGCAGAAGAGACCCGTGACCAACACAAACGATCCCATTCTTCTTCGTACCGATTTTCCAGATTTGGAACTCCACGCCAGCGGCAAGGTGCGGGATGTTTACCGTATCAACGCCGATCGCCTGCTCTTCGTGGCCACCGATCGCATCTCGGCCTTTGACTACGTGCTGGCATCCGGCTTTCCGGCCAAGGGGCGCGTGCTTACCCAGATTTCGCTCTTCTGGTTCGCCTTCCTCAAGGATATTGTGCCCAATCACCTGATCACGGCCAATGTGGAGGAGTATCCCGAGGCGCTGAAGAAGTATGCCGACCAGTTGCGCGGCCGCTCCATGATGGTGACGCGGGCAAATATGTATCCCGTGGAATGCGTGGTGCGCGGCTACCTCTCCGGCTCCGGCTGGAAGGAGTACCAGCAGACGGGCAAGGTCTGCGGCATCGAGCTGCCCAAGGGGATGAAGGAGAGCGACAAGCTGCCAGAGCCGATCTTTACGCCCTCCACCAAGGCCGCCAGCGGGCACGACGAGAACATCAGCTTTGACGAGATGGTGAAGCACGTGGGCCGGGTGGACAGCGAGAAGCTGCGTGAGTTGACCCTGGCCGTCTACAAGAAGGCCGCTGACTACGCGCTGACCAAGGGCATCATCATCGCCGACACCAAGTTCGAGTTCGGACAGACGGCCAATGGCGTTGTCCTGGCCGACGAGGTGTTGACGCCGGATTCCTCGCGCTTCTGGCCCGCGGATACATATGCGCCGGGCAAGTCGCAGTTGAGCTACGATAAGCAGTACGTTCGCGATTATCTGGAAGAGATTCGCTGGGAGAAGAAGCCGCCCGCGCCGCCTTTGCCGGAAGTGGTGCAGCAGAATACCAGCGCCAAGTATGTGGAAGCCTATCGCAAGCTGACCGGCAAGGAATTGCCGCGCGGGTAACCGATGAACTGGTTGGACTGGTTGATTGCCGCCGTGCTGGTGCTCTCTGCGCTGCAGGCAGCCGCCCAGGGTTTTGTTTTCGAGCTCTTCTCGCTGGCGGGAACGGTGCTTGGTTATCTGATGGCAGCTTGGGGATATCGCAGTGCTGCCGGGTACCTGGCGCCGTATTTGAAGAATGACCTGCTGGCTTCCGGAGCTGGGTTTTTGCTGATCTTCATCGGCGTTGTGCTTGTTGCCGGCGTGGCAGGCAGGATTGTGCGCTGGGCGGCACACAGCGTGGGATTGAAGTCAGTGGACCGGTTGGTTGGCGCTGCGTTTAGCGTACTGCGCGGCGCCCTGGTGGTGACGGTGCTGGTGATGGCCATGGCCAGCTTTCTACCGACTTCGCAGGCACTGGCCAGCAGTAGTTTCGGACAGTACTTTCTGGCCGCGGGACGGGCGGCGGTGTATGCCGGTCCTGGAGATTTGAAGCAGAAGTATCGCGATGGCCTGAAGGCCATCCAG
>CAINND010000106.1 GCA_903851035.1 uncultured Acidobacteriota bacterium | reverse complement strand
TGATCTCCTTGGAACCTGTGGCCGATTATAGCAAAATCCCGGAGTAAACGTCACATAACGCTGTGATGCGCAACCGGGGGCGGCAATAGGCTGTAATCTTTGGATGATGTTGCCGCCCGAGGGGTTGCAAAAACCCTTCAGTCGCGGGAAAAAGGCTCAAAAACCAGTGGATTGGGGCGCTTGGCGTTGCCCACGCGGACCACGCGCTTGCCCTCCAGGAAGCCGATCAGCGCCTCCTGCAGCAGTTCGCCGCGCCAGCCGATGAGCGCCTGCGGCTGCGGGTTATCCTCGGGGTTCAGGAACCAGCGTACGATCTCCTGCAAATCGCTGGTGGTGGCCAGCAGCGCGGTGTCCACGTCGCACTCCGCGGCCAGGTTGCTGGCGGCCACCGAAAGCAGTTTGGTGAGCACGGCCACCTGCGGAGGGTCTTCGCGACGCTCGTTCGTGGGCAGCGTGTCTTCCGGCAACTGGCGAGCCGCGGCCACGGCGTCAAGAATGTCCTTCTCGGCCTTGCGCAAACCACGTCCATCCAGACCGCGAATGCTGAAGAGGTCTTCGGCGGTGGCCGGAGCGCGGCGCGCCACTTCGATCAACATGCTGTCGCCCAGCACGCGGCTGGCGGGACTGTTGAGCTGGCGGGCCTGGCGGTCTCGCCAGCGCCACACCTCGCGCAGCACACCAAGCTGGCGGCGGTTGAGGCGGGCACTGCCGCTGACGCGCCAGCGTTCATCCTCCCGCGTGCACACCTCGACCAGCGAGGCGCACTCGCCGCGCACCCACTCGGTGCGATTAAGCTTGGCGGCCTTGGCCAGCAGCTTGTCGCGCATCGGCAGCAGGTAGCGCACGTCGTCGGCAGCTTATTCAAGCTGCACGGGACGCAGGGGGCGCTTGCGCCAGTCGGTAAAGCTCTCTCCGCCGTTGACGCGGGCATTAATCACGCGATGGCAGAGGTTGGTATGGGAGAGCGGATAGCCAAAGCCGAGCAATCCGGCGGCCACCTGCAAATCCAGCACGCAACTGGGAGCGGCGTCGGCACCCTTCTGGCAGAACTTGATCTCCTGGCGGGCGGCCACCGTGACCAGTTCGCGGCCGGGCTCGGCCAGTAGCTTCCACATCGGCTTCAGGTCGCTGAGCGCCAGCGGATCGACGATGTAGATCTGGTCGGGGGTGGAGAGCTGCACCAGGCAGAGCTCCGGCTCGTAGCGGCCCTCGGAGATGAACTCCGTGTCCAGGCCGATGACGGGCTGGGATGCCAGATCGCGCAGGAGCTCGCCGAGCTTTTGCGCGTCGTCAACATAGAGAGATGTGGTCAGGGTATTCACTACAATTAGGATTCCGTCTCACATTCTAGCAGGAAGTGCGGAAAGGTGAGCAGGAATTTCGAGACGCATTTCGATCAGGAAATATGCGGCTCAAATCGATTTCGTCTCAATTTGAGCCGCCGCCTACACGCGAACGCTGGTGACCTGGTGCACCGAGGGTGCGGCCCTCAGCCCGGCCAGCACATCCTGGCTTACGACGCCATCCACCTCGACGATGGCCAGCGCCTCACGGCCTTCCCTGCCCAGCGAAAGGCGCGCAATGTTGATTCCATGTGCGCCCAGATGCGTGCCGATGGCTCCCACCACGCCGGGGGCGTCGAGATTGGCGACCACCACGAAGTCGCCCTCAAGGCGCGATTCAATATCAATGCCGTTGAGCTGCACCAGCCGCGGCGAAGTGCCATGCACCAGGGTTCCGCTGCACTCCACGGCACCGGTGGGGCCGGTCAGGCGCAGATGCAACTGGCTGACGCGGGCGTTGGGCTCCACATGCGAGGAGCGCACCACCACACCATGCTCCTCGGCGGCGGATTGCGCGTTGATGAGGTTGGCCTGCGAGTCGCTATCCGCATCCGCCGATAAAATAGCGGCAACGGCGGAGGCGCGGATCAGATCGGTCTTCCACTGGCCCACCTCGCCCTCGTAGCGCACCTCTATTTCGCTGAGGTTCGAGTTGAAGAGCTGCGCGGCAAAGCGGCCCAGGCGCGCGGCCAGGTCCATGTAAGGCGAAATCTGCTTGTACTCAACGTCGGTGAGCGAGGGCAGATTGACGGCGTTCTGCGCGATGCCGCGCACCAGATAATCGCGTACCTGGCGGGCGATCTGAATGCCAACGGCCTCCTGCCCCTCCTTGGTGGAGGCGCCGAGGTGCGGCGTGGCTAGAAGGTTCGGAGCCTCGAGCAGCGCAGAGTTGTGCGTCGGCTCCTCGCAGAAGACATCGAGCGCGGCGCCACCGAGGTGGCCGGAGCGTAGAGCGGCCGCAGCCGCGGCTTCGTCCACCAGTTCGCCGCGGGAGCAGTTGATGAGACTGTCCCCGGCCTTCATCTTCGCCAGTCTCTCTGCGTTGATGATCCCCGCCGTCTGATGCGTCAGCGCCAGGTGCAAGGAGAGGTAGTCGGCGCGGGCAAAGACATCGTCGGCCGGAATGAGTTCGATGCCGAGCTCCTTGGCGCGTGCGGGAGCCAGATAGGGGTCGCTCCCAATGACCTTCATACCGAAGGCCTGGGCGCGGCGGGCGACCTCCGTGCCGATGCGGCCGAGGCCGAGGATGCCGAGGGTTTTTCCGGAAAGCTCGGTGCCCTGCAAACTTTTCTTCTCCCAGCGGCCGGCGCGCGTTGTGTGGTCGGCCTTGGGAATGTGGCGCGCCATGGCGATCATCAATCCAAGAGCGAGTTCGGCGACGGCCGTGGAGCTGGCGCCAGGGGCGTTCATCACCACGATGCCGCGGCGCGTCGCGGTCTCGACGTCAATGTTATCCACGCCCACTCCGGCGCGGCCAATCACGCGCAGCTCGGGCGCAAGGTCGATGAGTGCTGCGTCGGCCTGCACGGCCGAGCGCACGATGAGCGCATCGGCACCCTGCATGGACTCGGCGGGCGCGGCGGCGAACTGCTCGGGAGTGATGAGCGCGCAGCCCGGCACGGACTGAAGAAGCTCCATGGCTGCGGCGGCGATTTTTTCGGCGACGACGATTTTCACTACTTCACTCCCGCGTTGCGAGCATCGGCGTAAACCTGCTGGGCAATGCGCACGGCGTCTCCATACTGGAAGCTGCCCGGCTTAAGCTGCGCGACCACTTGCTCGAGTCCGGCGAGGATGGCGACGCAATCGAGATAGTCGAGGTAGCCGATGTGCGCGATGCGAACGATCTGGCCCTTCATCTCACCCTGACCGTCGCTTAGAACTCCGGCGAACTCTTTTTTGAAGCCCTTGACGATGTCGGTAGAGCTGACGCCGGCGGGCGCCTTGAGCGCCGTGGCAGCAGCCGAAGGCGATGCGGCGAAGAGCTCCAACCCGAGGGCTTTGGCGGCCTTGCGAGTGGCCATGGCGGTGAGTTCGGCGTTGGCGATCAGAAGATCGCGGCCTTTGGCCAGGTCGCCTTCGCCCTGCTGCTCAAGATAGTCGAGCGCGGCACCCATGGCGGCGATCAGCGCGACGGACGGCGTGTAGGCGCTCTCACCCTTGGCGGCGTTCTTGCGCTCCTTGCGGAGATCGAAGTAGTAGCGCGCCTGCTTGCTGGTCTCCATGCGCGCCCAGGCCTTTTCGCTGGCGGCCAGATACGCCAGGCCGGGAGGAATCATCAGGGCCTTCTGCGAGCCGCCGATGATGACGTCAATGCCATCGCCATCCACGTCGAAGGTCGTGGTGCCGAGTCCGGTGATGGCATCCACCACAAGCAGCGCGTCGCTTCCCTTCACCAGGCGGGCGAGTCCGGCAACGTCATGGCGCACACCGGTCGAGGTCTCGGTGGCCTGCACAAAGACGGCCTTTACGTCGGGGGTCAGCAGGGCCTTGACCTCGTCCAGCGGGAAGGTTTCTCCGTAGGGCTTGGTGAGCACAACGGCTTCGCAGCCGAAGGTCTTGGCCAGGGCAACCCAACGCTCGCCGAACTTGCCGGCACTGAGCACCAGCACCTTGTCGCCGGGGCTGGTCAGGTTGGTCACCGCGGCCTCCATGGCGCCGGTACCGCTGCAGGCCAGCACAATTACGTCATTCTTGGTGCCGATAAACGTCTTAAGCTGGGCCAGCACCTTCAGGAAGAGGGCGCGGAACTCCGGCGTGCGGTGATGCAGGTCGGCGGCAGCCATGGCAAACTGTGCGGCGGGCAGCAAAGGGGTTGGGCCGGGAGTAAATAAACGCGTTTTGCGGAACATGAATCCATCTCCTGCTATCAAAGTGAGGCGGCGAACCGCGGTTGGCTGGTGAATACCGGAGCGGAAGAGCTTGCTCCGGATTCTAGCAAAGTGCTATTCCTCAATGGAACCTCCAATTCTTTGCTCCGGCTGCATGAGGTAGGCTCCAGAGATGCATGATTCAAAGATGCCCGATTCAGTGTTGCTCGGTTCAACGCTGAACAAGACCATCGTCATCACCCTGCTGGCACGGCAGTGGGACGCAGCCCGCGTGGAGGCCTTCTGGCAATCGGCGCGACAGGCTGGCATGGCGATTGAGCCCGGCCCGGTTGAAACGCTGCCCGGCACCTCGCTGACCATGCAGCGCGCGCGCGCCACGGGCGAGCCGAGCCCCGAAGCCCGGGCCACCCTGCGCCTTGCCGCCGAGCACGATGGCCTGGATGTTTTCGCCGAAAGCGAAGAGCTCTTCCACACCCCGCGACGGCTCTTTGCCTTCGACATGGATTCGACCTTGATCCAGGCCGAGGTGGTGGACGAGCTGGCGGCGCTGGCCGGGGTCAAACCGCAGGTGTCGGCCATAACGGAGTCGGCAATGCGGGGCGAGATTGACTTCCCCACCAGCCTGACCCGTCGGGTCGGCTTGCTGAAGGGGATTCCGGCGGAAAAGCTGGACGGGTTGCGGCAGACCATCCGACTGGGCGACGGGCTGGAAGGGCTGATGGCGGGGCTGAAGGCCAAAGGATGCCGCACGGCCATCCTCAGTGGCGGATTCACCTTCTTTGGCAGCTATCTGCAAGAGCGACTTGGCTTTGACTACCTGTGCGCCAATGAGCTGGAAATTGCCGACGGCATGCTGACCGGCAGGCTGGCTTCGGTGATTGTGGATGGTGCGCGTAAAGCTCAGGAATTAAAGAACTTTGCCGAGCGCGAGGGGATTCCGCTGGCAATGGCCGTGGCCGCAGGCGATGGTGCCAACGACCTGCCCATGCTGGCCGTGGCCGGCACCGGAGTGGCCTATCACGCGAAGCCCGTGGTGAGGGCTGCGGCGGCCTTCCGGGTGCAACATTGCGGGCTGGATGGGCTGCTGCACTTCCTGCACCGCTAAACGCGGGCACCCGATGACCCGGGCGAAAAAACATTTCGTATAGTTATTCCACCCTGTCTGATTTGCCGCTCAAAGTGCCTTCGGTAACTTTACTTGACTGCTGGGTTGCCGCCACAATGGAAGTGTATTGAATGTCGCCGTTAATGCGGCATGCGGAATCATTGTTTTTCGTCATGTTGGGCCGAACCAGGGACCCCAGGGGTTGTTGATGTTGTCGCGCATTCTTTCTTTCCGTGCAATCAGGACAAATCCAGTACAACTGGGCCACCACAAAGGGTCGCGGAAGGAGTGCGGCTTCACCATGTTGGAACTGGCCGTGGTGGTCGGCATCTCCATGATTTTAATGGCCGGGGCGCTCATGGCCTACAAGAGCTCGACGGCCAGCTATCGGGTGCAGAATGATGCCCGCAACCTGGCCAGCCTGGTGAATGCGGCACGCATGAAAGCCGCCGCCAATTTCAGCCGTGTAGTGGTTTATTGCGATGCCAGCCTGACGCCGACCCCGTGCAAACTGGCCTACTTTACCTATGATTCGCCGACCGTGGCCACCAGCGTCAGCCAGGACCTGGCCATGTCTTTGTCACCGGGCGTCAGCCTCGGTTACCCTTCCGGAGCCACCTTTGGGGCCGGGCCGCAGAGTGCGGCCTCACCCAGCATGACCAGCGGCAGCGCCACTTGCGGCAGCGTGGGAGCCACCACGCCCTACTGCATGATCGTCAACAGCCGCGGACTGCCGGCAGCGTCCTACAGCGGCACCTTCTCCTCCATCTCCGCGGCACCTTCCTACGTTTTTTACCTAGTGGATACCAGCGGCAACGCGCGGGCCGTGGGCATGGATTTTTCCGGCAATGTAACGGTCTATCAATACACGGGCTCCGCGTGGACGGCGGTGAGCAACTAGCATGAAAGGTCACGGCAAAATCCGGCGCGCTCAGGGCGGCTTCACCATGATTGAGATGCTGATTGCCGCAGCCGTCTTTTTCATCGGCATCACCGGACTGATGGCCCTGGCCACGGTGGCCATTGCCAAGACCAGCGGGCACGGCGACCAGGGCACCAAGACCGTGGAGTATGCGCAGGACAAGATGGAGCAGATTCTGGCGCTGGGTTACAGCTCCACCCAGGGCATTGACACTACGACCGATCTGACGCAATCCAGCCTCAACAACCGGGTTCAAAGCACAGGCGTGGGATTAACGGCCAACCCAAGCTGCGTCTTCACCACGCCCAGCAGTTGCTATGTGGATTACATCTCCTTTGCGGGCACGGCGTCGAACTCCTCGGCCAACGCTGCCTATATGCGCGAGTGGCGAATCGTGGATGACGCGGCGGCGGCATCGAAGAGCATCACGGTGTACGTGGTGGCGCTCTCCGGCGCGGACTACAGCGCGGGGCGCGCAATGCTATCGCCTTCCACGACTCTGGTGGCCGTAAAGTCACTGAACTGAAAATGAAAACTATGCGCAGGCAAGGCACAATCCGCACGAAGGGCTTCTCGATCATCGAGCTGATGATCAGTGTTGGGCTCTTCATGGTGCTCTCGGCGGCCATCATGAGCAGCATGATGAAGACACAGCAGACACGGCGGACGAACGAAATTCGCTCTAACCTGCAGGATCGCGTGCGGGCCGCCTCGGAGATGATCATTCACGACGTGGGCCAGGCCGGCAAGACCGTGGCGCCGGACACGCTGCTTTTCACATCCGCCAGCTTTGCCAGCGCATCCTCCAGTACCACTTACACGAACGGCAGTGGCAGCACGGCCTGCGGCAGCTCCGCGGGCAGCACCTTCCAGGTAGCCACCATCACCACAAATAATTCCGCTGCGAACCTTTACCTGGGCGAAAGCGTGTTGATCGACTCCGGCGCCGCCACCCAGGAGCAGGGCTGGATCTGCGGCAGCATCAACCTGGGCAGCACCAGCACGCTTTCCGTCATGCGCTCGGCCAGCGCAGCCAACTATGCGCACGCCGGGGCCACGCCCTTTTATCCGGTGGGCATATTTGCCGAAGGCATCCTATCGCAGAATCGCACGGGCATCGCCAGCACCAGCTCGCAACTGCTGCTGATGGGCGACATCGACGAGAGTGGAACGCCGGTGCTGGTGCGCTATAAGTGCTCCGCCACCAGCGGCAACACCGGCGGCACACTGACCCGCACGGTGTGGAGTTTTACGGCGGCGGCAAACACCACGGGCAACACCGCCACATTGCTGGATAACGTCATCTGCTACTTCGACTATTCCGACGACGCTGGTTCGCCGTACATCAATTACCTGCCCGCCGGCCCCTCTGACCACTTGAACAACTATTACATTGTGCAGGCGGTAAACCTTTACATCACTGCCAACTCGGACTCGAATGACCCGGTGACCGGCCAGCCGTTCACGGTGACCAAGTCATACGAGAACATCCAGCCGCGCAACATGATCAATGCTATCGCGCAGGATAAGGTGTACCGCCAATGGACGCCACAGACCGGAATCTTTGCGAGCACAACACTGCCATGACCCGTCCCCACATCTCACTTCGCCGCGCCTCTCATCGCGCGAAAGGCCGCCTGGGAAAACAGTCCGGGGTGGCGCTGGTTACTGCCCTGCTGATGCTGTTCGTGCTGTCGCTGGTGGTGACCGCCATGATCACAACATCGCAGCAGGAGATGTGGACGAACGCAAACTTCCGGGCGACGACGCAGGCGCGCTATGTGGCCGAGGGTGGCGCACAGGCCGCCATCTATTACCTGAAGAACACCTGGACGCTGCCCGCCACATCGAGTTTCACGCTGACCAGCTACCCGATCACCTTCAGCAGCAACAACAGCAACATCGTGATGGCCAGCAGTAACTTCGGGAACCTGAGCGACACCTACTCGTCCTTTGATTCTGCGGGCGACGCCGCGTTCGACGCCAAGATCAGCAGCTTCCAGACGACGCTGCAAGGTTCAATCTCCACGGCGAAGATTGCCGTGGCCGCGCAACTGCTTTACGTCAACACCAGCACTAACCTGACGCGCTGGCGCATCACTTCACGCGGCTCGGTGGGCAACGCCGGCTCCAGCGGCGCCAGCGGCGGAGTGGGCAGCGGACTGGCACAGGTGGAGGAGATCGTGGAGTTCGCGCCGGGCAGCAGCACGCTGTTGCCGGTGCCGTTCAAGGGCTTCAACTATGGCGGCTTTGCCACCGGCGCGGGCTGCAACTCCATCTACATGAGCGGCGGCTCCAGCACCAACGCTTACAGCTATGGTGCAAGCGCCAGCAAGACTTCGCCCTCGATGTTGAACACCGGAGGCAGCATGGCCACCTTCGGCAGCGCCACGCTGATTGGCAGTGCTTACATCATGGGCAACCTTTACGCACCGGGCTACGCAAAATTTGATGCCACGCAGGGTTCGAACAGCATTAAACTGCCCGGCGTTACCGGCTACGCGCCCAATGGCAAGTCCTACAACAACAACGACGGCTGCCAGGCCTCGCAGTCTCCGCTGTATGCCGAGTGGATCAGCCAAAGCAACAGCAGCGGCGTGGACTGCACCTCCGCCAGCACCTCCAGTTGCAGCAACGATCCGCAGCCGCTGCCCAGCGCCTACACCAGCACCACCTAAGGCAACGCGGCGTACCCGGTCATCAGCGGCACCACGCTGGAAACTCCTCCGGCCAACGCCGGCACCTGCACCTACGGCAATCTGTACGCCACTCCCCCGGTATGCGCCGGAGGCAACGGCAGCGGCAGTCCTAACGGCGCCGTATACGGATACTACAATCCGAATATCACGCTGCCGCCCAGCGACGCGTCGCCCAACACTGCGAGCAGCCCCTACAACTACGGGCAGGTGACGTTTCAAAACAACGTCGCGGTACAACTTTCCGCCGGCGTCTATTACTTTGACACACTGACCCTCAGCGGCAGCGCACAACTCATATTGCCCGCCAGCGGCAATGTGCAGATTTACATCCTGAACGCCAGTGGCAACTCCACGCCGCTGAACTTTACCGGCGGCTCGGTGACGAACACGGCCGCCGATCCATCGAAGCTGACATTCCTCTATAACGGCACCAACAACGTATCCATTGCCAGCATCAGCAACAACGCGTTTTACGGCACCATCTACGCGCCCAACGCACCGGTGACGTTCTCTGCCAATGGCGCAATCTACGGAGCAGTCATCTCCAAGACGATCAACATTACCAACGGCGGCCATCTTTACTACGACGCCGACCTGGCCAACACGACAAGTGGCTTCCAGACCTATCAGTCGAGCCCCGGCGGCGCCACCTTCGCAATCACGCAGTTCAGTTGGACTCCCTGGTAGATATCACCGCACAGACACGAAAAGGCCGGTCGCGAAGACCGGTCTCTTACACTGCGATACATTTCTCGTATTTCTTATTGCCAGACGTAACTGTTTTTAATTGAGCCCGGAACATCAGGCGGCTTCCTTAAGATAACAGTGCGTACAAAATATATGCGGTAAATATGCCACTTTCCATTCGGCAGCAAGTTTCGTAAAGCACGAAATGTGCGCTCGAAGACGATTCCGTGTGCATAGCTATGAGTTGAGTGACGGCCCACAAGAGAGTTAATCTAATTGTCCCCTCTTCATTCCACACCATACCAACATGGATGCTAAAGGTGCAGGCTGCCGTTGCCGGCAGCCTGCGTTGGCAGTACACGTTCAGTGGAAATTTACTGCCTCGTGTTTACCCCTCCTATTGAACTGTTAGTGAAAGACTGATCGTCCGCTGTAATGGGCCACTGGTTGCGGTCAACGTAAGCGGATAGGTGACCGGCGCTGCCGAACTGCCGCTGCAGGAGACCATCCCGAACATTGCGATAAACAGCGTCAGAATGAACAGCAGAGACATGATGACTGCCTTCGACCGGCGTTTGAGGCTCACCAACCCCAAGATTGGCAGCAACGCGGCAAACAGCAGTCCCGTACGTACTTTGGAAACGCTGCCTGTGTTCGACCCCACATTTACATAGACATTGACCGCCTGCGCACCGGCACCAGCTGGAATTACAGCCGGATTGATGTAATAGCTCCAGCTAGCAGGCAGCCCGGATAAAGTAAATGTAACCGCGGCGGGGAATGTGGTTCCATCTATGGGGTTAATCTGGAGGTTGAAAACGGCTGTCCCATTCGGCCGTGTAGTGATCGAGACGCTCCCGCCAGATGCAGGCGCCAACACAAGGTCCTGCACCAGCACGCTTATGGCCGATGTCGTGGAAGCCTTGAAGTTGGTATCGCCTGAGTAGGTTGCAGTGATGGAGTGCGTTCCGGCGGCCAGGGTGCTGACGGAAATTGTAGCCATCCCGCTCCCATCGACCGATGCAGAACCGATGGTTGTTGTTCCGTCATTGAATGTGACCGTGCCGGTCGGAGTACCGGTTGTTGTCGAAGCGGTTTGTGTCCGCAGAGTCAGAGTGTTTTGCACTAACAACGATGTGGCACTCGCGGAGAGCAGTGAATTCGTGCCGGCCTGCTGAATGGTAAGTGTGCCGGGGGTATTTGTCACCGCGTAATTAGCCAGTCTGTTGTTGGGATCAATAAGAGTAGCCGTGATGGGGTATTGGGCCACCGGACTGCTGTTGGTGCCGGTAGTGGAGAACGATGCGGTGATGCCATCATTGTTCACCACGCCTGTCAGCGTTCCCGTAATGATTGGCAGCGTAGTGCCATACACCATGGATGCGCTGGTGGCGGTCACGACCAGCGGTTGTTTATCTACATTGATGCTTACCGTGTTGCTGTACTGGTTGCCGCTGTTGGCGGGCGTAAACGTGGAGGAAAGCACCTGTGCCTGCCCGGCTGACAGCATCGTACCTGCCGGAGGCGAATAGGTGAACGCGCCCAGCACGTTTGCCGTGGCATCCAACTGCGTCGCGCTCAGCGGAGTACCGTAGGTAATATCAGCGGGATTCGTCCAGGTGACGACCGGTTGTCCGGTCTGCGTCGGAAAATCGATCAACTTCCATCCGCCCGGATAGTTACTCTGGTTAGTCCGCAGGTTCATCGGGTTCGCCATGCCCAGCCATAGCGCGTTATTGCCGACCACCATGTTGCGGATGCCATAGCTCGTGTAGTTGCCCATGCCATCCATGCTGATAGGGATGGCCGCGCTGCCCGTGTCACTGAACATCCACAGGTCAGCGCCATAGAATGCCGGAGCTATAGTAAGGATTGCCGCTGGTATTTGTGTAGACTCGCCGGCATTGGTGGCAAGGTAGGACCAATCCATGGTGCCTACGTAAAGCTGGTTCTGGAAGACCTTCATGGCCCATGTGTAGTTGTTGAAAGGATTTCCAAAGCCGGCCGCACCATATGTGGGCGACTGTCCCATGTTGTTGGGCACTGAGCTCCATGTATTTGTGCCGGCGTTGTACTGTTCCAGCGTGGCGCTGCCATACAACAATTGCACCGGCGGAGTGGTGACGACTGAAGGATCAAAGCCGGCCGACTGGAAGATGGCAATCGCGCGATACGTATTGAGGAACGTCGTGTTGTCCGTCGGCACTCCTGGATACAGTTTCTCAAAGGCCACAACTCCGGTGCCCGGAACCTGCATGGTGCCGAAATATAGATAGCCGCCAAATGATTCGATGGCACCGCCCACCTGCACGGCAGAAGGTTCCACCTCATAATCATTCAGGTTCCATACTTCGGTCCAGTTATTCAGATCCGTGCTATCCAAACCAGTTGGAGCATGCAGCGTGGGACTCATGTATAGCGACATGCCATAGGAGTTCCCGGCCGACCCCCAGGTGGACACATAGATATGTCCATCGGTGTGGGCAACAAAATAGGCAGGCTCACCTGCCAGCTGTCCCACGGGCGTAAACGAGAACGGCGCAGCCAGCGATCCTGTCCACAGCAGCATCAAGCCGCCGCCGGGGATTCCTACACCGGTGAAGAGCTGGTTCTGAACCACCTTCCACTGGCGGATGTCACTGTAGTAGGGATGCGTGCCATCAGTGTGCGTCTGCCCGTCATACAGATACGAGCCCAGGTATTGCTGCGTTTGCGCATTGAAGGCAAACATGGCCACTGGGCTTGTCTTATTGGCACCCCGGCTGATGCCTGCAAAAAAGACAATGCCGTTAAAGTTGCCCGCGGAGCGGATGCCTACCACGGACTTCAACAGGGTGAGATCTCCTCCGGCGATGATGCTGGGCGTTAAATCGGTGAGGGTGTTGGCGCCGGTGTCATACATAAACATGCGCGGCGGTTTGAAGTCTTCACCATCATTCAAGTCACAGACCCAGGAATTGTTTTCGAAAGGCGCCGGCACGGATCCGTAGAAAGTGTCTTCCACCAGGCATAGGACGTTCGCCGCCGTACCGTACCAGATTTGGTTACCGGTCATGGTCATGCCCCAGACGTAAGCCTGGTTCACCTTGGGCAGCGATCCCCCGGCAATGCAGGACTGAAGACTGGAGGCAGAGAGTCCGGCAGGGTAATTGGAAAGGAAGGACGCATTGTTGGCCTGAACCTGCGCGGGCGTCAGACCATTGTTGGCGTTTCCAGAAAAGCACTCGTCCGGCGTCGCCTGCGCCACCAGCGACCACTCATACGATCCCGTGATGCCACCCGTGGTGGCGTTGCTCTTGATGGAGGCGGGGATGGGTTGGATTGACTTCTGGCCTTGTGCCAGGGAAGGTAAAACCATACACAGCAGGAGAGCAACTAAAAGACTGAAAATTACAAAGCGCTGCTTATCCATAAATGAACCCCTATCTCAGGGCTCACGAATCCGCAGAACAGAATCTTACCTGTGAAAGCTTGGTCCGCTTACAGGGGGAGTGTCGCGGATTGTGTAGCTCATAGTTGTCGATGTGTAATCGTGAAAGTGCATAGGAATCAAACCGTTACTAGCGGATGTCCATGCCGCTCCAATATGGGAATGCGCTCCAGACGGGAGCAATTTGGGAAAAGCGGCATGCGGTTGGCCACATTATTCCCGAGTAAGAATTCTGTCAACACGAAAGTGGGGTCAGTGATGGAGAAATATGGGGGCGCAATAAAAACGATTCGCGTATAGGTGTCCTCTTTTTGTGGCCTGCACTATGTTGTCCGGCTGCCTGCTTTGAGAAAGACCCGGAATCAACAGTGAGGCAAATACTTTGTATCGTGAATCGCCAGTAAGCGCTTGCTAATAAATGAGTTAGTAGGCAAGAACAAGAAGTGACGATTGGGAGAGGTGTAGTGCTCAAGGCTGAAAAGGGCCAAACCTATATGTTTAGGCTGTTTTCCTATTATTCATTCCCCGTGCCCCTAACAAAAGCTACAAACGCGCGGCAGCGCCGACATTCCTGTCAGCGTGATCTCCGGCGTGAGGTACATGGAGCGCACCGGCTCAACGTGCATCAGGTCGGTGCTCAGGTACTTTTTGTTGTCGTCGGCAAAGACGGTGACAACCACAGCCTCCGGCCCAAGTTCTTCCTGCACCTGCAAGGCGGCCAGAAAGTTGCATCCTGAGGAGATGCCCACGGCAAGGCCAAGACTGGATGCCAGCTTCTGTGCCATCAGGATCGAGTCGCCGTCCGATACCGCGATGACCGGATCCACGAGAGATAGGTCCAGAATTGCTGGGATGAACTCGTCCGAGATGCCCTGGATACGGTGTTTGCCCACTTTGTGCCCGGTGGAGATGGTGGGAGACTCGGCCGGCTCGACGGGATGAATTCTGATTGCCGGATTGTGAGCGCGGAGGCAGCGCCCCACTCCCATCACGGTTCCGCCGGTACCGACGCCTGCGACAAATGCATCCGGATAAATTCCAGCGGATTCCAACTGCGCCCATATCTCCGGACCGGTCGTGGTTTCGTGCGCCTCGGCATTGGCGGCATTCGAGAACTGGCACGGAAGAAACACATCCGTGCGGCTGGCGGCAAATTCTTCGGAGAGGCGAATACTGCCGAGGAAGCCCCCCTGTTCGGCACTGACCAGTACGATCTCCGCACCGTAGCTGCGGATGAGGCCCTGGCGTTCGCTGCTCATCCAGTCCGGCATGAAGATTCTGACCGGGTGGCCGAGCGCCCGACCGATGGCGGCAAATGAGATGCCGGTGTTGCCACTGGTGGCCTCGGCAATGGTGTCTCCGGGATGGATGCGGCCGTCGCGATAGGCCTCCCGCAGGATGTGCAGCGCCATGCGGTCCTTGATGCTGCCGGTAAGACTCAGCTGCTCGGACTTCGCGTAGAGAAAGCGCTGGCGGCCGCGGAACTCAAATGCAATTTTCAACAACGGAGTGTTGCCAACCATTGGCGCGAGTCCCGCGAACCGGGCACTACTTGCGATGTCGGTCATAGGAAGGACACTCATAGTAATTGCGCAACTTTTATAATACTTCTTTGTCGCGCTTGCAAAGGTAACCCCACACATCCAAGCTTCGATAAGCTCAGCGAATCGCTGATTACTAATTTCATCTGGACACACCTGGTGTTTCGGACCATCCTTAACGCGTGTAGGCATCGCCTATCGCGGAGTTTATTTATATGTCTTCTTCCTTGAATCGTCGTCAGTTGGTCACACTGATCGGGGGCCTTGCCGGTGCCGGTGCAGCGGTCAGCCTCTTTGCCTCCACCCCAACCTCTTCTCCTGCGGCCTCGGCTAGTCCGATGGCCCAGACTCCGTGGCCCTATAAGGCGATTGACCCGGAAGTGGCTGGCCAGCGCGCCTATGAGTCCTATCTGAAGGGGCACTGCATGTACGGCTCGTTTGAGGCCATTGTGGGTCCCGTGGCCGAGCAGCTCGGCGACCCCTACAAGAGCTTCCCATTCATGATGTTCAAGTACGGCGCCGGCGGCGCGAATGGCTGGGGTACGCTGTGCGGCGCGCTGAACGGCAGCCTGGCGGCGATCCAGTTGCTTTCGCCAAATCCCAATCCCGTAATCGATACCCTGATGTCCTGGTACGAGACGGAGCCTTTGCCGAACTTCTATCCCAAGGGCGCCAAGTTTCCTGAGATTCGTTCGGCGGCCGGTACGCCGCTCTGCCATGAGTCCATCGCACACTGGTGCAAAAAGGCCGGGAAGAAGGCCTACTCACCCGAGCGGGTGGAACGTTGCGGCACCCTGACCGCTTCCGTGGCGCGCAAAACCGTTATGCTGCTCAACGAGCAGGCCGCCGGCAAAATGATGGCTGGCCTGGCACAGTCCACTCAGACGCAGAACTGTTCCACCTGCCACGAAAAGGGCGGGATGGTGGAGAATATCCGCGCCAAAATGGAATGTGGTGGTTGCCATCAGGTGCAGATTAAGGCTGGTCACGGTATTTAGGGTCAGGCAGAACTTGGCATAAACAGCTCAGCCAGCGGCGCTCCCGCTGGCTGCTTTATTTTTAAAATAATGTGGAGCACCCTGCCTCGGCTTAATGTGTTTCCTAACTAGTGTGTGGGAAGTATGTGCGGCCTACCGCCAGCGCGCCGACTCCTCCAGAGTGAATTTGCGCAACGCTCCGGCAAGTCCATCCGGCTTGGGTCCCGCCGGGTAGACAAAGGAGAAGTTACGCGGGATATGCAGCCCTTTGATGCGCGCCGTGGCAATTTTGCCAAGGGGCAGCCGGGGCAGCACGGCAGCACGTGTCACAAAGCCAATACCCAGGCCCAGTTCCACGCTGCTGATGATGGCCTCGCTCGAATCCAGCTCCATCACCACATCGATCTCACGCATCTTCAATCCGGCCTTTTCCAGTGCCAGTTCCAGCACGCGGCGCGTGCCGCTGCCGCGCTCGCGTAGCAGGAACTGCGCGCCCTTCAGGTCCTCTACGGTCAGTTCTTTGCGCTTGCTCCACGGATGGCCGGAAGGAAACAGCAGCACCAGTTCATCTTCCATGAATGGTTCCACGCGCAGGTCTTTGCGCAGGGCTGGTCCTTCGATCAATCCGATACTGATGCGCCCTTCCACCAGCCACTCCACCACCTGCTCCGTGTTGCCGCTGCGTATTTGCAGCTTGACCTTGGGATGCTGGCGCTTAAAGTCGCCCAGCATGCGCGGCAGCACGTACTGCGCAATGCTGGTGCTGGCACCGGCGCTCAGCAGGCCGGAATGCTCTCCGCTTAAGGCGGCAATCTCCTCCTGGGTACGCGCGGCCAATTCGGCCAGTTCCGCGGCGCGCTTTTTCAGGATGCGTCCAGCCGGGGTCAGCACCACTCGTCCCCCGGTACGGTCAAACAGGCGTGTGCCCAGCTCGTCCTCCAGCGCTTTTACCTGCTGCGTGATGGCCGGTTGACTGAGGTGCAATTCTTCGGCGGCCCGGCGGAAGCTGAGCTGCTCACAGACACTGCGGAATACTTTGAGTCGGAAGTTTTCCATTACGGGCCCCCAGACGCTGCACCATCAGCTTACACAAGCACTTGCGCACCTTGCGTGATGACCATCACAGCCATTGCGGACGCTTCGATAAGGAGTAGTTATCGCAGATAAATTCTTTGCGATAGACACTTCAGTGGAAAGGGGGCAAGATTCCCCTGTCGCGCTGCCGGTTTTTATATCCGCGCAATTGCGGGAGCTGTTTTCGCCCGCGCATTTGGATCTCATACTTATACCCGAAACGGGCGGAGCAGTAGGAGCGGGCGGCGACGAACATCTCATTTTAGGAGAGAGTCGTCATGCGCTCATCTCGTTGCCTTGCCGCGGGCATTTTGCTCGTGGTTCTGGGTGCGTTTGCATTCTCGCAAACCCCCGCACAGCCGGAAGCTAAGCCCGGCACGCAACTCGCAATGCCAGTTGCATCCCACGCCCCAAGCCAGCACGCAGAGAAAGAATCTGACAAGCCCCGCACTCTGGAGGGCTACGTCGAGCAGGAGAAGGACTTCTACAAGCTGCTGCTCAGCTCGCACCCCATCTTCAAGTATGAGAAGGAAGGCCGATTGGTCGGCAAGTACTCCATCAGCGACCGCGAGGAGGAGTTTGTAGACTTCGGCGGCGGCAAGGAGTACGCCAAGGCGAACGACAACCAGCAGGTGGCCATGACGTATCGCCTGGGCATGGAGTCCATCCTTGACTTGCCCAATAATTTTGTCGGCGCCAAAAAATGCGGCGAGTGCCATCCCGCGCAGTATCGCAAGTGGGAAAAATCCCGCCACGCCAAGGTGGTCCGCTTCCCCGATGAGATGGTGGAAGTCCCCAATAAAGATCTGAACAAGCCGCTCTATGGTTCACAGGCCGCTGTGCTGCCCGAGGGCATCACGAAGGATGACGTTTTCGCCATCATCGGCACGCCGCGCACCAAGTATGGATTCATCGACAAGTGGCTGGTCCGCGGAACGTATCACATCGAGGACGGCATGCTGAAGGATGGCACCGGCAAACTCGTCGCCGGTGGCAACCAGCACAGCCACCACTGGGCGGAGTCGCTTACGCCGGAGATGGCGCAGAAGATTGCCGCCTACGTTCCGGGCTTCCCCACTAAGATTGAAGATTTCGGCGACAACGGCAGCAAGGTATGGGGCATGACCAGCTATGGCGCTAAGAATCGCAAGGCCATGCTCTTCCAGCCCGCCACCAGCTACTGCGAGGTCTGCCACAGCTTCAAGTTTGATTTCAAGAGCCAGCAGGAGTTGATGGCCGCGCTTGGCAAGCCCGAAGAACTGCGCAAGCACACCATCAACAAGGGCATCACCTGCGAAGAATGCCACGGCGCGGGAGCTCACCTGGTGGGCGCGCGCGGCGCCGGCATGCCCAGCAACTGCGAGCGCTGCCATCAGCGCTTTGCCTGGAACGGCGACGAAGCCAAGGCCAATCCCGACAAGCCCTTCAGCTCGTACTTTAAGAGCAAGTGCCCCAGCTGCGGCACCGAAGGCTCGCAGGCGTACAACACCGCTCACTATGAAAAGGGCATGCGATGCGGCACCTGCCACGATCCGCACGAGGTCACGCAGAACGACTGGAAGGATTCCTTCACCAAGCCCGGCCTGCGGAAAAACTGTCAGGACTGCCACACCGAGCAGGCTAGCTACGCCAAGCAGAGCAATGTGCATAACGGCCACGACTGCACCAGTTGCCATATGCCCGTCATGATGAGCTGCGAGAACTTCAACACCATCCAGTACCCCGATTACGGTGGCTTTGACAACACTCGTGCGGCCCATATCTGGAAGATCAACGTGGATCCCGAGGAGAAGACGCTCAATCCTCCGCCGGGTAAAGACCGCACTTTCAAGGATGGTGCCTGGCGCCTGGCCAAGAAGAACGGCAAGCCCTACATTGACCTGATGTGGTCCTGCGGCCGCACCAGCTTTAGTGACGGCAACGTGCTTGAGGCCGGTGGCTGCCACAGCCCGGCGCAGAGCGCACAGCCCAAGCCTTTGCAGTTCACCAACCAGAAGATGATCTACGACCGCGTCATGGTTTGGCAGAAGCCCGTCAAAGAAGGCGTCGCCGAGGTCAAAACGCAGTTGACGCTGGCAACATCGAGGCTGATGAATGCCAAGCTGACCGACACGCAGCGCGCCCAGGTGCAGGTCATGCTCAACCAGGCGCAGGCCAGCATCGACAGCGTGCAGAAGGACGGCTCCTGGGGCGTGCATGCTCCTGAGTACACCCTGCAAAAGGTGAACGAGGCCAAAGTGCTGGCCAAGGGCGCTAACGCCATCCTGCTGAACAAGCAGGTGGCACAGAAGTAGTGGATGTAACCTCCTGAGAGATTGGGGCGGCGGATCCTGCCGTACGCCGTCCCATCTCGCTTTCAGATGTGGAGATCGATGCGAATTTTGAAACTATCTTTGCTTGCGCTGGCCCTGGCCGCGCTCTTGGTTACCGCAATCCCTTTGCTGGCCTCCACGCCCGTGGAAGGCGAGCAGTACCAGACGGTCAGCCTGCGTGAGGCCAATGCGCTGCACGGCAAGCCCGGAGTTTTCTTCTTGGACTGCAACGAACCCGAGGTGCATGCCCAGTACCATGTGCCCGGTTCGGTGTGGGTCACTAGCGAGCAGCTGCAGAGTTTTCTCCCCGCTGATCACCAGGCCACCGTTGTCTTTTACTGCTATAACCGCCGCTGCTCGGCCAGCCATTCCGCTGCCCACGAGGCCGTCAAACTCGGCTACAGCAAGGTCTTCGTTATGCCCGATGGCATAAGCGGATGGGTGCTGGCAGGCCTTCCCGTGGAGAAGGACGCCAAGCACTAGCCGCCGCTTTGGCGGCATGGCACAAACAGGCTACATTCACGGCAAATCACTCATCATGAATAGTGATTGGCGCCCGTCGAATTCCTGCCGCACAATGGAGACATGGAGAAGAATGTCTTTTTTGTGGGGATGATTCTGGCTGCCAGCGGACTCATCTCCCCACCGCTGGCCCTGGCCGGCGGATTGCTTTACGGCCTCACAGTCCCCCACCCCTATCATCTGGATGCACGCAAGCTCTCGCGATTTCTTCTGCAGATCTCTGTTGTTGCGCTTGGCTTTGGAATGAACCTGCGCCAGGTGGTGCGCACCGGCACCGAAGGCTTCCTTTATACGGCAATCAGCATTCTCGCGATTATGCTGGCGGGCCGCCTGATAGGCTGGCTGCTACGCGTTCCAAAGACGTCGTCATTCCTCATCACCACAGGCACGGCCATCTGCGGAGGCTCTGCCATTGCCGCCGTCGGCCCTGTCATGCAGGCCACCGACGAGGAGATGGCCGTCAGCCTGGGCACGGTCTTCGTGCTCAACTCAGTAGCACTGCTCACCTTTCCGCAGATTGGCCACGCACTGCATTTAACCCAGGAGCAGTTCGGTCTGTGGTCGGCCCTCGCCATTCATGACACCAGTAGCGTTGTCGGAGCCACGGCCAAGTACGGCGCCACGGCACTTGCCATCGGCACCACGGTCAAACTGGCGCGCGCTCTTTGGATTGTCCCCCTGACAATGGTCTCGGCCTTCATCCGCAAAAGCACGGCGAAGGTACAGTGGCCCTGGTTCATCGGATACTTCTGCCTGGCAGCACTGGCCAACAGCTATCTGCCGCTGCCTGCTCACCTTTTTCAAACGTTGGCACACCTGGGAACCGTTGGCCTCACCGTCACGCTCTACCTCATCGGCACAGGACTCTCGCGGCAGACGCTAAGGCAGGTTGGCGTGCGTCCGCTGGCCCAGGGGCTTCTGCTATGGGCGCTGGTCGCCCCCATCATGCTGATACTCATCCGTAGCGGGTGGATTCATCTGTAGGGTTACGGCTGCAGGGTTACAACTGATCGTGATAGCGCTCCGGTGCGATGCGCAGCAGTTAGCTGCGGATGTAGTGACAAACCCCCAAATGCATCATTCTCATCCAGAAATGCCTCTTTCAGCGGGCAACTACTTTCAACACCATCGCGACGCGGCCAGAATCACTAGCAAACGGTCCAGAGCTTTTACCGTCAAACCAACTTTACGGCTTTATCCAAGTCTTTCTGCCGTGACGCAACCCACGGAGCATTGTGTTTGTAAACGATTGCTGGAGAGTTACCGTGAATAGCTGTAACGGATTCTATCGCTACGCCTTTGCTCAGTAGCTCTGTAGCCATCATCTGCCGGAGACGCGAGAAGGCCGGTCGCGAAGACCGGCCCTTTTCATTGCGAAAATTATTTGGTGCGGGGAGGGGGACTTGAACCCCCATGCCTTGCGGCGCTAGCTCCTAAGGCTAGTGTGTCTGCCATTTCACCATCCCCGCCCGTGGGATGCAGTTCCATTGTGCCACAGGCGGAGCGATGTGCGCGTGGCGCCGTTGTGCACGACGCCACTACGCCATGGAAGTCTACTCCGTGATGGTGACCGGGTCTTCCTCGCCCAGGTCGAGCGCGCCGGACTGCATGTGCTTGAGGCCGTATTCGTAGCCGGCGTCGTAGGCCTTGCCGTTCAACTCGGCAAAGGCCGCGGGCACCGAATCCAGCACGGCCTTGCGTAGCGACTCGCGCGAGATGAGCTGGCTGATGGCGCCGAAGAAGCCGGTCATCACCACGTTCAGCACCATCTTTTTGCCCAACTCCTCGGCAATGCGCGTGGCCGGAATGGCGAAGACCTTGACGTCCGGAATGTCCAGGCCCTGCACACGCACCAGGTCCTGCTCCACGATGAGCGTGCCGCCGGGCTTGATGTCCTGCGCAAACTTCACGTAGGCCTCCTGCGACATCAGCACCATCAGGTCCGCCTTGTTGACGTAGGGATACAGCACGGGCGTGGGCGAGAGCACGAGTTGCGCCGAGCAGGCTCCACCGCGCGCCTCCGGGCCGAAGTTCTGCGTCATGGTGGCGTAGCCGTTCTCCACAATAGAGGCGGCGCGGCCGATGACGCTGGCGCACATGATGACGCCCTGTCCGCCGAAGCCGGCAATGCGAAGTTCAGTTAGCTGCATGTGGGAGCCTCCGCCGGGATGTATTTCTCTCCAAGTGACGCCTCAAGGTGCGCCTTCATCATGGTCTCAAAGTCCGGCCGCTCGCGATCCACGAACTTGCCCACGATGATCTCTCCGCTCTTGCTGAGGCCGACCTCGTTGGTGGGCGCTCCGTGCTTGACCTTGCTGACTTCCTTGTAGAACTTCATGGTGTCCAGCGCATCGCCCATCTTGTTGCGGCGCTGGTAAAGCGTCGGGCAGGGCGAGACGACTTCGATAAAGCAGAAGCCCTTCTTCTTGAACATCTCCTGCATGGACTTGGCCAGTTGCTTGACGTGGAAGGTCGTCCAGCGTGCGACGTACACGGCGCCGGCTGCTTCGACCAGGTACGGCAGGTTGAAGGCCGGGTCGTAAGTTCCGTAAGGTGCCGTGGCCGTGATGACATCCAGCGGGGTGGCCGGGCCGGTCTGGCCTCCGGTCATGGCATAGGTAAGGTTGTTGACGCAGATGACCTTGAGATCCACGTTGCGGCGGGCGGCGTGGATGAGGTGGTTGCCGCCGATGGCGAACAGATCGCCGTCGCCGCTGTAAACCACCACGGTCATCTCCGGGCTGGCCAGCTTGAGGCCGGTGGCAAAGGGTATGGCGCGGCCGTGCGTGGTGTGGAAGCTATCCAGGTTGACGTAGCCAGCCACGCGGCCGGTGCAGCCGATGCCGCTGACGATGCTCAGCTTGTTGAGGTCGGTCTTGCTGTCAATCAGCGCGCGGGTAAAGCAGTTGACCGTGGTGCCGATGCCGCATCCGGGACACCAGATGTGCGGCATGCGGTCGGTGCGCAGGAAGCTCTCTACCGGATTCTCCGGGGCCTTCTGAATACAAATGGGTGTGCTCATCGCGCCACCTCCTCAATGGCCTTCAGGATTTCTTCGGGCTTGTGCACGGTTCCGCCGGCATGGCCCACGTGGGCGACGCGGCACTTGCCTGCCACCGAGCGCTCCACCTCGCGGACCATCTGGCCCAGGTTAAGTTCGGCCACCACAAAGCCCTTCACCTTGGGGGCGATGGCGCGGATGACGTGATCCGGGAATGGCCATGCGGTAATCAGCCGCACCGTGCCCACCTTCAGGCCCTTGGCGCGCGCCATTTCCACGGCGCGCTGCGCCACGCGAGAGGTGATGCCGTAGCTGACGACGACCACGTCGGCGCCCTCTACCTCATTCTGTTCGGTGATGCAGATCTTTTCGGCGTTGTCGCGAATCTTGGTGACCAACCGCTTGACCATGCGCTCCTGCACGGCGGGCGTCATGTTGGGATAGCCGCGCTCATCGTGCGTCAGTCCGGTGACGTGCACCTTGTAGCCGTCGCCGGCCTTGGCCATCTCCGGCGTCTGCTCCTCGCCCACGGGCGCGTAGAGCTGGAAGCTGCTCTTGTCCTGCGTGGTGAAGTGGCGCGGCTCAATCTCGATCTCCTCGGCGCGGGGAATGACGACCTTCTCCGTCATGTGGCCCACGACTTCATCCATCATGACGAAGACCGGCACGCGATACTTCTCCGAGAGATTGAAGGCCTTGATGGTGAGGTCGAAGCACTCCTGCGGCGAGTTGGGGCAGAGCGCGATGATCTCGTAGTCGCCATGCGAGCCCCACTTGACCTGCATCATGTCTGCCTGCGCGGGCAGGGTGGGCAGGCCTGTGCTGGGGCCGCCGCGCTGCACGTCAATAAACACGCAGGGAGTTTCAGTCATCACGGCGTAGCCAATGTGCTCCATCATCAGGCTGAAGCCGGGGCCGCTAGTGACGGTGAAGGCCTTCACGCCTCCCCAGACGGCGCCGAGAATGGCGATGGAGGCCGCCAGTTCGTCTTCCATCTGGATGAACGTGGCGCCAATCTTGGGCGCGCGATGGCTGAAGCGCTCGACAACCTCAGTGGATGGCGTGATGGGATATCCGGCGGAGAAGCGTGCTCCGGCACAGATGGCGCCTTCGCAGGCGGCGTGGTCGCCATCCAGGAAGTGCGCTCCGGTCAGTACGCCGACGGGATCTGCGTGCGTCATTCGGCCTCCTTCTCTTTTTCCGCCGCGTCGGCCGCTTCGGGCTTGCCGGGGCGGTAGCCGTGAATGGCGAAGTCCGGACAATACATGCCGCAAAGATCGCAGCCGCTGCATTTGTCGGGATTCACGGCATGGGGCGGATGGTACCCCTTGGAATTGAATGCATCGGAAAGGGCCAGCACTTTGCTGGGACAAAACTCAACACAAAAGCCGCAAGCTTTACACCGCTCAACGACTATAGACACACTTCCACGCGCCATGGAACCTCCTCACGCCAACCGCACATTCTGTGGGTTGGGCGGGCCAATGGGAAGTGATGGGCGTCACATAGGGCGGTGACCATTGGCCAGCGCCAGGATCGTCCAAAAGAAAAGCGGCCCGGTTGACAGGGCCGCGATGTGCAATGAAAAGGAGTTGGAATCAGGCGCCGTGGGTGTCGGCAATCTCGCTGACCGCGCCGGGCTTAACCTGCTGTGCCACCTGCATGCGCTGGGCAAAATCCTCCACCATCTCCTCCTTCAGGCGGATGGCCGTGGGACGGCGCGCGACCGACATCTGGTCAATCTTGTCCTGCAGCTTGAGCAGGCCGTAAAAAAGATTCTCCGGGCGCGGCGGGCAGCCCACCACGTACACATCCACGGGCACAATTTTATCCACGCCCTGCAACACGGAGTACGAGTTGAACGGGCCGCCGACGCTGGCGCAGGCGCCCATGGCGATGACCCACTTGGGATCGGGCATCTGGGCGTAGATGCGCTGCACGACCGGCGCCATCTTGAGCGTGACGGTGCCGGCGACGATCATCAGGTCGCTCTGGCGCGGCGAGGGGCGGAAGACCTCGCTGCCGAAGCGTGCAATGTCAAAGCGCGAGGTGGAGCTGGCAATCATCTCAATGGCGCAGCAGGCCAGGCCGAAGGTCATGGGCCAGATGGCGGACTTGCGCGCCCAGTTAAAGACGTAGTCCACCGTGCTGATCATGAAGTTGTTTTCGAAGCGATCGTCCAACCAACTGCTCATAGCATCCTCACCCGTGTAACAACGAATCACACCTGCGTAGGGCGATCCGCCATCCTGTCATGGCTCGCCCCGTTGACTGAGCATTGTACCCCATTCCCCGCCAGTATTATTTCTCCGGAGGCTTGCGCGCCACCAGCAGCAGGGCGCCGATGCGCTTGAAGTCGCGTAGCTCTTCGGCGTTGGCAAACCACTTGCCGCTATACGTCTCCGGCGTGGGCGTGGGGTCGGGGATGCGCTCGCTGACGGCATCTACAAAGCCAATCTCGGAGAGCATCTTGACGTACTCCTTCTCCGAGCGAGCGTGTACCGGCACGTTCAACTCCTTGACCCAGCGCAGCGAGTAGGGGTTCTCGGTGTAGAGGTTAATCAGGATGAAAAGCTGTCCGCCGGGAGCCAGGACGCGCAGCAGTTCGCGCAGCACGGCCTGCTGGTCGGCGTAGTAGTAGAAGCTCTCAATGGAGAAGATTTTGTGGAAGTAATCCTCGCGCCAGGGAATTTCGTCGGCGGCGCCGGTGGAGAAGAGGACGTTTTCGATATCCACGCTGGCGGCGCGGGCGCGGGCGATCATCTCCTCGCTGATGTCCTGGCCGACGGCCATGCCGGGACCGCCCTCCACGGAGTGGGCGGCCAGGCGGGTGGCCCAGCCGGTGCCGCAGCCCAGGTCGAGCACGCGCTCGCCGGGCGCCAGTGCCATGCGCTGGAACATGGGCTGGGCAATGCACAGGTGATGGGACTCCATCTCCTCGCCGCGGCCATCGGCGGCCCACTGGTTGAACTCGACTCTCAGTTTCTCGTCTGCATCGGCCATTGGTGTTCCTCCCCACATTTGACCTGCGCCTGGCGGCGCCGGCGCCCCAATCCTACAACCCGGGCCGCTCGTGTGGAAAGAATTTGCTGCCGAAAAGGACGGCGTGTAGTAATCTCACCAGTTCGCCAAAGTGGGGATGTGGCTTCCGTTGTGCTGAAGCGACTGATTGCGCCGCGCCATGCGCCAGCGCAGTTGTGCGTGGATGCAGGCGGACAGCCGAACAAATTTTTTCTGTGACGAAAATCACAGATTCGGGGTTTGTCCAGGCAGTACAGTTTTTCCACTTTTTCGCCAGCCTTTTTTCGCGGAATTATCCATTGGCCGGAAGCGCAATTTGCTTCACCCGTGGAGTGTGCCGCAAACGGCGACGGGCAAATGTGGGATGCAACGGCGGGGTGCCGAAAGCTTATGCCACAGAACTACATTCCGATCTTCGTCTTTCTGCTGGTGGCCTTTGCCGTGGCCGCCGGAACCCTGATCATCGCCAAGATGGTGCGTCCCTCCAACCCGGAAAAGGTGAAGGGGATGGCCTACGAGTGCGGCATTGAGGCGCAGGAAGGCTCGCGCCAGCGCCACACCGTGCGCTTTTACATCATCGCGATTTTATTCGTCGTTTTTGACGTGGAAACCATCTTCCTATTCCCCTGGGCCGTGCAGTTCAAGTTGCTTGGCGTCTTCGGCCTGGTGGAGATGCTGGTCTTTCTCGGCATTCTTGTACTGGGCTTTGCCTGGGTGTGGAAGAAGGGCGCGCTGGAGTGGATTTAGCTGGGGTGAATTTAGCAAGACGCTGACAGAGAAGTAACGGCCTGTACGCAGGATCGAATACCGGAGCATGATCAATGCCTGAAGTTCCCGAGGGGAATCCGCCAAACCCGACGCCGGAGACGGCAGCGCCTGCCGCACCCGCCGCGCCGCCCGTGGCCGCCAAGCCCGCCCCCGTGCCCTGGCAGGGCGCGCTGGTGGATGGGCTGCGACAGGCCTTTGGCGAGCAGATTCGCGATGCCGCAACCTATGCCGGGCAGAACTATCTGACAGTTGAAGGCGCGGCGGCGCACGCCGTGCTCGCCCACCTGAAAGAAAGCTGCGGCTACACCAGCCTGACCGATCTGACCGCCGTGCACTATCCCAAGGACGAGCGCCCGTTCGAATTGGTGTGGATCATCTACAACATGCAGGCCAGCGAGCGCATCCGCGTAAAGGCGCGCTTTGCCGAAGGCGAGATGGTGCAATCGGCGACCGATCTGTGGCTGGGCGCTAACTGGCCGGAGCGCGAGGTCTTTGACCTCTTCGGTGTGCGCTTTGCCGGGCATCCCGACCTGCGCCGCATCCTGATGCCCGAGGAGTGGACGGGGCACCCCCTGCGCAAGGATTACGCGCCCTCACTACAAGACCAGGCTTGGGTGCAGAAAAATCTGGGAATCGAGAGTGGCCAATGAGCGACGAACGATTCCGCGATTCGCTAACCCGGGATTCACAACTCTCCGATTCGCAATTCTACGACTCGCTGGAAGAAGTACAGCCCGGCCGCACGTTCATGGACTCCAAGGAGATCGTGCTGAACATGGGGCCACAGCACCCTTCCACGCACGGCGTGCTGCAAGTGGTGCTCAAGCTGGATGGCGAAAAGGTGAACGGGCTGGAGTGCATCATCGGCTATCTGCACCGCGGCATAGAAAAGATCGCCGAGAACCGTACCTGGGCACAGTTCGGTCCCTTTGTGGATCGGCTGGATTACACGGCTGCCGTGAGCAACAGCCTGGGCTACTGTTTGACCGTAGAAAAACTCCTGGCCGCCGAGGTTCCCAAGCGGGCGCAATACCTGCGCGTCATCCTGACCGAGCTGTGCCGGCTGGCGAGCCATCAGGTTTGGCTGGGCACGCATGTGCTCGACATCGGCGCCGTAACGCCACTCTTTTACGCCTTCCGCGACCGCGAGATGATCCTCAATATCTTCGAGAAATACTGCGGCGCACGGCTCACCACGCACGCCTTCCGCATTGGCGGCTGCCGCTGGGATGCCTACCCGGACATGGCGCGCGAGGTACTGCACATCTGTGACGACCTGGGCCCGAAGATTGATGAGTACCGCGACCTGATCACCGGCAACCGCATCTGGCTGCAGCGCACCAAGGGCGTGGGCTACATCTCTCCGGAAGACTGCATCGCCTACGCCATAACCGGCCCGGTGCTGCGCGGCAGCGGCATCCCTTGGGATGTGCGCAAGGCACAGCCATACTCGAGCTACGAGGATTTCGACTTCGACATTCCCATCGGCAAGAACGGAGATACCTTTGACCGCTACCTGGTGCGGCTGGAGGAGATGCGGCAGTCCATTCGCATCATCCGCCAGGCTATGGAGGGCTTGCCCGAAGGGCCGGTGATTGCCAAGCTGCCCAAGGTGCTGAAGCCTCCGGCCGGCGAGGTCTATCACTCCATCGAGGCGCCCAAGGGCGAGCTCGGTTACTTCATGGTCAGCGACGGCACCCAGCAGCCCTACCGCGTGCGCGTGCGTCCGCCATCGTTCATCAACCTGCAGGCCTTGGAAAAGATGGCCGTGGGCAGCCTGGTGGCAGACGTGGTGGCCATCATCGGCACCCTGGACATCGTGCTGGGAGAGGTGGACCGGTGATCGAATACATCCTGGGATATCTGCACTCCGACGTGACGCCGGGCGAGGCGGGCAACCTCTTCTGGGTGACCGTCTATGTGCTGCTGGTCTTCCTCGGCATCTCGGTGGGCGTCATCTTCATGAACTGGTTTGAGCGCAAGGTAATGGCCCACATGCAGGTTCGCATCGGCCCCATGCGCGTGGGTCCGCACGGCCTGCTGCAACCCGTTGCCGACGCCCTGAAGCTGATCATCAAGGAAGACCTGATGCCGGCGCACGCCGACAAGATCGTCTTCTGGTTCGCTCCGGTCTGCGTGGTGATGACCGCCTTCTGCGGCTTCATCGTGGTGCCCTTCGGCCGCACCCACGCCATTACGGACATGAACATCGGCGTGCTCTTCATGCTGGGCGTTTCGTCGCTGGGCGTGCTGGGCGTCATCATGGCCGGTTGGGCGTCGAACTCGCAGTATCCGCTGATGGGCAGTTTGCGCTCGGGCGCGCAGATGGTCAGCTACGAGGTGGCCATGTGCATGAGCGTGGTCTCGGCCGTGATGATGACCAGCCTCGTCACCGGCACAGGAACCATGAGCATGATCGGCATTGTGCAGGCGCAGGAGCAGCAGCACATGTGGTTCGCCTTCTCGTTCTTCCCCGTCGGGCTGACGGCGCTCGGCGTCTTTGCCATCGCCATGGTGGCGGAGACCAATCGCGCGCCTTTTGACCTGCCGGAGGCGGAGAGCGAACTGGTGGCCGGCTTCCTGACGGAATACAGCGGCTTCCGCTGGTCGCTCTTCTTCCTGGCCGAATACGCCGGAATGATGGCCGTCAGCGCCATTGCCACCACGCTGTGGCTGGGCGGATGGCTCAGGCCCTTCCCTCACCTGCTGGGCGGCGCCAACTGGGACACGGCTTTCTCGCTGGTGCCGGGACTGGGCTTCATCCTGCTGGGCGCGCTGTGCCTTTTCTACGCGGTGAAGATGCCAAAGCTGCGCTCCATGCGCGGCAACCTGCTGGGACTGGCCGGTTTCGGTGCTTTCCTGGCTGCAATGGGATTGTTCATGTTGCTGCCCGGCGTGCGCACCCGCGTGCAGGATATTTTCTGGTTCACCATCAAGGTCGGCTTTTTCATGTATCTCTACATCTGGTACCGCACCACGTTTCCGCGGTATCGCTTTGACCAATTGATGAAGATCGGATGGAAGTTCCTGCTCCCCATCTCGATTGCCGTGGTGGTGCTGACGGCCGTGATTGGCGTGCGGCAGGAACTGCTCGCCCTGCTTTTCTCTTCCTGGTTTGGAGGTAGGCGATGACCATTCGCGAAATGCTGCGAAGGTTCTTCCTGGTGGATCTGCTGCAAGGCATGTGGGTCACATTCCGCCATCAGAATCCGGCTGACCTGGTGACCGAGCAGTATCCCTTGCAGCGTCCGGATATCAGCGACCGCTTCCGCGGCCAGCCCCGCCTGATGAAAGGTGAGGACGGCAAGCTGCTGTGCACCGCCTGCGGCGCCTGCGCCCTGGCCTGCCCGGAAAAGCTCATCAAGGTGGGCAGCGTGCGCGATCCGGAGACGAAGAAAAAAGTGCTGACCGAGTTCGACTTCGACCTGGGCCGCTGCATGTTCTGCGGACTATGCGAGGAGGCCTGCCCGAGCGACGCCATCCTGCTATCTCCGGATTACGAGCTGGCGCTGTACACCCGCGAGGGCATGGAGTTGCAGCGTCCGCAACTGGAAGACGGAATCGAGAGAAAGGTGTACGAGAAATGACCCCGGTCGCCACGCCGTTTTTCTTTTACTTCCTCTCCGCCGTCGCCATCATCAGCGCCCTGGTCATGATCACCAAGGTGAACCCGGTGCACTCCGCGCTGGCGCTGATTGTGACCCTGCTGGCCAGCGCCGGACTCTACCTGATGCTGTACGCGCCCTTCATGGCCGGCGTGCAGATCGTGCTCTACGCCGGCGGCATTCTGGTGATGTTCCTCTTTGTGATGATGCTGGTGAACATCGAGCACTTATATGTGGAAAAGATGATGAACCGGCAGTGGGTGATCGCACTGCTGGCCGCGCTGGTGCTGGGCTCGCTGGTACTGGGCGCGCTGTACAAGGGCGCGGGCTCGTTCCCGCAGCAGATCGTCAACCATCCTGAGCAGACGAATTCGCAGGAAATTGGAATGCTGCTCTATGGCCCGCAGACCGGCTACTACATGTTTCCCTTTGAAATTGCCAGCGTGCTGCTGCTGGTGGCCGTCGTCGGCGCCGTCGTGATGGCCAAAAGGAGGGTGTGAGAATGCTGGAGATCGGCACGCTGCATTACCTGATGGTGGCCGCCATCCTCTTTTTAATTGGTTTGATCGGCGTCATCACGCGCCGCAATGTAGTCATCATCTTTATGTGCATTGAGCTGATGCTGAGCGCGGTGAACCTGAACCTTCTGGCCTTCAGCCGGCTGTACGGCCTGCACGGCCAGGTGTTTGCCCTGTTCATTGCCGCCGACGCCGCCGCCGAAGCCGCCGTGGGACTGGGCATTCTTATCGCCTTCTTCCGCAACCGCACTACGGTCAACATGGACGAAGTGGACTTACTGAAGGGTTAGCCGGCATCGGCCGCAATACGGCCGGGCCGGGGAGTTGCCATGTACTTTTTGACTCACATCTGGATGGTGCCGCTGCTGCCCGCCGCGGGCGCGGCGATCATGCTGCTGCTGGGACGGCGGCTGCCGAAGCCCGTGGTCAATGGAATTTGCGTAGGCGCCGTGGCCATGAGCTTTTTGTGGACCGTCGCGGCCGTGCTGGCCTTTTTGCACTCGGGTGCGCCACGCTACGAGGCCGAACTATACACCTGGCTGGGCACGGGCAGTGGCGCGCAGGTCTTCACCCTTTACGGTGGCGGACACGCAGCCTTCCACGTAGGCGCCGGTGTGTTGCTCGACCCCTTGAGCTGCGTTTGGCTGCTCTTCGTCACCGGCGTGGGCACGCTCATCCACATTTACAGCACGGGCTACATGAGCCATGAGGGCGGCTACTACCGCTTCTTCGGCTATCTGAACCTCTTCATGTTCTCCATGCTCACCCTGATTCTGGCCAATAACTACCTGATGATGTTTGTCGGCTGGGAAGGTGTGGGCTTGTGCAGCTATCTGCTGATCGGTTTCTACTTCCACAAGCACTCGGCCAGCACGGCGGCCAACAAGGCGTTCATCACCAACCGCATCGGCGACGCGGGAGTCATCCTGGGCTCGCTGACCATCTTCTGGCTCTTCGGCACATTTGATTTCGTCAAGGTCACCGAGCTGGCGCGGGCACAGTCTGCCACGCTGATGGGTACGACGATCATCACCATGGCCACGCTGGCACTGTTTGTGGGAGCCTGCGGCAAGAGCGCACAGCTTCCACTCTACGTCTGGCTGCCGGACGCCATGGAAGGCCCCACGCCGGTTTCCGCGCTCATCCATGCGGCCACCATGGTGACTGCCGGCGTGTACATGGTGGCGCGCAGCAATGCCCTCTTCGTGCTGGCGCCGGAGACGATGAAGGTCGTCGCCGTGGTGGGCGCGCTCACGGCCATCTTCGCCGCCTCCATCGGACTGGTGCAGAACGACATCAAGCGCGTGCTGGCCTATTCGACCATCAGCCAGTTGGGATATATGTTCCTGGCCTTGGGCGTAGGAGCATTCGCCGCCGGAGTCTTCCACGTCTTCACGCACGCATTCTTCAAGGCCCTGCTCTTCCTCGGCTCCGGCTCGGTCATCCACGCCATGAGCGGTCAGCAGGATATGCGCGGCATGGGCGGGCTCCGCAAAAAGATTCCCATTACCTTTGCCACCATGCTGATTGGCACGCTGGCCATCGCCGGAGTTCCCGGCCTGGCAGGCTTCTTCAGCAAGGACGAGATCCTGTGGCAGGCGTGGTCGGCGCACGACGGGCAGTTCCGTGTGCTATGGGGAGTCGCATTCCTCACGGCACTGATGACCTCGTTCTACATGTTCCGGCTCATCTTTATGACCTTCTTCGGCGATAAGCGCATGACGCACGAAGAAGAACATCACTTGCATGAGTCGCCGCGCTCGATGACCGTGCCGCTGATGGTGCTGGCCTTCTGCTCGATCTTTGCCGGATACCTCGGTGTGGGGCCGAGCCTGGGCGGCAGCAATCACTTTGAGCACTTCCTGGCACCGGTCTTTGAGAATCACGCCAGCGTCGAAGGCGCGGTGGCAGAGGCCTCTGCCGCAAGCGAGAAGCCGGGCGAAAAGAAAGAGGAAGGCGGGCTGATGGAGTACGGCTTGATGGGCCTTTCGGTGGCCGCGGCCTTTGCCGGCATATTCGCCGGATGGAAGGCCTACGACCGGCCGGGCAAGGATGTGCGCGAGCCGATCAACGCCGCTGCGCCGCCCGTGTATCGCACGCTGCTGAACAAGTATTACGTGGATGAGCTCTACGACCGGCTGTTTACCGGACGCGCCAAGCTTGGCCCGGTGCGGCTGGGCGCCATTGGCGCGGGCGAGGCCATGTGGAAGTTCGACGCCAACGTGATTGACGGAGGCGTGAACGGCGGCGGATGGATGACACGCGCCGCCGGACGATTGAGTTCGTGGTGGGACAAGTGGGCGGTGGATGGCGTTGGCGTGAACGGTCCGGCCATCGTCGTCAGAATGCTCTCGTATCCCATGCGTCTGCTGCAGGCGGGATTGTTGCAGTGGTACGCCTTGGTCATGGTCTTCGGCGTTGCCGGATTGCTTTGGTATTACCTGCTCCACTAGGAGATGTGCGGGCTGGCCCGCAGGAAACGGAAACCCAGGAATAGAAAATGTATAACCACATTCTTTCCATCATTCTGTTTACGCCGCTCGTGGGCGCCGCCGTGCTGATGCTGATTCCGGCGGCTAACAAGACGCTCATCCGCTGGACGGCCAACGCCTTTGCCCTGCTCGGCTTCGTGGTCTCGCTGCCGCTGGTGCCCTGGTTCTGGGAGCGCAAGGCGGAGGTAGGCTTCAAGTTCCTTGAGGGCTCGCCCAACAACTGGATTCCCACCATCGGCGCGGGCTACTACCTGGGCATCGACGGCATCAGCTTCCTGCTGATCATGCTGACGACCTTCCTCGGCTTCATCAGCATCCTCAGTTCGTGGACGGCGATCGACGACCGCGTGAAGGAGTACTACGCCTGGTTCCTGCTGCTGCAAACCGGAATGCTCGGCGTCTTCATGGCCCTGGATTTCTTCCTCTTCTTCGTCTTCTGGGAGGCGATGCTGGTGCCGATGTATCTGCTGATCGGCATCTGGGGCGGACCGCGGCGTCTGTATGCGGCCATCAAGTTCTTCCTCTACACCTTGCTCGGCTCGGTGCTCATGCTGCTGAGCGTGATCTTCCTGTACTTCTTCCACCACGCGCAGACCGGCATTTACACCTTCAGCATTCAGGAGCTCTATCACACGGCTCCGCTGATTCCTTCGGTGTACGGCACCACGGTAGCCACGCTGCTCTTCTTCGGATTCTTTTTGGCCTTCGCCATCAAAGTTCCCATGTTCCCTTTCCACACATGGCTGCCGGACGCGCACGTGGAAGCGCCCACCGCCGGATCGGTCATCCTGGCCGGCGTGCTGTTGAAGATGGGAACCTACGGACTGATCCGTTTCTCGCTGCCATTCTTCCCTGCCGTGGTGCAATACCCCAAGGTGCGCCTGCTGATGGTCACGCTCTCCATCATCGGCATCATCTATGGCGGGTTGGTTAGCCTGGTGCAAAAGGACATGAAGAAGCTAGTGGCGTACTCCTCCGTCAGCCACCTGGGCTTCTGCACCCTGGGCATCTTCGCACTCAACGGCCCCGGCCTTAGCGGCTCGGTCTTGCAGCAGATTAACCACGGCATCAGCACCGGCGCGCTCTTCCTTATCGTCGGCATTTTGTATGAGCGGCGCCACACGCGAGACATCTCCGAGTACGGCGGCATCTCCACGGTGATGCCCGTCTACGCAACGATCTCGCTGATCATGTTCCTCAGCTCCATGGGCCTGCCGCTTCTCAACGGCTTCGTCGGCGAGTTCACCATCCTGCAGGCGGCATACATGGCCAACTGGAAGTGGGCTGCCTGGGCCGTGCCCGGCGTGGTGCTTGCCGCGGCCTACCTGCTGTGGCTCTACCAGCGCGTCTTCTTCGGCAAGGTGGAAAACCCCAAGAACGAAAAGCTCACCGACCTGACGCCGCGCGAACTGGCCACCTTCCTGCCGCTCATCGCCATCGCGCTGTGGATTGGCCTCTACCCGAAGCCGTTCTTCGAAATCCTGGAGCAGCCCGTGGCGCAGATTGTGGAGCAGGTGAACCATCCCAAGCTATACAACGCCGCCGCGCCGCCCGCAGCGGTGCAGGTTGCCGCCAAGCCCGCCAACGCGCAGGAAGCGGGGCGCTAGCCGATGACGCCGGTGGCCATGATGTTGTTTGCGCCCTTCACCGCAGCCGATTACCGGTTGGGCGCGCCGCTGATCGTGCTGACGCTCTTCTCGCTCGGCATCCTCTGCCTGGATCTCTTCCTTCCGGCGCGGCACAAGCACTACTGCTCCATCCCCGCGCTGCTGGGGCTGGGCGTGGCCGCCTACGGCACGTGGAAGATTCAGCAGGTATTGCCCGCGTCGGGCGCGCTGTATGCCTTCTTCGGCACCCTGGTGCTGGACCCGATGTCGGTGTACTTCTTCTACCTTTTCCTGGCCGGTGCCGCAGTCAGCGTGCTGATCTCCATCCGCTATCTGGAGGTTGAGCGCGAGAGTCACGGAGAGTTCTACGCCCTCATTCTTTTTGCCGTGACGGGCATGATGTGCATGGCCGCCGGTGCGGACTTCGTGCTGATCTTCATCGGCCTGGAGCTGATGGCCATCACAACCTACATCCTCGCCGGCTTTTTGCGTGGCAACAAGCGCTCAAACGAAGCTGCACTGAAGTATCTGCTGCTGGGCGCATTCTCCTCTGCCATCTTCGCCTACGGACTTTCGCTCTTCTACGGCCTGACGGGTTCAACGAACCTGGCCGAAGTGGGTGCGTCACTGGCCCGCCGCGCCGCCACCGAGCCGCGTAATCCCATTATGCTGCTGGCCCTGCTGACGACGATGACCGGCATGCTCTTCAAGATCGCCGCCGCGCCCTTCCACATGTGGGCTCCGGATGTGTACGAAGGCTCACCGACCAGCGTGACGGGCTTCATGTCGGTCTCGGTCAAGGCCGCGGGCTGGGCGCTCATCCTGCGCGTGCTGCTCTGCGGACTCTATCCGTTGCGCGTGCAGTATGTGCCGGTGCTGGTCTTTGCCGCCATCATGACCCTGACCACGGGCAACCTGGCAGCCATCACGCAGACCAATACCAAGCGCCTGCTGGCCTACTCGTCTATTGCGCACGTCGGCTACATGCTGCTCGGCCTTATCGCCAGCGATGGAGTCGCCAACCGCACGGGTATTCGCGGCATCCTTTTCTACCTGCTGGTGTACACCTTCATGAACCTGGGCGCCTTCGCCGTGCTCACCTCGCTGCGGCGGCGCAACATCCTGGGCGATGACATTGACGACATCGCCGGCCTTGTCCAGCGCGCGCCGGTGGAGGCCATCCTGATGCTGGTCTTCCTGCTCTCGCTGGCCGGCATTCCGCCCTTTGCGGGCTTCTACGGCAAGTACTTTATCTTCCTCAGTCTGATTGAGACGGGTCACTACCTGCTGGCCGGGGTGGCCGTACTGTACTCCGTGGTGGCAGCCTACTATTACCTGCGCGTGGCCAACGCCATGTTCATGCGCAAGCCGCAGGGAGAGGGCGCGCCGGTTACGCCTCCGGCAATGAACCTGGCACTGTGGATCACGGCAGCGGCAACCGTGCTGATTGGTATTTTCCCGAATATCTTTATCCAGGCAGCAAACTGGGCGGGCACCTTGATAGGTCCTACCGGAGTGGCGCAGATTCGCTAACAGATTGTTCGGAATGGATGGGCCGCTGCCTTGCGCTGCGGCCTATTTTTTTGGCAGCAGCTTTTCCAGTTCGGCCTTGATGACCTTGCCGTAGGCGTTGCGCGGCAATTCGCGGACGAACTGCCAATGCTGCGGAACCTTGTATCGCGCCAGCCGCTGGGAGAGAAACTCCGTCAACTCTTCGATGCTGGCCACGGAGCCCGCGCGCAGCACGACGAATGCCGCGCCAACCTCGCCCCACTTCTCGTGCTCCACGCCAAGGATGGCAGCGTCCTCCACTGACGGGTGCAGCAGCAGCGCTGACACAACCTCCGCCGGGTAGACGTTGACGCCGCCGGAGATGAACATCTCCTTGGCCCTGCCCACAATGTAATAGAAGCCTTCGTCGTCCACCCGCGCCTTGTCGCCGGTATGGAACCAACCCTCGGCGTCGAGCGCTGCGGCAGTGGCCTGCGGATTCTGCCAGTAGCCGAGGCAGACGTGCGGCCCGCGCAGCAAGAGTTCGCCGATCTCATCGGCCGCAACATCTCTTCCCTGCTCATCCACGCGCCGCGCCTGGGTGAACAAGAACGGACGTCCGATGGAGCCGAGCTTCACGCGCGCGTCTTCATCACTGATGGCAAAGCAGTTCACGCCCACCTCAGTGAGTCCGTAGCCCTGCTTGAAGAGAATGCCGCGCTGGAGGTAAGCCTCAATGAGATAGAGCGGCAAAGGCGCACCGCCGCTGATGAACCAGCGCACGCCGGAAAGATCAATGGTCGCGAACTCAGGAGCCTCCATCAGCATCTTGAAGATCGTCGGCACAGCCATCAGCACCGTCACGCGTTCACGCTCCACCCACTGCCACACTTCGCCGGCGTTAAAGCCGCGATGCAGCACCATGGTGCAGCCCAGCAGCAGCCCGGCCGTTAGAAACACCGTCAGCCCACCGGCGTGATACATGGGGGTGAAAATGGGGATGACGTCCGAGTCGCGCAGTTGCCAACTGATGGCCGTGTTGTAGGCGTTCCACACGATCATCCGGTGCGGCAGCATCACGCCCTTGGGCCGTCCCGTAGTGCCACTGGTGTAGAGCAGGCAGTAGACATCTTCAGGCGAGCATGTAGCGTTCGTAAAATTCTCATCCACGGCCGCGACGACCGCGTCCCATGCAGGGCCGTCGAGCGGCTGCAACTTCATCTCCGGACGCGTAGATTGCAACTCGCGGGCAAGTGGCTCGAACTCGGTCTCGTAGAGCAGCGCGCTGAGGCCCGCGTCCTCGACCACAAATGCCAGCTCATGCGCCGTCTGCCGTGCGTTCAGCGGAACCAGCACAACTCCGCTCTTACCCGCGGCAAAGAAGGCCGCCACGTACTCCACCGAGTTGTGCGCCAGGATGCCGATGCGATCACCCTTGGCGAGGCCGAGCGGCCCGCACCAAAGGGCGGCCATGCGGCGGGCATGCGCATCCAGCTCGGCATAGCTGTAGCGCACACCCGTCGGCACATAGACGAGCGCCGTCTTGTGCGGATGAATCCGCGCGCGTTCGCCCAGTATGTCTCCCGCAATCAACTCAGCATTTCTCCACGTCTACCAGCGGAAGGCGCATGCCGCCTGGTTGTATCCCACGCCGCTGCCCACCAGCACCACCAGGTCGCCAGCCTTAATCTTCTTGTGTGCGACGGCATCGTCCAGCGCCATGCCGACGCAGGCCGAACCGGTGTAGCCGAACTCTTCCATGATGGTGTGCGTCTTCGTCATCGGCAGGCCAAGCCGCCCCATCACCAGCTCCACGGTGGCCTTGCGCACCTGGGTAAAGATGAGGAAGTCGATATCCTGCACATTAAATCCGTTACCGGTGGCGAGCTTGTGTACCAGCTTCGGCCATCCGTCGTCGTTGATCTCCGGAGGATAGCGCATGGCCAGCGTGACCTTGTGACGTCCAGCGGCCACCGACTCGGCGCTCACCGGCTCGGCGGTTCCGCTCGAAGGGATAAGCCAGTTCTTAGCGTAGGAGCCATCGGCCTGGAAGGCCGCGCCCGCAAAGCCGGGCTTATCCGCGGCCTCCAGCACGGCAGCGCCAGCGCCATCCCCGTAGAAGAAGATCATCGGGTCTGCCAAGCTGCTCAGCTTGTGCATCATATACACGCCCACCACCAGCACGGTCTTAATGGACGGATTGGCGGCGATGATGCCCGCACCGGCCGTCATGCCCGTGGGGAACGAGGCGCATGCGCAGCCCACGTCAAACGTCCCGGCGTTCTTTGCGCCCAGCTTGTGCTGCAACACCACGCTGGTGGCGGGTGTCACGTAATCCGGCGAGTCGGTGCCCAGGATGATGAGGTCCACGTCTTCGGGCTTTTTCCCTGCGCGCTCCAACGCCAGCTTTGCGGCGGGTAGCGCAACGTCGCTGGTAGCCCAATCCTCGGGCGCCCACCAGCGCTGGCGGATGCCTGTGCCCTCTTCCATCTTGTCCACAAAATCCGGCAGGTGCTTGAACCACTCGCGCATCTGATCGTTGCTGATGAGCCGCTCCGGCCGGTACATGGCGGTGGAAGCGATGCGAGCGTAACGTCCCATGAAGTGCCTCCTGCGATGAATAAATTCCGCGTGCGATATTTAAGTACTACGTTCCAATTACGATGGCGCCGTCCACGCTCAGCACGGCTCCGCTGATGAAGCTGGCCTGGTCGCTGGCAAGCCAGCAGTAGGCGTTGGCAATGTCTTCCGGCTCGCCCAACCGGCCCAGCGGAGTGCGCGCCATCATACCCTCCACCACCTTTGGAGGCATGGCCCGCACCATCTCCGTGCCGATAAAGCCGGGAGCGATGGCGTTGACGCGAATCTTGAACTTGCCGAGCTCGCGCGCCCAGGTTCTTGTCATGCCGATGACGCCCGCCTTGGTGGCCACATAGTTTGTCTGCCCAAAATTGCCGTAAATGCCGATCACCGAGCTGGCGTTCAGAATCACGCCGCCGCCCTGCGCGATCATCTGCGGTGAGACCGCTCGCGTGCAGAGGAAGACCGCCTTGAGGTTCACGTTGATGACGGCGTCGAACTGCTCATCGGTCATGGTGGCCTGCACCGCGCCGTCCTTGTACTTGATGAGTTGCGAATCGCGGGTGATGCCGGCGTTGTTCACCAGCACATCCAGCCTCCCCCAGTGACTGACGATGGCGGCCACAGCGGCCTCCACGGCCTTCGTGTCGGTCACGTTGACCACGCTCAGCATTGCCTTGCCGCCGCGGGCGACGATCTCGCGCTCCAGTTCGGCAAACGCCTTGTCGCTCACATCCCAACCGGCCACGCGCGCGCCCTCTTCGGCAAAGCGCAGGGCGGTGGCTCGTCCAATGCCGGCCGCCGCGCCGGTAACCAGTACGACCTTATCTTTCAATCCTGTCTCTTTCATCGTTGCCTCCACTCATTCCGGCCACACCTCCACCCAGGCTGGCTGGCAAATGCCAGTCAGCCGGAGTGGATTGCGGTGCGGTTAGAAGCTGTACTTGAAGGCGAACTGGACCACGCGCGGTCCGGTAGCCGTCTTCACGATTGCTCCGAAGGCCGACGAGGACTGAATATTGACCGGGTTGGCGAAGTTCGGATGGTTGAAGAGGTTGAAGAACTCCGTGCGGAACTCAAACTTCTGTCCCGCCGTGATGGGGATGAACTTCACGATGGAAAAGTCCATGTTCTTCTGTGGCGGTCCTACCAGCACGTTGCGCAGGTTGCCGAAGTCGGTGCTGTAGGCTGTCGGCAACTGGAAGGCCGTCGTGTCAAAGTACTCGCCCAGGCGGCTCTCCGGACGTCCGCTGCCCTTGGCGCTGCCAATGGTGCGTCCCGGCGCCAGGTTGGAGTACGTGTAGGCGAAGGCCGAGTCGTAGCCGATGATGTTGAACGGAATGCCGCTCTGGAAGGTGATGATTGTCCCGAACTGCCATCCGTTGGCCAGGTACTTGGCCGCGCCCGTGCCGTGATACAGCTTGGGCACATCATAGGTTCCGCTGGCAATCAGGCGATGCCGGCGATCGAAGTCCGAACTGGCGTAGTAGTTGTGCAGCGTGTTGCCCGGGATGCCATCCAGGTCGTTCACGTCGCCGCCGGAGTAGTCGTCAATCGAATGTGAGTAGGTGTAGGAGAGCAGGCCGCTGAAGCCCTTCCAGCCGCGTTCGGTCAGCGAAACCTGCAATGAGTTGTAACTCGAGGCGGCGCTAGTCGCCTCCGAGTAGGTGCCCAGCACCGGGCTGGCCAGGGCCGACATGGCCACCGAGTATGGGCCGCTGTACGGATTGTTGTTATACGTCTGCTGGTTGAGAGCACGCAGTTGCGTCAGCTTGCGGCCGGTGCTGCCCACATAACCAATGTCCAGCACGGTGTTCTTGTGCACTTCCCACTGCATATCCAGGTTGTACTGCTCCACATAAGGCGTCACAAAATTGTGGCGGTTGGGATAGATGCCGCTGACCGGAACCAGCGTGGGACTGGTCGTGATGGTGTAGCTGGGGAAGTTCACGTTGGTGGACGGCAGCACCCAGGGCGGGCCGCCGTAGGGGAAGTAGCCTGCGTTGCCAAAGCTGACCGGGAACTGCGAGGGCAGTGGCACCTGCACGAAGGGAGCACCGAAATACGGCCAAGAGCTGGAAGTAGCCAGGTTCATGGCAATCATGTCATACGGCGAGTTGAAGACCTGGCTGTTGTACAGCCGGGCGTTCATGCGGTCGTAGTACATGCCGAAGCCGCCGCGGAACACCAGCGAGTTGCTCTTGGAGTTGGGCCGGTAGCTGAAGCCGATGCGCGGAGCCAGGTTGTTGTAGTCGGTCGGAACCAGGCCGTTCTGCACCTTGGGGATGCCGGGCAGGCTGCCGTTGCCGGCCTGCACAAAGCCGGAGGTCAGTGCGCCGAAGGTGTTCTCACTGGCCAGCGCGGGATCAAAGGCCACAAACCTGCCGTGGGTCTCGTAGAACGGGTTAAAGAGGTCGTAGCGCAAACCCAGGTTCACGGTCAGGCGTTTGTTGACCTTCCAGTCGTCCTGCAAATAGCCGGAGAAGTCGTTGGCGCGGATGTTGCGGTTGTTGACGCCAGAGCCTTGCAGGGTAATCAGCGGAATGCCTTCCAGGAAGGCAGCCGTGCTGGAGAAGAACACCTGGCCGCGGGTATAGGCGTTGAAGAACATATTCACCACCTGCCGCTTGTACTCGACGCCGGCCTTAAATGTGTGTTTGCCGCGGTTCAGCGTCAGCATGTCGCCAAAGGTGAAGGTCTCCACCTGGCTGAAGTTGTCAGCCAGCGGCGAGGGCCCTATATCCACCTTGTTGATGATGGAGACGGTAGGCGCGCCGGGGAAGAGGCCCTGCAACGGTCCGCTGATTCCAAAATCAGCTCCCGTAAAGGGCTCCTGCGGCAGGAAGCGTGCGCCGATGCCGCTGTAGCCGAACCTGAACTCGTTGATGGTGCGCGGATTAATCAGGTGCGTGTCGGTGGCGGCATACACCCGCTGGTGCATGTTGAAGCCCGTGGGCGCGCCCGGAGCCTGCAAGGCGTTGCCGATGCCGGCAAAGCTGTACAGTCCCTGCACCGTGGGGTTGTTGGCCAAAAAGGCCTTCACCGAGAGGTGATTGGCGTTGCTCAGCTTGAAGTCCAGGTTGCCATTCATCTGGTCTTCGCGGTACGTGGAGATGGTCGGTATGGTGACCAGTCCGCTGGCGTTGCCCTGCGTGCTGGGCACCAGTGGACGGCCATTCGGCAGCGTGGCGGTCAGCATGTTATAGGCCTGCGGCGCCATGTAGGCCAGCGGCAACCCGGTCTCATTCACCATCACGTTGTTCAGCCCTGTGAGGCTGCGATCATCGGTCAGGTACTTGGATGTCTCGAAGGTCGAGGACAGCGAGTTGGTCAGCGAAGTGCCGTTCGTCTCACGCGTTCCCTGGTAGCTCAAGAACAGCCATGCGCGGTCCTTCATCAGCGGTCCGCCGATGGTGCCGCCAAACTGGTTGCGCTTGTAATCCGGGCGCTTGATCTTGCCCTCGTTGAGGAAGTAGTTGTTGGCGTTCAGCACGGTGTTGCGCAGGAACTCGTACACGTTGCCATGCCACTTGTTGGTGCCGCTCTTGGTGACCGCAGCCACCACGCCGCCGGCGTTGCGGCCTTGCGTGGCGTCATAGAGGCTGGTCTGCACGATGAATTCCTGCAAGGTGTCCGTGGCGGGCACGGCCAGGTTGGGCGTGGCACCGGTGCCAATCGAGCTGGCATCCACGCCATTCACCACCACCGAGTTCGAGGTGGTGCGGTTGCCATTGACGCTGATCGTGGCATCGCCGCGGCCCAGGTCGCTGGAATTCTGCAGGCTGCCCTGCGCGCCCGTGCTGAGCGTGAGCAACTGCTGGAAGTTGCGGGTCGGCAAAGGCAGTTGACGGATGGTGTCCTGCTCGATGACCTGGCCGGTTGCCGCCGACTCAGTCTGCAGGACCGGGGCCTGGCCGGTAACCTCGATGACCTCGCTCTGCGTGCCGATCTTCAGAGTGACGTTGGTGACCGTGGTTTTGGTGATCTCCACCACGACGCCGGTGACCTTGGCGGCCGTAAAGCCCTTGGCGCTGATCTCCACGCGATACACGCCGGGAGCCAGTTGCGGCAGGCGGTAATAGCCGGAGGCATCGGTGGCAATTTCGCGCTTCGATCCGGCCTCACTGATGGCCACGATTTTGGCGCCCGGGACCACCGCACCTGCGGGGTCGCTGACCAGGCCGGTGATCTGGCCGGTGGTAGCCGTTTGCGCGCTAAGCGTGCCGGCCAGTGCCAGCAGAACGGCGCACAGCAGGATCCATGTGATGTTTCGACGCATATGTTCCTCCAGTTTTCACATTCGTGGCCTTGCCGCTGCTCTTGTCCAGGCTTGCCGTCGCAAGCCCAATCAGCCGTGCAATAGCCTCCTCATCAGTGATTCCAAGATGCTGCTTTCCACCAAATAACGTTTCAATCAGGAAGTAGGTCACAAACTGCATGTAGATGGCGGCATAGGCAAATTCCTTGGCTTGCCCATCGCCCGGCGATGACTCCTCATACGCCTGCGGATTCATCGCCCGCAGGGTCGCCGGCACTGCGCGAAAGATGTGGGAGAAGTGCTTGTTGCCGAACTCAACGACGTCAATGTACATGAGCCGCCAGAAATCCGAGTTCTCCGCCACGATCTCGCGGATGGCCTCGGCCAGGCGGGTCAGGTTCTCAGGCTCAATGTTGCCCGCCAGTGGGGCAATCTTTTCCGCCTGCAGGGCCGCCACTTTCATTCCGTAGCGGCGCACCAGGCTGGTGTAAATCTGTTCCTTGGAGTCGTAGTAGTTGTAGATGTTGCCCAGCGAAACGCCGGCGGCCTCGGCAATCTCCCGCACGCTGGTGCCGTTGTAGCCCTGGCGGGTAAAAACCCCGAGGGCGGCATCCTCGATGCGTATCTGATTACGCTCGACGGCTTGTTCTTTGAGCTTGGGCATGGGCTCCTTAAATAAAAACGAATGACCGTTTTTCTTGCACTCCAGACCTCTGCCAACTTGCATCTGGTACTTGCGGGGCGGAACATTACTTTGCCCCATTCTGCTTGTCAAGAGTCTTTCGCAACCGCGTTGCAGATTTTTCTACGCAGCACCCTTCGCCGCACGCAGAAAACCCTCCACGGCCGCCACAAAACCCTCCGGCTGATCCATCTGCGGCATGTGGCTGGCCTCATGGATGACCTCCAGCTTGGGCCGCTGCAGGCGCGGCAATGCCGCCTGCGCCAGCTCCAGGGGGAAGACCGGGTCGGCGTCGCCCCACAGCAGCAGGATGGGTTTCGCCAGGCCCTCCAGCCAGGGAAGCACCTCATGGGCAAAGGCCATCTGCGCGCAGGCGGAGAGCACCTGCGAGTACTCCGCGCGGTGCGGCCAGTTGAGCTTTGTACGCTGGTGCTGCATGTAGGCTTCGCGCTGCGCTGTGCGCCGCGCAAAGTTGATGGTGAACAGCGGCTCAATGTGCTCTGGCTGCAAAAGCGATAGCATCTCGGCGGAGAATCGCTCCGCGGCCAGCGCCCTCTCCGCATCCGTGTACGCCCGCATGCCGGCCGAGGAGACAAGTGCCAATCCACGCAGCCGCTGCGGGTGCCGCGAGGCGTAGTAGCTGCAAATCATTCCGCCCAGCGAGTTGCCCACCAGCAGGAAGTCCTTGAGATCGAGCGCGGCGAAGAAAGCTTCCAGCGATTCGGCGTAGGCATCCAGCGTGCAGCCGCCTGCCGGTGCATCGCTATGGCCAAAGCCCGGCAGGTCCAGGGCGATGACATGATTGTGGTCAGAGAGCGGAGCGAGCACGGGAGCCCAGTCAAGATAGTCGCCAAAGAGCCCGTGCACCAGCACGATGGTCGTCCCAGAACCGGTTTCAAAATAGGAAAAGCCTCTTCCCTGCACCGTAAGCTCTTTTACCTCTCCGGTCGCAGCGTTGGCACCCAATCGTTCGTTCATCAATGATTCCTCGGTAGGTTACGGAAAACGCGGATGATACAGCATGGGCTTTGCGGCAGGCAACGGCCGGAATATCCGCTAACTGTTACCACTCTTTGACCGTAGTTGTATCCAGTAGTCATCCGTTCTGCATGTCAGACGTGTACGCAATGGATCAAGCTAAACAAAGTATTTCCCACCCTGCGACACAAAGACTATAGTCCGCTCTGTCGGACTTCGGGTATTGCAGGATTCTGCAGCCCGGGCCGCGCCAGGTTTGTAAATTTCGGAAGGGATTGGCCGCACGAACGCAATCCACCATCGGCATCACGGGTGGAATTAAATCGGGAGGTTGAAGGGCAAGGGCAAGATGGAGTTTGGCTGTTACGGCAAAGGTTGCCGAAAGCAGCGGCAGGGACAACGGCGAAATCGGCAT
>CAINND010000105.1 GCA_903851035.1 uncultured Acidobacteriota bacterium | reverse complement strand
TCGCGGGCGATCTTGCCGAGGGGCTCGATGCGAATGCCCAGGGGGCCAACGCTGCCGGCGACGAAAACGTCTTTTCCGCCAGCCGAGCGTGCCAGACGGACACCAGCGCGGTTAATTTCCGCGACGCGGCCTTCAAATCCATGGCGTTGCAGGCGATAGTGATTGGCGCCGAAGGTATTGGTCTCCAGCACCTCGGCGCCGGCCTTAAGGTACTCGGCGTGTATGGATTCAACCATCTCCGGCTGTGAGACGTTGAGCTCGTCATAACAACGGTTGATGAAAACTCCGCGCGCATACAGCAGCGTACCCATGGCGCCATCGCACAGCACCGGAGCGCGGTTCAGCCGTTCTAAAAATAAGGACATTACAGGACCTCAAGCTCCGCTATTTATCGCGGAAGCTGCTTTTCTTGAACCTTATCATAGACGGCGGCATGGCCAATGGCCCGGATGATATAATCAGGCGTTCCTGCATCTGTGAAATCAAACTGTTTGGAGTGCGTTGCTTGAAGCGAGCTTTCCTGTTCTTAGCCCTGCTGGGAGCCTTTGCGCTGGCAGGCTGCGGTGGCAACGGTGACACCACCAGCCAGACTACATACAACAATGGCTCGGGCGATCAGCCGTACAAGCCGGTGACGCACCTTTCTCACCGCGCCATTATTTCCAACTATTACGCGGGCAACCTGGCGGTGATGGATGCGACCCAGAACCGACTGACCACCTATACCTTTGCCGCGGGCTCCGAGCCTACCTACCTGCAGTCTTCGCCGGATGGCACGCTGACTCTGGTGAATGATACTGGTTCGCAGGCCATCTCCTCGCTGAACAATCAGCAGGAGTCGGTCAAGGCGACGGTGATTCTCAGTGGATTCACCGAAAGCTTCGTCAGCTCGCAGAACAACAAGTTCGGCTTTGCCGCGGTGCCCAATTACAACAACGGAAGCTACCGCACACCGGGCGCCATCGTGCGCTTCAACCCCACCGACGGCAGCTTGAACACGCAGATCCAGTTTCCCAGCGTGCACTACCTCGGCATGGATGGGTTGGAAAAGCACCTGATGGCCTTTACCGACACCGACTACCTGCCCTACTGGGTGGACCTGACGGCCGAAGACCCCAGCACCGGCGTTCCTGCTTATTATCAGTTAAGCCTGAAGAATACTTTGGCGGCCACGGTCACTCTCTCGCAGCCGCGCAAGGTCTTCTTCTCCTCGGATAGCACAAAGGCCTACATCCTTAGCTGCGGTACGGAGTGCGGCGGACCCGGCTCGGCCAAAGTCACAGTCGTGGACCTGACCAGCATCACGGTGCCTGCCACGCCCACCACGGGGGCTATTCTTTCCGCCACGGTGTTGGGTGAGTGGACGGTGAAGGGCGCGCAGGCCGGTTACATGGATACGACCAACAACGTCCTCTACCTGGCCGGTTCCACCGGCGCAAGCAGCGTGGATTCGGGCGGCAATACGGTGCTGGACGGCTGGTTTACGGAGCTTAGCCTCTCTTCGCTGACGAACACGCCGACGGTCATCGCCATTGGCCCGGGCAACAAGCGCATCATCCGCAACATCAAGGGCACATGGTGGATCGGCGCCCAGAATTGCGGCGTCGTGACCTGCATCACCACGGTGAGCAGTTCACTTGGCTCGGCCACGCCGTTGCCGCAACCGGCCCATGGCAATGCCACGGGCATCACCCTGGCCGCCAATACCGGAGATGTGTACACCATTGAAGGCGGCGAGTTCTATATGTACTCGCAGGCCGGAGCCACGATCACGTCGCAGTACAACACGGATGTAAAGGGCCAGGCTTACGATGTGCTCTACATTAACTAGTCCTTGCGGGCAGAGTGAGGGCGGCGCCATGTGCGCCGCCCAACTTGTTTGCCGCACAATTTGGAGTGCCGCCCGGCGCGGCTTTACACTGTAGTCGTGAAGATTGCTCTCGCACAGATCAACCCCACCATCGGGGACTTCCGCGGCAATGTTGACCGCCACGCCGATTTTGCGCGGAAGGCCGCGGAGCGTGGCGCGGAGCTGGTCGTCTTTCCTGAACTCTCCATATGCGGCTATCCGCCGCGTGACCTGGTGGAGCTGCCTTCGTTTGTGGCGCGCGCCCGCCTGGCATTGGAAGAGCTGGCCCAGCAGTTTCCCGCGCTGCCCATCATCGCGGGCTTTCCTTCCCCGGCAGGCAGCGAAACAGGCAAGAGCGTGATGAACTCAGCGGCACTGCTGCGCGATGGCCGCATTGACTTTGTGCAGAGCAAGCGGCTGCTGCCGACCTACGACGTTTACGACGAGGCTCGCACCTTTGCGCCTGCCGCGGCGCAGGAGTTGTTCACCCTCAACGGCCGCCGCGTGGCGCTGACCATTTGTGAGGACGCCTGGAACGACAAGGCCTTCTGGAGCCGCCGCCTGTATGGCACCGATCCGGTTGAGGATCTGGTGCGTGCCGGGGCGGAGATCGTGCTCAACATCAGCGGATCGCCCTTCCATGTGGGCAAGCAGGCGCTGCGGCGTGCGATGCTGGCATCGCTGGCACGGCAGCACAATGTGCCCGTGCTGCTGGTAAACCAGGTGGGCGGCAACGACAGCCTGGTCTTCGATGGCTCCAGCCTGGCGCTCAGCCCGCAGGGCGAGGTCATCGCCACGGGACGCTCGTTTGAGGAAGACCTCATCCTGGTGGATACCGACGCGATGACGGGCGATCTGCACCCGGCCATTGAAGCGGAAGAGGAGAGCACGCTGGCCGCGCTGGTGCTGGGCACGCGGGATTATGTTACGAAGTGCGGCTTCAGCAAGGTTGTGGTCGGACTCAGCGGCGGCATTGATTCGGCGCTGACGGCGGTAATCGCCACCGAGGCACTGGGAGTGGCGAACGTCATCGGCGTGGGCATGCCCAGCGAGTACTCCTCCGAGGGCAGCGTCACCGACGCGCGCGAACTGGCGGCCAACCTCGGCATTCGCTTTGAGATTGTGCCGATTAAAGACATCTTCAGCAGCTTCCGCACCGCGCTGGGCAAGGTCTTTGCCGGGACCAAAGAAGATGTGACCGAGGAGAACCTGCAAGCGCGTTCGCGCGGAGCCATCCTGATGGCCGTGGCCAACAAGTTCAATGCGCTGGTACTGACCACGGGCAATAAGAGCGAGGTCGCCGTGGGCTACTGCACGCTGTACGGAGACATGGTGGGCGGCCTGGCCGTCATCTCCGACGTGCCGAAGACGATGGTCTATCGCCTCTCTCGATTCATCAACCAGCGCGCCGGGCGAGCGGTGATACCCGATTCGTCGCTGACCAAGCCGCCCTCGGCCGAACTTCGCCCGGATCAGAAGGACAGCGATTCGCTGCCGCCCTACGAGGTGCTGGACCGCATCCTGGAAGAGTATGTGGAGAACCTGAAATCGGTGGATGAGATCGTCCGGCTCACGGGGTTCGACAAGGAGACGGTATGCTTTGTGGTGCGGCTGATTAATCGCAGCGAATACAAGCGCCAACAGGCCGCGCCGGGGATTCGCATCTCCACCAAGGCATTTGGCATTGGGCGCCGCTTTCCGATTGCGGCCCGTCACCAGGATTCGTAGTGAAAGTTTTAGATGCAAATTCGCGCAGAGCAACGCGCAATCATATGTATTCCAGCTCCGCGCCATGCGTGGACAGGATTAAGGATGAACCGGATGCGACATCTCTGGAAGTTTGCCGTCACACTGCTGCTTGCTGCAACCATGTACGCCCAGCCGGCCAAGAGCACCGAAGCCGCCAAGCCCGCGCTGCCGCCCGGCGCGCCCAGCGTCGAACTGGTGGAGGCTTATTTTCAGCGCGCCTATGGCTACGATCCAAACCTGAAGGTGAACGTTGCCGCCATTCAGGCGTCGCCCTCGCCGGAGCTCTTCGAGGTGGTCACGATCTTCGTGTCGCCGGAGGGGCAGCAGGTGGTGCGCTGGTATGTGTCGCACGACCTTAAGCACATCATCGCCGGAGAGCTGCGCCCCTTTGGCGCCGATCCCTATGCCGCCGACCGCGCCGAGCTGGCGGCCAAGGCCTTTGGCGCCTCCCGCGGCCCGGTCAACGCCAAGGTGCTGATCGTCGAATTCGCCGATCTCGAATGCCCCTCCTGCCGCGAGGCGCAGACGATCATGCAGAAGCTCTACGCGGATTTTCCTGACGCGCGCTTCATCTTCCAGAATTACCCGCTGGCCAGCATGCATCCCTGGGCCACTCGTGCCGCCGCCTATGTGGATTGCATTTCGCGGCAGAATCCGGAGCAGGCCTTTGGATTTATCGAGGGCGTTTACGGCCACCAGCGCGAGATTGAGAGCATTGTGCGGCGCACCGGCGATGATGGCAAGGTGCATGTTGACGATGCCGAGGTGTTGGGCCGCATGAAGCATTACGCCGAAGTCGCCGGCGCCAACGTGGCCAAGGCACAGGCCTGCGCCGAATCCGCTGAGACCGCCGAGCGCATCAAGCACAGCGTGGAGGTGGGAAAAGCGCTGGGCGTGAGCGGCACGCCGACACTCTATGTGAACGGCCGTCTTATCGGTAATCCCGGTGGATTGCCATATGAGGCTCTGAAGACCATTGTGCAGTTCGAAGTGGACAAGGCCACGGACGCTAAGTAAATTACTTCGCTTTGCAAGGGGCGCTCCCACGGGGGCGCCCCTTTTTTCATGCGGTGCGAGTCAGGTTATTGCCGGGTGTAGTGCTTACTTGGGATTGGTCGTGGGCAGGGGGATGTAGGAGCCACGCGCGCCGGCGGGTGCGGTCAGCCTGGGCGTCACGACGATCATGAGCTCGTTGTAGGTCTTTGCCCTGGACTTGGTGGAGAGGGCGTCGCCCAGGCCCGGCAGCTCGGAGATCCCCTGGATGCCGGTCATGCTCTTCATCTCTTCGCTATCCACCAGACCGGCCATGACGATTGGCAGACCATCGCTGGTGCTGATGACGCCCTTCATGTCGCGGTTGTTCATGATGGGCAGCCCGTTGACCGTTGAGTCGCTGAGCGAGCGCAGGGTCATTTCGTATTCCACGGTAATCAGGTCTTTGTGCAGGCGCGGCGTGGCCTTCAGCACCAGTCCGATGTCCTCATAGCTGAATTGCGGTGTGGGCACCGTGGTGCTGCCTGTCAGTGAAGAGGTGTTGACGCCAAGGGATTGCAGCAGGCTGGTGGTGGCGTTGCTGGTGCTGTATTGCGTGGTCACCACCGGGTAGCGCTCGCCAAACTTGAAGTTGGCTGCCTTGCCGGACTGCGCCCGCAGTTGCACGTGATCCACCTGCCGCGTCTGAGAGGTAACGTCAGAGAATTCCGCGCTAAGCGAAGGCATGGTCACGCCGGTCAGGGTGAGGCCACCGCCAAAGGTGGCAAAGGGGCTGCTGAGCGGTGTATTGACTCCAAGCGACGAGCCGGAGACAAGCAACGCCGCCAGAATCGTCTCCTCGGTCACGGATTGTCCGGCAGCCTGCAGGGCGCTGACGATCTGGTTGTAAAGTGAGCTTGTGGTCAGCTTGCTGATCTCACTGGCGACGTTGAAGACCGTGAAACTGGTGGGCGCCGTGGTGCCGATGTTGCGGTTGAACTGCTGCGAGATCTGGAAGATCTGCACATCCAGCATCACCTCGGGCTGGGGGCTGGAGAAGGCATCCAGAAACGTCGCGATGGCATCCATCGTCTTCTGCGGCGCACGCACGACAATCGCTCCGGCCTTGGCGTTGGTGCTGATGAAGCGCAGGTCAAAGAGCACCCGCAGCGCGGTGGAAAGGTCATTCAAATCCTGCAGGCTGGCCGGGGTAGTGGGATAGAATGTGCGCAGCGACATGCGCATGTAGTTGCGCCGGTTGTCCTCCGTATCATTCACCACAAGCACCTGGTGCTCATCCATGGGGATGAAAAGCACCTTGCACATCTGTTCCACGATGTGTGAGCCGGTCTCCCAGTCCAGATCGTCCAACTTGATGCGCAGTGCGTGTTGCGTTACGCCATCCTGCAACTGCATGGTGATGCCGAATGCGCGGCCGAACTGCTGCATGAACTCGGATGACAGGCCGCGGAATTCAAAGCTCTTGCGGATTGCGGCTGGTTGCAGACGCACGTCTTCGCCCATCACACTTTGCCAGGCGCCGGCCGTGGGTACGCTTGGCATGGCATCGTTCAGCCGCTGCTGTGCGTAGGCGTTTTCCGGCGCAAGCTCGGCGGCGCGATGGAAGTCCTTCAGCGCCTCGGTGGCATCGCGCTTGAGCATGGCCTGATCGCCGGCCTTCAGCGAGGTGGAGACGACCTTCTCCGTCAAAGACTTTTCCGCGGCAATGTAGATGGCGTCCCGGGGAACGGCCTCGTGAGCCTCGCGGGCGGCCAGCAGCGCACCTTCGTAATCGTGCTGCCGGCTTAGGCGCAGGGTGCGCTTATAGGCCGCGCGCGCTTTCTTGATCGATTCTCGCGGCGCACCGCAGGCAGGAAAGTTCTTCTCCACGTCTGAGCACGGCTGTTGCTCACGCACGGCATCTTCCGCCAGCAGCGGGGAGGCCAGCATGAGCGCGAACAGCAGCAGGGAAGCGCGGTGCATACGCCCGATTCTACCGGAATCCGCTCAGCGTGCCGAGCCCAGCAGCACTTCGCAAGCTGGAATGCACAGCTCGGGATGCTCCTGGCGAAGGCGCTCGGCGGAGAAGATGCCGGTGGCCACGGCGATGACCGGCAGTTGGCAGGCGTGGGCGGCCTGCACGTCGGCGGGCGTGTCTCCCACGCAGCAGACGCGGGCTTCATTGCCAAGCAGGCGGCGGGCCTCATTGGCGCCCCAGCGGAAGATCTCCGTACGCGACTCACGCAGGTCGGCGAAGCTGCCAAAACGGAAGTACTGATGAATGCCCGCGGCGCGGACCTTGGCCCAGCCTATGCGCTCCACGTTGCCACTGGCCAGGGCCATGAGTTTGCGAGCTGCGTCCAGCTCATCCAGCAGGCGAGATACGTGTGGACAGAGCTCCGGGCGCAGCTCTGTGGCGCGGGCCTCCACCTCGGCGCACATGCGCTCCATCGCCTCCGGCAGCGCGTCCCTGCCCTCGGTGGGGCTCATCCCACTGCGCACCATGGCCTCCAGCAGAATAACCGGATCGGTGCTGCCGTGCAGGGTGATGCCCTCCAGGCTGAACTGGCGCCCGAACATGGCCTGCATGGCATTGAGGAAAGCCTCGTAGTGGACGCGGTCGCGGGAGTTCAGCAGGGTGCCGTCAATATCGAAAAGGTAGGCGTCAAAGGCGCGCCAATCAAAGCCCTCGCCGGAGTGGACTTGCTCCGCGTCAGTTGCCATTGCCACCCTGCCAGTTCGCTTCGGCTTCGCCGTGGTGGTTGCGCACTATGCGCCGCACGCTTTTCGCTCGGCCCGTGGCATCGTCGCACTCCACCAGCACGGCGCAAAGGCGGACGTCGCCGGTGGCGGCCTCAAACCTGGCCGGCATGGCGGTCAAAAAGCGCTGCACAATCAGCTCCTTCTGCACGCCGATTACGCTGTCATAGGGCCCGGTCATGCCCACGTCGGTCTGGTAGGCGGTGCCGCCGGGCAGCACGCGCGTGTCTGCCGTGGGAATGTGGGTGTGAGTGCCGAGAACGGCGGTCACGCGGCCATCCAGATACCAGCCCATGGCAACTTTTTCACTGGTGGCCTCGGCGTGGAAGTCCAACAGAATGACTTTGGCTTCCGTGGAGGCCAGCAGGCGGTCGGCGGCGCGGAAGGGATCGTCGATGCTGGCCATAAATACCCGGCCCTGCAGATTCATCACTGCATAGGGAATGCCAGCGCGCGTGGTGCCTTCATAAATTCCGGTGCCGGCCGTGCCGGGAGGATAGTTGGCCGGGCGCAGGATGCGGCGCGCCGGGCTGTACGGCTCATTGGCGGCGGCGAGGAAATACTCGCTCAACTCACGCTTATCCCAGGCATGGTTGCCCGTAGTCAGCACGTCCACGCCCAGGTTAAAGAACTCCTCGGCGATCTGGGGCGTCAGGCCGAAGCCTCCGGCGGCGTTTTCGGCATTCGCCACGCAGAGGTCAACCTGGTTTTCTCGCAGCAGGGCGGAAAGGTTCTCACGCACTATATTGCGGCCCGGACGGCCAAAAATGTCGCCAATAAACAGGATTCGCACCGGGAGGTCCTTAAGCAGGGTTGCTGAACTACCAATGCTATCATCCCGGGGCTGGTTTCGCTGTTTTTCGCTGTAGTTGCTTTACGGACGTAAAAACGCCTGCTGCTGGCCATCTGGGGCTGCATTGCAGGCGGTTTGCTAAAACTGATTGCGGGGAGGGAATTAGTCAAACTGAAAGCGCACCGGCTCCAGCGATTCCTTCCCTGCGGGCTCGTAGCGCCACTTCTTTACCGTGTTTACGCAAGTATCCACCAGGATAGGGTTGCCACCCACCACGCTCACATCGCGCACTACGCCCTCGGCGCTCACCTTGACCCAGAGCTGAACCGCGCCATGGATGGAAAGGCGGCGGGCCAGTTCGGGATACTCCGGCCGGGGCGACACACGTACCTTGCGCTGACCGCTGGCAGATGTGCCATCTTGCGAGCTCCCGGCCATGGGAATTACGGACAACAGCAGGAGCAGGGAGAGGGAGAGTAGAAACTTGCGGCTGAAAAGCACCATGATGATCATTGCCCAGGCAGCCAAATCGTCCAGCTGCATATTATTCACATCGCCGGTGGAGTCGTTCCCGGCCATATCCAATATTGCTTGAAAGTGCCGCATCTGAAAAATTACCAACGACCAGGCAATTGGCTCATAGGACATGTACCTCCGGGTACGAACTGTGAGCCGCATCACTGCCTGGGTGCGTGGTTTCCATGCGCGCTTTGAAAGCCGCGCCCGGTCATTTATCCTGATACTACGAGATCATTCCATACGAGGTGTTTCTTGAACCATCACGAACCCCACGGCGAAGGCTCCGGCATTGAGCGCGAGCTGCACGACCCGATTTCCGACAAACTGGTAGCGCTCGAACCGCTCGACCTTTCCAAGATCCACACCGTGGACGACCTGGTGCGCGCCATGGGCCGCACAGCCTTTACCGGACGCCAGATTGGCCAGGCAGCCGATGTGCTGGAGGCCATGGCCCGCGACAAGGAAGCCTTCATCGTGATGACCCTGGCGGGCGCCATGACGGTGGCCAAGCAGGGGCTGGTCGTCACCGACCTGATTGACGCAGGCATCGTCAAGGCCATCGTCAGCACCGGAGCCCTGATGGCTCACGGACTGGTGGAAGCGGCCGGCAAAAGCCACTTTGTGTGGGACGAAAAGCTGAACGACGTCGAGCTCTACGAGGCCGGTTACAACCGCGTGTATGACACGCTGGAGCCGGAGTCGAACCTGAACTTCGTCGAGGGCATCGTCAGCCAGATGCTGGAGAAGTGGGACTCGAGCGAAGTGATGTGCAGCTACAAGTTCACCCACGCCATCGGCAAATATCTCAGCGAGCACGCGGAAGGCCGCGGCATCCTGCGCTCCGCCTACGAAAAAGGCGTCAGTGTTTACATCCCGGCCTTTACCGACAGTGAAATGGGATTGGACGTGGCCTTGCACAACCGCAAGCGCATCAAGGAGGGCCGTGAGCCCATCCGCTTCGATCCCTTCCTCGACCTCAACCACTTTGCCGAGAAGAACCTGCTGCAAACGCGGCTGGGCATCTTCACCATTGGCGGCGGCGTGCCGCGCAATTGGACGCAGCAGTTCGGGCCGTACATCGAGTTGCGCCATCGCCGCGGCGGCGAGGATCTGCCGCTCAAACGCTATCACTACGGCCTGCGCATCTGTCCGGAGCCGGTGCACTGGGGCGGGCTGAGCGGCTCGCCGTACAGCGAAGCCATCAGTTGGGGCAAGTTTGTGCCACCGGCCGAGGGCGGCAAGTTCGCCGAGGTCTTTGACGACGCCACGGTGGCGATGCCACTGGTCGTGGGCGCGGTGCTGGAGCGGCTGAAGAAAAAGTAGCGCTTTGTGTTCTGCGCGGAGGCCTGCCCACATCGGCAGGCCTCTTCTTTTTGCGTAGACGCTCCTGGATGTTCATCATCCTTTCATCTGCGCGGGCATTCGCGCCTTATGCGGGCTGTTACGATGGCAACACGCAAGAAGGAAGTGATGGTGAACTGGCACGACAACCCGATGGCCCGTGCGCTTCGCCGCCTTTCTCCGCCCACAACACACGAGGAATTTCCTGCGGAGCACCCCAACTACGAGCGCCTAGCGATTCCGCACAGCTTCAAGCCGCAGATGAGCGTGCTGGAGGCAATGGCCGCCGCACTGGGAATGTTCCTGCGCATCGTATTAAGTTCGCTGCTGTTTGCCGTTTTGGGAGCCTGCAGCCTGATGGCCCGGAGCCGCATACACAACCTCCTGCTTCGCCTGCCCGTTTTACTGGCACTGCTGGTTTTATTTGCTTTGGGGGTGCTGCTGCTGGTTGCGGCTACCCGATGGGTGGAGTATGCCGTCACCCGCCTACGCAGCTAGATTCGCCAAATCCTCACAGTCCTGCAATACAGCTTTCACACGCGCCCGCTAGGATTTGCGGATGTTGTGATGGAGGGCGAATGGAACTGTTTGGACAGACACTGACTTTGGGTAGCGGTATCTTCCTGCTGCTGGCGCTGGGCATGGCGCTCAGCTTTGAGTTCGTCAACGGCTTTCACGACACGGCAAACGCCGTCGCTACTGTCATCTATACGCACTCACTGCGTCCGTGGGTGGCGGTCATATGGTCAGGCTGCTGGAACCTGATCGGCGTGCTGACCTCCAGCGGCGCGGTCGCCTTTGGCGTGTTGGCCCTGCTGCCCGTGGAACTGGTGCTGAACGTCGGCTCCGGCGCGGGTTTTGCCATGGTCTTCGCTCTGCTGATCTCGGCCATCCTGTGGAACCTGGGCACCTGGTACCTGGGGCTGCCGGCATCGAGTTCGCACACCCTGATCGGCGCCATTCTTGGCGTTGGATTGGCGAACTCATGGGTCAACGGCGCGCGCACCTTTGGAGAAGGCGTCAACTGGGCCAAGGCCAGCGAGGTGGGTGCCTCGCTGCTGATCTCTCCGATTGTTGGCTTCTGTTGCGCCGCGCTGCTGCTGCTGCTCAGCAAAGCCCTTATCAAAAAGCCCGAGCTTTACACCGCACCGGACAAGGACAAGGCGCCTCCGCTGTGGATTCGCGGCCTGCTGGTGCTGACCTGCACCGGCGTCAGCTTTGCACACGGCTCCAACGACGGACAAAAGGGCATGGGCCTGATGATGCTGATCCTGGTCGGCATCCTGCCGCTGAGTTTTGCCGTCAACCTGGGCACCAGCCCGGCGGCGATTGTGGACCTGGCGGCCACGACGCAGACCATCTCCTTCCAAATGGATCGTCATTCACCGGGCGTCGCCATGGCCGGCAAGCAGGTTGCCTCAGACGAATTGAGCGCCTACCTGAAAACCAACGGAAAGATCTCCGAGCGCACCTTTGCCGCCATCGGCACTAAGTGCCGCGAAATCTCCGATGCCCTGGACGGTAAGAAGAGCCTGGAAGAGTTGAGCGCTGAACAGCGCCGCGTGCTGCGCAGTGACCTCTATCTAACCAGCGAATCCCTCGGCAAACTGATTAAGCAGAAGAAGATTGAAGACCCTGCGGAACTGAAGAGCGCCGCCCGGCTGAAGGGCAACATGGACAAGCTGACCAAATTCATCCCCATATGGGTGAAGGTGGCCGTTGCACTGGCCCTGGGTCTGGGCACCATGATCGGCTGGAAGCGAATCGTGGTCACCGTGGGAGAAAAGATCGGCAAGGAGCACCTGACCTATGCGCAGGGCGCCGCTGCCGAGCTTGTCGCCATGGGCACCATCATGGCCGCCGACCACATGGGATTACCGGTCAGCACGACGCATGTACTTTCCAGCGGCGTGGCCGGAACCATGGCGGCGAACCGCAGCGGTCTGCAGATGGACACCCTTCGCAATCTGCTGCTGGCGTGGGTGCTGACGCTTCCGGTGTGCGTGCTGCTTGGCGCAGGTGTCTTCAGCTTCGCCTTCAACGTGCTGCTGCGCATGGGAATTCACTAGAGCGCAGCTTGCAGAAAACTTCCGGTGTTGTACACCTCGCCCGTGGCCCAGCGCCACGGGCTTTTTTCTACACAGCATACAAAATGAAAAGTGGCGATAACTTGCCCATCCGACGGACCGTGGCAGGAAAGTGAGCGCACGCAAAAAGGCCCCGGGGTTCCGGGGCCTGATTCATTGCTGACTGCGAATTACTCGAAGATGAGGATGGCTGCGGCGATGGTGGTCGTCCACAGGCCCTTCTTGTCGCCCACCGCGCTCTGCGTGATGTTGGTGGTGCTGACGATCTTGTTCGACAGGCGATAGACTTCCTTTTTCTCGTCCCAGCTCTTGTCGGGATCAAACTCCACGTCGAGCGTGGTGGCAAGCATCTCGGCCGCCAGCTCTTCGGCGTAGTCGCCGGCGACCTGGTCGGTCTCGCCAAAGCTGTGATGCTCGCTCAGGTAGCCGTAGGTCTTGCTGTCGGCGGGGCGCGCCAGTCCAATGCTGCTGGCTACAAGGCGATGCGGCTCGCGGGTGGAATTTTCTGCTACCACGGCAAACACCACCTCGCCGGGGTTCAGATACTTCAATCCCTGGGCGCGGTTTATCAGCTTGCAGTTTGGCGGAAAGATGGAGGAGACGCGCACCAGGTTCTGCGCGGCAATTCCGGCGTCACGCAGCGCCAGTTCGAAGGATGTCAAACGCTCTTTGTGTTTCCCCACTCCCTTGGTCAGGAAGATGCGTTTGGGGACCATGTCTTTGCCCAATTCAAATACTCCTCAATCAGAGGCATGCGCCAGCCCGAAGGCTTTGGCTGCCTTATAGAAAGTAAATGATTTAGGGGTGTGGCGCAATCAGGAATTGCCCGGCGAAATCTATTTCCGGACGGCCTGTGGCGTCTTTAACCGGACTGCAATGTCAATAAAGGCCAGCGCGGCCCGGCTGAGCGCCTTATCCTTGCGGAAGACCAGCGCCATATCGCGCCGAATCTGCGCATCGGCCAGCTTGATGACCGAGATGATTCCCAGCCGCACATCGCCCTGGGCGTTGGAGTGGGCGCAGAAGCCGATGCCCACGCCGGCCGAGACAAAGCGCTTCAGCAACTCGGTGCTGTCCAGCTCCATGCTGACGTTTGGCTTCATGTTGCGCTCTTCGAACATCAGGTCGATGCCGTCGCGAGTGCGGCCCATTTTGGGCAGCAGCAGGGGATAGTCGGCAATCTGCGAGATTTGGATTTCCTTGAGCTTGGCCAGGGGGTGCCCGGTGGGGACGATCAGCACCAGTTCATCGCGATGCACGGGTACGGCCGTGATGCGTTTATCGGCCACCGGCATGGCAGCAACGCCAAAGTCGGAGGAGTTATCGATGATGCTTTCCAGAATTTCGCGTGTCTCCAACCGGCGCACGGTGATGCCCACATCGGGATAGCTGCGCTTGAACTCAGCGAAGACCTCGGGCAGGATGTGCAGGCAACTGCCCTCGTTGGCCGCCACCACGATTTCACCACCGGGAACGCGCTCGGCCTCGGCGACGGCGCGCATGGCGGCCCTGCGGGCGTCCAGGGCGCTTTCCACATAGACAAGGAATATCTTACCCGCCGCCGTGATGCTGACCTTGCCGCCGGTGCGATCCAGCAGCTTGGCGCCGACTTCTTCTTCGATGGCGCGAATCTGGGCGCTGATGGCCGGCTGGGTGCGGAAACGCCGCTCGGCAGCGCGCGAGAAGCTCAGGTTGCGCGCTACCTCCAGAAATGTCTCCAGCTGATCGAAGTCCATCGCACCCTCATCTACAAACGGCTGAGCCGGTAAAGGCCACGACCGTAGGCGGCCCTGGGCTCCTGTGAACAGTGTAATGCATCCTGACAGCACTAAGCGGTTGCAGACGTGTGAAATATCACGGTATGGGCCAATCGCCGCGGCCATCGCAAGGCACAGGCCCGGTCAACGCAAGGTCGACGACTGGCAGGGTAATCGTCGGCCGTTTCCCACGATTCGTCCAGAGAAAACTGTGTCCATCTCCGGTATGATTATCGCCATGTGCCGCAGTTGGCACGGAAGGGAAACGCAATCATGTCGCCGATTACAGATGCCACCCCCGCCAAGGTCCTCGAGTTTATTCAACAGCAGGGGGCGCAGATGTTTGACCTGCGCTTTACCGATCTGCATGGCCTGTGGCACCACATCTCGTACCCAATCGCCAAGCTCACGGCGGAGAGCTTCCGCGACGGCTTCGGCATGGATGGTTCTTCCATTCGCGGCTGGGCAGCCATTCACGAGAGCGACATGCTGCTCATCCCGGACGCCACCACCTGCGGCCTCGATCCCTTTGCCGAAGTGCCGACCGTGACCATGATCGCCGACGTAATTGACCCGGTGACGCGCCAGCGCTACGACCGCGATCCACGCTACATCGCCAGCAAGGCGGAGATGTATTTGGCCAGCACCGGCCTGGCCGACGAGGCCATGTTCGGCGCCGAGGCCGAGTTCTTCCTTTTCGACAGCGTCAGCTTCGACCAGAAACCCAACCACGGCTTCTACTATCTTGACTCCGACGAGGGGCGCTGGAACTCCGCGCGCCGCGATGGCAACCTCGGCTACCGTCCGCGCTACGGCGAGGGCTACTTCCCGGTGCCGCCCACGGATCAACACCACGACCTGCGCACCGAGATGCTGCTGACCATGCGCGATGCCGGGCTGGAGGTGGAGTGCCATCATCACGAGGTGGCCAGCGGCGGCCAGAGCGAGATCGGCTTGCGCTACACAACTCTGCTGCGCGCCGCCGATGCGATGATGTTGTACAAGTACATTGTGCGCAACGTGGCGCGCGTCCACGGCAAGAGTGCCACCTTCATGCCCAAGCCAATCTTTGGCGATAACGGCAACAGCATGCACACCCATCAATCTCTGTGGATGCAGGGCAAGCCGCTCTTTTTTGGCGACGGCTACGCGGGCCTGAGCGAAGTGGCGCTGTGGTACATCGGCGGGCTGATTAAGCATGGCCCGGCGCTGGCCGCACTGGTCTCGCCCACTACCAACAGCTACAAGCGCCTCTCGGCCGCCCTTGAGGCGCCGGTGAACCTGGCCTACTCGCGGCGCAACCGCTCGGCCGCCTGCCGCATTCCCATGTACTCCTCGGCGCCGGAGGCCAAGCGCGTGGAGTACCGTCCGCCCGACCCAAGCTGCAATCCGTACATCGCGTTCTCCGCCATGCTCATGGCCGGGCTGGATGGCATTGAGAACCGCATGGACCCCGGCTCGCCGCTCGACAAGGACATCTACGACCTGGGCCCCGAGGAGTTGCAGCGCGTGCCGTCCATTCCGCCCACGCTTGACCAGGCGCTCGACGCCCTCAGCATGGATTACCAGTTCCTGCTCAAGGGAGATGTATTTACCGAGGACCTGCTGGAGACCTACATGGCCTACAAGCGCGAGAGGGAAGTGAACGCCCTGCGCCTGCGCCCGCATCCCTATGAGTTCTCCATGTACTACGACGTGTAGCTCTTTGCGCGCTGAGGACTGTTGCCCTTGACCCCGCCCCGAAGGAAGCCGGAAGCCCATGCGAAGCAGGCGCCCCAGAGCAAGGTTGAGCATGATGGCGCTGCCTTTGCCGGGGCAGAGAACCAGGCCCACCTGCACCGCGTGCAGCAGTTGCTGCCGGAGCGCGTTCGTAATTTGCTGAAGGCCATGCTGGCCGAGGCCGGAGACTCCAATCAGGCGTTGGTGCAACTGGAGACACTGGCGCAGCAATATCCATCGGAGCTTTCCGCCGCGGTGGAGAACAGCCCGTTTGCACTGCGGGCCATCGTCGTGCTCTTTGGCAGCAGTCCGTGGCTGGGCCAGTCGCTGCTGCAAAATCCTGACCTGTTGGCCTTCTTCGCGCGTCCCGCCGGCCTCACCATGGCGCGGCTGGCCGATGACCTGCGCGAGCAATTTGCCCGCTTTCGCCTGCGTCAGCATCAGTCACCGCTGCCGGTGCTGCTGGCGCGCTTCAAGCGCCGCGAGTATATCCGCATCTTCTTGCGCGAGCTGCTTGAGTTGGCCCCGCTGGCCGAGATAACGGAGGAGATCTCCGCGCTGGCCGACGTGCTGATTGCGCAGGCGCTGGAACACGCCGAGAGCGAACTTCGCCGCGAGTTTCAGGGCTGGCCGCAACTGCGGCTGGCCAATGGACGGGTGGCTCCCGCGCGCTTTACCGTGCTCGCCCTGGGCAAGTTGGGCGGCAACGAGCTGAATTACAGCTCGGACGTGGACCTGCTCTACCTCTGCGACGATCTTCCCGATGCCGGCACGCTCGCCATCTCGTCCATGGAGTACTTCACCCGCCTGGCTCAGGAGTTGACTCGCACGCTCGACTCGGTCAGTGTCGAAGGTCCGGTCTATCGCGTGGATCTCCGTCTGCGCCCGCAGGGATCGAGCGGGCAGATGGTTGTTGGCCTCGAACAGGCCACGCGCTACTACTCCAGCCAGGCGCACGACTGGGAGTTGCAGGCGCTGCTCAAGTTGCGCCGCTCGGCGGGTGACGCAGCACTGGCACGCGACTTTCTCCGCCTGGTGCAGCCCTTTGTGTATCGAGAGGCGATGACGCTCGATGCCATCCAGACCGCTGCTCGCTCGCTCGACCGCATCCGCCGCGGAGCCTCGCGCCGCCCCGCGCATCAGCTTGACGTGAAGAATGGCCCCGGTGGACTGCGTGAGCTTGAGTTTGCCGTGCAGTGCCTGCAGCGAGTCCACGGTGGAAGAGAAAGCTGGCTGCGCTCCAACGGCACCTTGCCAGCCCTGCAAAAGCTCCACGACAAGGACCACATGGGAGACGCCGAGTTCCGCCAGCTTGGCCGCGCCTACACCGAACTGCGTGGCATTGAGCACCGCCTGCAATGCCGGCTTGGCACCCCCAGCCATCGCCTGCCCGCCACCACCGCGGAGCAGGCCGCGCTCTTCCGCACCATGCCCAAGAAAGCGGCGCACAGCCTGCGAGAACTGAAGGAGCAGATGGCACACTCCGCCGAGCTTTGCGCCACTGTGTTGCGACTGGCCGAGGAACCGGGCAAAGCCACTCCGCTATCGGCACGCCTGGGTTCGCCCGGCGCGGAGCGCTTGGCCGCCGCTCTCAGTGCGAGTTCGCCGCAGATTGCCCGCACCCTTGCCTCCGGCATCAGCGACCCCGCACGCAGCAACCTAATGCGCTTTATCGCCGCCGCCGCCACCGACAATGATCGTCTGCGCACCACCCTGGCGCAGACGCAACTAGTTGAGCGAGCCTTGCCCGTCTTTGCTGGCAGCGCCCTGGCCACGGAGGTCCTGGCCCGCTATCCGTCGGACATAGCCGCACTCTTCGGAACGCCCGCCGCGCCGCCAACGGACTCTGCCGCCGACGCCCTGCGCCGTCAGGCTCATGCCGCCCTGTTGCGCAACGTGGGCCGCACTTTGCTGGAAGGCGCCGAAGTATGGGAGGTTCTGGCCGAGCACACCCGGGCCTTTGACGACATCCTCGGCCAAGCCCTGGCCAGCCTGAATCCGCCAGCCGGACTCACCGTTTTTGCCGTGGGCCGCATGGGAACCTGCGAGCTGGATGTAGTCAGCGACTCCGACCTGCTCTTTGTGCGCGGCGCCAGCACTCCGGCGGAAGATTGTGAACGTGCCGCCCGTTCTCTGGTAGCCCTGCTCAGCGGCTATACGCGCGAGGGGACGGTCATCGCCGTGGATGCGCGCCTGCGTCCCCATGGTGGCGAGGGCGAACTGGTGGTGAGCAGTCGGCGGCTAGCGCGGTACTTTGAGTCGGAGGCCGAGGCCTGGGAGGCCATTGCCTTTGCCAAGCTGCGCTATATCTGTGGCGATGCCGCGCTGGTTCCAGAGGTCACAGCCGCGCTCGAACTGCTCCGCCAGCGGCACCTCGCCGCGCCGGGCTTTGCCGCGCAGCTCCGCAGCATGCGCAAGCACCAGGAGGCGGCCAGTCCGGAGGAGAGCTTTAAGAACGCCCCCGGTGGCCTCTACGACATCGACTTCTTGCTCGGACTATTGGAGGTTCGCGCGGGCTTTGCCAGCGGAGGCCATCAGGCCACCCATCGCCTCGTCCGTCTGCGGGAGATCGGCTCACTCAGCGCACCGCACGAAGACACCCTCCGCAACGCACTCGAGCTTTACCGCCGGACGGATCATGCCGTCCGCGTTGTGGAGGGCCGCAGCCTGCACTGGCTGCCGGAGAACGACCTCCGCCGGGCCGCCGTTTGCGCCCTGCTCGACCTGCCGGAGTGTGACCGGATGTTGCGCGAGCAAATGAGACTTGTACGGTCCACATTTGAGGCCGTCTTTGACGCAGCCTCCTGCTGACAATCATTGAACCGCCGCCCCTGCGGTGATAGGCTCTTCTGTTCACTCGCGAAGGACGTTCTGCTCTTAAGTGCGGCGGTGGATTTGTGGGGTGCCTCCGTTGTGCTGCGTGTGGCAATTGCCTCGGCGTTTATGGCGCGCCGTGGCCACTCCTATGTACATCCTGAAGGAGAAAAAACAGAATGGCGGCTTCCTACAATGGGGTTGCTCTGCCGGCCGATGGCCGCGCGATTGAGTTCAAGAACGGCAAGTTCATCATCCCGGACAATCCAATCATCCCGTTCATCGAAGGCGATGGCACGGGCCGGGATATTTGGAAGGCCAGCGTGCGCGTGGTTGACGCCGCCGTGGCCAAGGCTTATGGCGGCAAGCGCCGCATCAGCTGGTTTGAGGTCTTCGCCGGTGAGAAGGCCAAGGAAAAGTTCGGCACCTGGCTGCCGGATGAGACCGTAGACGCCTTCCGCGACCTGCGCATCGGCATCAAAGGGCCGCTGACCACGCCCATCGGCGGCGGTATTCGCTCGCTGAACGTGGCCCTGCGCCAGATTCTCGATCTCTATGCCTGCGTGCGCCCGGTGAAGTACTACAGCGGCATCCCTTCGCCCGTGAAGCACCCCGAGCGCATGAACATCGTCATCTTCCGCGAGAACACCGAGGACGTTTACGCCGGTGTCGAGTGGAAGGAAGGCACGCCGGAGGTCAAGAAACTCATCGACTTCCTGAACAACGAAATGTTGAAGGGCACCAAGAAGCGGATTCGCGAGGACAGCGGCATCGGCATCAAGCCCATCTCCATTACGGGCACCAAGCGCCTGGTGCGCATGGCCATCGAGTTCGCGCTCAAGAACAACCGCCCCAGCGTCACACTGGTCCACAAGGGCAACATCCAGAAGTTCACCGAAGGTGCCTTCCGCGAGTGGGGTTACGAGGTTGCCACCCAGGAGTTCCGCGCCCAGACCGTCACCGAGCGCGAGAGCTGGATCCTCGGCAATAAGGACGCCAGCCCTGCGCTCACCATTGAGCAGAACGCGCAGATGATTGAGCCCGGCATGGAGTTCGCACCCGAGGACTTCCGCCAGGCGGTGTACGCCGAGGTCAAGAGCGTACTCGATGCCATCTACGCCACGCACGGCAGCGGCCAGTGGAAGAAGAAGCTGGTCATCAACGACCGCATCGCCGATTCCATCTTCCAACAGGTAGTGACCCGCGCCGACGAGTACACGGTGCTGGCCACGCCCAACCTCAATGGCGACTACATCAGCGACGCCTGCGCCGCGCAGGTTGGCGGCCTGGGCATCGCGCCCGGCGCCAACATCGGCTCTGAGCACGCCATCTTTGAGGCCACCCACGGCACGGCTCCCAAGTACGCCGACAAGGACGTCATCAATCCCGGCTCGGTGATTCTTTCCGCCGTGATGATGCTGGAGTTCATGGGCTGGGGCGAGGCCGCCAAGATGGTGGAAGACGCCATGGAGGCCACCATCGAGCAGAAGCGCGTCACCTATGACTTCGAGCGCCTGATGCCCGGAGCCACCAAGCTCAAGACCAGCGAGTTCGCCTCGGCCATCATTGAGAACATGGCCGTCAAAGGATGATTCGCAGGATGCGCATCCACGCGAGATAATGTGTTGACGCCTGTTGTGCCGGAAGGCCGGCGGGCTCAACGCAATCATTCGACATAAAACTCCGCCGCCGGTGTGCGGCACGAAAGGGAAGATCATGCGGAAGAAGGTTTCAATTGTAGGAGCAGGCAATGTGGGAGCCACGGCGGCCCACTGGATTGCCAGCAAGGAATTGGCCGATGTGGTGCTGATTGACATCATGGAGGGCGTGCCTCAGGGAAAAGCTCTCGACCTGCTGCAGGCCATGCCGGTGGAAAAGCGCGACTGTAATGTGGTGGGCACCAACGATTATGCCGACACGGCGAATTCCGACATCGTCATCATCACCGCGGGCATTCCGCGCAAGCCCGGCATGAGCCGTGACGACCTGCTCAACACCAACTTCAAGATCATGCAGGACGTGGTGGGCAAGGTCGTCAAGTTCTCGCCCAACTGCATCATCATCGTCGTCAGCAATCCGCTGGACGCCATGGCGCAGGCCGCCTACAAGCTCAGCGGCTTCAACCGCAACCGCGTCATCGGCATGGCCGGAGTGCTGGATAGCGCCCGCTTCCGCACCTTCATCGCCCAGGAACTCGACGTCAGCGTGGAGAACGTGACGGCCTTTGTGCTGGGCGGCCACGGCGACACCATGGTGCCGCTCTCGCGCTACTCCACCTGCGCCGGCATTCCCATCACCGAGCTGATCGCCCCCGACAAGCTGAAGGCGCTGGAAGAGCGCACGGCTAACGGCGGCGCGGAGATCGTCAAGTACCTCAAGACCGGCTCGGCTTTCTACGCTCCTTCGGCTTCGGCCGTGGAGATGGTGGAAGCCATCCTCAAGGACAAGAAGAAGATCCTCCCCTGCGCCGTGTACCTGGAAGGCGAGTACGGCATCAACGGCCTTTACGTTGGCGTGCCATGCAAGCTGGGCAGCAACGGACTGGAAAAGATCATCGAAATCAAACTGACGGCCGACGAACAGGCCGCCCTCAACAAGAGCGCCGCCTCGGTCAAGGAACTGACCGCCGTCATCGGCGTGTAAAAAGCGCGATTGCAAATAAAAACCCCGGGGCCTCGGCCTCGGGGTTTTGTCTTTCTCCCAGGAACTACTACACCCTTTCGATCTTGATCGTCTCCACTACAACGTCCTTGTTCGGGCGGTCCTGCGCGTTGCGCGCCAGCGTGCTGATCTTGTCCGCCACGTCCTGACCCTCGACGACCTCGCCGAAGATGGTGTGGTTGCCCGTCAGCCACGGCGTTGCGGCCACGGTGATGAAGAACTGGCTGCCGTTCGTGTTGGGACCGGCGTTGGCCATGGCCAGCTTGCCCGTCTTGTCAAACTTGTGCGCCGAGCCCTTGGTCTCATCCTCGAACTTGTAGCCCGGGCCGCCCATTCCGGTGCCGCTCGGATCGCCGCCCTGAATCATGAACTGCGGAATCACGCGGTGGAATACCGTGCCGTCATACAGCGGGCCGGGGCCTTTCTTGCCGCTCACGCTGTCTTTCCAGTCGCGCTTGCCCTCGGCCAGCTCGACGAAGTTGGCCACCGTCTTCGGCGCCTCGGTTTCAAATAGACGGCAGACGATGCTGCCCTGATTGGTGACAAACGTTGCGTACAATCCCGCTGTGCGATCGGCCATACTGGCTCCTTGGCAAATAATATTGACTCGTCAGACTAACAGAAAGCGCCGGGCCGCTGCATCTGTCCCGCATAAGGCATACGTCGCGGCTGGCGCTGGTGGAAACGCTGTGGCGCGGAGCAACCTCCGCGCCACATACTATGCGATAACCGTGCGCCTTAGTGTGCGGCGGGCTTCGGAGCGGCCTTCGGTCCGCTGCGCGTGATCGTCGTGCCCTCGTCAATCTTGATGTGCTTGATGACCACCGGATTGTTGGGCCGGTCCTCGGCGCCGCGCGGCTGGCGGGCAATCTTCTTCACCAGCTCCACGCTGGCATCGTCGCACTGGCCAAAGAGGGTGTACTTTCCGTTGAGGAAGGGCGTGGGCACCTCGGTGATGTAAAACTGCGAGCCGTTGGTGTCCGGGCCGGAGTTGGCATAGGCCAGCCGTCCCGGGCGGTCAAAGGTCACCGAGCTCGATACCTCGTTGACAAACTTGTAGCCCGGATCGCCCGTGCCGGTGCCAAGCGGATCGCCACCCTGAATCATGAACTCCGGAATGACGCGGTGGAAGATGGTGCCGTCATACAGCGGCTTGCCGTGTACCTTCTGCCCCGTCTTGGGGTTCGTCCAATCTTTGGTGCCGCGTGCCAGGCCGATGAAGTTGGCCGTGCCCTTGGGAGCCAGCTTGGGGAAGAGCACGCAGTGAAGATCGCCCGCGGTCGTCTGGATGGTCGCCACCGGCTGTTCCTTCGTTCCCGCCGGCACCGGCTGCGCCAATGCCATCGCCGCGCAAAGCAGGATGGCTGCCACTAGAATCGTCTTACGCATAGTCGAACACTCCTTGAATGTGATTCGCATGAGAATGGGTTATTTCTTAGCAGGCTTGATGGCGACCTCGGGCCGCCGATCGGTTGCCTGCTCCTTCTGAATCTGTTTGGCCGTCTTCTCCACCTCGGCAAAAACGCGCAGCAGGTTTCCGCCCAGCACCTTCTGCACATCTGCCGCCGAGTAGCCGCGGCGCATCAGGTCGGCCGTAATCTTCGGCAAATCCTGCACGCCGTCGATTCCTTCCGGCAGGCACTCCACGCCGTCAAAGTCGCTGCCAATGCCCACGTGATCCACACCAGCCACTTTGATCATGTGGTCGAAGTGCTCCATTAGCGCGCTGAAGGGAGGCCGCGGCACGGCCTTGCGATACTCCTCCTGCAAGCGTGCCAGCTCGGCCTCGCGCTCCGGAGTCTTGGGCGAGAGCCACAGCTCGCGCGCACGTTTTGAGGCCTCAGGGTGCTGCTCGGCGTAGGCCCGCTCGGCGGCCAAAAAGTCATTGCTGATGAAGCCGCAGTTGAAGTTCACCTGGGCCACGCCGCCATTGCGCGCCAGCGCCACCAGCATCTTGTCGGTCATGTTGCGCGCGTGGTTGGTCACGGTTCGCGAGCTGCTGTGGCTGGCGATCACCGGGGCGCGGCTGACCACCAGCGTCTGGTAAAACGTGTTGTCGCTTACGTGAGAGATGTCCACCATCATGCCCAGGCGATTCATCTCCCGCACCACATCGCGGCCAAAGTCGGTCAACCCGGGATCCTTCGGCTTGCCGTTTTCTCCCGTCTTTACGTCGCCGCTGCTCTGGCCAATCTCGTTGCTGTTGGCCCAGGTCAGGGTCATGTAGCGCACGCCCAGGCGGTAAAAGTCGCGCAGTACGCGTATGTCGCCTTCGATGGCGTGTCCGCCCTCGACGCCCAGCAGTGCCGCCAGCTTCTTGTGCGCTCCCGTGCGCGCCGTGCGAATGTCGCGCACGGTGTAGGCCATCGTCATCTCATTGGGATGCCGCTCGACCGTCTCATACACGCTGTCGATCATGTCCAGCGCGCGCCGCGTGTAGTGTCCCTTGTGCTGCTCGGGATCCACCCAGATGGAGAAGAACTCCGCGCCCAGGTTGCCCGCGTGAACCTTCTTCAGGTCCCAGTGTCCGGTACCGGCGTCCGTGCCGGGATCGAAGCCGTCATCCACAAAGCGTCCCGGGGTATCGGCGTGCGTGTCTATCACAATGGCCGCCCGGTGCACGGCCTGCGGTGTGGCTGCTTTTGCCTTCATGGCGTTTGCCTTGGGAGCCGCGGTCGGTGTGGCCTGCGGAGAAGAGCTTGGCGATTGAGCCGTGGCCGCGACGGCCAGCAGCAGGGCAAAGGGAAGCGACAGCCAGAATCTCATCGGTTCTCCGTTCCGCCCCCGATTATACCGGAGCCCTCCGGCGTCGAGTCGCGCTCAAACTCATCCAGCCCCGGCACACTGGTAAAGGAGATGCGCGTCGGCGCCGACTGCCGCACCGCGCCCGTGCTGGCAAAGTACACCGCGCCGCGCCCGTAGCGGTCGTTCAGCTCGTCCATCACCGCGCTCAACTTCTGCTGGCGGCTCTCGTCGTCAAACAGGGGCAGGGTGTGCTGCTCCTCCGGAATGAGGTGGAAGAGCCAGACGCCGACCTGCAAGGGCTTCGCCGCCGGGCAGCCCTGCCACAGCTTCTCGAAGTGCTGTTGCAGGGTAAAGCTGTCGCAGCACTCGCGGATGCGCGCCTCGGCCTTCCACGGCGCGGGCTCCGGGCCGTTGCGAGTGCTCATGAAGCGCGCGCATACGCCCAGTCCGCCGGCCCACAGGCGCAGCTTGCGCAGGTTGCTGGCCGCGGATTGCAGCAGCTTCTGCGCCACGTGGTAGGCCATCTCCCGGCTGCGGAACTCCGGGGCCAGCACATGCTGTTTGCCCAGGCTTTTGCGCGCGCCACGCGGCTCCACAAAGTCGGCGCCGCGCAGCCAGTGCCAAATGCGCTCGCCCAGTACGCTGCCCCAAACGTGGCGCATCTGCCCGGGAGTGAGCCGGCAGAGCTGCTCCACCGTGGTGATGTCGTGCTGATGGATGCGCCGCTCCATGGCCCGGCTGATGCCCAGCAGGTCGGTGAGCTTCAGGTGGTAGAGCGCCTGCGGCAGATCGCGCGCCAGCAGCACCGTCATGCCGTCGGGCTTCATCATGTCACTGCCCAGCTTGGCCAGGTAGCGGTTGGGAGCCAGCCCAATGGAGCAGCGCAGGGTCTCGCCCACCTGGCGCAGCGCCTGCTTCATGTCCAGGGCCAGCAGGGTGGCGTTGCTCACCGCGCACTCGCGCCCCATCAGTCGGCAGGCCATCTCGTCCACGGACATCACGGTGGTCACCGGCAGGCAGCTCTCCACGGCCGCCACAATCCGGTGGTGATACTCCACGTAGAGCTTCGGTCTGGCCTCCAGCAGCACAATGTGCGGACACTTCTCCCGCGCCTCGCTGACGCTGGTGCCCGTCTTGACCCCATACATCTTGGCCTCGTAGCTGGCGGCAATGCAGCAGGTGTTGGCCGTCAGCAGCGGCAGTATCCCCACGGGACGCCCCCGCAGCTCCGGCCGCTCCTGCTGCTCCACCGAGGCAAAGTAGGAGTTCAGGTCGAGGAAGAGCCACTCAACCGTCGCTTCGCCGCTCTTTGCCCGGGGCAGAATCCGCATGACGGGGATGCTACGCCAATGGCGAACAAAAGGCGAATAAATAGAGGGTGAGATGTGAGGAAAAGTGGCGCGCAAAAGTGAATAGCCTGCTTGAAGTAAGCAGGCTATCAGATTGATTCTAAATAATTAGCGGGAAGCTCGAAAATCGATCGGAGCATCGCGATACTCGTCGTAGCGGCTGCTGACCATGATGTGATAGCAGGCCTGGCGACGCTCTTCGGCGGCCTCCACCAAACCGAGCTGTTGCAGCTTGAGCACGTACTGGTCAATCCATGCGCGCTGGGTGCGGCTCATGATGCGCTTGCCGATGTCCACCGTAAGGCCAGCCAGATGCGAGCTGGCAGTCTCGCCGTCAATCGGAGCGGCATTGTGGTTCCAGCGTTGCAGCCGGGCCTGCTGCTCCACGGTGCGCACCGCGCTGGTCACCTGGATGGGCTGGTGGAAGGTGGCGTAAAAGGCCTGGCTCATGTCTTCCAAAAAGGCGCGCGTCCAGGGACGGCAGAAGCGGCGGTTGGATTCCAGGTTCGGAGCGATTACCAGAGAGCGGCTTTCGTGCAGGCCAACCAGTTCGCCGCGCAGCTCGAGCTGCTCCAGTTGCTGGTCGTCGGCGATGCGGCTCAACTTCAGGCGGTCGATCTCTTCATTCTGGCGCAGCAGGGAATCGTGCGAGCCGCGCAGAACGGGGCTCCAGCGTTGCAGCCGGGCGCGGGTGCGAGTGGTCTTCAGGTTGCGGTGGGGGGTGCGATACGGCGAGGTGGCCGTGGCCGCCGAGGCCAGGCATACGCCAAGCATCAGCACAAATACGCAAATAGCCTGAATCCGGCGCATCATCGTCGGGGAAGTACTCCCTTGCCTGAGTTGTTATATCTGTAAACAGTGTACCGTAGCCTGCATGGGAAAGGAATGGAAAGCGGTGAAAGTTCTATCTGGCATTGCCTTATAAGGTGCAGCCGGGTCCTGCTGAGCAGGAAGGAACAGACACAACATCAAACAAACATGAAGAAAGGCGCATGGCCGTGGCCACGCGCCCTTCGCACATTGCAGCTCTTACAGGCGGAAGAAGTCCAGTACCGCCTTTTTCATCACGTCGCCGCCCACGTCGCTGATGGACTTCGTCAGCGGAATCTCCTTGGGGCAGGCTTCCACGCAGTTCTGCGCGTAGCCGCACTCCTGGATTCCGCCGTCGCCCATCAGTGCCGCCAGGCGCTCTTCCTTCAGCACCTTGCCCGTGGGATGCATGTTGAACAGCCGCGCCTGCGCGATGGTGGCCGCGCCCACGAAGCCCGTGCTCTCGTTGAACTGCGGACAGCTCTCCATGCAGCAGCAGCAGCTCATGCACTGGCTCAACTGGTAAGCCTGCTCCTGTACCTGCGGAAGCTGCCGCGGTCCGTCGCCCAGCGAGTAGGTGCCATCCACCGGAACCCAGGCCTTGACGGTCTTCAGGTTCTCGAACAGAACGCTGCGGTCCACCTGCAGATCGCGCACCACGGGGAACTTGCTGAACGGCTCGATGGTGATCGGCTGTTCCAGGTTGTCCACCAATGCCGAGCAGGCCATGCGCGCCCGCCCGTTAATCAGCATGGCGCAGCTGCCACACACCTCTTCCAGGCAGTTGGAGTCGTAGTTGACCGGCGTTGTCGCCTTGCCGTCGCGCGTCAAAGGCTTCAGCGCGACTTCCATGAACAGTGAGATCACGTTGAGGCCCGCACGATAGTCGATCTCGAACTCCTCCCAGAAGGGCTCGCTCGTCGGGGTCGTCTGCCGCTTGATCTTGAAAAGTACCGTTTTGTTCGCCATGTGTTTCGAATCCTCGTTGCCCCTGCAACCGGGGCCGGATCACGTTGCTATTTGCTGTCGTAACGGCGTGGCCGCGGCTTAATCAGCGAGATGTCCACCTCTTCCCACTCGAAGCGTGGAGCATTGTTCGCCGCATCGTAGAAGGCCTTGGTCGTCTTCAGGAAGCGCTCGTCGTTGCGCTCCGGGAAGTCCGGCTTGTAGTGCGAGCCGCGCGACTCATCGCGCAGAATCGCGCCCTGCGTCACCACCCGGGCCAGTTGCAGCATGTTCTCCATCTGCCGCGCAAACAGGAACGACTGGTTCGACCACATGCTCTTGTCGCTCAGGTTCACCTTCTTGTAGCGCTCCTGCAGCTCCACCAGCTTGGCGTCGGTTTCCTTCATGCGGTCGTTGTAGCGCGTCACCGTCACGTTCTTGCTCATGGTGTCGCCCAGCTCACGCCACAACTGGAAGGGATTTTCGCTGCCCTGGTTGTTGAGCAGCGCATCGTTCTTGGCCAGTTGGCGCTTCTTCTCCGCCGCCAGCGCCGCTTCCACGTCGGCTCCCGGAGCGTCGCTGCCCGCGGCGTACTTGAGGGCGTGCGGCCCGGCGATAAAGCCGGCGTAGATGCAGCTCAGCAGCGAGTTGGCGCCCAGGCGGTTGGCGCCGTGGATCGAGTAGTCGCACTCGCCCGTGGCGTACAGGCCGGGGATGTTCGTCATCTGGTTGATATCCACCCACAGGCCGCCCATGGTGTAGTGCATGCCCGGGAAGATCTTCATCGGCACTTCGTGCGGATCGTCTCCGACGAACTTCTCGTAGATATCCAGGATGCCGCCCAGCTTGCGATCCAGCGTGGCGCGGTCAATGTGCGACAGGTCGAGATAGACCATCGGCTGGCCTTCCACGCCCATGCCCTGGTCGTACACAACCTTGTGGATGGCCCGGGTCGCAATGTCGCGCGGCACCAGGTTGCCGTACTTGGGATACCACTCTTCCAAGAAGTAGAAGCGCTCACCCTCGGGAATCTGCTTGCCCGGGCGCTTGTCGCCGGCCGTCTTGGGAACCCAGACGCGTCCGCCTTCACCGCGCGCCGATTCAGACATCAGCCGCAGCTTGTCTTCGCCGGGGATGCAGGTCGGGTGCACCTGGATCATCTCTCCGTTGCCGTAGGCCGCGCCCTGCAGGTACAGCGAACCCTGTGCCGAGCCGGTGCACACCACCGAGTTGGTGCTCTTGCCGAAGATGGCGCCGATGCCACCGGTGGCCATGATGACCGCGTCGGCCGCGAAGGTCTGCACTTCCATCGAGCGCAGGTCCATGGCGCAGATGCCGCGGCAGGTACCCTTGCCATCCAGCGCGGCGCTCAGGAACTCCCAGTACTCGTACTTTTTGACCTTGCCTTCACTCTCGTAGCGGCGCACCTGCTCGTCCAGCGCGTATAGCAACTGCTGGCCGGTGGTGGCGCCGGCAAAGGCCGTGCGGTTAAAGAGCGTGCCGCCAAAGCGGCGGAAGTCCAGCACGCCTTCCGGAGTGCGGTTGAAGGGAACACCCATGCGGTCCAGCAGGTCGATAATGCCGGGGCCCATCTCGCACATCAGCTTGACGGCGGGCTGGTTGGCCAGGAAGTCGCCGCCGTAGACCGTGTCGTCAAAGTGCAGCCAGGTCGAGTCGCCTTCGCCCTTCAGGTTCTTGGCCGAGTTGATGCCGCCCTGCGCGCACACCGAGTGCGAGCGCTTGACCGGTACCAGGCTGAACAGTTCCACCTGTCCGCCCGCCTCGGCTACTTTGATTGCGGCCGACAGGCCTGCCAGGCCGCCGCCGACGATGATGATCTTAGGAGTCTTTGCCATAAGTCCTTTTGTCCTCGCCTATCGCGCAACGCCCACGGTGGCCGCGGGGGTCAGGCGGCTCTGCTCGGCCGCGTCGTTGTGCAGGTCCCACATCGGGTTGCGCTGCTGCTCGGGATACTTGCCCACGAAGGAGTACAGGCTGGCCAGTCCCGCCAGCATCAGCACCACGGCCAGGCCAATGCCTGCCAGCCGCGCGCGGTTCTGCGCCTTGGGGCCGGTCACGATGCCCCACTTGGCGGCAAACAGGAAGCAGCCATAGCCAAAGTGCCACGCCGAGGCCAGCACGCCCAGCACGTAGAAGCCAAGAATCAACGGGTGCGAAAGTTCGCTCTGCACCTTCCAGAAGCTGGCTTGGTAGTGCTCGGTCAGGTGCACGCCGGTAAAGCGCATCGTCCACAGGTGGAAGCCGACGTAGAAGAACACCAGCATGCCGGTATAGCGCTGCAGGGTGTATCCCCAGTTGCCCGCCCACGGATAGTCAATGACGTTGTTCTCGCCGCGCCACCAGATGTAGATGCCATACAGAGCGTGGAAGAGGAGCGGGATGAAGACGCCGATGATTTCCAGCCCGAGCCGGAAGGGAAGCCCGGTCAGGAACTTCACCTGGGCGTTGTAGGCGGCAGGGCCACTCAGGGCTTCCGCGTTGGACAAAAAGTGTTCGAGTAGGAATAGTCCGACCGGAACGATGCCGGTCAACGAGTGCAGCCGCCGCCATAAAAAGGAAGATCCCTGCCCCGCGCGCAGCGGAGCCACTCCTTTGGGCAGGGTTGTGCCTGGTGTTTGAGCTGTAGAAGCCACTTTGTCTCCTTCAATCCCCAACATTACGTGAACAAGCAAATATAGATTTGCCGTCAGGCGGAGTCAATAAAACAACGCCGCACAAACTCACTCTCATCCGTGGCCGCCGCTCGGAGTAGAATAGAGCTTCGCCCCGTGGCGCGCACCCCGGCCTTTGGCCCGCAGGGTGGCGCACCGCGACCAATCGGGGCGGAGAATTCTGCAACTGGCAGGGAGAAGGCTATATGTCGGAATCGAATGGCAATGGGCTGCGGCTGAAGATCGGCCTGGCGGAGATGTTGAAGGGTGGCGTCATCATGGACGTGATGAGCGCCGATCAGGCGGAGATCGCCGAAAAGGCCGGCGCCGTCGCCGTCATGGCACTGGAGCGCGTTCCGGCCATGATTCGCGCCGAAGGCGGCGTGGCCCGCATGGCCTCGCCCAAGGTTATCAAGGAGGTCATGGCGACCGTGAACATCCCGGTCATGGCCAAGGCCCGCATCGGTCACTTCGCCGAAGCACAGCTACTCCAGGAGCTTGGCGTCGATTACATCGACGAGAGCGAGGTGCTGACCCCGGCTGACGAGGCGCACCACATCGACAAGCACGCCTTCAAGACGCCCTTCGTCTGCGGCGCGCGCAACCTGGGCGAGGCCCTGAGGCGCATCGCCGAAGGCGCGGCCATGATCCGCACCAAGGGCGAAGCCGGCAGCGGCAATAGTGTGGAAGCCGAGATCGGAAGAGCACACGTCTGAACTCCAGTCACTCGAGCGTAT
>CAINND010000104.1 GCA_903851035.1 uncultured Acidobacteriota bacterium | reverse complement strand
GGAACTTGATGTTCGGGTTGTGCTTCGCCAACACCTTCGTGATCGCCGCCGTCAACGTCGTCTTGCCGTGGTCAATGTGCCCAATCGTGCCAACGTTCACATGCGGCTTGCTGCGGTCAAATTTCTCTTTCGCCATTGCTTTCGAGCTCCGTCTCTTGTATTCGCTGCCGGCCGCCTTGCGGCCCCTGTCCGCCCAGGGGGCGGGCGTTGTGCCCCGCGCAGTTTGCCGCGCGGGACGGTTGAACTTTACTTGCCCTGCTTACCCTGAACCTTGGCCACAATTTCCTCGGCCACCGAACGAGGCGCTTCCTCGTACCGCGAGAAGTGCATCGAGAAGGTGGCGCGGCCCTGCGTGTTGGAACGCATGTTCGTCGCGTAGCCGAACATCTCGGCCAGCGGCACCATGCTCTTGATTACCTGCGATCCGGCGCGGTGCTCGATGCCTTCGATGCGGCCGCGGCGGCTGTTCAAATCGCCGATGATCGTACCCATGTACTCTTCCGGCACAACTACTTCCACGCTCATCACCGGCTCCAGCAGCACGGGACTCGCCTTGCGGGCGGCCTCCTTGAAGGCCATCGAAGCGGCAATCTTGAATGCCAGTTCGTTCGAGTCCACTTCGTGATAGCTGCCGTCATAGAGCGAGGCCTTCACGTCCACCATCGGATAGCCGGCCAACACGCCGCCCTCCATGGCTTCCTTGATGCCCATCTCGATCGGCTTGATGTACTCCTTGGGCACCGAACCGCCCTTGGTGTCATCGCTGAACTCGAAGCCCTTGCCGGGTTCATTCGGGTACAGGCGAATCTTGACGTGTCCGTACTGGCCGCTGCCGCCGGTCTGGCGGATGTACTTGCCCTCGGCTTCGCTGTTCTTGCGCAGCGTCTCGCGGTAAGCCACCTGCGGCTTGCCCACGTTGGCCTGCACGTTGAACTCGCGCATCATGCGGTCCACGATGATTTCCAGGTGCAACTCGCCCATGCCGCTGATGATTGTCTGCGAGCTATCCTCGTCGGTGTGCACGCGGAAGGTCGGATCTTCCTGGGCCAGCTTGTGCAGCGCCACGCCCATCTTTTCCTGATCCGTCTTCGTCTTCGGCTCCACCGCCACGTGAATCACGGGCTCGGGGAACTCGATGGTTTCCAGCAGCACCGGCTTCTCTTCGTTGCAGATGGTGTCGCCCGTGGTCACGTTCTTCAGGCCCACGCAGGCGCAAATATCGCCGGCACGGACTTCCGTGATCTCCTCGCGCTTGTTGGCGTGCATGCGGAGCAGGCGGCCAATGCGCTCGTGCTTCAGGCGGTTGGCGTTGTACGCCATGTCGCCCGTCTTCAGCACGCCGGAGTACACGCGGATGAAGGTCAACTGGCCGACGAACGGGTCGGTCATGATCTTGAAGGCCAGCGCCGCAAACGGCTCATCGTCCTTCGCGTGACGAATCTCTTCCTTGCCGTTGTCGGGATTCTTGCCCACCACCGGGGGAACATCCAGCGGCGAAGGCAGGAACTCAACCACCGCATCCAGCAGCGGCTGCACGCCCTTGTTCTTGAAGGCCGTGCCCAGAATCACCGGGAAAATCTTGATGGCGATGACCGACTTGCGCAGTGATGCCTTCAGGGCCTCCACCGGAATCTCGTCGCCCTCGATCCACTTGGCCATCAACTCGTCGCCGTCGTCGTGCTCCACGATGGTTTCCACCATCAGCGCGCGCATCGCGGTCGCCTTCTTCATCAACTCGGCCGGAATCTCCTCGACCTCGTAGTCGGCGCCCATCGTCTCGTCGTGCCAGTAGATGGCCTTCATGTTGAACAGATCGATGCAGCCCTTGAACTTTTCGGCCTGCCCGATCGGCATCTGGATCGGCACGGGCTTGGCGGCCAAACGCTTGCGGATGGTATCCACGGCGTGGTCGAAGTCGGCGCCCATCTTGTCCATCTTGTTGATGAAGCAGATGCGGGGCACGGCGTACTTATCGGCCTGGCGCCACACGGTCTCGCTCTGCGGCTCCACGCCATGCACGGCGTCAAACACGGCCACCGCGCCATCCAGCACGCGCAGGCTGCGCTCCACCTCGGCCGTAAAGTCCACGTGGCCGGGGGTGTCGATGATGTTGATGGTGATGTCTTTCCACTGGCAGGTGGTCGCGGCCGACGTGATGGTGATGCCGCGCTCCTGCTCCTGCGCCATCCAATCCATCGTCGCCGTGCCTTCGTGAACTTCGCCGATGCGATGCAGGCGGCCGGTATAAAACAGAATGCGCTCGGTCGTCGTCGTCTTGCCGGCATCGATGTGCGCCATGATGCCGATGTTCCTGCAACGCTGTAATGGAACTGTGCGAGCCAAAGCCTCTACCTATCCCTTTATCTCAATGCCGGGCCGTTGGGAGTCATAAGCCCGTGCTGGTTTCTGGTCTTGGGCGCCCTTTTACAGGGTCTGCCCCGCCGCATGGTCAATCGCAAATCGCGGAAAACCCGCGGGGGCTGCCCGCGGGAATTTCTTTACCAGCGATAGTGCGCAAAGGCCTTATTGGCCTCCGCCATGCGGTGTACGTCTTCCTTCTTCTTCATGGCCGCGCCGCGTCCATTGGCCGCGTCCAGCAGCTCATTGGCCAGCTTGTCCACCATGCCCTTTTCAGAGCGGCCGCGCGAATACGAAATCAGCCAGCGGATGGCCAGCGAGGTGCGGCGGTCGGCGTTGACTTCCACCGGAACCTGGTAGTTGGCGCCGCCCACGCGGCGGGTCTTCACTTCCAGCAGCGGCTTGCAGTTCTCCACGGCCTTCTTGAACAGCTTGATGGCCTCATCGCCACCCTTTTCTTCCAGCTGCTTCATGGCCTTGTAGAAGATGTTCTGCGCCGTGCTCTTCTTGCCGTCCCACATCAGGTTGTTGACAAACTTGTTGGCCAGCGTCGATCCGTAAATCGGATCCGGCATCGGTTCGCGCTTGGCGATATGCCCTTTTCTCGGCATGCTTGCTCTCCTCTTCCCGCCTCGTGGGCGGTACTCCCGGCCGCTCCCCGCTTGGGGCGCCGGGCGGTTATGGAACTGTTAGGCCTTGGGCCGCTTGGCGCCGTACTTGGAACGGCTCTGCCTGCGGTTGGCCACGCCCACCGAATCCAGCGTGCCGCGAATCACGTGATAGCGGACACCGGGAAGATCCTTTACGCGGCCCCCGCGGATCAGCACAATCGAGTGCTCCTGCAGGTTGTGGCCGACGCCGGGGATGTAGGTGGTCACTTCGATGCCGTTCGTCAAACGGACGCGCGCAACCTTGCGCAGCGCCGAGTTCGGTTTCTTCGGCGTCTGGGTATAGACGCGGGTGCAGACTCCACGCTTTTGCGGGCAGGCCTGCAGCGCAGGACTCGCCGTCTTGTAGCGCGGCGCCTTGCGCCCCTTACGCACCAGCTGATTAAACGTAGGCACTCTTTGTTGCTCCTTGTCTTTACGGCCGCGCTAAGGCGCTGCCGCCGGCCGCCGCCGCACGCCGTTTTCCGCGCGCATCCAGCAGCCGAATAACGGCTGCGCATACTGCGCAGCACCGGCCAAACCCGGCCGCCTTCGCGACCGTCCATGCTTGATTCCGCGCAGCCCGGCTTACAACCGCGCAGACCTTGCGTGTTTCCTGTGATAGAGGTGGCGACGGTGGTGCTTGATTCCCGTGCTTGCCGAAGGCCCTTGCAGGCCATCACTCCGCCGGGAGCATTCCGTTTCGCAACCTGAACCTGCATACCCCGTTGCAAAGCGCGACGGGCAGCGCAGATCCGTTTCAGCGAGGGAGCCCGAACCTCGGCCACAGTGAAGCGGCCCCGGGCTGGTCGTACAATACAGCTCGACTAGAACGACTCAGACAAGCCTTGCGTACTCGCAGAACCCTTTGATAATAGCAACACGCACGAAGCCCGGTCAACGGCTGGAGACCACTTTTTCCCATTCATTTTCCTTGAAAAGGTGGCAGTTGCAGCCCCTGGGGCAGCGATACGCCAAATCACTCATTGAGTATGTGCATACAGTCGCTGGCCCGGTGTGTCAGCAAATCACCCGCTTTTTCAGCTTATGCTGGCTTTTTCGGGGCAACGTTCTTTAACCTTATAATTGACCTTTTGAACGATACAATTCTGTGGAACCAGTGCCAAAACAAGGAGATACCAGTTGGAAACGCAAGGCTTTCAAATGAAGGCAAGTAAAGGGTCTTTTCTGTCTGGCATCACATTTCAGCTCCTCGCGGCCATTGCCTGTGTGCTCTTTGGTATTGCCCTGATTGCCAGTCAGGAGCTGGCTTGTTCCGGAAGCTGGTTCTGGTATGCCGTCCTGCATCATCAGGGCAAGCGGCTCTACACCGATCTGCACATGGTGCAACAGCCATTCCTGGTTCTAGAGCTGGAGGCTACCCAGATTCTTGCTGGCCGAGGGTGGCTCGCATCGAAGATACCGGCGCTCATTCACCTTATCGCCTATGTGGTTGCACTTGCTTTGCTGAGCGCACAGAGCCGTTTGCGCGATTGGGAAAAGGCAATCGTAACGATTTTTGCCTTCGTCATAGGCATCTCGTTTGAGGCGTATGCCTTTTCGGCCTATGAAGCTCCGACTGACATCTGGTACCTGTTTTCGATTTGGGTAATGCTGAAGCTGCATCGAGACGGGGCCGCAAAGGGAAACTGGCGGTATGCGGTGGTGCTGGGCATTCTCTCCGGCATGGCCGTTGTGACGCACGTTACTACAGGCACAGCGCTGCTTTGCACCGCTGCGTTTGCCATATTCTGTATCACCGAGGTGCGTCGCTGGGCCTCGCTCGGCTGCTTTTCGGCTGCGGCAGCGCTCACGATGGCCGCTATCATCCGGCTGACAGGCGACTCGTATCAAAGCTGGTTGTCAAACACCATCCTGCGCGCCTCCGGGGCGAAAGGTGGGGCGGGCAGTGTGTTGACCTATCCCCTGCTGATGCCATGGACATCGCTTCGGGAGCTTGTAAAAGAGTCGGTGTATCTGCCATTTTGGGGACCCCGGCAGTTGATTATTTACTGCATGCTTGCCTTCATCGCTTCCTGGGTCCTCCTTGTCCGCCCCGCATCCGTGTCCAACCCTAATTCCATCATCCGAGCCATTGTTGGCTTCTCGCTTATCGGTGGCGCCAGCTGGTACCTGGGTCGGTTCCTCGGCAGTCAATGGCTCATTGAGATTCCTAGTGACGTCCTGATCATTGCTTCCTATGGCTTGGCGCTCTATGTGCTTTTCGTTCAGGCACAGGACTTGTTTCGCCCTTCAGGCAGAACGCTGCTGCGCCACCGGCAAGTTCTGATGCTTTTGCCGTTTGCCTGGCTTATATCGCTTTCCATGTCCAGCGGCAGCTATCCACACGGACTGGCAAAAGGTGTGGCGTTTCTTCTGCTGCTATCGCCGATGGTCTTTCCAAACTTGTATGAACGCGTCCATTTCAGGTCATCGCTGCTTACACTCATGGCGTTGTTGGCGATTGCAGGCACCTGCTTCCGCATTCAGGATCCGATCTCGTGGAACGATTACACGACGTCTCCGCTATTTACCAATCGGCATGTCTATGATCATCCCCTATACGGCCCCATGGTGCTGGATACGCAACTTCATGCCTTTGGAGACGGTGTGTGCCAAATTATCCAGCAGGAAGGAGGCGGAGACTTGCTCTCCATCCCGTTCCCCTTCGTCAACTACTATTGCGGGATTCCGCCATGGGACGACTATGTGCAGACCTTCTTTGACACGGTCCAGGAATCCACTGTGCGTGAGATGACAGCCAAATTGGGCCAGTCACCACCGAAGTGGGTGCTCTACCAGCGTCAAATGGAAGTCCTTAAGCTGCATGAAAGAGTCTACAATCAGGGCAAACGGCTGCCCCATAGAGACTTAGACGACTTTTTGGTCAGCAAGATCGAGTCCGGTCAATGGAGAGTCGTAGAGTCGGTCAGATATGGTTATGACTCTGATTGGCTGCTCATACAAACTCGATAGTGTTGTGAATAGGCTCCGCGAAGGCTACTTGTGCTCAATTCCTTGTGCTTGATTCAAAGACAGGGCGTGTCTTAACACAGTCACTAAGGCAGAGTGAAGTTACCTGCCCGCCTTAGCGCAGCACGCTCATCACCACGCCACCCAGCACAATCAACGCGCCGCCGGCCACGACGGGGCGGCCCGGCGTTTCGTGAAAAAAGATGATGGCCGTGGCCTGCGCCACCAGGAAGAAGATCACGATATACACGCCCATCAGGCGGCTGAAGTCCAGCCCCGTCAGGTTCACCATCAGTCCATAAACCACCAGCGTCAGGGCTCCCGCCAGCAGGAAACCGGCGGCGCGGCGGCCCAGCCCGGCGCGAATCAGCGCGTCGCCACCCACCTCCAGCGCGGCGGCCAGCACAAGCAGAAAAAATATGCGTAGGGTCATCGGTGCCTCCTGAAAAGTTGTATTGCGGTGCGCGCGGCGTGGCGCGGGTGGCGATGGTGAGTTATATGGGATTGCATGCCGCGCATGGCGCAACAGCCTGGCGCGGCACGACATTGCTCGGCACAACCTGGCGCGGCACTGCGTGGGGCCGCGTACGCTTTGGATGCCCGTTGCCCGGCAAATGATGCCGGAATCGAGAGTGGCCGATCCTGCGGCATTGAAGTTTATTCGCCACAGCAGCGGGCAATAATGACGTTTGCTAGCTGGCGCCCTCGCCCAGTGCGGCCACCGCGTCGTGACGGGTGCGCTCCAGCGCCAGTTGCATCTGGGCGAAAAGCTCCTTGCACTGCTCGTCGGTGGCATCGGGCGGCACCGTGATGGGCGTGGCCCAGCGCACATGCACCCGGGAAAATGGCCGCGGAATCATCATGCGATCCCAACTACGCAGAATCCACGGCCGCTGGCAGGCCAGGTAAAAACAAAGGATCGGCGCGCCGCTGCGGCGAGCCAGCGCCACCGGGCCTGGCTTGGCCACAAAGATGGGGCCGCGCGGTCCATCGATGGTGAAAGCCGCCTGGCGTCCTCCATCCAGCGCGCGCTGCATGCCGAGTAACGCCACGCTGCCGCCGCGCGAGCTGGAGCCGCGCACGGCGAGAAAGCCGAAGCTCTCAATGATGCGCGCAATGTATTCGCCGTCGTAGCTGAGGCTGGTCATGACGGCGATGCCCTGGCCGCGGAAGTACCACGCGGCGGGAATAACCGAGCGATGCCAGAAGGCTCCAATGGCGTAGCGCGGCGGCAACTGCCCGGCGGGCTTGCCACCCTCCTCGCAACTCTCCTCGTAGCGCAGGGTGCGGCCGATGAGCGCAATCAGCAGATGTCCGACGGCGGCGATGATGGCCAGCGAAAGCCGCTGCCGGATGGTAAAGCGCTGCTTTTCATTGGGCGCGTGCGCCCCGGGCTGCGGCGTGGACTCGGATTGGGGAGGTGTGCTCACGGAAAAAGAATTCTACCGCGCATTCTGATCGCGGGCGGCCTGCCAGGCGCGGGCGGCGCGCAGGCGGCTGCCAATGGGCGGATGCGAGTGGAAGAGCCACACCACCAGGCGAGAAGGCTCCTGCTCGCTCAGGTTCTGCTCCGCCAGCTTTTCCAGCGCGCTGATGAAATGCTCGGCGGTGCCCAGCATCTTCCAGGCGTAGCGGTCGGCGCGGCGCTCGTTAAAGCGTGAGTAGGCGTTCATCACCGGCACCAGGGCCACGCCCGCGGCGGTGGCCGCCAGCACCATCAGCGGCAGGTTGGCGAAATCAATCTGCGCCAGCGGATGCTGCCAGTCGAACTCCGCCCAGCGGATGGCCAGCTTGACGCACCAGAAGCCGAAGAAGGCCGCCGCGCCCTGAAAGCAGATGGCCTTTACCAGATGATGGCTGGAGTGATGCCCGATCTCGTGAGCCAGCACGGCCTCGATTTCATCCGGCGTGCAGGTGGCCAGCAGGGTGTCGCTCAGTACGATGCGGCGGGTCTTGCCCAGCCCGATGAGCGCGGCGTTGGCCTTGCGGGTACGGTCGCTCAGCGTCCACTCATACACGCCGCGGACGCGCGCGCCGGCCGTTTCGCCCATGCGGGTCAGGCGCGCGGTCAGCTCCTGGTCGTCCAGGGTGCGGAAGCGGAAAAACAATGGGAAAAGCAGCACCGGGGCCACATGCGCCACCAGCACCGTCAGCAGCATGAACAGCAGCCAGCCCGCCACCCACCACCAGTGCGGCATCCAGCGGATGAGCATGTACACCACCTGCACCAGCGCCTGGCTGACCACAAAGACCAGCAGAAATCCCTTGGCCTGATCCCACATCCATCCGCGCAGCCTTTGCCGGCTAAGGTGATAGCGATGCTCGACCAGAAAGAGGCCGTAGTCCACGCCAAGGCTGACCGCCCGGGTCAACAGCAGCAGGATGGTGGTGTAGTAGAAAAGCGCCAGGGCGTGATGATCTCCGGCCAGGCGGAAGGCGAAGTTGCGGAAGTCACTGGTCCAGTCGGCGGCCAGCACTAGGGCCAGCAGCAGCACTCCCAAAACAAGATCGGCCACGCCCAGCCGCCGCACCCAGCGGTTGTATCGGCGCGAACTATCTACATCGGCCGGGCCCACGGGGGGCATGCCAGGAGAAGTACTGAATGTGGCCATGACAGAATCAGTTTACCGGAATCAAGCCTGTTGCCGCTGTGCCGCGTGCCACATGGTGGTTACCGCGGGTGTATTACTTCAATTCGGTGACCGTGGCGCCTTCGGGGGGCTCAAGCTGGAACTGCTCCGGCTTCAGCGGCTCGTTGAGGGTCAGCTTCACCATGTGGATGGCGATGCGGTACTCCTCTTTGGGGCGCTCAATCTCAATGATGGAGGGGTAGCGGGTGCCGTTAAAGTCCTGCACCTCGCCATAGTGAACGTCGGTGACGATGACGCCGGCCTCGTCGTAGATGGTCTGGCGATAGATGTCCAGATCGGCGCGGCTGAAATAAATTTTGCGGTTCAGGTGCCAGGCGCCATCGCGCGAGCGGCGCACCACGGCAATGTGATAGTTGGGCTGAGTGGCGGCGGCGTGCGTCTTGGCATCCACCACGCTCTGCGTGCCCTCTTCGAGGAAGGCAATCTCCGTATCGGGATCCACGGGCGGCAGCACCAGCGCCTCGTAGATGACCTGCGGGCGGAGGTTTTCCAGCGAGTTGTCGCTGAGGTGAGTAACCTTGTTGGCGCCGGTGATAAAGCGGCTCTTGGGCGGAATGGAGAGCTTGAAGCGGTCGCCGTCGCTGACCATGTCAAAGGCGCGATTGCGGACGATGGGCAGCAGCCCGATCATGCGCAGCATGGAAGGCTTTTGCAGCAGGATGTAGCCGCGAATCTGCTGGTATTCGGTGACCTTGCCCTTCTTTTCGCCGCCCACCGTGGTGTCCACGTCCACCGTGGCGTTCATGGTGGTCACGGCCCCGGAGAGCTGGTTGACCTTGGCCAGCAGCTCTTCCTGCGTGCTGCTGAGAAGCGGCTCCGTGGCGCGATGGTGCTCCACCCGGTGCGAGCGCAGCAGGCAGCCGCTGGTGCCCAGCAGGCACAGCAGTAAAAGTCCGATGGTCAGGCTGGCACGCTTCATGCCCCGCAATTCACTCCACACAGATAGCAAATTAATAAGACAGTCCGTTCAGTATATAGAATCATCGGGCCCCGGAGGCAATGTCTGCCCCGCAGATGCTGCTTCCCGCATGCTGAGATAGAAAAGCTAGTGCGATTCCCCGTCGCCAAGCGGCGCGGGCTTATCCACCTTATGTTTCTTGGAGGCCTCCACCACGTCCGGCGGCAGTTCAGGAAACTGCTCGTCCTTGCGGTCTGCCAGGGCGACCTTCATGAATTCCATCCAGATGGGCAGGGCGGCCTGCGCACCGGTCTCCTTGGGACCGAGGGTTCGCTTCTCGTCAAAGCCCACCCAAACGCCACAGGTGATGCTGGGCGAAAAGCCCATGAACCAGGCATCTGTAAAGTCGTTGGTGGTGCCCGTCTTGCCCGCCACGGGATGATTGAGCTTGGTGGCCGCGTAGCCGGTGCCGTGCAGCACCACGCCGCGCAGCAGTTCCACCATGATGCGCGCCGAGCGCGCGCTGATGACATCGCGCACATCGCCCACGTTCTGCTCCAGCAGATGGCCGTCATAGTCGGTCACCTTGCGCAGCATGTGCGGGCTAAGGCGCACGCCGTCGTTGGGGAAGGTGGTGTAGGCGGCGGTGTGCTCCAGCAAAGTCACCTCGGCTGAGCCCAGCGCCACCGGCAGGTAGGGTTGAATCTCCGTGGTGACTCCGAACTTGTGCACCATGTCGATCACCGATTTGATGCCGACGCGCTGCGCCAGGCGGATGGCCGGGATGTTGCGCGACTCGGCCAGGGCGTGGCGCAGGCTGATGGTGCCCTCGTACTTGTTGTCGTAATTGTGCGGCGACCACATGCCGTTGCCGCTGGGGAAGCTGACCGGCGCATCCAGAATGGTGTCGTCCGGCATGGCGCCCTGCTCGACGGCCGCCGAATAAACGTAGGGCTTGAAGGATGATCCGGTCTGGCGCAGCGCCTGGGTGGCGCGGTTGAACTTCGATTCGTCAAAGTCGCGTCCGCCCACCATGGCGCGAATCTCGCCCGTATTGTTGTCAATGGCCACCAGCGCGGCCTGCGCGCCGCTATCCTGCTCCAGCGCCACCTGCAGATGCTGATTGGGCTCCACCTGCAGCACGCGCACATACGCAACGTCGCCCACGGCCAGTATCTCCGCCGGATTGCGGTGCGTGGTCCAGGCCATCTCCGCCGGGCGCAGCGTGGCCGTGTACTTGCCAATCTTGAGTTCCACCTGCGTGGGACTGACCGCGCTGACCATGGCGTGAAAATAGCCGCCCGCCTCCGGCGTGTGCACCCAGTCGGCGTGCTCGTAGGTGGCAAAATCATCGCCGGCGGCAAAGACGTTGACCAGGTGAGCCTTCCATCCGTGGCGGCGCTCGTAGGCCGCCAGACCATCCAGCACGGCGCGGTTGGCCGCCCTTTGCAGCGCGCCATCCAGCGTGGTGTACACCTTCAGCCCGCCCTCGTGAACCTGGTCGGTGCCGAACTTTTTTTCCAGGTAGCGCCGCGTCTCCTCCACAAAATAGGGCGCCACGTTGTTGGGGTCGCTGAGCAGGCGCAGGTTGAGCGGTTTGCTCTTGGCCTCCATGGCCTGTGCGGCCGTGATGCGGCCGTCCTCCATCATGTTGTTGATGACCAGGTTGCGGCGGCGCAGAGCCTTTTCCGGATTATTGATGGGCGAATACGCGCTGGGCCCCTTGGGCAGCCCGGCCAGCAGCGCCGCCTCCTCGATGGTCAGGTCCTTTGCCTTCTTGCTGAAGTAATACTCCGAGCCGGCCTCAAAGCCATAGACGCCGTGGCCGAGGAAAATCTGGTTGGCGTAGAGGGTAAAAATCTGCTCCTTGGTAAAGCGGCGCTCAATCTGGATGGCCATCATCACCTCCTGCACCTTGCGCCCGAATTTGCGATCCGGGTTGAGGAACAGGTTGCGGCTGAGCTGCATGGTCAGGGTGCTGGCCCCCTGCGCGCGCGATCCGCTGCTGATGTCGCGATAGGCGGCGCCAAGCACGCGCCACAGGTCGATGCCCCAGTGGCGCTCAAAGTCCTTGTCTTCAATGGAGATGACGGCGTCGCGCAGAACTTTGGGGTAATCCTCATAGCGGGCGATAACCCGGCGCTGCAGGGCAAAGCTGCCAATCACCGTGCCCTTGTCGTCATACAGCTCGGTGATGGAGCTGGGGCGGTAGCGCTCAAGATCGGTAACCTGCGGCAGGTCAGTGGAATAGACAAAGAGCAGCCCGGCCAGCGCGCCAAACATGGCGGCGGCCAGCACCGCCAGTCCAAAGACGATGCGTCGCACCACGCGCGTGCGCTCGGCGTGGAAGATGGGTCGGACCTGCTTGTCTTCGACTGTGCTCACAGTGTGCTCATTGCGGAAATGTGCTCATCGGCGGCCGTGGATAGCGCAAGCATACCACCCGGACATACGGCGGGCCGAACCGGGCGAACCTGCTCTGCCACGGACGAGGATGGCTACTCCCCGCCATCCGACGGCGGGTGCTGGCGCGCCTCCATCCAGTTTTGCAGGATGAGCACGGCGGCGAGCTGGTCCACCACGGCGGCGCGCTTTTTAATGGACATCTCGGTCTCCCGCAGCACGCGGTTGGCCTCCACCGAGGTCAGCCGCTCATCCCACAGGTGGATGGGCAGGTCGAAGTGCTGCCGCAGCATGTCAACGAACTCGCGCATGCGGCCGGACTGAATCCCCTCGGCACCGCTCATGCGCAAGGGCAGCCCAACCACAAGCTGGGTCACGCCCAGGCGGCGGATAACCTCGTCGAGCGCGGCCAGGTCGGTTCTTTTGTTGCGCCGGCGGATCGTTTCCAGCCCCTGCGCCGTATAACCAAGCGGGTCCGTTACGGCCAGGCCAATGGTTCGGCTGCCGACATCGAGGGCCATGATGCGCCCGGGCGGGTTATCCTGTTCATGGTGCGACACAATCCAAAGTATAGTGCCTGAAGGCCGCGTGCGCCGCGTGCGCGCCCGGCAGATCGACCGGAGAGACTAGAGATGGAGCCGTTGCAATCCGCCCCCACCGAGCCCGACGCCACGCCCGCAACGGCCTCCGCAGGCCCGGATGCAAGTGCCGCCCCACAGGTTGCTCCCGCAGCGCCCGCGATCGGCACCTTGCACTCTGCCATGAGCCACGCCGAGCGCCGCCGCCACGCCCGCATCCAGAGCACCTCGCTGGCCGTCATCAGCGTGGGCGGCATCCTGACCCTGATGTATGTGGCCAAGGCCGTGCTTGTGCTGGTGCTGACCAGCGTGCTGCTGGCCTTTATGCTGGAACCCATCGTGGAGCTGTGCCAGAAGATTCGCCTGCCGCGCTCCGTGGGATCGCTGGTGGCCGTGCTGTTGATGTGCAGCGCCCTCTACGGCATCTTTTACGTCAGCTACAACCAGGCCAACGAATTTGTCAGCGAACTGCCCAAGTACACCGTCCGCATGCGCGGCGTGGTGAACCAGGTGCGCCTGCGCGCCGAACGCGTGCGCCAAACCACGCGCAACGTGATTCCGGAGGACAAGGCCGATAAAAACACGGTCACCGTGCGCCAGACCACGAGCTGGGCCGAGCAGATTACCAACGGCGCCGTGAGCGCCACTGAGGCCATCATGATGGCCGCCTTCGTGCCCTTCCTCGTCTTCTTCATGCTCAGTTGGAAGGATCATGTGCGGGCCAGCACGGTGATGCTCTTTGAGATGGAAAACCGGCAGACCGCCTACGTCACCCTGGGCCTGATCGCGCAAATGATCCGCGGCTTCATCGTGGGCAACGTCATTATCGGCATCATCCTGGGCATCACCGGCACCATCGCCTTCTGGATCCTCGGCGTGCCCTACTTCTACGTGATTGGAATGATCAGCGGCGTGGTCAGCCTGTTGCCGTATTTAGGCATCGTGCTGGCCAT
>CAINND010000103.1 GCA_903851035.1 uncultured Acidobacteriota bacterium | reverse complement strand
CCCTGGGCCATGAGAACAAGCCGGTCAAAGCCGGCCTGCTGGACAAGGTGAAGGACATCTTCGGCTAGCGATTGTTTCAAAGTATCGATGTTTCAAAGTTTGAAGTTTCAAAGTTTCAAGTTTCAAAGTATCTGGGTGCCCTACCCTTCCGCCATCCTTTGGCGGAGGGTGGGGTAGTTGACTCTCGGCCTCTCCCTGGCCCCAGTCCGACGTGACCTCCGCGCCCATCAGCATCCGAAACTTCTCACACTTCCGAAACCATGCTGTCTTTGTAATCTGGAAACTTTGATGCCTTTCCTTTACGCTTACCCTATGACCCGCCGCCGCTGGATCGCCGATGAATTCACCGCAGACACTGCCGCCCTGGTTGGGCAGAACGCCACGCACCTGGCCCGCGTGCTGCGCGCCCGCCTAGGCGACCTCTACGACATAGCCTGCGGCGACCAGCTTCGCCTGGGCACCATCAGCAACGTCAGTGAGCAGCGCGTGGAGTTCACCCTGGGCGATGTGATTGAAGCCTCCGAAGAACTGCGCCCCATCACCATCCTGATGGCTATTTATAAATTCGACCGCATGGAATGGGCGATTGAGAAGTGCACCGAGTTGGGCGCCGCGCGCATCATTCCCGTCATTGCCCGCCGCACCGACGCGCACCTGGCGCTGGCCAGCAGCAAGCGCGTGGAACGCTGGCGCCGCATCGCCCATGAGGCGGCGCAGCAGTCGCGCGGCACCGGAGCGCCGTCCATCATGGAGCCATGTCAACTGGCAGCGGCCATCGCCACCCAGGCTCCGCTTAGGCTGTTGCTGAATGAAAATGAGCGCTCAAAAAAAATCTCGGAAATTTTTACCGCCGACGCCTCTGAGGTGGTGATCGCCGTCGGTCCCGAGGGTGGATGGACCTCCGAAGAGATCGCGCAATTCGAGGCCGCCGGATGGCAGAGCGTGACCCTGGGCTCAAGAATTCTGCGCGCTGAGACCGCCGCCATCGCCGCGCTCGCAGTAGCCGCCGCGCTCGCCAACTGAGAATGCGATGTGCCGCAGACCCGCATAAACACTAAGGGGAACGCTTTCGCGTCCCCCTGTCGTGTAGCCTTTCGATCCGTTGTTGCTACTTTTTCTTTGCGGCCTTCTTCGCGGGCTTCTTGGCGGCTTTCTTAGCAGCTTTCTTCGTTGCCATGACTATTCTCCCTTAGAACAATCTTGGAATGTAACTGCAGCGATTCGCTGCAATTGCATAGAGATATAAGTGGATTGCAGAAACAAGTCAAGAAAAAAAATGACACTGCACCCGCCGTCGAAGGACGGCCAAGCGCTTCCCTTGCGTCTCTCTCGGCTAACTCAGGCTGCGCAACAGCAGTCCGCTGACTGCGTCTTGCATGGTGTGCGCCATCATTGCCGGACGCAGACTCCGCCGCAACAGGCTGACCACGCCAAAACAGAAGCCGAGCACCGCAATCAGCACCATGCGCGACGAGCCCTCGTATCCGTGTCCCAGGCCGAAGAACACACTCACCACGGCCAACGCCAGCCAGCGATTGCGCACCAGCCGCGTGAACTGACGCTGCAAATATCCGCGGAAGAGAACCTCTTCGCAAAAGCCGGCCGTGGCGCTCAGGCCCAGCCATAGCACAATGTCCAGCCCCGTGCGCGGAGCCAGAAAACCAAGCTTATTCTGCGCGTCTTGCACGCCATTGGCTTGTCCCATGCCCAGCGCCAGCGCTATACAGGCCAGCACCAGCAACGCGCCAATCCATGTTCCGCAGCCAATGGCAATGTCCAGCAGGAAGTCTTCCACGCGCTGCCAGCGGCCGCCAATCAGTTCGCGCAAGCTGCCGCCGCTGCGGCGCACGCCCCACCACACAAACAAGGTCAGCAGCCATTCGTAGATCATTGTCGCCAGGTAGATGCGCACATGCCCCTGACCGCTCTTTGCGCCGTGTCCGCTGTGCGCGTTGCCTAGGCTCAGCACGGCCAGTATCAACAGCAGCAGCGCCGTGTGCCAGTAGGGAATGTTGACGGCCGGGGGCGCCGTGGACGCCAGGCCCGCATCCGTGATTGCCGGTGCGGCCTCATTCGTCTGCGGATTCACTGCCTCAATCTGGGGAGTCTCGTCGCTCATGCCTCTCCTCGGATACTTCCCTGCTGCTGCGCTGGTGAATCAACACCGGTCGGCCGACACATTATGAAAGTTGTCGGCGAGGCCCTTGCCCCGCCGTATTGTTTTCTTAGTCCACGCTCAGCACGCCTGCGCCGCCGCCGCTGGACTCGACTTCCTGCACACGTTCCAGCACCTTGCGCGCAAAGGCGAAAAGGCTCTTGGCGTTGTTGGCCTGCTCGCCGCCCAGCACCACCGGATGCCCACTGTCTCCGCCCTGGCGGATGGTGGGATCAAGCTCGATGCGGCCCAGGAAAGGCACGCCATACTGCTCTGTCGTGCGTTCGCCGCCGCCCGTGGAAAAGACGTCAATCTCATGGTTGCAGTGCGGACACATCATGTAGCTCATGTTCTCGGCGATGCCAAGAATCTCCACTCGCACCTGGTTGAACATCTCAATGGCCTTCCGCGCGTCCTGCAAACTCACGTCACTGGGAGTGGTCACCACCACGGCGCCGGTCAGCGGCACGCTCTGCGTCAGGCTGATGACCACATCGCCCGTGCCCGGAGGCAGGTCAATGACGAGATAATCCAGCTCGCCCCACGCCACCTGGCTAAGAAACTGCTTGATGACTCCGTGCAGCATCGGTCCGCGCCACACCAGCGGCTTGTCGCCGGGGCTCAGATAGCCGACGCTGATGATCTTGAGTCCGAAGCGCTCGGCGGGAATAATCATGTTTTCCGGTGTGAGTTGCGGCTCGCCGGCATCACCCAGCATCAGCGGAATGTTCGGGCCGTAGATGTCGGCGTCCAGCAATCCGACTTTGTGGCCCAGTCGTGCCAGGGCCAGCGCCAGGTTGACCGAAAGCGTGGTCTTGCCGACTCCGCCCTTGCCTGAGCCAACTGCGATGATGGACTTGATTCCGGGAATGGCCTGCGGGCCCTCCGGCGGTGCGCCTGGATGTGCATGCATGTGCAACGGATGTACCCCTTCGCGTAAGACGATGTTGTAACCAATGATTATACCGGGTGCTTTAACATGACCCTAATACGGATGAGATTAAACTGGCTAAGGGAGCATATATGGCGAAAAATGTACTGGCAATAATAGGCAGCTACCGCAAAGGCGGTGTGGTGGACATGGCGGTGGATGCAGTGCTGGTGGGCGCTAGTGCGCGCGGGGCAAACATCCGCAAGATTTACCTGATCGATCAGCATATTGAATACTGCCGGAATTGCCGCAATTGCACGCAGGAAGCTGGCGCGGCGCGGGGCAAGTGCGCAATTGAAGACGACATGGCGGGAATTCTGAAAGAGATCGAAGAGGCAGATGCGATTGTGCTGGGCTCTCCGGTGAACTTCTACAACGTGACTGCCGTCTTCCGAACATTTCTGGAACGGCTGGTGGGATGCGTTTACTGGCCGTGGGGACAGCCGGCTCCGAAGCCTCGCTGGAAAGAGATGCGGCGCAAGGCCGTGTTGATTTCCTCCTTGGCTGCGCCGGGAATATTTCTTCCCATTGCGACAGGAGCATCCAGAGCGCTTCGACTGGCAGCGCAGTCCCTGGGTGCGCGGCCGGTAGCAAAGCTGTGGATTGGCCTTGCCGCGCAACAACCAAAGCCAATGCTATCCACAAGAGTGCTGCGCCGCGCACAACACATCGGAGCATCCCTCTAGACAACAAAACGCCCAGCCGAAGCCGGGCGTTTTGATTTTGCTCTTACCTTTGAAACCTTGAAACCTCTGAAACTTTGAAACCCTGTTCCTTCGCTGCGCTCAGGATTTCGCCTGCGGGCTCAGACGCCCGCAAAACGGCTCAATTTACAGGCTGCTCATGTTGGCCAGGAAGTCGCCGTTGGCGCGGGTCTTGCTCAGCTTGTCGATGAGCAGTTCCATGGCTTCCACCGGAGACAGCGGGTTCAACACGCGGCGCAGCACCCAGATGCGTTGCAGGTCTTCCTTACTTTGCAGCAATTCTTCCTTGCGGGTGCCCGAGCGCTGAATGTCGATGGCCGGGAAGACGCGCTTGTCGCTCAGCTTGCGATCCAGGATGACTTCCATGTTGCCCGTGCCCTTGAACTCTTCGAAGATGACGTCGTCCATGCGGCTGCCGGTTTCGATCAGGGCCGTGGCGATGATCGTCAGCGAGCCGCCTTCCTCGATGTTGCGGGCCGCGCCGAAGAAGCGCTTGGGGCGCTGCAGGGCGTTGGAGTCCACGCCGCCGGAAAGCACTTGACCGGAGGGCGGAACGATGGTGTTGTAGGCGCGCGCCAGGCGGGTGATGGAATCCAGCAGAATCACCACGTCGCGCTTGTGCTCCACGAGACGCTTGGCCTTCTCGATGACCATCTCGGCCACCTGCACATGGCGGGCGGCGGGCTCGTCAAAGGTCGAGCTGATGACCTCGCCCTT
>CAINND010000102.1 GCA_903851035.1 uncultured Acidobacteriota bacterium | reverse complement strand
TCTGAGCCGGCCTGTTGCAGGCGTTGCCACAGCGGCAGGATGACGGCGAGATCGCTCATGGATTCCAGCTTAAATCTTTGGGTACCGGCAGGGTGCGGTGCCGCTTGGCAGGAAAGGCCCGGGAGAGCGCGGCGAGCGGGCGTGGATTTCCGGCAGCCCTTTTGCCGTATGCTCGTAGATGGAGCAGGACAGGAAAAATTATGGATTCTGAAGAGATTACACGCTACCAGCAGATGCTGGCGGTTGCCGTTGCAGAAGCTCGATATGGCTTGACCGAGGGAGGAATCCCGATTGGCGCGGCGTTGTTTACGCAGGACGGAAAGATGCTGGGACGTGGCCACAACCGGCGCGTGCAGCAGAATGATCCGTCCATGCACGGGGAGACCGACGCGTTCCGGCGTGCGGGGCGGCAGAAGGACTACCGGGACCTGATCATGGTGACGACCCTGGCGCCGTGCTGGTATTGCAGCGGCCTGGTGCGGCAATTCCGGATTGGCACGGTGATTGTGGGCGAAAGCCGCAACTTTACCGGCGGCGTGGAGTGGCTGCGCGAGCACGGGGTGAAGGTGGTGGACCTGGACAGCCCAGAATGCGCGGAGATGCTGGGCAAGTACATTGCGGAGCATCCGGAGGTCTGGAACGAGGATATTGGCGAACTGGGCTGCGGCGGGCAGTAGGCACGGCCGCAGCAAGCAATCAGCAAGAAGAAACCCGCCGACGGGCTGCGTCGGCGGGTTTCCTTTTGGGCCGGAACGGCCGGGTGCTAGAAGTGGTAGGCGACGCCGGCGGTGGCGCGGGGATTGACGCGCAGGTTTGCCGACAGGTGCTGGTTGGTGGGGTCCAGGACGAAGGAAGAGAAAATGCCATCGCCGGCCAGCTTGAGATAAAAGTGGTTGCGAAGCTGGTATTCAAAGCCACCGCCCACTGCCCAGGCAAAGGAGATGTTGGGAGTCGCGCCGACGTTTCCGGTGTGTGCACCGCCGAAGAGGACGTGCAGGTTGCCCATCAGCTTGTCGGAAGGCAGGAACAGCGACGGCCCAGCCAGGAAAGTGGTCATCGTGGGCTGGACAGAGGTGTAGCTTGCGCCGTAGTAGCCGAAATCAGCTTCCGCGCCGAACCAGGGCTTGAGCTTGTAGTCGGCAAATGCGTTGCCGCCGACGAGGGCCGAGGAGCCCTTGGCCTGGTTGGCGGAAGAGTAAGCAGCACTTGCGCCGAGTTCGTAGCGCTCAAAAGTCGGCGCAGCGGCCGGTTTGGAATCCTGTGCGGCGGCCGCAAGCGGCAGGCTGAACGCAATGGCAAACAACAGAAACTTACCCTTCACCCGGTATCTCCTGGGCGCAACCGCAAGGTCGGTGCGCGAATCTTGGTGCCCCGAAATGGCAATCCTCATCCCTTTGGACGGATTGCGGCCGATTCGGGCGCTTTCTATTCAGCTTATCAGTCTGGATTCGCGGGAAGGGCCGCGCGCGGGGGAAATCGCTGTCAGGCCTTGCCCATCGCTCCGGAGGGAAGGGTAAAGAAGAACTTGCTGCCCTTGCCAAGCTCGCTTTCCACCCAGATCTTGCCGCCATGCTGCTGGATGATGCGGCGGCAGATGGCCAGTCCGAGTCCGGTGCCGCCCAGGGCGCGTGAGTCTGAGGCGTCACCCTGCTGGAAGCGCTCGAAGATCATGTCCACCTTCTCCTTGGCGATGCCGCGGCCCTGGTCTTCCACCGTGATGCAGACCTCGTTGGGGCCGGAGATGGAGGCGGAGAGCTTGATGATGGTCTGCGGCGGGGAGAACTTGATGGCGTTGGTCACAAGTTCCGCGAGTACCTGCAGGACGCGGTCCTGGTCGGCCCAGACGGTGAGGGCGGCGGGCGCATCGAAGCGGAAGGTAATCTGAGCCTTGTCGGCAGCCTCGTGCTCGCCATCTGCGGCGCGGCGCAGCAGGTCAATGGCTGGAATAACAGTGCGGGTCAGCGGCATGCCGCCCTTTTCCACCTTGTCGAAGTCGAGGATGTCGTTGACCAGGCGAACGAGACGGTCGCAGTTGCCGATGGCCACGTCGATCATCTGCTTTTGTTTTTCGGGGCGCTTGTCCAGCGCGCCAG
>CAINND010000101.1 GCA_903851035.1 uncultured Acidobacteriota bacterium | reverse complement strand
TCAAGAAGCGCCTGAAGAGCGGCTACTGCGACTTCATGGTCAACTCGCTGGACGAGGCGCTGCGCATACTGAAGAACTCGCTGCGCAAAAAGGAGAACATCAGCGTCGGATTGGTGGGCAACTGCGCTGACGTCATCCCCGAGCTGGCCGAGCGCGGCGTGGTGCCGGATATTCTCACCGACCAGACCTCGGCGCACGATCCTCTCAACGGCTACGTGCCCAACGGCATGACTTTTGAGGAGGCGCTTGCGCTGCGCGCCCGCGATCCGAAGACCTACGAGGCGAAGTCCATGGCGGCCATGGCGCGCCACGTGGAAGGCATGTTGCGCCTGCAGAAGATGGGCGCCGTTACCTTCGACTACGGCAACAACATTCGCACCTTCGCCTTCCAGCAGGGCGTCAAAGACGCCTACGACTTCCCGGGCTTTGTGCCGGCATACATTCGTCCCCTGTTTTGCGAGGGCAAAGGTCCATTCCGCTGGGCGGCCTTGTCTGGCGATTCCAAGGACATCGCCATCACCGACGATCTCGTTCTCGAACTCTTTCCGGAGAATCGCAAGCTGGCGCGCTGGATTGATCTGGCCCGTAAGCGCATCCGCTTCCAGGGTCTGCCCGCGCGCATCTGCTGGCTGGGCTACGGCGAGCGCGCCGAGTTCGGCCTGGCCATCAACAAACTGGTTGCCGATGGCAAGATCAAGGCGCCCATCGTCATTGGCCGAGATCATCTCGACTGCGGCTCCGTGGCGTCGCCCTTCCGCGAGACCGAGAGTATGAAAGATGGCTCGGACGCCGTGGCCGACTGGCCACTGCTGAACGCGCTGGTCAACACCGCCAGCGGAGCCAGTTGGGTCAGCATCCACAACGGTGGCGGCGTGGGCATTGGATACAGCCAGCACGCGGGCCAGGTGACGGTGGCCGATGGCACTCCGGAGATGGCGCGCCGCATTGAGCGCGTGCTGACCAACGATCCCGGCATGGGCGTGCTGCGCCACGTGGATGCTGGCTACGACGAGGCCAAGACATTCGCCGCCGCCAAGGGCGTCAAGATTCCCATGGAAGGGAAGTAGGCGATGCCGCAGAACGCAGCGCGAAAGCAGAAGGCGGTTGAGGCGCAAACGGAAACAGAGCCCGTCATCCTCCTCGACCACATCTCCGAGTTGGTGACCTTGGCCGGTCCCGCAGCGCCGCGCCGCGGAGCCCAGATGCGCGAGCTTGGCATCGTTCGTGATGCGGCGGTGCTCATCAGCGGAGGCCAGATTGTCGCCGTTGGCACGCATCGCGAAATCTCACGCAGCGCATGGCTCAAACAGCATCGTCGAGAGGTCATCGAGCTCGACTGCCGCGGCAAGCTGGTCACGCCCGGCTTTGTGGACTCGCACACTCATCCTGTCTTCGCTGCGCCGCGCCTGGTGGATTTTGAGAAGCGCGCAGCCGGTGCCAGCTACGAGGAGATCGCCGCCGCCGGTGGAGGCATCCGCGCCAGCATTGATGGCGTGCGCCGGGCCACCGAGTCCGCGTTGGCTGCGCAGGTTTCCACCGCGCTGAGACAGGCGCAGGCGCAGGGCACGACAACCATTGAGGCGAAGAGCGGCTACGGACTCGACGCGGCCAGCGAACTGAAGAGCCTCAAGGCCATTCGACGCGCGGCCTCCGAGTGGCCGGGAACAGTGGTCAGCACCTTCCTGGGCGCGCACGTCGTTCCGCCGGAGTTTAAGTCCATACCAGATGCCTACGTGGATTTGCTCTGCCGCGAGCTGCTGCCCAAGGTTACCCGCGCGAAGCTAGCGCAGTATGTGGATGTCTTCTGCGAGCGCGGAGCCTTCACCCTGGCGCAGACCGAGCGCATTTTATCCGCCGCCACGGCGCACAAGCTGCGCACGCGCGTGCACGTGGGCCAGTTGACGAACACTCCGCTGGCGGATGTGTTGAAGCACTCACCCGCATCGCTCGACCACCTCGACCATCTGACCGCCGCCGATATCAAGGCTCTTGCCGCCACCAATACCGTTGCCACGCTGCTGCCCGGCGCGAATTACTTTCTGGCCACAAAGGCCTACCCTCCGGCGCGCAAGCTGATTGCTGCTGGAGCGGCCGTGGCCCTTGCCACCGATTACAATCCCGGCACCTCGCCCACCATCAGCATGCCCATGATTCTTTCGCTGGCCTGCACGCAGATGAAGATGACCGTGGCCGAGGCCTTGACGGCTGCTACCATCAACGGCGCGCACGCCTTGGAGCTTGGTGCCCGTAAGGGTAGCGTGGAGCCGGGCAAGGATGCCGACCTAGCCTTCTTCGAGCTCGACGACCATCGAGAGCTGGCCTACTGGTTCGGAGCCAATCACACGGTGGCCGTGATGATGGCCGGGCGCTTTGCCGATCTCGGATGAATTTGGGAAATCCACAGCGCTGCCCGGTCGAACTTTGCCAACTGCAACGTGGCTGTTATAATTATTTTGTTGCGGCAGTCATGCAGTTGTCTTCCGTAATCCCTTCCGTAAGCACTTCCCGTAGTGCCTTCAGGATGGCCAGGTAGCTCAGTTGGTAGAGCAGCGGACTGAAAATCCGCGTGTCGGGGGTTCAACTCCCTCCCTGGCCACCATCTTCTCCTCCTAACAGTCAATTCAGCAGTTGTCTCGAAGCATCCCGCTCCCGCTTCGCCATCCTGCGCCGCATCGCATATCATGTTTCTCATGCGGTTGGATGATGAGCGCTATTCGCGGCAGGTTCTTTTTCCCGGCATCGGGCAGGAGGGGCAGCGCAAGCTGGCCTCTTCGCGCGTGGTCATTGTCGGTTGCGGAGCTACGGGCTCGGTGCTCAGCTCGCTGCTGGCGCGCGCCGGGGTTGGTTACGTCCGCATCATTGATCGCGACTACATTGAGCCCAGCAACCTGCAGCGCCAGGTTTTATTTGACGAAGCCGATGCCGCCGCCAGCCTGCCCAAAGCCATCGCCGCCGAGCGCAAACTCAAGGCCATCAACTCCTCGGTCACAGTCGAAGCCCAGGTGGAAGACCTTACGCCGCGCAACTGCGCCGAACTGCTGGAGGAGACGGATCTCATCCTTGACGGCACCGATAACTTCGAGACTCGCTACCTCATCAACGATTACGCCGTGCGCGAACACCGTCCGTGGATCTATACCGCCGCCGTTGCCAGCTATGGCGTCACCATGAACATCCTTCCCGGGCAGACGGCCTGCCTGGCCTGCGTCTTTCCCGCGCCGCCCACCGGAGCGGTGGAAACCTGCGAGACCGGCGGCATCCTCAACTCTGCGGTCAACCTCATCGCATCGGCAGCGGTCACGGAGGCCATGAAGTTCCTGGTCGGCGCCCACGACAAACTGCGCCGCACCCTGCTCAGCTTTGACGCCTGGCACAACGATCGCTCTGAGGTGCGCACCGGGCAGCCGCGTGCGGAATGCACGGTTTGCGGCCAGCGCCAGTTCGCCTTCCTTGCCGGACGCGCCCATGCCCATATCTCCCTTTGCGGACGCAACTCCGTGCAGATTCACGAGCGCCGCCGCCCCGTGGATTTTGCCGAACTGGTCACGCGCCTCAGCCCGCACGGCGAGGTGCGTCACACCGAGTACGTATTGAAGTTCCTGCGCCCGCCCTACGAGTTGACGCTCTTTCCCGATGGCCGCGCCATCATTAAGGGCACCACGGATATTGGCGTGGCGCGCAGTCTATATGCGCGCTTCATTGGCACCTAGCGACCGTCTTCCTGCAAGATGACATGGCACGGTAACAAAGGTTTGAAAGGGAATAATAGTTTTGCGGATTCTCGTTCTCAGCATCAATTACTGGCCGGACCAGACGGGCATTGCGGCCTTCAACATCCGCCGCTGCGAGTTTCTAGCCGCGCAGGGCCACCAAGTGACCATCTGCACCGGACCGCCCTACTATCCGCAGTGGCAGGTGCCGCCCGCATATCGCGGCAAACTCATCCAGCGCGAGCAGCACAACGACGTCACCATCCTGCGCTCGTGGATGTACGTTCCCTCTGCGCTGACCACCAAGCGCCGCGTGCTGCACGAGGCCACCTTTGCCGCCGGATGCCTGTTGCGCGCCTTTGCCACTAGCAAGCCGGACGTGATCTTTGCCGTCTCGCCTCCGCTGGGCCTGGGCATGGTGGCCAGCACGCTCGCCAGCCTGTGGCGTGTGCCTTACATCTTCGACGTGGAAGACCTGCAGCCCGACGCCGCCATTGAACTGGGCATGATGCGCCCGGGCCGCGTCACTAATTTTCTATATGCCGTGGAGCGCCATTCCTATCGTCACGCCGCTCTCATCAGCACCCTCACGGAAGGCATGCGCCAGCGCATTGCGGGCAAGGGCATTGACGCAGACAGGATCGTGCTATTTCCTCCGCGCGCCGATGCCTCGCTCTACGGCCTGCGCCAGCGCGTCAGCCCGCAGGCTTTTCGCCAGCGTTATGGACTGCATGGCCAGTTCATCGTCTCGCACTCGGGCAACATGGGAGTCAAGCAGGGCCTGGGCGTCGTGCTGGAGGCAGCTGAGCGCTCACGTGAGCGCCGCGACCTCTGCTATCTCTTTGTCGGCGATGGCGCCATGCGCACACAGTTGGAGGAGCAGGCGCGTCTCCGCCATCTGGAGAATGTTCGCTTCCTGCCGCTGCTGGATGATGATGAATTTGCCGAAATGCTGGCCGCCACCGACGTTGCCCTGGTCACGCAGCAGAAGATTGTCAGCGACATCGTCTTCCCTTCGAAGACCGTGACGCTGCTCAGCGCCGGCTGCCCGGTGATTGCCTCCGTCAACGCCGCCAGTGAGGTTGCATCAGCCGTGCGGCGCTCTGGAGCAGGTGTGGTCATTGAGCCTGAGCGCGCGGACCTGCTCTGGTCGGCCATCGAAGGCATGGTTGCCGACCCGGCACGGCTGGCCGCCATGAGCATTGAGGCGGAAAAGTTTGCGCGGCAGAGTTGGGATGAATCCATCACTCTGCCGCGCATGGAAGAACATTTTCTTTCGGTAGGTAGACGCCGCTAGCTGGCTGTGGCACCCACAGTTGTTTCCTTGGACTCGGCCGCTGCCGGCACAATCTTCGCCGTGGCCGCTGCCGCCATCAATCCCTTCACAACGTCCGTTGCCGGATAGCTGCTGCGTCCAGCCAGGTAGTGGCGCACGCTGGCCAGATCGTCGCCCGTGGTTACCAGGCCGGGCTCCTCGCTGCCATCCTTCAGCACCTGCGCCATGCCGATATCGGCCAGCAGGCAGTTGCACAGGCACTTGCGGCCCTCAGTCTCAACAAGCTCTCCGCCCTTGGTGACAAAAACATTCTCCGGCTCGGCCGAGCAGCGATAGGCAATCTTGCCCTCCGGCGTGCGATAAGACTCACGCAGAATGCCGATGTCGCAGATGCGCTTGCGCCGGGCATAAACCTCAGGCTCGCTTGACGTTCCCTCCAGTTGCGCGGCCTTAAAGGGAAAGCCGGTCGGCGACGAGCGCGGATCGGTAAACACCTCGCCCTCGCCCTTCAGAATTTTGGCAATCAGCGCGTTCTTGTACTCGTCGCGCATGCCGCTCTCTTCGCAAAAGGCAAATGCCGTGCCTACCTGCACTCCGGCGGCGCCCAATTCCAGGGCCTCGGCCACGCGCTCGGCCGTACCGTAACCGCCTGCCAGCCAGAAGGGAACTCCCATCTGCGCAATCTTTGCCAGGTCCACAACATCGCGCTCGCCGTACACGCACTCGCCGCGCTCGTTATAAATCATCTGCCCGCGCGGAGGAGCGTTGTGCCCGCCTGCCGTTGGCCCCTCGATGATGAATCCATCTACCCGCCCGTTGGAGCGGCGCAGCATGGTGGTGGCCAGCGTGTTGGAGCTGATGATGGCCAGGAATGTAGGCCGCTTGAGCTTCGGCGCTTCCTGGCCAAAAAACTCCGTCGGGTCAAAGCGCATCAGGATGTCGTCTTCTGCCTGTGCTCCGGTCACGCTCAGGGGATAACTGGCGGCCTGGCCTTCGGCAAAGGCGTCAATCGCGCCGGGAACCTTCAGGGGAATTCCCGCGCCCATCAGCACATAGCTGATGCCGCCCAGCATGGCGCCATAGAGCGAGGCCAGAAAGGGCAGTTGAATCTTCTCCATCAGGTTGATTCCAACCGGGTTTGAGTGGCCTTCACGGGCCAGCATCACCTCAACAAAGTTGGCAACCACCAGCAGTTCATTGGCTTCGCGGCTGTTCTCACGCGCCAGCATGGGCAGCAGCTTGTAGCCTGCGCCTTTGTCCCGCCCCTTCGGCTTAAAATGTTTGTCTAGAATGCGTTGCGCCATCTCCGGGTAGGGGAACATGGCCAGCCCGCGGCGCATGTGTCCGCCGGGATCGCCATCCTGCAAACGGCGGCAGAGGATCGTATCCAATGCCACGCTGCTGACTACGCCCAACTGACCTGTCTTCGAAACCGCTTGCGCCAGCCTCCAATTGGAGACCGCCGCGCCCATCCCGCCCTGTATAACCACCGGCAACTGACTCATGCGGTAATTGTTGCAAAAGCCATCAACAGGTGGGGTCATAGTTTTGTAATCCTTATGGAGAACGAATCTCGCCCGTAACCCATTGAGCCGCAAATGCAAAAAGCAAACGGGGCCGCCCAATCGGCAGCCCCGCTTACACGGTATTCTTCAAGGTTTACTTGAGGGCGTAAATCATGAACTGCACATGCCAGGTTGTACTCTGGCCCGGCTGCAGGTACACGACGCCCGTATCCTGGTTGCCCCACACCTTGCGGTCAAAGGGATCGCTGAGGTTGTACTGCGGTTCGATGGCCACAAAGTTCTTCGCCGGAGGCGCGTACATCTGCACCGTGCGAATCTCCGGCGAAAGGCCGATGACCTTGATTCCGTAGTTTGCCGCCGGGTCGGTAACGCGCACTTCGAATGCGTCTTTTTTGCCACGATCAAGCGCTGTAAACGAATCATCCACAAAGTAGTTACCCAGGGCGGCACCCTCCGGTGCGCGGAAGTCAAAGCGCGTATCGGCGACCGGTGCCAACATGCCCAGGGCAAACACATCGTCGTAGTTGTTGCTGGGCGCGCGCATGGTGGCCGGGATGTGCACCCGCGCCTGGCTGCGATCTCCGCTGGCGAAGGCGAAGTAGGGATGCATCCCGATGGCCATGGGCAGCCGCTCGTGGCCTACGTTGGTGGCCGTCACCTTCAGGTCCAGCACGTCGCCGGTAAGCTCGGCCTGGATTTTTACATCGGTCTTGCTGGGCCAGCGTCCGGCAAAGTCGCCTGCGTGGAGCAGGGCGCTGAGGGTGCTTTTTTTCGGCCCATCCGCCCGACGAATATCGCTAAAGCGGGCGTTGAGGATGAGTCCGTGCATGGAGTGCAGCTCGGCCCCGGTGTGGTCGCCCTTCCAGTTGGCGGGCAGGTGCAGCTTCTGCCCGGTGGCATCGGCTTCAATCGATTGGCTATCCTCGCTCAGCATGCCGCGGATGCGGTTGGCATAGGGCAGCAGGAAGGCACCGCCGATCTTAAATGCCTCGTTGCCATAGGGATCGGGCCCTTCGAGCTTAGCCAGTGCCTCTGGCAGCGGCGGTGAGGCCAGCAAGCTGACCACTCCCTTGCCTGGCAGGTAGGCCTTGATCTGCAACAGGTTCATGCCGTGATTGGGCAGGAAGATCGCCTCCAAGAACTGCGGTCGATCCTGCTTCGTCTGCGAACACTTCAAGATCATCACGCCGTGGGTATCCTGCGCCACCAGCGGCGCGGCGCACAGGGCAAAGATGATTAGGGTGAGAACGGCGGCAAGCAGTTGAGACTTCATGGACTTACAATTCATGGACGTACCTTCCCGGCACCGCCTGCCGGCACGCTCATGGGCTTGCCAACGGCGGCGCAAATTGAATCTGCGAGGCGTGTTCTAAACATGCGGCTAATGGTGGCCGCCATGCGCAAACTTGCGCGCCAAGTGGTTCAACAAGATACTGCCAAATCAAACCAGGATTACAAGAGAAAAAACCTGGCAGTGCCGCAACGCTAAATCAAGGCAAAGAAAAGAAGCGGAGGGACTTAGCCTCCGCTTCTGTGTATTTTCCGGTCCCAGCATTGCGATGTTAGATGAACATTTCATCCGTGGGCACGGCCTTTGTGGAGCGGCGCACGCGGCGGATTCCAGCAAACTCGGTGACCCCGGCCATCAGGCCTTCCACCAGCGCGGAAAGCTGACGCAGCGGAGAGGTTACGGCGTTGTGCACCTTGCCGGCGGCGTGATCCACGCGCTGCATGGTGCGCTCGGCCAGCTCTCCGGCGTTGGCGGCCTGGGTACGGGCCACATCGACGATCTCAGTGAGGGCAGCGTCAATTTTGCCGGCCTGCGCGCGCACCATATCACTGGTTTCGGCCAGATTGGTGAGCACGCTCTCCAGCTTGGGCGCGTTTGCGTCCACCAGGGTGCGAACCTTAGCCGCCAGGGGGAGCACGTCCGTCTCCACCTTTACCGAAAGCTCGGTGATGCGCTGGCTGAGCTTACGGGTGGAGAGGTACATGCCAAACAGGATCGCCGTTTGCAGCAGCACCGCCACCGAAGTAACCGCGATGAAGGCGATGAGCAAGGTTTGTTCGTTCATCATTACGATCCGTTCCAGCCCCCCACGGAACCGTCTTCAGGACAGTTCCGGAGGGGCAGAAGAAATTAAGGGTTTATGCCCGGGGAATATCCCCGGGGGAATTAAACACCCGTACCGGGCTCACCTTCGGGCTCATGGCGGGCTTCGCGATAGGCCTGGCGGCCAGCCTCAAAGGCCGAACGCAGGTTCTCCTTCTGTTGCGCGATGGTTTCCTTGCCCTTATCGGCCCACTCGGTGGCCTGATCGCGATATTTGCGGGCGTGTTCAGTGACCACGCCACGGCCTTCCTCAGCCGCAGCAAGAATTGACTCGCGGGTTTCGCGGCCGCTCTTGGGAGCATAGAGAACGCCGATTGCGGCGCCCACGCCAAGTCCGGCGAGGAACCATAAGATACCGCCACCCGAGCAGTTGCAGCTTTCGTCAGCCATAGAAATGCCTCCTAGGTACAGCGTAAGGGCTCAATCCTAGCACCCGATTTGTCGAATTACAAACCAGTGCGAATGAGCCAGATGAACGGTATCACTTGTGCCGATAAGGTACTGAGCATTGTGGTACGCAGGCGGTTGCGCTGTTGTCTGTTTCGGAGCCAAATGCTCTCCGGAGCGATGAATCAGGATATCGATAGGGGAAAATCGTCAGATGCGATAGCCCGCAGAAGAAATTGTCCATCCGGCGCTGAGGCGTACCATGCAAATACGATAGCAGCGGCAGTTCTCGTGATAGAGGGGAAACGATGTGACGGTCGTCACAATTCGCAGTGATAGTCACACTTAGGCCGTTTCTTCTCATGGGTATAATCAGCAGTGTACTCGTGCTGCTTCCGGTGGGTTTCGGGGGGTGGGCGAGAGTGGATTTCTAATCATTATGCCTTTGCTTTGGCTTCGAGTAGCAACCGCTTTATATGGCGTCGGCCTGATTCATGCCATGCTCATGCTCCGTCAAAGGGGTGAGCGTTTTGGCAAGATCGCGGTTCCGGCGGTCGGTATTGGGATCGTCTTTCACCTGGTATCACTGGTTGAAACCGCGTCCCTGCATGGATACTCCGAGCTGTTGACCATCCGCCAGGCAGAATCGGCGCTGGCTCTGATCATTGCACTGATCTTTACAGTTCTTTATGTTCGCTATCGCACGGCGTCGCCGGCGGCCCTGATATTTCCTCTCATCTTTCTGCTGACGTTTGCCTCGGCGCTCTCCCAGCAAAGGACGACCATTGCGCAGTCGCCGATCTACGGCGGCTGGATTTTCTTCCACGTCTGCACGCTGATCTTCGGCTATGCCATGTTGTTCCTGAGTTTTGTCAGCAGCCTGTTGTACCTGCTGCTGTCGCGGCAGCTCAAGCGCAAGCAGCCATCGTCGTGGACCTCTCGCATGCCGGCCTTGCAGGAGATTGACGAGCTGGGCTACAAGGCACTGCTGCTGGGCTTTCCGTTTATGACGATCGGCTTGCTGGCGGGCTCGGTGGTTGCCGAGGAGCGCTTTGGCGCCAGCTTTGTGGCCGATCCTAAGGTTCTGCTGTCACTGCTGATGTGGGCAATCTACCTGCTGCTGCTGTACACGCGGTGGAGCGCGGGCTGGCGCGGCAAGAAGGCCGCCTACCTGGCCAGCATCGGCTTTGTGCTCGCGGTTTGCGCCTGGGGTGCCAACTACTTGAGCAAGTTGCACAGGTTCATAGCGCCATGAATTTTTCAGTATTAGGCGTCAACCACAAAACGGCACCGGTGGAAGTGCGCGAGCGCTTCGCCATCCCCGAGTCCCGCTTGCCGGAGGCACTGGGCAAGCTGACCTCGATGGAAGGGGTGGAGGAGGGTATGATCGTCTCCACCTGCAACCGGGTGGAGATTTTTGCGCGCTCGAAGGACGGCGAGTGCGACCTGCAACGCTTCGTGCGCGAGTTCTTCGGTTTCAGCGAGGGCGAGTACGAGCCCTACATCTTTCAGCATGAGAGCCTGGATGCGGTAAAGCACGTCTTCCGCGTGGCCAGCAGCCTGGATTCCATGGTGGTGGGTGAGAGCCAGATTCTGGGACAGGTGAAGGAAGCCTACGCGACGGCGCGCGCACTGGGCACGGTAAACAGCCAACTGGATCAACTGCTGACCCGTGCCTTTGCCGTAGCCAAAAAGGTTCGCAACGAGACGACGATTGCCAGCAGCTCGGTAAGCATCGCATCGGTGGCCGTGGAACTGGCTGAGAAGATCTTTGGCAGCCTGACGGGCAAGAGCGTGTCCCTGGTGGGCGCGGGCAAGATGTGCGAGCTGGCGGCGCGCCACCTGATTGCGCACGGCGCCAAGAAGATTTTTGTGGGCAACCGCACCTTTGATCGCGCGGTGAGCCTGGCGGAAAAGTTCGATGGCGAGGCCATACCGTTTGAGCGCCTGTACGACACCGTGCCCTGGGCCGACATCATCATCAGCTCGACGGGCGCGCCACATGCCATCTTCCGCAAAGAGCACGGCGAGAAGTTTTTGCAGGCTCGCAAGAACCGCCCGATGTTCTTCATCGACATTGCTGTGCCGCGCGACATTGATGCCGGGCTGAATGACCTGGACGGCATCTTTGTTTACAACATCGACGATCTGCAGCAGGTGGTGCAGTCTCACCTGGGCGACCGGCGCAAAGAGGCCGTACGCGCCGAGTCGTTGGTGGACGAAGAGGTGCGCAAGTTTGAGGCGCGCGCCCAGACCGCAGAGGTGGTGCCGACCATCGTCAGTTTGCAGCAGCATCTTGAGACCCTACGGCAGGCCGAGCTGGATCGCGTGCGCGGCCGCCTGGGCGAGCTGACGCCGGAGCAGGAACTGGCGGTCGAAACGCTGACCAAGGGCATCATCAACAAGATCATGCACACGCCGATCACGACGTTGAAATCGGCGGCGCGCGATCCGGAGTCCACCACGGTGATTGACGTGGTGCGCAAGCTGTTCAACCTGCGGCCGGATCCGAAGCAGGAATCGACGCCAGAGCCGGTAGAGGCCGCTGCGCCGGCTCCTGCGCGTCCGCCTGAGCGTGCGCCCGCCCCGGAGGCAGAAGCGCCAGCGCTGGTGAAACAAATTCAGAAATAGCAAAGGAAGTCGAATGGCATTGCTTCGTATCGGTTCCCGTGGTTCACAACTGGCGCTCTGGCAGGCGCATCACATCTCCGCCTTGCTGCGCGAGAAGGGCCACCAGGTCGAGCTGGAGATAATCAAGACCACGGGCGACAAGATTCAGGACGTGGCGCTGGCCAAGGTGGGCACAAAGGGCATGTTCACCAAGGAGATTGAAGAAGCGCTGGCCGAGGGCCGCGTGGACCTGGCCGTGCACAGCCTGAAGGACCTGCCCACCACGCTGGCCGGACCCTTTGAGATTGCGGCCATCACCGAGCGCGTCGATCCGCGCGACGCCTTCCTTTCGCTGAAGTACAACAGCGTGCGCGAGCTGCCGCAGGGCGCGCGCGTGGGCACCAGCAGCCTGCGCCGCCAGGCCCAGCTCATGCAGTTCCGTCCGGATTTGGCGATTTATCCGCTGCGCGGCAACGTGGATACACGCGTGCGCAAGCTGGAAGAGGGCGAGTATGACGCCATTATCCTGGCCGCCGCCGGACTGAAGCGCCTGGGCAAGACGCAGCACATCAAGGAAATCATCAACGCCGACATCATGTGCTCCGCCGCCGGACAGGGCGCGCTGGGCATTGAAATTCGCCTGGGTGATGAGGCGACGCGCAAGCATCTGGAGTTTTTGAACGATGAGCCCTCGCGGCTGGCCACGGTGGCCGAGCGCGCGCTGCTGAACCAGTTGGGCGGCGGCTGCCAGGTTCCGATTGGCGCCTTCGCGGAGGTAACAGACGGAGTGGTGACGATGACGGCCATCTGCGCACGTCCTGATGGCACGGAGCTGCTGCGTGAAGTCGGCACGGGCAAGGACCCGGTGGAGCTTGGGCAGCGCCTGGGCAACCTCATCCTGGGCCGTGGCGGAGACAAGATTTTGAAGGACGTTTACGCGCAAAACGCGCCTACGCCCCAATCGTAAAACCCTGGGGAAGTGACGATGTCGGATAAAGCAGAACTCGGAGCAAGTGCACCACTGGAAGGCTGGCGCATCTTAGTATCGCGCGCCAAGGAGCAGGCTGGAGCGCTCTCGGCGGGATTGCGCGAGGCGGGTGCCGAGGTCTTTGAGATACCCTTCATCGAAATTCGAACGCCGCGCTCATTCAAGTGCATGGACGAATCGCTGAAGCTGGTGGCGGAGTATGAGTGGCTGATCCTGACCAGCGTGAACGGCGTGCAGGCGATGTTCGAGCGGCTGGCGCGATTGAACATCCCCAAGCGCTCGCTGGCGCACCTGAAGATTGCCGCCATCGGTCCGGCGACACGGGCGGCCATTGAAAGAGAAGGACTGACGGTCACAGTGATGCCGCGCGAGTATGTGGCGGAATCCATTGTGGACTCGCTGAAGGAGAAGGTGCGCGGCAAGCGCGTGCTGCTGTGCCGCGCCAAGATTGCGCGCGACGTGATTCCCCGTGAACTGCGCCGCATGGGCGCCTTCCTGGACGTGGTGGAGGCCTATGAGACGGTGGTGCCGCAATCGTCGCGGGTGGCCTTGCGCGCTCTGCTGCGCGACCCCAGCCGGAGGCCGCACGTCATCACCTTTACCAGCAGCTCGACGGTGAAGAATTATGTGGCGCTGTTGGGGATTCGCAGCGGCAAGAGCCGGCTGGTGGAGGGCGTGCTGAATGCCTCGATTGGCCCAGTGACCAGCCAGACCCTGCGGCACTTTGAGCTGACGGTGGATGTGCAGGCCACGGAGTTTACCGTACCCGGCCTGGTGAAGGCTCTGGTGCTTCGCGCCGAAGAGGGTTCTCCGGTGGCGGAGCCTGTGCCCGCGTTGTAAACGCATCACAGATTGCAAATGGCGACGCCTCCCTGCGGGGAGGCGTTCTGCTTTGCAGCCGAATGAAGTAAGCGAGCTATGGCTGCTTGAGGCGGTTGGCGAACTTGGCGCGTATCTTGGCCACCTTGGGCGCCACTGCCATCATGCAGTAGGGCTGGCGAGGATTGTTGGCGTAGTAGTTCTGATGGTATCCCTCGGCCTTCCAGAAGATTCCCGCGGGCTCAATGGCGGTGACGATGGGCGCGTTGAATACCTTCTCCTGTGTAAGGGAGGCGACAACTTCCTCGGCAATATTGCGCTGGCCGTTGAGCGTGAAGATGACGGAGCGGTACTGCGTGCCCACGTCGTTGCCCTGGCGGTTGAGCGTGGTGGGATCATGCGCGGTGAAGTAGACCTCCAGCACGTCGCGATAAGTGATGATGGCGGGATCGAATTCGACGCGCACGACCTCGACATGGCCGGTGGTGCCGGTGCAGACCTGCTCATAGGTGGGCTGATCGATGTGGCCGCCCATGTATCCGCTCTCTACCGAGAGCACGCCCTGTAATTGCAGCAATGCCGCCTCCACACACCAGAAGCAGCCACCGCCGAGTACCGCGCTTTCAGTCTTACTCATAACTTAATTTTAGATGCGCGGAGTGCTTCTAAGGATGCAGGCGGCAGAAAATGCTTCCGGTTGCCAGAGATTGGCAATCTGTGCAAAGATGCCGCCCACACTTAGCCCCATGGGGAGGGGAATTAATGGCAAAGGCTGTTCCTGAGGGATACCACACACTGACGCCGTACTTTACGGTTACGGATGGTGAGCGCTACATTGCGTTTTTACAGAAAGGCCTGGGAGCCGTGTTGATGCACCGCCACGACGCTCCTGATGGCAGGCTTAAGAACGCTGAACTGCAGATAGGAACTTCCATGCTGATGGTGGGGCAGGCAATGGAGGGATGGCCCTGCCGTCCGCAGACGCTCTACCTGTATGTGGAGGACGCCGACACTCTGTTTGCACGGGCCGTATCGGCGGGGGCCAATATTCTGACGCCCATTAAGGATATGTACTACGGCGACCGCTGCGGTGGGTTGGTGGATGGCGAAGGCAATCAGTGGTGGATTGCCACCCGCAAAGAGGACTTGAGTGACGAGGAGTTGAACCGCCGTGGTTCCACACACGGGAAGTGAGAATCTTGCATCGTGCGGCGGAGTAATACATCCAAAAGACTCGGAGGTGAGCATGGCGGTTCCCAAGGATTCTCATTCTGTAAATTCGTTTTTTCTGGTGGCGGATGGCGAGCGGATGCTGGCCTTCCTGAAGAATGTATTTGGCGCAACGCTGACAGAGCGCCACAACCGTCCGGATGGCACCATCATCCACGCCGACCTGCGGCTGGGCGACTCGCGACTGATGCTGGCACAGGCGGTCAAGGAGTTTCCGCCGCGCGGACAGATGGTGTACGTCTACGTGGACGATCCCGACGCTACGCACGCGCTGGCCCTGCAGCACGGCGCAAAGCAGTTGAATCCCCTGGCCGACCAGGAGTACGGCGACCGCGTGGGCGGCTTTGAGGATCCCGACGGCAACTGGTGGTGGGTGGCAAAACGCATCCGCGAGCGCACGCCGGAGGAGATTGCGAAAAACAACCAGGCTTGATTGCGCTGGAGCTTATGGGCCCTGACTTACACCCGGCTGCGGCCGGGTTTTCTTTTACGCGGCGGCTTGCAATAGAATGATTCCATTATGTTGCTTCACGGAATCCATCCTGCCATTGCCACGCCGTTTTATTCGGACGGCCGCCTTTACCTCAAGAAGCTTGAGCACAACGTGGATCGCTACACGCGCGGCCCGGTGACGGGCGTGGTCGTGCTGGGTTCCACGGGTGAGGCCGTGATGCTGAATAGCCAGGAGCAGCACCAGGTGCTGAGCACGGCCATTGCCGCCGCCGCGCCGGAGAAAGTGATGGTTGCCGGCTGCGGGCATGAGAGCGTGCGTGAGACCGTGGAAATGTGCGAGACCGCCGCCAGCCTGGGTTACGACGTGGCCATGGTGCGCACGCCGCATTACTATCGCGCGCAGATGACGCCGCTGGCCATGCTCACATACTTCCGCACGGTGGCCGACCGCTCTCCGCTGCCGATTGTGATGTACAGCTTTCCGCAGTGCACGGGCTACGACCTGCCGGTGGAGTTGATTGCCGAGCTGGCTAACCACAGCAACATCATCGGCATCAAGGAGAGCTCAGGCGATTTGGCCAAGGTGGAGCGCATGGTGCAGTTGACCAGGCATATCAAGCGCGAGACGCGGGTGACGCACGAATTCCAGCCGGTGACCCGGCGCATGATTGAGAAGGCGACGGCTGCTCCGGTGGGCGATTTTGTGGCCGCAGGCGCCTTGGCTGCCACGGCCGCAAAGCCATCGTCCGCGGCGGTGCAGGTGATCGGCACGCTGCGCACCCGGCCCAAGGAAGTCGGCTTCCAGGTGTTGGTGGGCAGCGGAAACAAGCTGCACGCGCTGCTGAAGAGCGGCGCGGTAGGCGGCGTGCTGGCCTTTGCCGCCTGCGCACCGACCGCTTGCTATGAGATTTATGCGGCTTTCCGCGACAACGATCATGCGCTGGCCGCCGAAAAGCAGGTGCGCGTGGAGCAGGCCTGCATCCGCGTGGTCAGCGAACTGGGCATTCCCGGCGTGAAGTACGCCAGCGAGCTGAATGGCTTTGCCGGTGGCGTTCCGCGGCTGCCCCTGCTGCCGCTGACGGCCACGCAGCGCCGCGAGGTGGAAGAGCTTATGGCGGACATCAAGAGCTAGGCCGTTCGTTCCCATCGAGTGCTATGCTATGGCCATGTCACGCGAAGATCAGGCACCGGACACTCCCTGCGGCTGCACGAACTGCTACCGGCTATTCAAATGGGCTGAGGTTGAAGACTTTTGGGACGAGGGCGAAACCCCCGTCTGCCCCTGCTGCGGATCAGAAAACGTCATCGTCAGCACGCCGGACATGGTCGTGGACGAGCACGCCCTGTTTGCCAAGCGCAAAACCTACTACTGAGGCCTATGGAATACGAGATCACTCCGCCGGAGATAGCCGAGCGCCGCGCGCGGCAAGAGAAGTTTGTGCTGCTGGACGTGCGTGAGGTGTGGGAGCGCGAGACGGCTGCCATTACAGACAGCGCGTTTATTCCCATGGGAGAGATTCCGGCGCGCATACAGGAACTGGATCCGGACGAGCACATTATCGTGTACTGCCATCACGGAGTGCGCAGCATGAACGTTGCGTACTGGTTGCGCCAGCAGGGCTATGAGAAAGCTCAGTCCATGAGCGGCGGCATTGACCGCTGGTCAAGGGAAGTGGACCCGGCAGTGGCACGCTACTAGCGGGCGCCAAACGCCGCAGGTTTTACCAAGCAGGAGAGAAGATGCCGACGGCAACTCATCCCGCGCGCTGGTGGAAGCCGATGCCGGATGGACGCGTGCATTGTTATCTGTGTCCGCGTAACTGCCACCTCGGTGAAGGCCAGCACGGCTTCTGCTATATCCGGCAAAACGTTGGCGGCGAACTGATTCAAAACGGCTATGGGCGCCCGGCGGCGCTGGCCGTGGACCCAATCGAGAAGAAGCCGCTCTTCCACTTCCATCCCGGCAGCACAATCCTTTCACTCGGCACGGCGGGCTGCAATTTGGGCTGCCAGTTCTGCCAGAACTTTGATATCAGCCGCGCCAGCCAGGTGCAGGGCAGTGCGCACCATATGTCAGCCGAAGAGGTTGTCGCACTGGCCATCGAGCAGGGTGCACCTTCCATCGCCTTCACTTACAACGAACCGACCATCTGGGCGGAGTATGCCGTGGACATCGCCCGGCTGGCACACGCGCGAGGGCTGCGCACGGTGATGGTCACCAACGGCTACATTACGCGCGAGGCGTTCTTTGATGTGTATGAGCACATGGACGCCGCCAACGTGGACCTGAAGGGCTTCCGCGAGGAATTTTACGGACGGCTGACACTCTCGCACCTTGAGCCGGTACTGGACACTTTGCGCTGGCTGCGACGCGAGACCAATGTCTGGTTCGAGGTGACGAACCTGCTCATCCCCGGAGCCAACGACAGCGCGGCGGAGACCCGTGAACTCTGCGACTGGATCATGGGCGAGCTGGGCGATGACGTGCCGCTGCACTTCACGGCCTTCCATCCGGATTACAAGATGCAGGACCGTGGGCCGACGCCGCCGGAGACCTTGCACCGGGCGCGGCAAACGGCCATGGAGCGCGGACTGAAGTATGTGTACGAGGGCAATATCAACACGCGAGAGGGCGGAACGACGCGCTGCCCGCAATGCAACCGCACGCTGATTCAGCGTAGCTGGCACAGGATTGAGAAGATGGCGATTGTCGGCGGGCGTTGTCCGCACTGCGGCGCGGAGATTGCCGGGCGCTGGGATTAGCGGCGCAGCTGAACCGAAAACTAGTCGAAGACCACCGTTTTCTTTCCATACAGCAGCACGCGGTTTTCCAGGTGCCAGCCCACGGCACGGCTGAGGACAACCTTCTCCAGGTCGCGGCCCTTCTGCACAAGGTTCTCCACGGAGTCGCGGTGCGAGATGCGCGAGACGGCCTGTTCGATGATGGGGCCGTCGTCGAGAATCTCCGTGACGTAGTGGCTGGTGGCGCCAATCAGTTTGACGCCGCGCTCGAAGGCCTGGTGGTAGGGGCGTGCGCCGATGAAGGCGGGCAGAAACGAATGGTGGATGTTGATGATCTGGTGCGGGAAGGCCGCGAGAAACGCCGGCGAAAGAATCTGCATGTAGCGCGCCAGCACCACAAGGTCGCACTCATGCTGGCGGAGCAGGGCAATCTGCTGCTGCTCGACGGTGAGCTTGGTATTCCGCGTGATGGGCAGGTGCACGAAGTTGATGCCGTAAAAGGCGGCCATGTCGCGCGCGCTCTCATGGTTGCTGAGGACGAGCGGGATGTCGCAATCGAGTTCTCCGGCGCGATGGCGGTAGAGCAGGTCAGCCAGGCAGTGGTCGTACTGCGAGACGAGGATGGCCATGCGCGGGCGGCGCTGATTCTTGGCCAACCGCCACTGCATTTCGTATTGTGTAGCGATTGGTAGAAACTCCGCGGCCAACTGGTCGAGTGAGACATCGAGGCCCGAAGGTTCGAATTCAACGCGCATGAGGAAGAGGCTGGTCTCCGCGTCGCGATGCTCGTCGGCGTGCAGGATGTTGCCGTTGTGCTGAAAGATGAAATTGGAGATGACCGCCACCAGGCCTTTGCGATCCGGGCAACTGATGAGGAGTACGGCGGAGCGGCTACCCTGCAAAGAAGAAGACATGGCCAGCGGTTTCCATTCAGAATGATTGTGGATTTTCAAAGTGTATCACCGGAGGACGGCAAATTTGCGAATCCCCGGATGGGGGTGGCGCATCCATTATGCATAAGGAGCCTTATGAGCGGACATCACGCATATGGTGAGGAAAAAGTTCTGGGTGTGACGCACGATCCCGTGTTGCGCCCAATTGGTAAGTTGATTGCAATCGTCGGAACGATCTGGCTGTTGTTTTCCGGCATGGCATTGGAGGCAGGCACTTACGGTCAGCCGCTGGGCGCGGTAGATCTCATCGTCATCGGCATTCTGGTGGCGCGCATGGGTGGCGAGAGCGTGCAGATTTAGTATTCGATTGCCAGGTTGATGGTCGTGCTGCGTGCGGCAGCGCGTGCTAGTCAAGCAAACGGGCGAAGCCAAATGGCCTCGCCCTTTTTATATGCGTGCGGGTAGCTATTTCTTCTGCGACGCCGCTTTCTTGGCCGCTTCCAGCCGGACGCGCTTGGCCGTGGCCCAGCCTTCTTTCACCACCTGCTCAGGACGCGTCAGGCCAAGCGAGTCGGCGGGAACATCCTTTGTAATGCAGCTTGCGGCGCCGATGTAGGCTCCATCGCCGATGCTGACCGGCGCGACCAGTGTGGTATCGCTGCCGATGAAGGCACCTGCGCCGATCTTCGTCGTGCTCTTGTTGACTCCGTCATAGTTGCATGTGATGGTGCCGGCGCCAATGTTGGTACGCTCGCCTATTTCGGCGTCGCCGAGATAGGTGAGGTGATTGGCCTTGGCGCCGCGGCCGAGGCGCGTCTTTTTCGTCTCCACAAAATTGCCCACATGCGCTTCGGGGCCAATCTGGCTGCCCATTCGCAGGCGGGCGTAGGGGCCAATGACCGCGGCATCACCCACGGTGGAATCCTCGGCGATGGTGCCCTGGTGAAACTTTACCCCGTTGCCGGACTTGAGATTGGTGAGCACGCTGAAGCTGCGGACGAGGCAATCCTCGCCGAGCGCGGTGTTGCCGAGCAGTTGCACAAACGGCTCGATGACCGTGTCGGCACCGATCTGCACGTCGGCGTCGATCATCACTGTTTCCGGCTTGAAGATGGTGACGCCGTTGTCCATCAGTTCGCGTGTCTTGCGCTCGCGCAGGATGGCGTCGAGCTGTGCGAGTTCGCGGCGCGTGTTGACTCCAAGAACCTCGCTGGCGTGCGCGGTGGGCAGGGCGAGCACGGGCAGGCCTTCCTGCCCGAGGATGGCGGCAATCTCCGTAAGGTAGTACTCACCGTGAGGATTGTCGGTGGAGAGACGATCGATGCGGGCAAAGAGCTCCTTTACGAGGAAGGTGTAGATGCCGCTGTTGATCTCGCCGATCGTCTCCTGCGCAGGCGTGAGCTGTTTCTGCTCGACGATAGCGGCGACGTGATCGGTCTCCGTGTTGTGCTCCGCGCGGCGGACGATGCGTCCGTACCCGAAGGGGTCTGGCGGCCGTGCGGTAAGGATGGTCATGGCGGATTTACGCGCGATGTGGAAGTCGCGAACACTGGCGATAGTCTCCGGGCGGATGAGCGGCACGTCGCCGCTGAGGACGAGCACGTGATCGTAGGCGGCTAGCGCCTGGCGACACTGCATGATGGCGTGCCCGGTGCCGCGCTGCTCGGTTTGCTCCACAAACTGCACGCCAAGCGGCGCAATCTCCTGGCGCACGCGTTCGGCCTCATGGCCGATGATGCAGTAGATGTCCTCGACGGGAACGATCTGGCTGGCGGCGCGCACCACATGGCTCAGCAGGGGAAGCCCGGCAATCTGGTGCAGCACCTTGGGCAGCTTGCTCTTGAGCCGCGTGCCCTTACCGGCGGCCAGGATGGCGATGGCAAATCTAGGAGTGGTCATTGCGCATTCATTGTAAAGCAGAGCGGGCCGGAATCGTGTGCGGCAGCAAGGGCGCGGCTAAGATTGCGGCGAGTTCGAGGACTGTTGCGGGTGCAGGCGCACGGCCAGCTTCAGCAGGTCAGTGGTGATGCGGTCCGTGGCGTGGCGCGCAAAGTGGCTGGCATCCAGGTAGTCGCCCAGGATGGGCGTGACGCCGAGGGCGCGGATGGCGTCCAGATCGTTATGCAGAGGCTCGGAGTTATCGTCTGCGTAGCGCTGGCGCAGCGCGGCCGGCACGGGAGCGAAGTTGAGCAGGGCGTAGTCGAAGACCTTGCACTTGGCGTGACTGAAAATGGCCTCCATGTGCTGGCTGGCGGTGAGGCCTGTGCTTTCGTTGGGCTGCGTCATCAGATTGCCGATGTAAACGCGCACGGCGTTGCTCTGCACAATGGCCTTGGGCACACCGTGTACCAGCAGGTTGGGGATGATGCTGGTAAACAGTGATCCCGGCCCCATGGTGATGAGATCGGCCTCTCGGATGGCCTGGATGGCCTGCGGCAGGGGACGAGCGTTCGATGGCACTAGCTTGAGACGAGCGATGCCGCTACGGCTGGCCGTGATCTTCGTCTCGCCGACGACATGCTTGCCGTTGTGCATCAGCGCGTCGAGTTGCAGGTTGCTGTTGGCGGCTGCGGGAAATATCTCGCCGCGCGTCTTCAGAATCTGCGAGCTGAGTTGCACGGCCTGGGAGAAGTCTCCGGTGACGCCGGCCAGCGCCGTGAGGAAGAGGTTGCCGAAGCTGTGGCCGCTCAGGCCTCCGCCGCTGAAGCGGTAGCAGAAGAGCTGATTGAGCAGCTCTTCGTCGTCGCTGAGGGCGGTCATGCAATTGCGAATGTCGCCCGGCGGAGGTACGCCGAGCTCCTTGCGAAGTCGCCCGCTGCTGCCACCATCATCGGTGACGGTGACGATGCCGGTAAGGCGCGCAATGGCGGGTAATTCAAGGATCTGCACGCCAAGTGGGCGGGGCTGTACATGGCGCTTCAATCCGCGCAGCAGGGTGGAAAGCCCCGTGCCGCCGCCGATGGCAACCACGCGAAGTCCCTCCGCGGATGTCACGATCGGGTTGGGCAACTTCATCTTCATGGAAGCCGTAATAACAGAGGCCAGCTAGGTGTGGAAATGAAAAAATGGCGATGAGCAGAGGGCCTGGGCCGCTACAGCCTAAGCCCCCACGGTGCCTTCGGGATACAGCAACTCCGTGAAGCGCGGATCGTCGGCCATGTTGCGGAAATCCGAATCGTTGCGCGCCTGGAAGCGAGTGCTGGGATTCAGGCGGATAGCCTCGGCCAGATGCTGCAGGCTTTCAGCCGTGCGCCCGGTCAGGCACTCCAGCACGGCAAAGCCGTACCAGACGAAGTCGAGCGACGGGTTCTTAACGGAGAGCTTTTCCAGGTGTTCGCGTGCGCCAACGAATTCGCCATCATTCATCAGGGAGATGGCAAAGTCGTAATGCTCTTCCGGCGTGCCAAAGCTGTTGCGAACCTGCTCCATTTGCTGCCGGCAGACCTTGAGGTGAATCTTGGCGCGGTCGGCAAGCTCGCTGACGCCAGAGGCGGCGACCTTGTCCAGCAGCGGGCAGGCCTTCTCGAACTTCTTTAATTGGAACAACTTAAGGGCTTGTTCGTAGGCTTGCATGGTCTGCGCAAACAGCACTTGCTGCTCATTGGGGGCCGGCTTGCGGTTTTCGCCTTTGGACCGGGGGGAGGCGGGACTTTTTGCCTTCACATCCGTTTTCTTGGTCATGGGCCCTTCCACAAACTCGAATCCAGCCGCCGCAGCGGAGTTTAGATGGCGGCTGGCGGTAACTACTTCAAGATACAGCTTTATACCGTTTGTTACGAGCAGCGTCAACCGGGGGGTAAATGGGGGCCAAAACAGGGCGGCATCGCGGCTCGCGATGCTGAGGCACAGCGGTGCCATGCAAATTCACCGGAGTGAAACAATTTTGCCCGTTATGCGTCTATGTACAATGAAGCAATTGGGGTGGAAATGAGCGAAATACCACAGAATCCGGCAACGCCACAGGACGGCCAAAACGTTGCCTGGTGGCAATGGCTGCGCGAAGTTCTTATTGCCGTGGCCATCAGCGTTTTCATCATCGTCTTCCTGTATCAGCCGGTAAAGGTGGAAGGCACCAGCATGATGCCCGGCCTGAACGACCAGGAGCGGATCTTCATAAACAAATATGCCTACCGTCTGGGCCATATCCAGCGCGGAGACGTGGTGGTCTTCCGCTATCCGGGCGATCCGGCGAAGAATTACATTAAGCGCGTGGTGGGCGTGCCTGGCGACCGCATTGTGGTGGATCACGGCCAGGTTTTTGTGAACGGCCTGCGGCTGGAAGAGCCTTACGTGCCGGTGCAGTATCGTGATGAGCGCTCGATGAGCGAGCTGATGGTGCCGGAGGGCAGCTATTTTCTGCTGGGCGACCACCGCAACCTCTCCAGCGACAGCCGGGACTTTGGCTCCGTCACACGGCAGGCCATCTTCGGCAAGGCCGTATTCGCTTACTGGCCGGCGGGAATGATGGGGAAGCTACGATGATTGAGATTGGCGCACAGAACTCCGTGGAGAAGAAAAACGGGTTGCGGCTGGCCATCTTTGGCGCAACCGGCGGCACCGGGCTGGAGGTGACTCGCCAGGCGCTGGAGAGAGGTCACAGCGTGCGCGTGCTGGTGCGCAATCCCAACCGCATGCCGCTGGTGAACCAGAACATGCGCATTGTGATGGGCAATGTGCTGGACGCGGAGAGCGTGCGCAAGACGCTGCTGGGCGCCGATGCGGTCATCAACTGCCTGGGGCAGAATTCCATCTTCAGGAACACAGGCGTCGTCAGCCAGGGTACACGCCAGATACTTGCCGTCATGAAGGAGATGGGGCTGCGACGCATCGTGATTACTTCTTCCTTTGGCGTGGGGGAGAGCCGTGTGCAGGCAAGCCTGTGGCAGCGGGTGGTGTTTTCCACGCTGCTGCGCGCGCCCTACGCCGACAAGGAGATTATGGAGCCCGAGGTGCGCGCCAGCGGCCTGGATTGGACGCTGCTGCGCCCCGTAGGGCTGACGAATGGTCCGCTGACGGGGAGGGTACGGATACACACGGGCGCGACGCGGAGGTTTCAGGTCTCTCGCGCGGACGTGGCGCAGCAGCTATTGCGCGCCGTGGAAGAAAAGTTGTGGGTGGGCGAGGCACCGACGGTGGAGTCCTCAGACAGCGCCGAGGAGTCGGGGTATCAGCCGTGGAATGCATAATATTCGCTAACTAGAATAATCATGCATAAAATGCCGCGGGGGTTACGCGCGCCGTGATTAGCTGATAGAATTAATAAAATCCACTCCCCCGAGGATGCGATGCAAGCACTCCTTGCGCTGGAAGACGGCAAAGTCTTTCGCGGCAAAGGCTACGGCGCCCGGCTGGAACGCACCGGCGAAGTCGTTTTCAATACCTCCATTACCGGCTATCAGGAAATTTTCACCGACCCCTCCTATGCCGGGCAGATTGTCGTCCTCACCAACCCGGAAATTGGAAATTACGGCACCAACCCTGATGACGAAGAGTCCACGCGGCCTTACATCGAGGGGCTGGTGGTGCGCGAGTTTTCACCCTACGCCAGCAACTATCGCAGCGAGCAGGTGACCGACGAGTACCTGGAGCGCCACAAGGTTCCGGTCATCAGCGATATTGATACCCGCGCGCTGGTACGGCACCTGCGCGACCGCGGCGTGATGCGCGGCGTGCTGAGCACGGTGGAGAGCGATCCCGAAAAGCTGATTGCGCAGGCCAAGGCCACTCCGACCATTGACGGACTGGACCTGGCGAAGGAAGTCAGCTGCAAGACCAGTTACCAGTGGACGAAGGGCGACGTCGAAGAGCGGCTGATTGAAGTTCCGCATGAGACGGCGCGGCTGACGGTGGTGACCAGCGAGTCGGCGGCGAAGTTGAAGACGCCGGAGCGCAAGAAGGTTATCGCCTACGATTACGGCATCAAGCACAACATTCTGCGGCGGCTGGTGAGCAGCGGCTGCGACGTGACGGTTGTGCCGGCGCAGACCCTGCCGGAAGACGTGCTGGGGCTGAATCCCGATGGCATCTTCCTGTCCAATGGTCCCGGCGATCCGGAGGCCGTGGTGTACGCACAGAAGGCGATCCGCAAGATGATGGGGCGCGTGCCGATCTTCGGCATCTGCCTGGGACATCAGCTCACGGGGCTCGCCTTGGGCGGCAAGACTTACAAGTTGAAGTTTGGCCACCATGGCGGCAATCACCCGGTCAAGCAACTGAAGACCGGCAAGATTGAGATTACGGCGCACAATCACAACTACGCGGTGGATCCCGACTCGCTGAACCAGAGTGAGGTGGAGCTGACGCACGTGGACCTGAACGATAACACGTTGGAAGGCCTGCGCTCGCGCACCATGCCGCTCTTCAGCGTGCAGTATCACCCGGAGGCTTCGCCCGGGCCGCATGATTCGCACTACCTGTTCGGCGACTTTGTGAAGATGATGAACGAATGGAGAGGCTAGTGCGCAAAGTAGTACTTGGAACACTGATTCTTTTGGCCGCCATGGCCGTGGCGCAGATGCCTCCTTCGCATGGGGGCGGGCAGAGGGGAACGATGCCCTCGAGCCGCACGGACTTTGCGCAGATGTGCGGCATCGCCGACCCGTCAGTGGAAGCTTCGCGACGGCTGACGCGTTCGGCCGAGGGGGAGTGGCGGGTGGTCAGCAGCGATGCGCGCCCCCTGGCCACGGACCGCGGAGTGGCTCGCGTGTGGCACCAGGGCAACTGGATGGTGGACCTGCACGACGCGCCGGGCTCCGGCATGAATGTGACGCAGATGCACACCGGGCAGATGTGCTTCGATCCCGGCGGACGCGCGATTGGGCTGATTGACCGCTACATGGATATGCCGGGCTGCGGCTGCATGCGCTACACGGTGCTGCATTTTGATCTGGCATCGGGCCGTGTGATGCGCCGCGAGCAGAAGTTTGTTGGCGTACAGAGCGGCGCGCCGATGGCGGAGCCGGAGTCGGCCAAGAGCTTTCCTGAAATCTGGCCGTTCCGCCGCCTGGAGCAACTGCCGTTCTTTAAACTGATTTCGCAGTAAGGGCAAGAGCGTATTCATACGATGGGAAGACGAACATAGATGCCACGCCGCACGGACATTTCGAAGATTCTGATTCTTGGCTCGGGACCGATCGTCATCGGCCAGTCGGCGGAGTTTGATTACTCCGGCACACAGGCCTGCAAGGCACTGAAGGCCGAGGGCTTTGAGGTGGTGCTGGTGAACTCCAACCCGGCCACCATCATGACCGATCCGGAGATGGCCGACCGCACCTACGTTGAGCCGCTGACTCGCGCTTACGTGGAGGAGATCATCCGCCGCGAGGTGGAGCTGGGCGTGGGTAAAGGCATGGCCGTGCTGCCCACCGTGGGCGGCCAGACGGCGCTGAACCTGGCCGTGGAACTGGCCGACAACGGCGTGCTGGAAAAGTACGGCGTCAAGCTGATTGGCGCGCAGTTGGAGGCCATTAAGAAGGCCGAAGACCGCCTACTCTTCAAGGATGCGATGACGCGCATCGGGTTGGACGTACCGCGCTCGGCGCTGGTCAATAACCTGAAAGACGGCATGGACTTTGCCGCCAAGATCGGCTTCCCGCTGGTGCTGCGCCCGTCGTTTACGCTGGGCGGCAGCGGCGGCGGCATTGCCTACAACCGCGAAGAGCTGATGGATCTGCTGGCCCGCGGACTCGATCTGAGTCCGGTGCACGAGGTTCTGCTGGAAGAGAGCGTGCTGGGCTGGAAGGAATACGAGCTGGAGGTGATGCGTGACCTGAAGGACAACGTCATCATCGTCTGCTCGATTGAAAACTTCGATCCCATGGGCGTGCACACCGGCGATTCGATTACCGTGGCGCCGGCGCAAACCCTGAGCGATCGCGAGTATCAGCGCATGCGCGATGGCGCAATCCTGGTGATGCGCGAGATTGGCGTGGAGACCGGCGGCAGCAACGTGCAGTTTGCCGTGGACCCCACCAGCGGACGCCAGATTGTCATCGAGATGAACCCGCGCGTCTCTCGCAGCTCGGCACTGGCCAGCAAGGCAACGGGCTTCCCAATTGCGAAGATCGCGGCGCGGTTGGCCGTGGGCTATACGCTCGACGAGATTACGAACGACATCACGCAGAAGACACCGGCCTGCTTTGAGCCGACGCTGGATTACGTGGTGACGAAGGTTCCCAAGTGGCAGTTTGAAAAGTTCCCCGGCGCGGATGAGAGCCTGGGGCCGCAGATGAAGTCGGTGGGCGAGGTGATGGCCATTGGCCGCACCTTTAAGGAATCGCTGCTGAAGGCCGTGCGCTCACAGGAGACCGGCAAACGGCTGGAGTCCGAGGCCATTGAGCCGAAGATCATCACCAAGCGCCTGGTCTCACCGCATCCGGAGCGTTTGCAATACGTGCGCTACGCGCTGGCCCACGGCTGGACGGTGCCGCATGTGGCCAAGCTGACCGGCATGGATCCCTGGTTCCTGTATCAGCTCAAGGAGATCAGCGACGAGCTGGCCGAGTTGGAGAAGACGACGCTCGACACAGTGACGCCTGAGGCCTTGCGCGAGGCCAAGCGCAAGGGCATCAGCGATGCGCGGTTGAGCGAGCTGTGGGATTTGCCCGGCCGCGAAGGCGCCATCAAGGTTTACGAGAAGCGCAAAGGCCTGGGCATCACGCCGGTGTACAAGCGCGTGGACACCTGCGCCGCCGAGTTTGAGAGCTTCACGCCGTACATGTATTCGACCTTTGAAGATGAGGACGAGGCCAAGCCCACGGCGAAGCGCAAAGTCATCATCCTGGGCTCGGGACCGAACCGCATCGGGCAGGGCATTGAGTTCGACTACTGCTGCTGCCACGCGGCCTTTGCACTGCGCGACGATGGTATTGAGACCATCATGGTCAACTGCAATCCGGAGACGGTGAGCACCGACTATGACACCAGCGACCGCCTATACTTTGAGCCGCTGACCTTCGAAGACGTGATGGCCATCTACGATCACGAGTCGAAGGGCACGGATGAGATCGGCGTGATTGTGCAGTTCGGCGGACAGACTCCGCTGAACCTGGCGCTGCCGCTGAAGCGCAACGGCGTCAAGATCATCGGTACCTCGCCGGAGTCCATTGACCTGGCCGAGGATCGCAAACGCTTTGAGGCATTGCTGCATAAGTTGGATATTCCGCAGTCGCCCGGCGGCATGGCCAGCAGCGTGGACGAGGCGCTGGCAGCGGCCGAGAAGGTTGGCTATCCGGTGCTGGTGCGCCCCAGCTACGTGCTGGGCGGAAGAGCCATGGTCATCGCCTACGATGCGAAGGGCGTGAAGGAGTACATGGGCCAGGCCGTGGAGTACTCGCAGGACCGGCCCATTCTCATCGATCATTTTCTGGAAGCCGCGACCGAAGTGGACGTGGACGCGCTGAGCGACGGCGAGGATGTGGTCATCGCCGGCATCATGGAGCACATCGAAGAGGCAGGCATTCACTCCGGCGATTCAAGCTGCGTGCTGCCCAGCGTGGACCTTTCGCCCGAAGTGCTGAAGACCATCCGCGAGTACACGCACAAACTAGCGAAGGCGCTCAACGTCATCGGGCTGATGAACATTCAGTACGCGGTGCAGCGCGGCAAGGTGTACGTCATTGAGGTGAACCCACGCGCCTCCCGCACGGTGCCATACGTGAGCAAAGCGACGGGCGTGCCCTGCGCCAAGATTGCGGCGCGCATGATGACCGGGCGCAAACTGCGCGAGTTCCTGCCGGAAAATATCGACCAGAAGAGCGACCTGAACACGGGCGAACATTTCTTCGTCAAATCGCCTGTCTTCCCGTGGAACAAGTTCCCGGGCGTGGACACCGTGCTGGGGCCGGAGATGCGTTCGACGGGCGAGGTGATGGGCGTGGCCGATAATTTTGGCGAGGCATTTGCCAAAGCGCAGCTCGCCGCCGGACAGGCATTGCCCTCAAAAGGAACGGTCTTCATCAGCGTGAATGAGCGCGACAAGCCGCAGGTGGCGGAAGTGGCGCGCATGTTTGTGGACATGGGCTTTAAGCTGGTGGCCACGCACGGAACGGCCGAGGCATTGGAAGAGGCCGGTATGCGCGTGGAGCGCGTGTACAAGGTGAAAGAAGGCCGTCCCAACGTGGTGGACCTCATCAAAGGCGACCGCATCCAGCTCATCATCAACACGCCACAGGCGCGCGGCGAGCCCTGGTTTGACGAGAAGGCGATCCGCCGCGCGGCTATCACGGCGCGCATTCCCACCATCACCACGCTCTCGGCGGCTCGGGCCGTGATTGAGGCGATACCCGTGCTGCAAGCCGGAGAAGTAAGTGTGCTGAACCTGCAGGAACTGCACGCTGCGCACAGCAGTGTGAAATCCGCGGAAGGGAAGGAGTAAAGAGATGAAAGTTTGCGACAGGAAGACGCGCATAAGCATCGTTGCCATGACTGTATTGGCCGTGGCTCTTCTGCTGCCCGCCGCAGGCACAGCCCAGGCGGCGCCAATGCATCCGGATAGTGTGGACGGAATCGCCGTGGTGACGCTGCCCAGCGGACTCGCATACTGGGATCTGCGCGTTGGCACCGGCAAGGAAGCGAAAAAGGGTAGCAAGGTCCAGGTGCATTACACCGGATGGCTGCTAGAGCAGGGCTCAAAGTTTGACAGCTCCTACGACCGCAACAAGCCGCTGGATATCACCATTGGCGCAGGAGAAGTCATCAAAGGCTGGGAGATTGGCCTGGTGGGCATGAAGGTGGGCGGCAAGCGCCAACTGCGCATTCCGCCGGAGCTTGCCTACGGCTATCGCGGTCAGCCCCCGGAGATTCCGCGCAATGCATACCTGCTATTTGATGTGGAACTGCTGGAAGTAAATTAGTCAGGCTGCCAGAAAAGAACAAAGTGCACCCCCTGTGGGTGCGCTTTTACTTGCACGCAATAACTGTGAAGTCTTCCAGCTTACGGCAGTAGCGGCCGGTGAATGAAGCCTGGAATATTCCACGGGACAAAGTAGGCAGCGTTGGTAGTGGCCAGCACCAGCGAGCGGCCGGCATCAAATGCCAGGCCAACCAGCCCTGAACCGGAAATAACGTGCGTCGCATCTTTTTGCGGAGTGATGCGCAGCACACCGCGACGCCCCTGCCAGCAGGCTACGACGTAGAGGTTGCCGGCATCGTCAAAGGCCATGCCTTGCGGACGTCCCAGCCGCTCGAACCAGGGTGTGACCACGCCCTGCGGATTAATCTCGTAAACGCAATCGTTGGACGACGTGGAAGGCGCCGTGACATAGAGATTTCGATTGGGCGAAAATGCCAGATGATAAGCGGCGACGCTGGGCTCCAATGTGGCGAAGACGAAAATCTCTTTGCTGGGCGCAATCTTGAAGATGGTGCCGCTGCGGTCGCCCACGTAGAGATTTCCAGCGGCGTCAAAAGCTATGCCGGTGGCAACGCCCATGCCCTCGGCGTAGGTGGAGAGCTCGCCGCTGTGCGTTAGGCGATAAACGGCTCCATCGTGACGCGAAGAGATGTAGAGATTGCCGACGGCATCCAGCGCCAGGCTCGTCGGGTTCATTACCTCGGCCGACATGGGGCGCAGCACGCTTGAATCGTCAATGCGGTAAAGCGGCGTGGGCACGCTCTGGCCGCGTCCGCCGGAGAAGGTGATGTAGATATTCGAGTGCTCATCCACCGCGGGATTGGCCACCGGGTGCAGTTCGTCGCCGAGCAGGGAAGCCACGGTGACGGGCACGCTCACCGAGCCGTGCTCGGTGGCAATGGTCATGGCATCGGCGCCACTCGCCGAGTCAGGCACCTGCACCACCAGTTTTGTGGCGGAGGCGAAGACCAGGTTGGCGATGGAGTTGACGAAGACGACATGAGTGGTCTGGTGCATGGAGCTCAGCAGAGCGCGGCCATGCACAATCAACTCACCACCCGGCAAGGCAAACGAGGGTTCCACCGAAAGAACGACGGGAGCTTGCGAGCTAGAACTCATGAGGGCCTTTGCGTTGCGTAATCAATCACTATTGTAAGGCGCCCACATGCAACAAAAGTTGCAGGGCAATCAGTCCGTAAAGTCCCGCGCCAAGGTCATCGACCACAATGCCGACACCCTCCGGACGCAGGCGCTCCAGCAGGCGAATGGGCGGCGGCTTGAGAATATCAAAGGCGCGGAAGAGCACAAAGCCGGCGATCTGCGCCTTCCAAGTGATAGGAGCGGCGACCAGGGTCAGCATCTGCCCGGCAACTTCGTCGATGACGACGTGCGAGGGATCGTCGCGATGGCAGGCGCGGGCGGTGAGCGTTGCCGCCGGAATTCCGATGGCCGTGGCCAGCGCGCAATAAAGCAGAGCACCGGGAATGTGCATGCTGGCAGGCAGGTGTCGCGCGATCAGCATCCAGCTCAGCATGGCCGCCGCCGAGCCCCATGTGCCCGGGCCGGGCTTAAGCGCGCCAAAGCCAAAGAACGTGGAGACCGTCCACGCCCAGTAGGGACGCGTGGGGCCGACGGGGCCTTTCTTGGTGTGCTCGCGCGGCTCAGTTTGGCTTGCTGACATCGCTCTCTCCTGCTTCAGCGTTGGGATTGCGGCGCACCGTGCCTTCACCGTTTGCATGCTGGCGGCCATCGGTGTACTCAGCCTCGCCGCCGGATTCGGGATCGTTCAGCGGGGTCGAGATGACATAGCCACCGCTCACCCATTTGCCAAGGTCAATCACGCGGCAGCGATCGCTGCAAAAAGGAAAGTGTTCTTCCTTGCGCAGCACAATCTTACGGCACGTGGGACAACGCAGCGAGATGCTATTCTTCTTCGCCATAACTTATGTAAGCAGCCGGGCCACCAGGTCGTAATCGTGCGCATCTTCCACGATGGCGAGATGAAAACTGCCGACGCGTGGAGTGCGCAGTTCGCCGAAGTCGTTGATGAAGACCTTGCCATCAATCTCCGGAGCGTGCGCCATAGTGCGCGCCTCCCACAGCAGGTCGGTCTCCTCGCTGGGACCTTCGAGCACAACTTCAATTTCGCGGCCAATCCACTGCTTGCGCAGGCGGCGGCTGATCTTCTTCTGCAACTGCATCAGCTTGCGGCGGCGGCGCTCAATGGTACGCGCGGGAACCTTCTCGTCGAGATTGTAGGCCGGCGAGCCCTCTTCGTCGGAATAAGAGAAAACGCCCATCCAGTCGAACTGTGCGGCCTCAACAAATTCGCATAGCTGCTTGAAGTCATCTTCTGTCTCGCCGGGAAAGCCGACGATAAACGAAGTGCGCAGGGTGATGCCCGGAACCTCGCGACGAATCTTGGCCAACAGCTTGAGGAATATCTCAGCCGAACCGCCGCGCTTCATGCGCTTGAGCACCGCCGGCGCGGCGTGCTGCAAGGGCACATCGATGTATTTGCAAAGCTTTTTGTGCTCCGCGAGAACCTGTAGCAGGCGCGGTGTAATCTTGTTGGGGTATGCGTAGAGGAAGCGCACCCAGCGGATTTTCTCCACTCCGGCCAACGCCTCCAGCAGTTGCGCCAACCCATCCTGAATGCCGAGGTCTTCGCCGTAGCAGGTTGTGTCCTGGCCAATCAGATTAATCTCACGCACACCCTGCTCGGCCAGCTTGTTTGCCTCCGCCACCACGCTGGCAATGGAGCGCGAGCGGAACTTGCCCCGCAGTTGCGGAATGATGCAGAAGGAGCAGGGATGGTCACAGCCTTCGGCAATCTTGATATAGGCCGAATGCTTGGCCGTAGCCAGCAGCCGCGGCGTGTTCTCGTCGTAAAGATATGTAGGCAGAGCCGCGGTTGCGCCATCCCAACCGTCGCGCGCAAAGCGCCCTGCTTTTTCGCGGGCATCACCCTCCGGGCGCGAGGGCTGTGCCATGCCGCTTTTAAGCTGCTGCGAGGCACTGGCGTGCTCATGCTGGCCACTGCCCTTGAGGATGTTGAATGGCGATGCCGGCTCAACGATTGGCGCAATGCCTGCGGCAGCGAGAATATCGGCCAGCTCGCCGGTACCGACGACGGCGTCAATCTCCGGAATATTCTTTTGTATCTCGTCGCGGTAGCGCTCGACCAGGCATCCGGCGACGATGAGCTTTTTGGCTCGGCCCTCGGTCTTGTGGCGTGCCATCTCAAGAATGGTGTCCACCGACTCCTGCTTGGCTGTGTCTATGAACGAGCAGGTATTTACAACGATGATGTCGGCGTCTTCCGCGCGGGATGTGATGCGGGCGCCGTTGGCGCTCAGCATGCCCATCATCACCTCGCTATCCACCAGGTTCTTGGGGCAGCCCAGGCTGACAAAGCCGATGCGCGGCGCGGCCTTGGCAGTTAGAGCGGCGGAGGTTTTGGCGGAGCGTTTGGTGGACATCGTTACTCTTATTTTACCAGCCGCGAGCAGAGAAGTGGGTTAACTGCGCGTCAGTAGCAGCACGCCCAGGCAGACAAAGATGGTGGCGATCCAGCGGCGGCGATCCACGTTCTCATTAAGAAAGAATTTTGCACCTAGCGCGTTGGTGACAAAGGTGAGCGCGGCCGAGGCCGGTCCCATCAGCGTCAGGTCCGCCCAGCTGAGGCCGACAAGGTTGCTGAAGAAGGCGACGGCCATAAAGAAGATTCCGCCAAACAGCGCGCCACTGCTGAGCACGCGGGCGATGACGGCCAGAACGCCGTGCTTTTGCCGGAACTCGCCGAGATCGCCGATGCGCCGCATGGCCAGGGCCACCAGCACGTCTCCGGAGGCCGCCGCGCAGACGGTTACGGCGATGCAGGCCCAGGTGTAGAAGATCCTCATCGGCCGTGCTCCGCGTCGGGATCGTCGGGATGCACGGTGCGCGATGGCCCGCCTGCCACCAGTCCCACGCCGCCCACGATGAGTGCGATGCCCAGCCAGCGTAGGGGACTGATGTGCTCATGCAGCCAGAAGCGGCCGAGTAGTGCCATCACCACATATCCAACGGCCGTGGCTGGCAGCACAAAGGTCAGGTCGGCAAAGCTGAGCGCCGTCATGTAGCTCCACATAAAGGCCAGCAGGCTGAAGATGCCAAGCAGCACCCAGGGATTGGCCAGCGCCGTCATCAGGTGCGATAAGTGTTGCACATCAATCGCGCCAACCTGCTTCATGCCGCGCGCCAGAAAGGTGTCTCCCGTGGCGCCGAAGACGACGACGGACAACAGTACAAGAT
>CAINND010000100.1 GCA_903851035.1 uncultured Acidobacteriota bacterium | reverse complement strand
TTGTCGGTAATCCAGCCGCCGAGGGTGGGGCCGATGGCGGGGGCGCAGACGACGGCGATGCCATACACGGCGAAGGCCTTGCCGCGGTCTTTGGGCTCGAAGGTGTCGGCGAGGATGGCCTGCTCACTGGGCGCCAGGCCGCCGCCGCCAATGCCCTGCAGAATGCGGAAGAAAATCAACATCGGCAGGCTGGGCGCCAGCCCGCACAGAGCCGAGCTGATGCCGAACAGCATCACGCAAATCATGTAGAAGCGTTTGCGGCCAAGAAAGGTGGTCATGTAGGCCGAGGCCGGCAGAATCACGGCGTTCGCCACCAGATAGCTGGTCAGCACCCAGGTGGCTTCGTCGGCTGAGGCACCCAGGCCGCCCGCAATGTGCGGCAGCGCAACGTTGGCAATGGAGGTGTCGAGGACCTCCATAAACGTCGCCAGCGTCACCGTCAGGGCAATGGCCCAGCGGTTCGCTCGCGGTTTCCATACGGTTACCGGGGCCTTCATCGAAACTGTGGAGGTCTGTGTGGCGGCACTCATATCGTGGGTTTCAGAGTGTTAGAGTATCCCGAACCGCGAAGGATGCGGAATTTGGCGCCCGGGCCGGATAGAATTTGATTTTGTAGAAACCGAGGCCCCCATGCCGGAAGAAGCCGCACAGGAACTCGCCCATCTGATTCGCCTACAGGCTGTTGACCTGGAACGCGCCCGCCTGGCCACGGAACTCAAGGCAATCCCGAACGATGTGCTGTACGTGGAGAACCAACTGAAGGCGGCAAGCGCCAAAGTGGCTACGGCAGAGCAGGGATTGAAGCGGGAAGAGCTGCTGCGCGCCAGCCAGGAGCTGGAGATTGCCGGGCTGAAGACGAAGGCCGCGCGGCACCGAAAGCAGATGGATACGGCCACCAACGCCACCCAGGCTGCGGCACTCGATCACGAAATCGCCTTTGCCGAAAAAGAGATTGCGCGCCTCGAAGAAGCGGAGTTCCTAAGCCTGGAAACCAGCGAGACGCTGGAAGCTGACCTCGCCAAGGCCCGGCAACTGGCCGGGAAGTTGAGCGAAACGCTGGCCGATGTGAGGGCGCGGACGGAGGCCCGCAGCCAGGAGATTCAGGGCCTGCTGGCAACACTGACAGCCGAGCGCGAAACCCTCCGCACGGCACTCGCCGGCATTGGCGAGGGCGCGCGGCTTGCCCAGTACGACCGCATCTCCAAGCGCGGCGGCACTGGCCTGGCCACGGCAAACGGGCAGCAGTGCTCCGGTTGCCGGATGGGCATTCGCGCGCAGCTATGGATGCAGTTGCGCAATGGAGAGGTGCTGACCTGCGAATCCTGCGGGCGCATCCAGTATGTCGCCAATGAACCCGAAGCTCCCCGCACCCCGGAATCCACTCCACCCGATGCCGCGCTGGGAGGCGCGAGCATTCGCCGACGAAGCTGAAGGAGCAAGCAGTTGCTAAGGATTTGCGTCGACATGGACGAGGTGATGGCCGATACGCTCGGCGAGCACCTGCGCCGCTATAACCACTACTTCGAAGACAACATCACTCCCCTCGACCTGCACGGCAAACCCCTCTGGAGCGTGGTCAGCACTGACCGGCAGGCGCAACTGCGGGCCTTCCTCGACGAAGAGGATTTCTTCGCGGACCTGGAAGTCCTGCCCGGCGCGCAGGAAGTTCTGCAGGATCTCTCCACCCGCTTTGAGGTCTTTATCGCCACCCAGGCCATGGCGGTGCCAAATTCGCTGGGGCCGAAGTTCCGCTGGCTTCAGCGCCACTTCCCTTTCCTGCCGCCGACACACTATGTGTTTCTGGGAGACAAGAGCATTTTGCGGGCGGATTACCTGGTGGATGACCTGCCAAAGAATCTGCTGCGCTTCCAGGGGACCGGGCTGCTGTTCACGGCACCGCACAATATGGCGGAGACGCGCTTCCACCGCGTCAATAGTTGGTCCGAGGTGGCAGAGTACTTCGCCAATGTGGCCACCCCTGCCGAATAACCCACATGTCAGCCCACGCAAAAGCGGCCAGGAGAGATCTCCCGGCCGCTCAATGTTTGGCTCATGCCCTGCTACACCCGCTTGTTCGCAACCGGCGGAGCAGTGCGAACCGCCGCACCAGTCAGCGGACGTCCCTGAGCTGCGGTGCCCATCGGGCGCAGGTTCATCGTGGGCTGCGCGACCGGGGACTGGCTCATGGTAACGATGATGGCCACCGCCGGCACCTTGCCCTGGCAAAGGTACGCATGGGGCGTGCTGGCCTCAAAGTAAACACAGTCCCCGGCGTTCAGAACCTGCATCTGGTCGCCGTGCCGGATTTCCAGATCGCCTTCCAGAACGTACAGGAACTCGTAACCCGCGTGAACATGAGGGCGCGTCTCCTGGCCCTTCTTGAGGGGGATGAACTCGGCAAAATAGGGGTCCATCAGGCGGTCGGGCACCATGTAGCCGAGACTCTCAAAAAAGTAGGTCGGGTCTTCCACGCCGGTCTGCGGCAGACGAACCCGCTCTTTCCGCCGATGCACACGGAACAGTGTGTGCGGCTCAGTCTCAAAGAAGTACGAAAGGTCTTTCGAGAAGACCATCGCGATGCGG
>CAINND010000099.1 GCA_903851035.1 uncultured Acidobacteriota bacterium | reverse complement strand
TTGAAGTGTCATCCTGAGCGGAGCGCAGCGGAGTCGAAGGACCCCTTGTGTCGTCGTGATGGCTAGCAGCCCACGTTTCACAAAACTAGAACGGATTGGTGCCCCATGTCTGGCCTGCATCTGGCCAGACGTGGGAAGCGATCAGTCTTCTATAACAAGACGCTACGCTCCGATCTCCACCGTCACATCCAGCTTGCCGCGCAGAGTGTTCATCATCACGCAGCCGCGCTCGGCTATCTCCACCAGCTTTTCGAACTCCGCGCGCTCGGCATACCTGGCCGTGACATTGACATGTATGGATGCAAAGCGCGCGGGCGACTCCAGCAGCGTGCCCGTCACCTCGGCCTTCGCGTCGGTCACGGCGGCTCCGCGAGCCCGTATGGCCGCCAGCAGGTTGCTCATAAAGCATCCGCCCACGGAAGACAGAAACAACTCGCCGCCCATCGGCCCCTTGTCCTCGCCACCCTTCGCCACGGGACGATCCACCAGTACCCTGTGCTGTCGAATCCTCGCCTCAGAGGTCGTCGCCGAGCTCTGATGTATCTCCACCTTCATCGGGTCCATCTGTGCCTCCGTAAAACCTAAACTTACGCTCTCACCGCGGGTGCCCTACCCTTCCGCCATCTATTGGCGGAGGGTGGGGCAGTTGCTCCTGCACTTGCTCCTGCACTTGCTCTTAACCTCTGAAACTTTGAAACCTCTGAAACCTGCCAAGTGGCCCATTCAAGCTCCGTTGTTTGGCTTGAGTGAGGCCCCTCGAAGTGAACCCTACTCTCCCACTGCCTTCGCATAACCGGCCAGCGCCAGCAGCGGAAAGTAATCGCGATACAGGTGGTACTTGATGTAGAAGACGTTGGGGAAGCCCGTGCCCGTCGTTCCGTTCTCCTCCCACGTGCCGTCCTTGCGCATGTGCTCTTGCAGCCACTCCACGCCCTTGCGCGCCGCCTCGCTCTCGGCCTCTCCGGCCGCGACCAACCCGATCACCGCCCAGGCGGTTTGCGATGGAGTACTCGGGTGCGGCTCAAACTGCAGCGTCTCGTATCCCTTGCAGCTCTCTCCCCAGCCGCCATCGGGATTCTGCACCGTCTTCAGCCACACCGCGCCGCGCGCAATCGCCGCCTCCGCCTGCGGAGCGCCGCTCGCGCGCAAGCCGCGAATCGCCAGGAAAGTTCCATACACATACAGCACGCCCCAGCGGCCTAGCCAGCTTCCATTCGGCTCCTGCTGGCCCAGCAGGTACTCCACGCCGCGCACAATCGCCGGATGCTCCACGGTCAGCCCGCGGCGGCACAGGCACTCCAGTACGCGCCCCGTAATATCCGCGCACGTCGGGTCCAGCATCGCGTTGTGGTCGGCAAACGGAACCTTGTTCAGGAACTGCCAGTTGTTGTCCACGTCAAAGGCCGCCCAGCCGCCATCCTTGCTCTGCATCCCCAGCAGCCACCGAGTGGCACGCTCCTCCGCGCGCCGCTGTTTTTCCGTGTCCGTGGCCTTGGCGTGCATCAGCGCCAGCAGCACCATCGCCGTGTCGTCAATGTCAGGATAAAACTCGTTGGCAAACTCAAAGGCCCATCCGCTGGGAGTCAGGTCCGGACGCTTCGCCGCCCAGTCTCCTTTGCGGCGTATCTCCTTGGTCAGCAGCCAGTTGGCCGCCTTCTGCATGGCCGCCGTGGCCGCCGCATCCAACTTCTCCGGGCCCTGCTCGCCCAGGGCAAATGCGGCAATCGCCGTGTCCCACACGGGACTTTTGCAGGGCTGAAAAATTGCCTTTCCGTCGCGCTCAAGGATGAGGTCTTCGAACTGCTCGAGGGCCAGCACCAGCTCGGGATGATCGCGCTCATAACCCAATGAATCCATTGCCATTATGGCGTACATCATGGCCGGATAAATCGCTCCCAGGCCGTCGGTGTATTGCAGGCGGTCGAGCATCCAGTGCTCGGCGGCCTTGACGGCCTTGTTGCGGATGGCCTGTAACCCCTTGCGCTCCCAGCGTTTAAAGAGCTTGTCAGCCTGCAAAAACAAATTGGCGATGCGATCTTTTCGGGCCAAAGCCAGCTTGCGGTGCGGATGAAAGAGCTCGTCAATCTTCAATCCGCCGGGCGTAAGTTTCGTGCCTCCAACGGCTTGCACCAGGCTGAGCGGAACGATAATCGTCCGCGTCCAGGAGGACATTTCGTACAGAACGTTGCCCGGAATAATCAGAATTTCCGGCGGGATTGTGGGCACGAACTTGCGCGGAAAAAGGTCGAATAATGAGTAGTTTAGCTTGGTGTAACTGTTGCAGGCCTGGATGCCGCCCATGCGCAGAATCAGCTCGCGGGCGCGGCGCATGCGGGGATCGGCCGGGTCCAGTCCGGTGAGCTTGAGCATGGTGTAGGCGCGGACCGTGGCATTGATCTCAACTGGCCCATTTTCATAGATATTCCAGCCTCCGACGGGGAGCTGCATGTCGAGAATTCCGTCGATGGCCTGGCGAATTCGAGGCATGGTGGGCGGGTCCCAGACGCCGTTCGGGGCCGCGGGGTAGAGCCACATCTGCAACAAAATATAGTCACTTAGCAGAGTGGAGTCGGCGGTGAGATCGCCACACCAGTATCCGGCGGGATCCTGTTTTTCAAGCAGCGCAATTTCGGCGGCGTGGGCGTAGCCGGAGGCGACAATCCCATGATTTATAAGGGCTTTGGCGCGTTCGATGGCGGGATGAGCGGACTCGGCGGGGGCGGCGCTGGCGGGTGATTTTTCTGCGTGATTTGTGCGCGTTGGCATGATGAAAGACCTCCTGCGGCGGGCCGAAAGGTGCTTGGGCGGGCCGTTTTCGCCGGAAAACCTGCTTTCACCGACAGGTTTTGAGGCCATTTGGCGGGAGGAAGCCACTTCCGGGGCACCATTGGCGAGAAAACCTGCATGGAAAACAGGAAAATGTGTGTACCCGGTGAGTTTAAGGGGGCAGAGGCGAGGATTTCAATCAAAACCGTAAATTAATACAGGTTTTGGCAAGAGGGGAATTGGGGAAAGACTTGTTGCGCCACCCTTTTTGATTCCCACCTTAGCCGCAACTGCGGCGGCGAAGGTGGGGCACCCGGCGCCTGTCTTTCCGAGACGCATTGGAATTACGTGGGAACCCAAAGCTTAGCGAGTCACGATGGATAGGCAGCCCAATTCAATTTTCTGTTTCTCTTGTGAGGCAGTTAACTGATTTAATAGTGGTCCTTCGACTCCGCTTCGCTCCGCTCAGGATGACACTTCAAAACAAAATCAACATCAAGAACAAAACCCTCTGAGGTGGAGAGTACTGATTCCCACCTTAGCCGCAACTGCGGCGGCGAAGGTGGGGCACCCTGCAAGCATGTTTCCTTTGGTGACCTTGGACGGCACGGCGATACCAACTGTGCGTGGGTCCTTCGCTCCGCTCAGGATGACACTTAAAAACAAGAGCAAAAAACAAAGATCCCACGTCTGGCCAATGGCGGGCCAGACATGGGGCACCGATGTTTCTACTGTGAGAGAAGTGGGGCAACCGCAAAAAGCAAAGACAAATTCAAGTGCAAGAGCAATGACCCCACCCTAGCAACTACGGCCAGGATGGGGCACCCAAAAGCAACTGCCCCGCCCTCCGCCAACGGAAGGTGGGGCAGCCGGTATCGCTTTGTTGATGAGCCGTGGGGCTGGCTGCGAGGCTAGGCGGACTTCTTCTTCTTCGGCTTTTTGACTTCGCGCTTTGGTGCGTTTTTGTTTGCCATGCTGAGAGTTTAACCCAATTCCGCCGAACGGGTGCCAAGAACAAGAGCAAAATCAAATACCCCACCCTCCGCCAACAGAAGGCGGAAGGGTGGGGCACCCCCTACTCGGTTGGTGACCTTGAGCGGCGCGGCGGTGTCAACTGTACGTGGGTCCTTCGCTTCGCTCAGGATGACACTTCAAAATCAAGAGCTAGGTCAACTACCCCACCCTCCGCTAAAAGAGGGCGGAAGGGTGGGGCATCCCTGCTCATTTGGTGACCTTGTGCGGTGCGGCGTAACAGATTGCATAGGGGTCCTTCGACTCCGCTGCGCGCCGCTCAGGATGACAGTTCAAAATCAAAAGCAAGAGCAAGAACAAGAACAAAAACAAGAGCAGAGCAAAAGCAAAATCAAAAGCAAGAACAAGAGCAAAATCAACATCAAAAGCAACTACCCCACCCTCCGCCAACAAAGGGCGGAAGGGTGGGGCACCCGGGTGAGTTTACTGGTGCCCACCTTAGCCGCAACTGAGGCGGCGAAGATGGGGCACCCGGCGGATAAAGATCAATCCTGTGACTGTTGCGGGCCGCATTTGGCGATGAACATTGCGGGTCTGGACTGTATTGGGTTGGGAGAGACGGTCTCCACGTAGACCCATCCCTGGCCGAGATAGGGATAGACGTAGCTACTGGTGACCATCATGCCGCTGGCCTTGCTGAAGGTAAGGGTTTGGTCCGGGCCGGTTGTATGGTCGGAATACACCCAGTGGTAGGTCACGGTGGCGGGGCCGTCCACAACGATGGTGACCTGCGAAGTGACGGTGACCGGGCAGGTGGCCGGGGGAGGAATGGGAACCCGTGAGACCACCTGTACACCGATGACTTTGCCCTGAATCCCGGTATTGGGCACGGGTCTGGCTTTGTGATTTACCTGTCCGGTGAGTTGTGTGGCTAAGACAAGGGCAGCAGTGATGAAGAGCCAGGGTCGCCGCATAAATTACTCCTTGGTTGAATGCGTGGCACTCAAAGGAAGTCGATTCCGGAAACGTATCCGGAAATCATCAAGCGGGCGAAATGTTAGGCCGCGGCAGGGTGCGGTGCAAGAAATTTCTTTGCGTGGAGCGGCTAGTACGGCTTTGGTTTTGCCTCGTAAGCGGCGATTGCGGATTCGTGCTGGAGGGTGATGCCGATCTGGTCGAGTCCGTTGAGCAGGCAATGCTGGCGGAAGGGATCGAGCGGGAAGCTGGCGCTCCAGCCGCGGTCGTCGGTGACGGTAAGGGTTTCCACGTTGACGGTAAGTTCGAGGCCGGGGTGCGCGGCGGCGCGGGCGAGGAGCTCGTTCACCTTTTCTTCCGGCAGGGCGACGGTGAGCAGGCCGTTGTTGGCGGCGTTCTGATGGAAGATGTCGGCGAAGCTGGGAGCGATGACGACGAGAATTCCGAAGTTGGTGAGAGCCCAGGCGGCGTGCTCGCGGGAGCTGCCGCAGCCGAAGTTGCGTCCGGCGATGAGGATGCTGGCCTTGGTGTACGGATGGCGGTTGAGAAGAAAGTCGGGGCGCGGCCGGCCGGTGGCATCGTAACGCCAATCGTTAAAGAGGAAAGGGCCGTAGCCGGTGCGCTCAATGCGCTTGAGGAACTGCTTGGGGATGATCTGATCGGTGTCCACATTGGCGCGGTCGAGCGGCGCGACGATTCCGTGATGGATGCGCATGGGCTGCATGATTACTCTCCGATGGGCCAGCGGCGGACGTCGGTGAAGTGACCGGCGACGGCGGCGGCGGCGGCCATGGCAGGGCTGACGAGGTGCGTGCGGCCTCCGCGACCCTGACGGCCTTCAAAGTTACGGTTGCTGGTGCTGGCGCAACGCTCGCCGGGCTGCAGCGTGTCGGGATTCATGCCGAGACACATGGAGCAGCCGGGCTCGCGCCATTCGGCTCCGGCGGCGTGGAAGATTTTGTCCAGGCCTTCGGCTTCCGCCTGCTGTTTGACCAGCTCGCTGCCGGGGACAACCATCATCTGCACCGTGGGGCTGACGTGGTGTCCGCGAAGGATGTTGGCGGCGGCGCGAAGGTCCTCGAGGCGTCCGTTGGTGCAACTGCCGACAAAGACGCGATCGACTTTTAGTTCGGCGATGGGCGTGCCGCCGGGGATGTCCATGTATTCAAGAGCACGCGCAATGCCAAGGCGTTCGACTTCGTCGCGGCCTTCTTCCGGAGTGGGAACGCGGCCGCTGATGGGAGCGCTCATGCCGGGCGAGGTGCCCCAGGTGACCCAGGGCTCGATGCGCGAGGCATCGACCTCCACAACGCGATCAAATTTGGCGCCGGTGTCGCTGGGCAAGGTGCGCCAGTAGGCGACGGCGTTATTCCAGGCCTCGCCCTGCGGAGCGTAGGGGCGGCCCTTGACGTAGGCGAAGGTGGTCTCATCGGGGGCGACCATGCCGCTGCGCGCGCCGCTTTCAATGGCGAGGTTGCAGAGGGTCATGCGGCCTTCCATGCTGAGGGCGCGAATGGCGTCGCCGGCGTACTCGATGGCGAAGCCGGTGCCGCCATCGGTGCCGATCTGATGGATGATGGCCAGCGCGAGATCCTTGGCGGTGACCGCGGCGGCGAGCGCTCCGTTGACGCGAATCAACATGCTCTTGGGACGCTGCTGCTGGAGCGTCTGCGTGGCGAGGACGTGTTCGACCTCGCTGGTGCCGATGCCGAAGGCGAGTGCGCCGAATGCTCCGTGCGTGCTGGTGTGGCTGTCTCCGCAGACGATGGTTTTGCCGGGGAGGGTGAGACCAAGCTCGGGGCCGATGACGTGGACGATGCCCTGCTGGGCCTGGCCGATATCAGCAAGACGAACTCCGAAGTCAGCGCAGTTTTTGCGAAGGGCTTCAATCTGCTGGCGGGCAATGTCGTCGAGGATGTTAAAGCGATGCTCGCGAGTGGTGGGCACGTTGTGGTCCACGGTGCCGAAGGTGAGATCGGTGCGGCGCACGCGGCGATTGGCGAGGCGGAGACCTTCGAAGGCCTGCGGCGAAGTGACCTCATGCACGAGATGCAGATCGATGTAGAGCAGCGGTGGCTGGCCCTCGGCCTGGTGGACGAGGTGCGCCTGCCAGAGCTTATCGAAGAGGCTGAGAGGTGCGCTGGTGCTCATGGTTACGTGGCCATCCTTAGACTGCATGGTAGGCCATGCGGGAGTTGAGGGCCTCGATGGTGGCCTCGGCGATGCGGCGGCCCATCTCCTCGGTGGAGACGGCCTTGGCGCGCTGCTCGGCGGGGAGAAGATCGGCCGTACGGAAGCCGGCCTTGAGAACAGCCTCGATGGCGAAGTCAACGCTATCGGCCTCCGCATGGAGCTTGGCGGTGTGGCGCAGCAGCATGGCCACGGAGCCGATGGCGCCGATGGGGTTGGCGATTCCCTTGCCCGCAATGTCGGGAGCGGAGCCGTGAATGGGCTCGTAGAGATCGACGCGGCCGCCGATGCTGGCGGAGGGCAACATGCCGAGCGAGCCGGCGATGACGGCGGTCTCGTCGCTGAGAATGTCTCCGAAGAGATTTTCAGTGAGGACGACGTCGTAACGCGCGGGCCAGGTGATGACGTTCATGGCGAAGGAATCGACAAGCGCGTGTTCGAGTGCGACCTCGGGGAATTCCTTGGCCACGCGGGTGACGACCTGACGCCAGTAGCGCGAGGTTTCCAGCACGTTGGCCTTGTCGACGGAGATGAGCTTTTTGGTGCGGCGCTCGGCAAGCTTAAAGGCGACGCGGGCGACACGCTCAATCTCATGCTCGGTGTAACGCATGGTGTTGAAGGCCTGATGGCCGGCTTGATCGATGGCGCGAGGCTCGCCGAAGTAGAGGCCGCCGAGAAGCTCGCGGACGATCATGAGATTGGCGCCGGTCAGCCGCTCCGGACGTAAGGGCGAGCACGCCGCGATGGACGGAAAGGCGATGGCGGGACGCAGGTTGGCGAAGCATCCGAGGGTGTGGCGCAGATCGAGCAGACCAGCCTCCGGACGACGCTCACCGGTGAGGTGATCAAACTGCGGGCCGCCGACGGCACCGAGGAGCACGGCCGAAGAGTTGAGGCAACGCTCGCGGGTGTGCGGCGGAAAAGGCTGGCCGAATTCGACCGAGGCGCCGCCGCCAATGGGCGCTTCTTCAAAGCGAAAGTCGTAACCACAGAAGTCGGAGACCGCACGGAGGACGCGCACCGCTTCTCGCGTAACCTCCGGCCCAACCCCGTCACCGGGGAGAACAGCAATATTTAATTTCATTATTGTTGACGCGCCGCCACATTCACCGATTTCTCCACGGGCGCACGATGTGTGAGCACCATGGAGATTAAGTCCTGATCGTAAACCTTTTTCTTACGATCGGCCAAGTGGGTAAAGCGGGTGTAGAGCGCGTCGACCTCGTGGGAGGCGACATCGAGGCCCAGCTCGTTGAAGCGGTGGATGAGGGCATGGCGTCCGCTGTGCTTGCCGAGGACGAGGCGATCCTGCGGCATGCCGACGGATTCGGGGGTCATGATCTCATAGCAAAGCGGGTTGCTGAGGACGCCGTGCTGGTGGATTCCGGCCTCGTGGGCGAAGGCGTTGCGGCCGACGATGGCCTTGTTGGGCTGCACGTTGAAGCCCAGGGTGTGGCTGAGCAACTGGCTGGCCGGGTAGAGCTGGGCGCGATCCACGGAGCAAGTGGCGCCGAAGAGATCCTGACGGACGTGCATGGCCATGACAATTTCTTCCAGCGCGGCGTTGCCGGCACGCTCGCCAATGCCGTTGATGGTGCACTCGACCTGGCGTGCACCGTTGCTGACGGCGGCCAGAGAGTTGGCGACGGCGAGACCGAGATCGTTATGGCAGTGGGCGGAGATGACGTAGTCGCCCTTGACCGCCTGGCGGATGTGGCGGATGAGGCGGCCGTACTCGTCGGGAGCGGAGTAGCCGACGGTGTCAGGAATATTGAGCGTGGTGGCACCGGCCTCGACTACGGCCTGAAGGACCTCGCAGAGGAAGCCAACGTCGGAGCGGGTGGCATCTTCGGGAGAGAACTGGATGTCCTCGACAAGCGAACGCGCGTAGGCGACACACTCGGCGGCGGAGCGGAGAGCATCGTCGCGCGTGATTTTGAGCTTGTAGGTGAGGTGAATGTCACTGGTGGCCAGAAAGGTATGGATGCGGCTGTGGCGGGCCGGGGCCAGGGCGCGGGCGGCGGTCTCAATGTCATTGTGCACGCAGCGGGCAAGGGCGGCGATGCGCGGGCGATGAACCTCCTGGGCAATGCGCTGCACGGCCTCGAAATCTCCGACGGATGCGATGGGGAAACCGGCCTCGATGATGTCAACGCCGAGACGCTCCAACTGGCGGGCGATGAGCAGCTTTTCGGCGGTGTTCATGCTGCAACCGGGCGACTGCTCGCCATCACGAAGAGTGGTGTCAAAGACGAGGACGTGGCCGGCGGAGGGTTTTACGTCGTTTTCCATGCTTTGAGTTTCGGGGCGGGGGCGGCATTAGTCAAACTACTTTTATTATCTATGGCATTAGGGATTGTGATTTAATAAGCGTGTCTAATTTTGCGGCGCGGGAGTCTTATCCATGGACCTGTATCAACTTGAGGCTTTTGTTGCAGTTGCGCAGGAGCGGAGCTTTTCTCGGGCGGCGCTGCGGCTGCACCGGACGCAGAGCGCGGTGAGCCAGACGATTGGCAAGCTGGAAGAACAACTGGGCGAAAAGGTGTTCGAACGCTCGTCGAGAGACGGCACGCTGACGGCGGCGGGCAAAGTGCTGCTGGAGTACGCCGAGGAGCTGCTGAACCTGCGTGAACGGGCGCGGGAGGCCATCACCGAATTGCGCAGCCTGCACGAAGGCAAGCTGACGGTGGCGGCCAACGAGTTCACCAGCCTGTGCCTGCTGCCGGCACTGCACCACTACCACCACATGCACCCGTCGATCAAAATCCAGGTGCAACGGTCGCTGAGCGGAGACATTCCGCGGCAGATACTGAACCACCAGGTGGAGTTCGGCGTGCTGAGCTTTAAGCCCGAGGACGAGCAACTGACCTCGACGGTGATTTATCGCGATGAGCTGGTGTACGTGGTGTATCCGGGACACTCGCTGGCAATGGCCGAGAAGGTGAGCATCCACGACCTGGGCGCGGAGAGCTTTGTGGCGCATAACGTGAGCTCTCCGCTGCGGATGAAGGTGATTGACGCGTTTAAGCGGACGAACACGACGCTGCACATGAACGTGGAGTTGCCCACGCTTACGAGCATCAAGGAATTTGTGCGCATGGGCAACGGCGTGGCCTTGATGCCGAGGATGTGCGTGGCCGACGAACTGGCACGCGGCGAACTGGTGGCGGTGAAGGTTCAGGAGCTGCAACTGGAGCGCACGCTGCGGCTGGTGAGCCGCAAGGGCGCGACGCTGAGCCACGCGGGCACGGCGTTTTTGAACGTATGCAGGAGCATGGCGGCCGATCCGAAGTACAACGCGGTGTGGGAGGAAGACGCCAACGAGCCGAGGCGGCGGACGAAGTCCAGCGTGGCGACGGCGCTGCCGGGAGAGTAACGAACTGAGACGGAGGCGCGCATGAATGAGAAACAGACGGAGAGATTCTCCTCCGAAATCATCATTATGCTGATTGGCGCCTTCGCCGGATTCGCGTTAGTAATGGTTGGCACTCTGCGTCATGATGCTGCGCGGGGATTTACGCCGAGCTACATGGCGATGGTCGGCCTGGCGATGGTAGCGGCGGTGATCCTGCTGTTTGTGCTGGCGTATGTGGCGCAACACGCCATGCTTGCCGCCATTATGCCGATTGCGGTGATTGGGATATTGATTGCCAGATCTTCTATCTTTGACCTGGCATTTGGCATCGACCTGCTGGGAATCATCCTCAACAGCATGTGGAGCAAGCGAAGCTCCGGGTAGGCAGACACCCCCTTTCGACTGCCTGGGTGCTACTTGCCTGCCTCGGTAAATCCCGCCACGAAGTTTTTATAGAGCGCCACGGCCGAGAGGGCGGAGAGCGCGAGCAGGACGGCTCCGAGCGTGGGCTGGCCGAGGAGGAGTTTGCCGGTGCCGAAGAGGCAGAGGTAGACCATGGCGCAGCCGAGCAGCCAGGCTTGCAGATTGCGTCCGAGGTCGCGCGTGGGAGTGGGGGCCGCGGGGCCATCGGTGGCGGCGATGGCGCGGGCGACGGGCTGCCAGCCACGGACATCGGGACGGACCTGGCGATAGAAATCCTTTAAGACAGATTCCGGCTCGGCGGGCGTGAGCAAGGTGACCGTGAGCCAGACAAGCGACGTGATGATGGTAGTGGTCAAGGCCGTGAGGGCGAAGACCACGGGCGAGCTGCCGTGGAAGGGATGCGCGAAATGCAGCGCAAGGGCGACGGCGAGCGAGGTGGCCATGGCACTGATTTCCGACCAGGCGTTGATGCGCCACCAGTACCAGCGCAACAGGTAGACGGCTCCGGTTCCGGCGCCGACCTCCATGACAACCTGCCAGCCCCCGGCGATGGAGTCGAGATGAACGCTGACCCAGGCGGAGACCACGACGAGCAGGATGGTGGCCATGCGCGAGATGCGGACATAATGTGCGTTGCTGGCACCCGGGCGCAGGAAGCGGCGATAGAAATCGCTGACGAGATAGCTGGCTCCCCAGTTGAGCTGCGTGGCAACCGTTGACATGAAGGCCGCGAGGAAGCCGGCGATGGCGAGGCCGCGCAGGGCGGGCGGCAAGGTGTGTGTCATCACCAGCATGTAACCCTGCTCGGGATGCTGGAGGCCGGGATAGAGGACGATGACGCAGAGGCCGGTGAGAATCCACGGCCAGGGTCGCATGGCATAGTGCGCCACGTTGAACCAGAGAACACTAAGCAGGCCCTGACGCTCGTCACGGGCACTGAAGATGCGCTGCGCGATGTAGCCTCCGCCACCGGGCTCGGCACCGGGATACCAGACAGACCACCACTGCATTCCACTGTTGACGAGGAAGGTGATGAGCGGGACGGTCCAGAGCATTTCGGTGGTGAGCCCGTTGCCGATGCCGGGGAAGAACGAGAGCGGATTGCCGGCGGGGTGCGCGGGGGAATTTGCCACGCCTTGCATGGCGTTGAGTTTGGCGAGGAGGACGGGCATGCCTCCGACGGCGCGGACGGCGTAGTAGGCGACGGCGATGACGATGCCCATCTTGAGGACGAACTGGAAAAGATCGGTCCAGAGAACGCCCCAGAGGCCTCCGAGTGAGACGTAGAGCCCGGTGAACGGAATGAGGAAGAAGACGCAGACGGCGAGGGCTGCGCCATCCGGGCCAGCCCAGGGGCCTCCGAGGGGAGCGACGTGGCGCGCGATTGTGAGCATGAATGGCGAGCCGCCGAGGGTGGTGCCGACGATGCTGGTCATAGCCTTAGTGACCCAGCCGAGAATGACGCAGTTCATCAGCAGTCCGAGGTAGACGGCGCGGAAGCCGCGCAGGAATGCCGCCGGACGTCCCGAGTAACGCAGCTCGGCAAACTGCACGTCGGTGAGCAAGCCGCTGCGGCGCCAGAGGCGCGCGAAGAGGAAGACGGTCATCATGCCGGAGAGTAGCGACGCCCACCAGAGCCAGTTTCCGCTGATGCCCTGGGTGTAGACGAGAAAGGTGACGGCCAAAGGCGTGTCGGCAGCAAAGGTAGTGGCCACCATGCTGGTTCCGGCGAGCCACCAATTAACGTTGCGGCCACTGACGAAATAGTCGTCCACACTGCGCGACGAGCGCTTGCGGAACCAGAAGCCAAGCAGGATGGTGATGGCCAGGTAACCAACGATGGCAGACCAGTCTAAGAGGGTGAGAGTCATGGGCTGTCAGTGAGTGTAGGGGGGAGGAGTGGAAGGGTCAAGGTTTCAAAGTTTCAAGGTTTCAAGGTTGCAAGGTTTCAAGGTTAGGAGCAAAGGCAAGGGCACATGAGGTTTCGGAGGTTGTGGAGGTGTCGGAAGTTTCGGAGGTTAAGTGCAAAGGCAGAGACTTGCGCGGTGGAGGGCGCTGATTCCCACCTTAGCCGCAACTGCGGCGGCGAAGGTGGGGCACCCGGCAAGAGCAACATCAGAGACAAGGTCAACTACCCCACTCAAGCCAGAGGAGGGCTTGAATGGGGCACCCGCCTTAGCCGCAACTGCGGCGTCAAAGGTGGGGCACCCGGCTCACTACTAACATAGGGGTCCTTCGACTGCGCTGGCGCTGGACGGGTAACGCTACGCTGCCGGCCGCTGGCGCTGGCGCGCCTGCTTCGCTCAGGATGACACTGCAGAAACAACAACATAAACAAAGACAAGAACAACTACAAATACAAAGCAAGAGCAACATCAAGAACAAAGTCAACTACCCCACCCTCCGCCAACTGCGGGCGGAAGGATGGGGCACCCGCGGAACTCTATTTTGTGATTGGTGACCTGGGACTGCGCGGAAGCAGCCATCTGCGCGTGGGTCCTTCGCTTCGCTCAGGATGACACTACAAAAACAACACAAAAACAAAGTCAAAGACAACTACAAATACAAAGATAAATACAACATCAAAAACAAAGGCAAAACAGCAAACGTAAAAACGCCCCGGGGCCGAAAGACGCTAGTCAGAACAGGCCGCCGGGGCAGGCTGGGAGCAAAGGGAGGGAGTTATTGGATGGTGGCGCCGATCTCTTCCTGGTTCATCAGGCGTTCGAGATCGAGCATGAGGAGGAGGCGAGTGTCGAGCTTGCCGACGCCGCTGATGTATTCGCGCTCGACCTGGCCGATGCGCGGCGTGGCTTCCACGGTGTCACTGCTGATGCGCAGGACCTCGCTGACGGCGTCCACGATGAAGCCGATGGTTTGGCCGTGGACTTCGACGACGACGATGCGCGTGTTCTTGTCGGATTCGACGGGCGCGAGGCCGAGGCGGCGGCGCAGGGCGACGACGGGAATGACCTTGCCGCGCAGGTTGATGACGCCTTCGACGTAGTCCGGCAGATTGGGCACGCGGGTGAGTTGCTGGGTGCGGATGATCTCCTGCACACGGAGGATGTCGAGTCCGTACTCCTCGGCGGCGACGCTGAAGCTGACGAGCTGGAGCAGTTGCGCCGAGGCGGCGGCATCGTTTGCGGTGGTGAGGTGTTCCATGGCGGTCTCCCTGGCGCGATGCGCCTTCAGATTGCATATCGGATGAATGAGGAAAGAGCTTGAGGGGAAGCCGAGCGGAGTGGGCTAAATCGGGATGGGCCGGGGCCGCCTCGGGTACACTAGGCGGTAAGGAGCACGGCGGCCAGTGCACATTCCCGACGGATATTTGAGCCCTTCGACCTGCGCCACAATGTATGCGGCCAGCGCCGGATTCTGGTGGCATGCTTTGCGCAAGACTCGCCGCCAGATGATGGGCCGGGCGCTGCCGCGGCTGGCGCTGATGGCCGCCTTCTGCTTTGTGGTGATGCTGTTCAACCTGCCGCTGCCGGGCGGGACCACGGGCCATGCGCTGGGCGTGGGGATTGCGGCCATCGTGCTGGGTCCGTGGGGTGGGATGCTGGCCGTTTCACTGGCGCTGACGATACAGGCATTGTTCTTTGGCGACGGCGGCATTACCACGCTGGGCGCGAACTGCTTCAACATGGCCATTGCGGGCTCGCTGGCGGCGTGGGGGATTTATCACCTGCTGAGCATGGGCTCAACGGCGATGTCTCGGCGGAGGCTGGTGGCGGCGGCGCTAGCGGGATACGGCAGCATCAACGTGGCGGCGTTGCTGGCGGCCATCGAGTTCGGCATACAGCCGATGCTGTTCCACGACGCGAGCGGCGCGCCGCTGTATGCGCCGTATCCGCTGCATGTAGCGATTCCGGCGATGATGGCCGGCCACCTGACAATTGCCGGATTGGCCGAGGCGCTGATGACGGCCGGGCTGTTTGGATATTTGCGGCGCAATGAGCCGGCACTGCTGGGTTTGGCTAAGTCAGGGTTGGCGAAGGATGGGCTGGCGACGGATGCCACGCCGAAAACTCCGCGCGGGCTGTGGGGCGGGCTGGCCGTGCTGATGCTGCTGACTCCGCTGGGAATATTGGCGGGAGGCGCGGCGTGGGGCGAGTGGGCTCCCAGGGATTTTGCCGACCAGGCGGCGCGAGCGCAGATTGCGTCGGCGAGCGGAAACCATGCAGCCCCGGCGGCGGTGCCGACAGGATTGTCGAAGCTGGCCGGTGTGTGGACGGCTCCGCTGCCGGATTACGCGCCGCACTTTGTGAAGAGCGCGGCGTTCGGATACTTTCTTTCGGCGATCTTCGGCGTGGGAATCATTTTGGGCGTGGTGTGGCTGGCGCAGGTTTTTACCGGGCGCAAAGGCGAAGGCACGGAGACGGACACGGCGGAAAAATCTGAGGAGCGTGAGCGGTGAGCGCGCATCCGGTGGCGCGGACCTTGCGCGGCTTTAGTCAGGCGCTGGCACGCACGCTGGTGAGCGAAGACGCGGCGCACGCCAGGGGTCTGCTGCAAGGGATCGATCCGCGGGTGAAGCTGGTGGGGATGATGGCGCTGGTTGTGGCCTCGGCGTTGTCGCACCGGGTGGATACCTTGCTGGAGCTGCTGGCGGTGGGCGTGGGGCTGGCCATGATGTCACGTGTGAGCCTTTGGTCGTTGGCGCGAAGGGTGTGGCTGGTGGCTTTTGTCTTTAGCTTTATGATTGCCGCGCCGGCCATGTTTCTGACTCCGGGCGTTGTAGTGTGGCGTTGGGGCTGGCTGGCGGCGACCGCTCCTGGCGTACACACGGCGGCGCTGCTGGTGCTGCGCGTGGAGGCAGCGGTTACGCTGAGCACGCTGCTGGTGCTGACCACTCCGTGGATGTGGCTGCTGAAGGCGCTGCGGACGCTGTGGGTTCCGGTGGAGGTGATTGCGCTGCTGGCGATGACGCACCGCTATGTCGTTCTGCTGGCGGAGACGGCGAACCAGATGTTCGAGTCGCGGCAGAGCCGGATGGTGGGCCGCGTGAAGGGCCGCGAACAGCGCCACATGATGATCAACACGGGCGGCGTGCTGCTGAGCAAGACCATGGCGATGGGCGACGAGGTGTACATGGCGATGCTGGCACGGGGCTTCCGCGGCGAGGTGCGATTGCTGGCGGAGTTCCGCATGAAGGGGCGCGACTGGCTGATGGGGGCCGCGCTGCTGATGTTGGCCGTGGCAGCCGTGGTGGCGGGACGATAGAAATTGAGTTGCGGCAAGGACGTGACTCGCGATGAACAGATGGCAGGCTGAACAAAGAGGAATAGGCATTCATGCACGACCTACAGCACAACCCGGAATCGGTTACGCTGCGCACCACGGAGTTTGAGGCGAGCGATCTGCACTTTGCCTACGAGGGCGTGGCGGCCTTGCGCGGACTGTCGCTGAATGTGCGCGAGGGCGAGCGCATTGCCCTGCTGGGCGCGAATGGCAGCGGCAAAAGCACGCTGCTGCGCATGATGGACGGATTGCTGTTTGCCACCTCGGGCACGATGAAGTTTCGCGGACAGGCGCTGACGGAAGCCGCGCTGGGCGACGACAAGTTCGCGCTGGGCTTTCATCGGCAGGTGGGGCTGGTGTTTCAGAATCCCGATGTGCAGTTGTTCAACCCCACGGTGTTTGACGAGGTTGCGTTTGGGCCGCTGCAGATGGGGTGGGGCCGCGATGAGGTGCTGGAGCGGGTAAACAAGGCGCTGGAGTGGATTGGCGCCAGCCACCTGCGGAATCGCGCGCCGTACCGTTTGAGCGGCGGCGAGAAGAAGCGCGTGGCCATTGCCAGCGTGGTGGTGCTGGAGCCGGACGTGCTGCTGCTGGATGAGCCGACGGCGGCCTTGGACCCGCGCAGCCAGAGCCAGGTGATTGAGCTGCTGGGCTCGTGGAACGACGGGCGCAAGACGATCATCACGGCGACGCATCAGTTGGAAGTGCTGGGCGAGATCTGCGAGCGCGCGGTGGTGCTGGAGGGCGGCGCGATTGTAGCCGACGCCGCGCCGCAGACAATCCTGAATGACACGGCGCTATTGCAAAGGGCCAACCTGGTACACATCCACCGTCACACCCACGACGGCGTGCCGCACCGGCACAGTTCCCCTTACCTGCACCACGAACATCAGTAGGCGCTGCGGTTTTGGCCGTTATCGGAGTCCGGGCTGGAGCCGGAGTTGTGGCTGCCCAGGGTTTGGACGGCCTCTGCAATCACGGTGCGCAGGGCCTCCAAGGCGGCCAGGCGTTTTTCCACGGTATAGCGTGAGACCGGGCCGACAACCGAGATGGCCACCAGCGAAGTGCCATCGCCGAGACGGAAGGCGACGGCGACGGAACGGATGCCCTCCTCGGATTCCTCCTCATTAAATGCGTAGCCGCGCTGCCGGACGAGGGCGATTTCGGCGAGGAACTCCTCCGGGGTGCGAATGCTTTTGGGCGTGCACGGTGCCATGCCATTCTGCTGCAGCAGGGCGCGGATGGCGTCATCCGGAAGAAGGCTGGACATGGCCTTGCCGGCGGCAGTGCAGTGCAGGCAATAGCGGCTGCCGACGCGGCGGAAGATGCGCAGGGCGCGCGGCGGCTCGGTGAAGTCAAGGCAAAGCACCTCGCCGTGGTCGAGCAGGCTGAGATAGACGGTTTCGCCGGTCTGCTCGGTGAGCCACTCCAGACGGGGACGAATGTGCTCGCGGAGATTGAGGCGGGAGATGGATGCGCCGCCCAGTTCGAAGAGCTTGAGGCCGAGGCGATAACGGCCATGCAGGGGACTTTTATCCACCAGGCGATGACCCTCAAGCACCATGAGCAGGCGATGCACCGTGCTCTTATGCAGGCCGACGGCGACGGTGAGCTCGCCGAGACTCATCTCGGCGGGACTGAGGGCGAGAATCTCAAGCAGGGCGATTGCCCGGTCTAAAACCTGGACTTTATATGGGCCGGAAAGATGTTCTACAGGAGTGCCTTGTTCCTGAGGCTGCATGCGTACCCCCCGTGTTCGATCTCCGGGCTGCCAGTTATTAATCAGCAAACCGGAATAGCGGTACGGTATCAAAAAGTACAGGTTGTGCCTTTAAAAAAACGGGGCGTCTTATAAGAAAACACTGTTTACCACTTTGTGAAACTAAAGATACCGCCATCTGGCATCCTGGGGCGGGTAAAAACTGCTCTGCCGGAGGGCAACCGCCACTAAAAGGAGGTGCCGGCCGGTGCAGGAGCGGCTAACTTGTTCATCATCCTGTCATCTGCGGAAAACAGGCTGTGGCATTACACTGTTAGCCATGCCTCCACGCACGCTGGCCAACCCGGAGTATTACCTGAATCGCAGCCTGAGCTGGCTGGCCTTCAACCGTCGCGTGCTGGAAGAGGCGCAGGACGAGAGCAATCCGCTGCTGGAGCGGGTGAAGTTTTTGGCCATCACGGCGAGCAACCTGGACGAGTTCTTTGAGATAAGGATTGCCGGGCTGCTGCAGCATCTGGAAGAGGGCGCGGTGGATCCGGGCCCCGATGGGCTGACGCCGATGAAGGAGCGCGAGAAGCTGGCCGAGGCCACGCACCGCTTTGTGCGCGATCAGTACGAGTGCTGGAATAAACGGCTGCTGCCGGAGCTGGCGAAACACGGCATCCGCATCCACTCCATGAACGACCTGAACGAAGAGCAGCGCCAGGTGGCGGACGATTACTGCCGCAACGAGCTGGACGCGCTGCTGACTCCGGTGACGGTGGACCCGGCGCATCCCTTTCCGAGAGTAATCCACAAGGCGATGTGCCAGGCGCTGCTGCTGCGGCGCAAACGGAGGGCGGCCGTGAACGGCCCCACCTACATGGGAGTGGTGACCGTGCCGCGCTCACTGCCGCGACTGGTGCGGCTGCCGGATGAGCAGGGCGCGAGCTTTATCGCGCTGGCAGATTTGGTGGCGTTGCACGCGGGACGGATGTATCGCGGCTACGAGATCATGAGCGAAGGCGCCTTCCGCATTACGCGCAACAGCAACCTGTATTTGCAGGAAGAGGAATCGCGCTCGGTGCTCGAGAGCGTGCGCACGGAGCTGCACAACCGCCGCAAGGGCGACGCGGTGCGTTTGGAGCTGGAGACCGGAGCGAGCGAAGAGATCGTAAGCCGGTTGCAGACGGTGTTTGAACTGGAAGACTGGCAGGTGTATCGCACGCCGGGGCCGGTGAACCTGAGCCGCCTGATGCATTTGTACAGCGCGGTTGACCGGGCGGATTTGAAATTTAAGCCATTCCAGCCGAGGGAGTGGTCGCTGCCCAAGGGATCGAAGGATATCTGGGAGGCGCTGCGTAAGCGCGACGTGCTGCTGCATCATCCCTTTGACAGCTACGACAGCGTGGTGAGCTACATTGAGACGGCGGCGGCCGATCCGGCGGTGCTGAGCATTAAGCAGACGCTGTACCGGACAAACGACAACTCTCCCATTGTGGAAGCGCTGGTGCAGGCGGCGGCGACCAAGGAAGTGACGGTGGTGGTGGAGGTGAAGGCGCGCTTCGACGAGGCCAGCAACATTCGCTGGGCGCGCGAGCTGGAAGACGCCGGAGTGCAGGTCTTCCACGGACTGGTGGGATTGAAGACGCACTGCAAGCTGAGCCTGGCGGTGCGCAAGGAAGCCGACGGCTCCATCCGCCGCTACGCGCACCTGGGCACGGGCAACTACAACCCATCGACCGCGGCGTTTTATACCGACCTGAGTCTGCTGACGGCGAATCCGGAGATGACGCTGGCGGTGCATCACGTATTCAACTACCTGACGGCTTACAGCGAGCAGCCGAATTACAATCCGCTGCTGGTGGCGCCGGTGGATTTGGCGGAGCGGGTGGCCAACCTGATTGCGCGCGAGGCCGACCACGCGCGCGCGGGCAAGCCGGCACGGATCGTGGCCAAGGTGAATTCCCTGCTGGACCAGAACGTGGTGCAGGAGTTGTACCGCGCCAGCCAGGCGGGCGTGGAGATTGACCTGATCGTGCGCGGTATCTGCTCGCTGAACCCCGGCATACGCGGAGTGAGCGACGGCATACGGGTACACAGCATTGTGGGCCGCTTCCTGGAACACAGCCGCATCTACTACTTCCAGAACGGCGGCGAAGAGGAAATTTATTTGGGCAGCGCCGACTGGATGCCGCGCAACCTGCACGAGCGGGTGGAAGTGGTCTTCCCGGTATACGACGCGCTGCAGCGCGAGCGGGTGAAGAACGAAATTCTGGCGGCGTACCTGGCGGACAACGTGAAGAGCCGTTTGCTGCGCAAGGGCGGAGAGTATGCGGCTCCGGCAAGGGCCGCGAAGACCGCGTCCTTCAGCGCGCAGGATTTTTTGATCGACGTGGCCGAAGGACGGCGCGACGCCAGCTCGATTCCCCCGCCGGTGAGCGCCCCTGCGGCACCGCCAGCACGGAAGACGGCGGCCAAGCGCAGGTCTACTTCCCCGAAAAAGCCGGCAACAACGTAGCCTCCACCGGCTGCGGCAGGGCGCGCACGCGCCAGTTCCCCCACATGGCTGCGTGGCGCGGCAGCAGGCACATCTGTCAGCATTCCGCACAGCCAGGCCGCACAAGAGTTAGAATGGCGGCATGATCGTTTACTTTTTACGCCACGCCAACGCCGGACAGAAGCGCCAGAGCCCGGTGCAGGACGAACGCCGTCCGCTGGACAAGGAAGGCATTGAACAGTGCCGCTGGGTGGGAAGACTGCTGAACACGCTGGACGTGCACGTGGATTTGATCTTCAGCAGCCCACTGAAGAGGGCGACACAGACGGCAAGCATGGTGGGCAACGAAATTGCATACGAGAATCGCATTGAACGCACACCGGCACTGCATCCGGCGGCGAGCTATGAGAGCTTCCGCATGCTGCTGAACCATGTGCGCGAACTGGAAGCGGTGATGGTGGTGGGACACAACCCGAACATGGGCCGCTTTCTATCGCTGCTGGTGAGCGGCGGCATCAACGAGCGCGCGGTGGAGTTGAAAAAAGGCAGCGTGGCCCGGGTGGAGCTGGGGCCGAAGCGCGCGGTGCTGCAATGGCTGGTGACACCGCGGCTGCTGAAGACGGCCTACGCCTCGACGGTGGAGAGCGTGCGGCCGAAGACCTCAAAGAAGTAATCCTTCTCTCTTTCAATCGCCCACATTTCTAGTTCGGCGCCGGTGGGGCGCGTCACCAGGGTGAGGCGCAGCTTGCGCGCTTCGACCTTGGCGCGGATGTCCACCACGGCGCCACGGCGGCCCTGTTCGAGAGCGCGCGCCAGGCGCAGCAGGATGACGGCGCGGGGCAGCAGCACACGGTCGGCGGGAGAGAGCAGGCGCACGGATGGGCTTTCCGGCGTGATGCGCGACTTGCCGAGAAAGCGCGCGAGGGCGGCGATGAAGCGGCGCTGCTGCAGAGTGTAGCCGAGCAACTCCGAGTGGCTGAGGATGTAGAAGGCGTGGCGGCGGCGTCCGGCGCGGCTGATGAACGAGCCGACCTCATGCAGGGTGGCGGCGGCATGCAGCAGGCCTGAGTACTCCGCTGGAAGCATGTGCACGGGCGCAAGCAGCTTGAAGAGGCGGGCGGTGTGCTCGGCGACACGGTTGGCGAAGCGCAGATCGACCTGGTAGTGCGCGGCCAGGTGCATGAGGGAGTTCTGGCGCTCGCTCTCCAGGCGGCGGCGCAGGCCAAGGCCATCGGCCTCCGAGGCCATCTGGGCCAGCACGCCATCGCGTAATCCATAGGGAAGATAGCGGAAGCTGGTGAGCTCGAGCTCACTGAAGAGCTCGGCGAAGACCTGCGAGCCGGCGATGATGATCTCCGCGCGGCGGGGGCCGATGCCGGTGAGAACGCGGCGGCGCGCCAGGCTGAGCCCGCTGATGCGATGCGCCATGCGCAGCAATCCGGCGCGGGGCACGGTGGTGTTGGCGCGGGCGGAGGCGGTGCGCCCCTCGGTGGCGGCCCAGAGGTCGCTGAGCGCGGCGGGGGTGCCACTGGTGGCGACCGTGAGGTTGATCTTGTGCTCGGTGAGCTTGCGGCGCAGGCGTCCGACTTCCTCGCGAATGTAGCTGCGCATCTGGTCGAGCTCGGTGGCCGTGGGCGGATCGTGCTTGAGAAATTCGCGGGTGAGGCGGACGGCGCCCAGCGGCAGCGAGTAGATGTGCTCGATCTGGCCCTTGTTGGAGAGCGTGAGCTCGCAACTGCCGCCGCCAAGATCGATGAGGAGGACGCGGCCGGCGGAGATGCGGGTGTTGGCCATGACGCCGAGGTGAATGAGGCGGCCCTCTTCCACGCCGCTGACGACCTCGACGCGCCAGCCCACGGCGGCCTGCACCCACTGCAAAAAGGCGGCGGAGTTGTTGGCGTCACGCAGGGCGCTTGTGGCGACCACCCGGACGCTGGTGACCTGGTGGGCCTGCGCCTCCTTTTGGAAGCGGCGCAGCACGCGCACGGTGTGCTCCATGGCAGCGGGGTCGAGCGAGCCGGTGCGGAAGACGGCTTCGCCGAGGCGCACGACTTCGCGATCCTCATGCAGCACCTGGAGGCGCTTGCGCACGATGCGCGCGATCTTGAGCCGAACCGAGTTTGCACCAATATCTACGGCCGCGAGTGTTGCCATTTTGCTATCCCGCCTTGGTAAGGGTCTGTTGCATTGCCTGGAGCGGCGGCACGGAGCCGGCGTCATCCATGTTCAACATGCGGAGGCGCGCCTTGTGCACCGAGCGGCGGGCACGAGTGAACTCCCGCGCGGTACGCTGCTGGAGCTGCGCGAGAAACTCCCCGGCGCCGGGCTGGGTCAGGATGCGACGGGCCAGCTCATGCAGGGTCGCCCAGTCATGCCAGTCTCCGATGGCCTGCTGCACCTTGCGCAAATGAGCCAACAGGGGCTCCGCCGATTCGAAGCGGCCATGCGGCTCCAGTCCATAGCGCAGATGCTTGGCATCAATGCGCAGGCGATGGAGGAGCGCGGCGTCTTCCGGAATGTTCCGGCTCAACTCAAGAAAGCGCTGGCGCACCTGGGCGGAGAGACGGGCGGCCGTGGCCGGGTCTTCGGTAAATTCGGCGCGGCGGAGAAGCTCCGGCAACTTACGCTCCAGCCGGGGCCGCACCTTGAGCGCACGCTGGCGAAGGGCGCGCAGATGAACGGCCCGCGAGGCGCGCAGATGGCGAAGCAGCGGCGCGCGCAGGCGGCGGGCCGAGGGCGATGAAAATTGCGGGTCGGAGAGCAGCGCGAGGTGGACATCGATATCGCGCACGCGTCCGGCCTTTTTGCGCAGCGTGCGCAGGGCGCGTGCCACCCTGGGCGGGCAACGGAAGAGTCCGTCCTCGGCGGCGGCATGCGGCATTTCCAACTGCGCCTCCAGCCGGCGCACGCTGGTGCGCAGGCGGTGAATGACATCGACTCCGGCGCGGCGCGGCAGGTTGCGCAAAAGTCCCAGCAGCCGCCGACAGATGTCATCGGCAGGGGCGGATGCGGCCTGAGGGGAAGCCGGCACAGGAGACACCGTGGCCGGTGCAGGAGATGGGAGCGACTGCCTCACGGCGCAACGATACGCCTCGGCGGCCACGGCCCGCAACCGCGGTGAACGTCTAGTTATCGGCAGCAGGAGCGGTTGCGCGGGGCGCGACGGTCACGCCGTGGCGGGCAAGGAAGTCGACCGATCCCTGCCTGCCCAGGTAGCGCGCCAGCAGATCGGGACGCGCCTCGCGAAGATCGACCAGCAGCAGGCCGTCGAGGACGTTGCTGAACTTGGCGTCCACGTTGAAGCCGAGGAACTTGCCGCCGAGCTTCATGTAATGGCGGACGAGGACGGGCACGCCCTTGCCATCGCTTTCAAACATGCTGACCCACTCGCTGATGTCATCGACGCTGAAGACGCGGGCAAAGACCTCGGGCTCCTGCACGGAGTCGTGGCCCTCGCGGGGCGGATGCTTGGGACGCAGCAGGCTAAGTAGCTCGGCGCTGACGGTGTGGGCGCTGAGAAAACTCTTCAGCACCTCACGCGAGGCCAGGGAGTAATCCGCGCTGATGCTGACGGCGCCGAAGAGCACCGGAGTGTGAGGATGGCGCACGAGGTAGCTGCCAATGCCCTTCCACAGAACGAGCAGCGGGGCGTACTGGCGCTGGTAATCGAGATGAATGAAGCTGCGGCCAAGCTCCAGCGCGGGGCCAACCTTGGCGAAGAACTTGGGCTGGAAGCGGAAGAGCGATGCCGTGTAAAGGCCGCGCATGCCGTAGCGCTGCAGGACGCGCTGCACGTCGCAGACGCGGTAGGCGCCGACGATCTCCTGGCGCTCGTCATTCCAGAGGACGAGGTGGGTGTAGTAGGCGTCGAAGCGATCGAGGTCGCGGGCCTTGCCGGTGCCTTCGCCGCTGGCGCGGAAGGTCATCTCGCGGAGGCGGCCGATCTCCCGCACGATGCGCGGGGCCTGGCGGGAGCTGAGAGCGTAGACGCGCATCTTGCCGGCCGATTCGAGCAAGGCGTCGGGGGGCAGCGATTGCAGCTCGCGCAGCAGAGTTGCGGGGTCTTCCGCCGGGGCCACGGCGTGGCGATGCTGCCAGCGCGGCGGAAACAGGCGGGTGCGCGGCGAGCCGATGCGGTCGCGCAAGGCGAGCAGCGAGCTGTTCCAGCGCAACAGGTCGATGGCCTTGTCGTCATCCTCGATGGCCTTGAGGGTTTCACCAAGCACGGGCGCGCCGAGGCGTACCTCCATGCGGCGGCCGCGCTTGTTGAGCATCTCGTGCGGAAGGAACAAGGTGCGCAGCTTGGGATTGATCATGCCGGCCAGGTGGAAGCCCACACTGTTGCTGCCGCTGATGAAGGCGGGGATGCTGACGGCATTGGTCATGCGTGCGATGCGCGCCATATTGCGGTTCCACTGGGGATCGGCGACGCGCAGATGATGACGGCTCCAACTGGCGACCTCGCCGGCCGGGAAGACGATGAGCAGGTGGCCCTGGCGAACCCAGTCAAGCGCCTCGCGGATGCCCTTGCGGTTGGTCGCCTCGTGGCCCTCGCCCATCATGTTGTCCACCAGGATGCAGTGCTCGCTGATGGCGTCCATGCAGGCGAGCAACTGGTTGGCCAGCAGCTTGACGTCGGAACGCACGCGCATCAGCAGCGAGGCCATCAGGATGCCATCGAGCATGCCAAAAGGATGGTTGGAGAAGACGATGGCGGGGCCGGTGGCGGGAACGTGCGCCAGGTCGGCGTCCGGCACGGTGTATTCCACGGCAAGCTGACGCAGGACGGCGTCAAAGACATTGCCGACGGGATCGTTGAGGACGTCCTCGTACATGCGATCCAGGCGCTTTGCGGGAATAAAGGGACGGGCCCAGGGAATCTTCTTCCCGAGCTTGGCGAACGGTGCGTTGGAGTCTTGCTTCATGGCTCTGCGCGCAATCATGGTTACATCCTGCCTACAAGCGCTTGCAGGAGGATGAAACCACTGTAAAAGTTCGATGAATCGCCTGTCTGTGGGGAGCGTCACAAACTGCGGCGCGCCGCCAACAGGATTAGCGACTTACAAGGTAGCTTGGTGGGGACGGGAATGCAATGCGGGGATGGTAGCTAAAACTCTGATTTTTTTGTGGTTATCCACGGCAGGTGGAGCGGGGCGGCGGCCGGGTTGACCACGGAGGCACTGTCTGGGTTTTCACGCAACATTCATACGGGCTTGACGGCCACGTAACCGCCTTCGTCCATGATGGTTACGCTATGGCAGAACAGGTGCTGGACACCCTTATCCTGAGCGACTTACACCTTGGCAGCGAGGTTAGCCGCGCGCGCGAGGCCACGGAACTGTTGAGCAACGTCAACTTCCGGCGGCTGGTGCTGCTGGGCGACATCTTCAGCGACCTCAACTTCAGCCGTTTGACCAGCGAACACTGGAAGTTCCTCTCACGCATTCGCAAGCTGAGCAATCCGAAGCGCAAGGTGGAAGTGGTGTGGGTGGAAGGCAACCACGACAAGGGACTGTCACAGATGATGAGTCACCTGGTGGGCGTGCCGGTGTACCAGCGCTATGTGTGGGAGTTCGAAGGGCGCCGCCATGTGGCCGTACACGGACACCAGTTCGATCCCTTCTGCCTGAAGAACGAATCGCTGAGCCGCTTTGGCGAGCGACTGTTTTACGAGATTCAAAAGCTGGAGGGCGGCAGCAAGCCGGTCTCACGCTGGATTGACCGGGTGAACTCGCGCTGGCTGCGCATGGAGAGCCGGGTGGCCGAAGGCGCGTTGCTGTGGGCAAGGGCGGCGCGGGTGGAACGCATCTTCTGCGGACATACGCACGTGGCCGGTCACATCAACCGCAACGGCGTGGACTACTACAACAGCGGAAGCTGGATTGACGCGAACCCCACCTACATCACCGTGGCCGAAGAGGGCGTGGAGATTCGCAAGTACGACGGGCCAAGGTACGTTCCCGAGCCGATGGTGGAAGTGGAGCCCGCGCACGAACAACTTCCGCTGGGCGAGCTGCTGGACCCGATGACGGCCTTCGCCGAGCTGGAGAGCGTGCGCTGCTAGGAAGTTAGGCTACGTGAACATGATAAGCTGCTCTTCATGGGCGGCTTTGTCATTGACATTTTCGTCGAGTACTTCATCCGCGTTGTATTCCGGAATGTCCGTTCACTGCTGGCGATCGGCTGGTCTAAACAGCCAGCAACTGTCACTGCAACTATCATCGAAAGAAAAGTTTATGGCTGCACAGTGGCCGACGTGAGCTATCGCTATAAGATTGACGGCGAGCCTTATACGGGAGTCAACCGTAAGCCATTTCTAAGCAATAGATCAGCACAAAACTACGTGGACCAATTTCCCTTCCACCGGGATGTCACTGTTCGGGTCAAACTAAAGTCTCCAGCTACTTCACTACTGCGCGACGGTGAAAACAACATTCGCCATGTGACCTGGTAACTTCGACAAGAGCACTTCTTTTACTCCGGCTCCTTCTCATACTTTTCCACGGTTTCGCGGCGGATGCCGCCATCGGCGATGATCTGCCGATAGAGTTCGGCGCTGGGGCGCGCGGTGCGCTGCTGCGTCAGCTCATCGAGCGCGTAGAGGCCGAAGCGCAGGCGCCAGCCCTCGCTCCACTCGTAGTTATCCACCAAACTCCAATGGAAGTATCCGCGAACGTCGTAGCCCTGCTGCCACATGCGGCGCAGCTCGATGAGCGACTGCACCATGAGCCACGGGCGCAGACGGTCGTCGCGATCCGGCACGCCGTTTTCCGTGACGTAGAGGGGAACTCCGAGCGGCGCCCAGGATTTGATGGCCGCAGTGACGACCTTGGGGTAAGCCTCGCCGTAAGGAGAGATGTGTCCGTGGTCGCCCTGCGGGACTTCGGGCGGAACGTGCAGGCCGCCGGGACCGAATTTTTCACCCAGCGGGGCGCGGACGTGCAGGCGGTTGTATAGGTTGAGGCCGATGAAGTCGGCCTTGCCTGCCACCTCCGGCACCGAGGTGGCCATCATGGCAAAAGGCAAAGGCAGCGGCTCGCCCATCAGGTAGCTGAGAGCTCCGCGATTGAAGAGGCTGTCGTAGGCATCGACGAGCTGGCGGTCGAGAGGGTTGTCGCGCGCGGGCTCGAAGGCTGTGTAGTGCAGGGCCATGCCCACGTTGGCCTCGGGCTGTTCGCGGTGGAGAACGTCGTAGGCGGCGGCGTGGGAGCGCATGATGCCGCCAAAGGCCGTGAGCGCGGCGTTGAGTTCGTTGAGGCGGCCGGGGGGAAACTCCGCGAAGACGTAGCCGAAGGCGACGTAGACGTTGGGCTCGTTGAAGGTGACCCAGTCGGTGACCAGATCGCCGAGCGAACGCACGGCACGCTTGGCGTAGTGGCGAAAGAGCTCCGGGGCCTGGGCGTCGAGAAATCCGCCACGAGCCTCAAACCAGCGCGGGTGGGTGAAGTGATGGAGGGTGACGAAGACCCGCATGCCGCGGCTGCGGGCGGCGCGCAGCAGCTCGCGGTAACGCACGACGGCCGTGTCGCTCCAGTGAGCGAAGGCGGGCTCCATGCGGCTCCACTCGAGGGAGATGCGCAGGGCGTTGAGACCCAGGGAGGCGCAGAGGTCGAGATCGCGCTCGGCATCGGTCCACCAGTCACAGGCCGCACCGCTGGGGCCGCCGCGCACGTGGCCGCTGCGCTCCCAGTCGTGCCACTGGTTGAGCGTGTTGCCGCCCTCGAACTGATGCGAACTGGTGGAGACTCCCCAGAGAAAATCTTTGGGGAACGAAACGGGTATCACCTGCATGGCTGCTCACTTAAAGGAATAGCCCAGACTAGCACGCGGAGCACGAGTTGCAGCCGGCGGCAATCGTGATTTTATTGGACTGCAACAAAAGAAGCCGCGCGAAACAAGGGTAGAAAAATACAAGGCCCCCGTCCCGGATGCGCGAGGCGCAAGGAACAGGAGCCGGAAAAACAGCGGCGCTGAAGGGAAAACCCTAGTTACGCGCCACGACCAGGTTGTTATCCACGCTGAAGGCACCGGGAACGCCGTTGGCGCGAATGTAGGCGGTCTGCTTGTCGGTGTCGTTCTCCACCATGCCCTCCAGGCGGATGTGGCCCATGTTGACGATGATGTGGATGCGCGTGTCGGTGGGCCAGAAGTAGCGGCCCAGGTTGCCATAGCTGGAGACGGAGCGCGCGACCTCGCGGCGGATGCGCTCGTCACCCGGCGAAGGCGGCAGTTCCTCAATGTGATTGATGACCTTGCTGACGCCCTTGATGTGCTTGACGCTGCGCTCGGCATCGCGGCTGAGGCCAATGCTGTGGGTGTAGCCCTTCAACTCAACCTTGTCGCCGATGACGCGGAAGGTGATCCAGTCGAAAAGGTTGTAGTAGGGCTGCATGATGAGCTCGTGATGCACGGCGCGAACCAGTCGCTCCTGCTCATTGACGGGAGGCATCTTATCTCCATGCACCTGGAGCACGGGAATGAAGGGAGTGGCAACGGGCGCGGCCTCTGCGGCGGGTGCCTGCGGAGCGGCATCGGCGGGCGGCGCGGGCGGCTGCTGCGCGGCCACAAAGACTGGCATCGCCAACAGCGAGGCCACGGTGATCAAGCAAAAGATTCGGTTCTTCATAACTCTGACTCCTGCTCTTAATCTTGCTTCATGATAGAACACGATCCGGCCGGATGGAATGTATTCGATCATGCCAATGTAGGCGCCAGTCCGCAGCGGCGCAAAAAGTTGGCAAGAATCGTCATGCCGCCGGAGGTAAGCACCGACTCCGGGTGGAATTGAACCCCCTCGACGGGCAGGGTGCGGTGGCGCACGCCCATGATGATGCCATCGGCGGTGCGGGCGGTGATTTCCAGCTCGGCGGGGCAGGTGGCGGGCTCGATCACGAGCGAGTGGTAGCGGGCCACGTCCAGCTCGGCGGGGACGCCCTGGAAGAGGCCGCGGCCATCGTGATGCACGCGGCTGGCCTTGCCGTGGATGGGACGCGGAGCACGCACGATGCGGCCTCCGTAAGCTTCTCCGATGGCCTGGTGGCCGAGGCAGACGCCGAGGATGGGAAGTTGGCCACCGAGGCGGCGAATGGCATCGAGAGTGATGCCCGCGCCCTTGGGCTCGCCGGGGCCGGGCGAGATGACCAGACCGGCGTAACCGGCGGCGGCGATCTCCTCCACCGTGATTTGATCGTTGCGGCGGACGACGGGCTCGGCGCCAAGTTCGCCAAGATACTGCACGAGGTTGTAGGTGAAGGAATCGTAGTTATCAATGACGAGCAGCATGATTACTCCTCCTCTAGATGTGCGATGGCGGTGGAAGCCTCGGCGAGGGCGACGGCGCGGCGCAAGGCGCGGGACTTGTTGACCGTCTCCTCCCACTCGGTGGCCGGGACGGAGTCTGCCACAATGCCGGCACCGGCCTGCACGGCCAACTGGTGGCCGTCGAGCTCCATGGTGCGGATGGTGATGCAGGAGTCGAGGTTGCCGGCGTAATCGGCGTAGAGAACGCAGCCGCTATAGGCAAGGCGCGCGCCGCGTTCGAGTTCGGCAATGGCCTGCATGGCGCGAATCTTGGGAGCTCCGGTGACGGTTCCGGCCGGGAAGCAGGCGCCGAGAGCGTCAAAGCGATCGAGCTCGGCACGGAGTTCGGCCGTTAGTTCGGTGACCAGGTGCATGACGTGCGAATACTTTTCCACGATGAGCAGCCGCTGCACCTTGACCGTGCCATAGCGGGCGACGCGGCCAAGATCGTTGCGGCCAAGATCGACGAGCATCATGTGCTCGGCGCGCTCTTTTTCATCGGCAAGGAGTTCGGCGGCCAGGAAGGCATCTTCGGCGGCGTTGCTGCCGCGCGGGCGCGTGCCGGCAATGGGGCGATAAGTGAGCTCGCGCTGACGGCAGCGCACCAGCATCTCCGGCGAGGCGCCGATGAGAGCGCGGCGGCCACCACCATCGGCGGCGCCGAAGTCGAGCAGAAACATGTAGGGCGAAGGATTGGTGGCACGCAGGGCGCGGTAGAGGGCGACGGCATCGGCCGTGGTGCGGCGGCGGAAGCGCTGCGAGAGGACGATCTGAAAGCATTCGCCGGCGAAGATAAGTTCTTTGCCTTCGGCGACGGCACGCTCGAACTCCGCACGCTCGAAGTTCGATTCGAATTCAACCTCACCGGCATCGGCGGCCACGCCCTGGCGCAAGGGCAGGTCCATGGCCGCGCTTAGCTTGCGGACGATCTCCGCGTTGCGGGCGGCCGCCGCGTCGTAAGCCTGGCGCAGAGCAGGCTCCGCGGCATTGGGTGCGACCTCGGCGAGAGTGCGAATCTGAATCTGCTGGCGGGCGTGATCAAAGGCCAGCACTGTGCGGAAGATGAGGAAGCAGGCGTCGTCGCCCTCGCCCTCGACGGCCTGCATGGCGGGATCGAACCAGCGGGCCGCCGCGTAGCCGAGATAGCCAACGCAGCCTCCGGCCATGGGCGCCGTGCCCTCTGCGGCAGACAAAGTGCCACGCGCGAACTCCTGGCGAAGAACGTCCACGGTGGTGCCGGGCACCTGGCGAGTGCCATTGGAATCTTCGATGGTGGTGACGCCGTGACGGCTGCGCACAACCATCTCCGGAGCCGCGCCAAGAAAACTGTAACGCGCAAGCTGCTCGCCACCTTCGACCGATTCCAACAGAAAGCTGCGCTCGGCGCCCTGTGCGATACGCAGGTAGGCCGAGAGCGGGGTGAGCAGATCGGCGGCAACGGTCTCCGTCACCGCGACCAGTCCACCAGGGGCAGCAAGGCGGCAGAATTCGGCAAAAGGTGAGCGGTGGGTCATCGCGCGGCCTTTGCAGTGGGCTGATAGACGCTGCGGCCGACGAGCGCGGCGATGCCGCCCAAGTTCACGGCCATCTGGTCATACTGCGCGGGCGTCAGCGACTGCGCGCCATCGCTGAGCGCGCGGTCGGGATCGCAATGGACCTCGACGATGAGGCCGTCGGCTCCGGCGGCCACGGCGGCGCGGGCCAGCGGCGCAACGTTATCGCGGCGTCCGGCGGCGTGCGAGGGGTCGGCGATGATGGGCAGATGCGTGAGGCGCTTGGCCGACGGAATGAGGCTGACGTCGAGCGTGTTGCGAGAATGATCGGCAAAGGTACGGATGCCGCGCTCGCAGAGAATGACGTTGTAGTTGCCCTCGCTCATGATGTATTCGGCGGCCATGAGCAGCTCGTCGAGGGTGGCGGCCATGCCGCGCTTGAGCACCACGGGCAGGCGCGAACGGCCTGCGAGCTTGAGCAGCGCGAAGTTCTGCATGTTGCGCGCGCCAATTTGAATAAGGTCGGCGTACTGCTCGATGAGGGCGAGCGAAAGGTGGTCAATGGCCTCGGTGACGACCAACAGGCCGAAGGCCTCACGCGCCTGGGCCAGCAGGCGCAGGCCTTCTTCGCCCATGCCCTGGAAGGCGTAAGGCGAGGTGCGCGGCTTGAAGGCTCCGCCACGGAGGAAGCGCGCGCCGCTTTTGGCGACAGTCTCGGCGGTGCGCATGAGTTGGTCGCGGCTCTCCACGCCGCAGGGACCGGCCATCATGGCAAACTCCGGGCCGCCGATGGTGGCCTCGCTGTTGGCGAAGCGCACGACGGTATCCTCGGGCTTCATGTCGCGGCTGACGAGCTTGTAGGGCTTGCTGACGGCGATGACCTCCGCCACGCCGGGAAGCTGGCTGAGCGAATCGGCCTCAACGGCGCCCTTGTTGCCGGTAATGCCGATGGCGCAGCGCGTGGCTCCGGGGAGGGGATGCGGACGGTAGCCGAGCTCCTCGACGCGATGACAGGCGCCCTGAATTTCCGCCTCTGTTGCATTTACTTTCATCAATATAAGCATGAGCTACTCCTGAACCTGGCTGATTTGCGCTGAGACGAGCTCGCGCACGAATGCCTCAATTAACGTGGGACTCTGCTTTCCCGCTTCTTCAATCATGCGGACGATGGCCGAGCCCACGATGACGGCATCTGCGCCCTGCGCCCAGGCTTCGCGCGCCTGCTGCGGCGTGCTGATGCCGAAGCCGACGGCCACGGGCAGCGTGGTGACCTGGCGGATGCGGGCGAGCAGTTCCGTTGCGTCGTTGCTGAGCTGCTGACGCGCGCCGGTGACGCCAGTGACGCTGATGGCGTAGAGAAAACCGGTGGCGTGCGCGGCAATCTGCGCGATACGCTCGGCGGACGACGTGGGCGCCACGAGCGAGACGAGATCGAGGCCGTGCTGTTGCAGGGCCAGCGAAAAAGCGGCAGCGGATTCGGCCGGGAGGTCGGTGACCAACACGCCTGCCAGCCCTGCGGCGGCAGCGTCATCGGTTAGTTTCTGAAGCCCGTGGCGCAACAGCGGATTGAGGTAGCTGAAGAGCACGATTGGGACATCGGTTTGCTTGGAGGCGCGGGCGGCCACCTGCAACACGTCATCGAGGCGGACGTGGCGGGCAAGCGCACGCTCGCAGGCACGCTGGATGACCGGACCGTCGGCGGCGGGATCGCTGAAGGGGACGCCAAGCTCAATGGCGGTGGCTCCGCCGCGCGCCATGGCCAGCAAAAGCTCGTAAGTGGTGTCGAGATCGGGATCGCCGGCGGTGAGATAAGGCACGACGCCCTTGCGCCCCCTGGCGCGAAGCGTGGCAAAAGCCTGCTGCAAACGAGTGCTCATCGGGCACCGCCTTCTGCCTTGAGGCGCGCCACGGTCTCCACATCCTTATCGCCGCGGCCGCTTAAATTGACAATCATCAATCCATCGCGGCCAAGCTCGTGGGCGAGCTTAACGGCGTGGGCGATGGCGTGGGCGCTCTCCAATGCGGGCAAAATGCCTTCACGCTGCGAGAGCAAATCGAAGGCCTCCAGAGCTTCGCGGTCATCGGCGCTGGTGTATTCGGCGCGGCCCAGTTCGCGCAGGTGAGCGTGCTCCGGGCCGATGCTGGCGTAATCGAGCCCGGCGCTGACGGAATGTGTAGGAGCGATCTGTCCATCGTCATCCTGCAAAACATAGCTGTACGTGCCCTGCAAAACACCGGGCAATCCGCCACGGAAGCGCGCCGCGTGTTCGCCGAGAGTCTCTCCGCGACCACCAGCTTCGACGCCGATGAGGCGAACTTTCTCATCGCCGAGGAAGGCCGTGAATGCTCCGATGGCGTTCGACCCGCCGCCGACACAGGCGACAATCGCATCCGGCAAACGATGTTCGCTGGCTAGCACCTGGGCGCGCGCTTCGTCGCCAATGACGCGCTGAAACTCTCGCACCATCGTCGGATAAGGATGCGGGCCGAGAGCAGAGCCAAGCAGGTAGTAGGTGTCTCGCACGTTGGTGACCCAGTCGCGGAGTGCCTCATTGATGGCGTCTTTCAGCGTCTTCGAGCCGGCTTCGACGCCGCGCACCTCGGCGCCCATCAGGCGCATGCGGAAGACGTTGAGCGCCTGGCGCTGCATGTCCTCGGCACCCATGTAGACAATGCACTCGAGGCCGAAGCGGGCGCAGACCGTGGCGGTGGCGACGCCGTGCTGGCCTGCGCCGGTTTCCGCGATGATGCGGCGCTTGCCCATGCGGCGCGCCAGCAGAACCTGTCCGAGGGCGTTGTTGATTTTGTGCGAGCCGGTGTGGCCGAGGTCTTCGCGCTTGAGAAGAATCTTCGCGCCGCCGGCGTACTCGGTGAGGCGCTCGGCAAAATAGAGCGGCGTGGGACGTCCGCTGAAATCGGCAAGCAGGCCGCTGAGTTCGCGCTGAAAACTGGGATCGCGGCGCGCGGCGTCAAAGGCCGCGCTCAGTTCGTCGAGCGGAGCGATGAGCGTTTCGGCCACAAAGCGTCCGCCGTAGTTGCCAAAGTATCCATCGCCGGAGGCCTGCAACAGGCTCTCCAACAAAGCTTCATCTTTCATCGCACTTCCCTCCCGGCGGCCAGGACGGCCGCGGCGAACGCACGCATCTTTTCTGCACTCTTGGTTACCCCGTCCGCGCTCTTGATACCTTTCGATTCTTCGATGCCGCTGGCCACGTCCACCACGTCGGGGCGGGCGACGCGAATGGCCTCGGCGACATTTTCCGCCGTCAGGCCTCCGGCGAGATATATCGTCGCCCACGGAGCCGCGCGGCGCACGGCAGCCCAGTCCACGCTGCGCCAGTCGAAGCTGTGTCCGCTGCCGCCACGCTGCGGGCTGGGTGCATCCAGCAACAGGCCGCGGCAGCAGGTGTAGGACGCAAGGTCTTCGGCACGAAAGGCGGGCGTGACCTTGATGGCGCGAATGACCTCGAAGTCGCGGGCCAGTTCCGCGCATTCCTCATGCAGTTCGTCGCCGTGGAGCTGGATGCAATCGAGCGGCACGGCGCGGGCGATTTGACGCACATCCGATAGATTCATATTTACGAATACGCCCACCAGCCGGGCGCGGCCCGCAACGGCGTCGGCAATCTGCTGCGCACGCTCAAGCGCGATGTGGCGCGGACTGCCGGGATAGAAGTTCAGGCCCAGCATGGCGGCGCCGCAGGCGATGGCCGCTTCGGCGTCTTGCGCGCGGGTGATGCCGCAGAACTTCATCTGTATAGCTTTGATCTGCACGGCTTTGTGTGGCGCGATGGTCATTGCGCGGCCTCCAAGCCTTGCAACTCGCGCAGGGTCGCCAACGGATTGCCCGCGCGCATCAGGGTCTCTCCGATGAGGAAGGCCCCATAGCCTGCGGATTGCAGGCGCGTAATGTCCTCGCGGGTGCGCAGGCCGCTCTCGCTGACCAGGGTGGCTGCGGCGGGAGCGAGCGGGGCGAGGTGCAGCGAGGTTTCGATATCCGTAGTGAGTGTTTTAAGGTTGCGATTGTTGACGCCGATGAGGGTGGCACCGATGGCCGAGGCGCGGAGCATCTCCTCTGTGGTGTGCACTTCGACCAGCGCGTCGAGTTTGACGGCGTGCGCGGCGTCCATCAGTTTGAGGGCTTCGGCGTCGGTGAGTCCGGCGATGATGATGAGGATGGCCTCGGCGCCGTGGGCGGCGGCCTCGAAGACCTGGTGACGGTCCACCATGAAGTCTTTGCGCAACAGCGGCAGGTTGACGGACGAGGAGACGGCGTCGAGATCGGCGAGCGAGCCGTGGAAGTGCTCGGGCTCGGTGAGAACGCTCATGGCAGCGGCACCACCCGCCTCGTAAAGTTTTGCCACGGCGATGGGATCGGCCGCGCCCTGGATGATTCCCACGGAGGGCGAGCGGCGCTTGAACTCGGCGATGATGGGCGTGGGGCGGGCCGCGAGCGCCTGGGCAAAACGCGGCTGGCGATTGCGGCGGGCGGCCAAGGCAAGCTCGCGCACACGCTCGCGCTCAGCCTCGCCGACATCGGCAAGACGGTGGCGCTGGGCGTTCATCACCTGCTCAAGGAACTGGGCGCTCATTCGGCGGCTCCAAGGTTGGTCAGGCGAACTAGCTCGTGCAGTTTGCCGAGGGCGGCGTGGCTGTCAATGGAGTGCTCGGCGCGGCGGGCACAGTCCATCAGGCTGTCTCCGGTGCGCACATGCAGGGCGGCGGCGGCGTTGAGCACGACGAGATCACGGGCGACGTCGCGGCGCTGGCCGCTGAGAACGTCGCGCACGGTGGCGGCGTTTTCTTCCACCGAACCGGCGCGGGCGGCGGCGGTGGGCTGTGAGTGCAAACCGAAGTCGGCGGGAGAGAGATGCAGTTCGCGCACGGTACCGCCTTCGGCGACCTCCAATACGCGCGAGGCGCCGGAGGTAGTGATCTCGTCAAGGCCATCGCCACCGCGCAGCACCCATGCGCGGCGCACGCCCAGGCGGGCCAGGGCACCGGCAACGGTTTCCATGCGGGCGGCGTCGGAGACGCCCAGCAGGCGGTACTCGGCGCGGCAGGGATTCACCATTGGCCCAACAAGGTTGAAGCTGGTTCGCATGCCGAGGGCACGGCGGATGGGAGCGACACGGGCGAGCGCGGGATGATAGCGCGGCGCGAAGAGGAAGCAGAGGCCGAGTTCGGTGAGACAGCGCTCGGCAATCGCCTGCTCGCAATCAATGTTGACGCCGAGCGATGTGAGCACGTCGGCGCTGCCGCTGCGGCTGGTGGCCGCGCGCGCACCATGCTTGGCAATCTGGCATCCAGCGCCGGCGATGACGAAGGCCGCGGCGGTGCTGACGTTGAAGGTCTTGGCCACGCTGGCGCCCGTGCCGGCCGTATCCAGCACGTTGCTGGGCAGGTTGATGGGCAGAACGCGGCGGTAGAGAGCGTCGGCAAAGCCGGCCAGCTCGTCGGCGGTTTCTCCGCGCGCGGCCAGCAGGGCGAGGGCGGCGGCAATCTGCGCGTCGGCGGAGTCCGGGGCCAGCATGGCTTCCACCAGTTGGGCGGCCTGCTGGCGGGTAAGCTCGCGGAGAGCGACCAGCGGGCGCAGCAGCTCGCCGAGGGTGGCGTGGTTGGAAGGTTGTTCTTTGGCGGCGCTCATGCAATTCGTCCTGATGGGCGCAATACACAATGCGCCGGGGCAACGATCAATCAATTGAGAGGAAGTACGGAGAACGTGCCTGGACTAGAGGCACACGACGGTGTAGGACCACCATCGACGGGACGAGCAGGCAACCGTTGTTGTGCTGGCGTAGCTCACAAGAAAAAGATTACGCCAGCCGGGCGCGGCGGGTCAAATCAATAAGAAGGCGGAGAGCCAGGCTTAGCGCAGCGACCACAGGTAGGCGGCAATGTCCCGCGCATCCTGCTCGCTGAGGCCGAGCTCCGGCATTTTGGTGCGGGGCAGAATGGAGTGCGGCGCGCGAATCCAGCGCAGGACGTTTTCCGGCGTGTTGGGCAGGTTGCCGCTGATGTAAGGCTCGCGGGCAAGATGCTCCAGTGAGGGTCCGCTTTTGCCGGCCGCGCCGGTGACGCCGGGGATGCGATGGCAGCCGCCGCAGCCGTAGCGCTGGATGAGCTGGGGAGCGCGCGAGGGGTCACCTCCAAGGCGCGCCACGGCCTGCTGCTGGGGGTCGTTGCCATGGCAGCCGCAGGAGGCGATCGTAACCAACAAAAGCAGCGCGGCCAGAAAAATCTTAGAGATTCTCGCCCTTCTTCCAGACGATGTGGCGCGGGTTGGAGAGGCGGATTTCTCCGCCGTTGGCCGGGGTGTAAAGGAAGCGGAGGCGATTATGTATGCCCTTGTCATCCACTGACTCAATATCATATTGCACGGATCCGGCAACGGGGAGGGAGACAATTTTTACGATGCGTTCCGCCTTGGGGGTAACGTCTTCGCCGAGGCCGATGACGATGTAATCCTCGTCAAAGCGCAGGAAGTTTTTCGCGTACTTCGGGTTATCCGTGTGCCACATGCCCTGCAAAGGCGAGGGCGCCCAGTGCACATGGCAGCCCATCACAAAGAGCATGAGCAGAACCGCGGGGATGATATGCATGCGCTTCATAATGCCGCTCCTTGCAACCGCCGACTTGCCGGCTCGGGGGAGTATTCCGCGGCGGGCACGCCGCGCGCCACCACATGGAGGAATGCCTCCACCACGTTGGGATCGAACTGGCGGCCCGCGCCATCGCGGATGTACTGAATGACATCCGGTATGGGCACGCCCTTGCGGTAGGGGCGGTCGCTGGCCAGCGCGTCGTAAACGTCGGCTACGGCCAGGATGCGCGCCAGCAGATCAATCTTCTCGCCCTTGAGGCCGTGTGGATAGCCGCTGCCGTCATAGGCTTCGTGATGCTGCTCCACTATGGGCAGGGACAGGTGAAAGTCTGTAATCGGCTCCAGGATGCGGACGCCGTCGGTGACGTGGCGGCGCATGATCTCCAGCTCTGCGGCATCCAGCCGTCCGGCCTTATCCAGCACGCTGGGCGGAGTGCCGATTTTGCCGATGTCATGCAGCAGGCCGCCGCGCTCCAGCACAATGAGCTTTTCGTCCGGCAGGCGCATCTGGCGGGCAATCTCCATGGCCACCTGGGTCACGCGCTCGCTGTGGCCGCTGGTCCACTGGGACTTGGCGTCAATGGCGCGGGCCTGAGCCTTCAGGGTCCCCCAGCTCAGGTTTTCCAGGGCGCGGAACTGGCGGCCGAGGTGCGACGCCATTGTGTTGAAGGCCTGCGCCACGTCGCCGAACTCGTCGGAGGATTCCACGGCGACCTTGGTGTCGAACTTCTGCTCCTGCACGTTCTCCGCCGCCTGGCGCAGGTGTTCAAGCGGCACCAGGATATGGCGAATCTGCACGGAGCAGAGCAGTATGACGGCCCACAAGGTGAGCAGCACGACGAGTGGAAAGGTCATGCGGAAGTTGGCAATCGGCGCCAGCACATCGCTGGAGCGTTCGGCCACCACAGCCGTCCAGGGATCGGAGTGCAGTTCCGCCTTGAGGAAGAGTTTATGGAAGCCAGCCGCGTAATCCGTGCCTTCCACCTTGCCCTGAAATATGCCGGAGGTGCCGGGGACGGGTGCGGGCAGGCAGAGGCGTCCGCGAGTGCAGTACAGCACCTCACCGGCGGCGTCCGTGATGGTGACCACCCGGGCGCTGGAGAGAGTTTCTTCGCCAAAGACGTAACCGGGCACGGCCATGCCCGCCAGCAATCCAAGTTGCGGACGATTGGGATCGCGGAAGCGCATCAGTGTAATGTGTCCGGCCTGGGTCACCAGTAGCGTGCCGCCCGATTGCATGAACTTGATCTGATCCGCCGCCGGAGTGATGGGATCGACGGGCGCGCCCATGAGGAGCTGCCAGGTGCCATCGCGCACGGCGGCGATGCCCTGCCAGTGGCTGCCCAGGCGCTGGGCCGCCAGCTTCGCCTCCGGGTTGGCATCGGGATCGAGCAGTGTCAGCTCGCTCTCCATGGATTCCAGGCGCGACATGATCTCCATGGTGTAGGAGCGGCTTGAGGAAAGTAGCTGGTCGTTGGCGGTTTGGTGGAGCTGATCGGAAACGCGCTGATAGGCCACCAGGCCCAGCACCAGCAGCGGAATGAGCGCGCAGGCGACAAAGAGCAGGAAGATGCGCAGGCCAACCTTGCTCCGAAACGCTACAAAATCAGCGCGCATCCCGCACCTTTCCGCTAGAAGTTTGACGCCAGGCCGACATACTCGCCATCGAGGCCCCAGATGATGTCATCCTGCGAGACGGCGGAGGTAATCTGCACCGTGCTGAGGCCATCGGCACCGCTGCTGTAAAGATCGAAGTAAGAGTTGAAGGGCGCCATGAAACGGTCACGGCGTATGGCGGCCGAGGCATTGGGTCCGTTGAAATTCAGATAGATATATTTATTGCCCCAGGGATCCTGATAATTGGGATACCCGGCGGCGGAGAGATTGGCGGGATTGACGTTGTACTCGGCGATGTAGGCCAGTATCTCGTCGCCGATGGTGCGCACGTCGCCCACGGCGCGGGCGTTGCGGGCAGACTTAATGGCATCCAGCATGCTGGGGATGCTGAGCGCGGCCAGGTGATGATGATGGCCATGGTGACGATGAGTTCTATGACGGTAAATCCCCTTGGCCGGCGGCGCAGAGCCGTGCCACGGCTGCCCTTATTCCAATCCCGCGCGCCGATGGAATTTCTTTTGCTCATCCCGTCCAATCATGAATAGGCTTTTGGATAATAAGGGAAAATCCCACACAAAAGTATAGCCATGATTGGAGGCAGGTTTACTTCCGTAACATGAAAAGAAACTAGTCGGTAAACCCTGTACTTTGGTCACGTTGCCGGTTGCAAGCGAGCGCAGCGGCCAACGGGCGCGGGTGTTTATGAAGGCAGCTACGGGAGTGGGAGAGAGCGACGGATGCCATGGGCAGCGGAACGAGATAAGAAAATGGAGGCGCGGGGCGGAATCGAACCGCCGAATAAAGGCTTTGCAGGCCTCTGCCTTACCACTTGGCTACCGCGCCGTGACGGTTGCGCTGGATTTCTGACGGGTTTTGCGCAACGGCCCGAACTAGGATGCTACCCTGCCCGTGACGGCGCAGGCAACCAGCGCGGCGGGCAATCGAAGATGGGGCGGAGGGAGGGAGATCAGATGCCGGCGCCGAAGTCGGCAAAGTTGCTCTTGTCGAACTCGCTGCGGTAATCCTTGCGGAGCTGCTCCTCGCCTTCCAGTCCGGCCACAACCGCGTCTTTGGGGGCGGAGGCCTCCAGATGCGAGAGCCGGTCGAGGCGGCCACGCAACTCGCTCACATCCTTGCTGAGCGCGATCAGCGCATCGCTCAAGGGGTCCTTAATATCGCGCGGGTCGGTGATGAGGACGCGCTCCCCGTCGCGATAGACGATGTGGGCCGGAACGCCAACGACGGTGGAGTTAGGAGGCACGTCGCGCAGCACGACCGAACCGGCACCGACGCGGGAGTTGTCTCCCACGACGATATCGCCCAGCACGCTGGAGGTGTTGCCCACGACGACTCCGTTGCCGAGGGTGGGATGGCGCTTCTTCTTCTCCAGGCTGGTGCCGCCCAGGGTGATGCCGTGGTAGAGCGTGACGTCATCGCCGATGATGGAGGTCTCGCCGATGACGACGCCCATGCCGTGATCGATAAAGAGCCGACGGCCGATGGTGGCGCCGGGATGAATCTCGATGCCGGTCCAGAAGCGCGCGAGCTGCGAAAGATAGCGCGCCAGTAACTTGAAGCCCCTGCGCCACAAAAAGTGGTTGAGGTGATGCACCCACACGGCGTGCAGTCCGGGATACAACAGCACGACCAGGCGGCTGGAGGCAGCCGGATCGCGGTCCAGCACGGATTGAATGTCTTCGCGAATCGTACGAAACATGATCTTCGATTCACCCTGCCTTGATTTCACCCGAAGGCGACGTGTCCCGGTGCTATATAAAATAGCATTTTCGCCGCTTTGTGCAGTTGGGCAGGCTGGCGCGGCCTGCGATAATAGAAGGGCATGAAGCTGATTCACCTGGGCACCGTCTTCTTCGTCGTGGAATACCTTGGGGTCGTGGCCGGCGCCTTGAGCGGCGGACTGTCGGCGATCCGCAACACGCGCTACAAGTACGATCTGGTGGGCGTGTATGTGCTGGCGCTCGTCACCGCCATGGGCGGCGGCATCACGCGCGACGTCATTTTGCAGAACGGGCCGCCGCTGGCCTTCCAGCATCCTTCGTACATTCTGATTGCGCTGGGCGGAGCCACGGTGGCCGCCTTGTTTGAGCACCGCATGGGACCCGGCATGGACCGCGCCATTGACCTGAGCGACGCGGCGGCCTTGGGCTTTTTCGCCATTGCCGGAACCACGCGCGCCCTGCACGACGGGCTGACCGTGCTGCCCAGCATCCTGTTGGGACTGGTGACGGCCGTGGGCGGCGGCTCGCTGCGCGACGTGCTGAGCGGACGCTCGCCGCGGGTCTTTGAGCGCGGACAGTTCTACGCCATCGCCGCGCTCTTCGGCTCCGCAACGTTTCTGCTGAGCGACACGCTGGGCTACAGCCGCACCACCAGCACGGTCATCGGCACCGTCAGTTGCTTCCTGCTGCGCACGCTGAGCATTCGCTTTAACTGGCGCACCAGTCCGATCCGCAGCGCGCGCGAAGAGTAAATCTACTTAAACAATTTGGGATGAAGATAGAAGTGCGCGGCAGAAGTAAGCTGTGCTGCCAACTGCTGCCGCGCCGATGATTTCATTGCGCCAAAAATTCCTGCGGCGCTTGTTACTTCTGCTGACGCTCGATGGCTGAGGCCAGGCTCAGCACGGTTGATTCGTCAAAGTGACGGCCCAGCACCTGTATGCCCATGGGCAATCCCTGCTGGTTGGTGCCGCAGGGCACGCTGATGCCCGGCACACCGACGAGATTGGCCGTGACGGTGTAGATGTCGCTGAGGTACATCTCCATGGGGTCGCCGGTCTTTTCGCCCAGCTTGAAGGCCGCCGTAGGCGTGACGGGAGTGACGATGGCATCCACCTGTGTGAAGGCCTGCTGGAAGTCCTTGAGCAAAAGCGCACGTACCTGCTGCGCCTTGCGGTAGTAGGCATCGTAATAGCCCGCGCTTAAAACATAGGTGCCAAGCAGGATGCGGCGCTTGACCTCCGCGCCGAAGCCCTCATCGCGGCTCTTGCGATACATGTCGGCCAGGGTCTTCACCTGCGTGGAGCGCGAGGTGTAGCGCACGCCATCAAAGCGCGCCAGATTAGCACTGGCTTCGGCTGTGGCGACGATGTAGTAAACGGGAATGGCGTATTCGGTGTGCGGCAGCGTGATCTCAACGATCTCGCAACCGGCTGCACGCAGGCCGTCCACCTGGCGCTCGATTGAGTTGCGAATCTCCGTGTCCAGCCCGGCGCTGAAATATTCCTTGGGCAAGCCAACGCGCAAGCCTTTGACATCGCGCCCGCATTCGGCGGCGAAGTCCGGCACGGGCGCGGCGGCCGAGGTGGAATCCAGCGGGTCGCGCCCGGAGATGACGCCGAGCACGGTGGCCGCATCCTCGACGGTGTTCGCCAGGGGGCCGACGTGATCGAGCGAGCTGGCAAAGGCGATGAGGCCGTAGCGCGAGACGCGTCCGTAGGTGGGCAGCACGCCGACCACTCCGCAAAAGGCCGCGGGCTGGCGAATGCTGCCGCCGGTATCTGAACCGAGCGTGGCCACGGCGAAGCCCGCCGCCACGCTGGCCGCCGAACCTCCGCTGCTGCCGCCGGGAACGCGCGTTGTGTCATGCGGATTGTGCACGGGATAAAAGGCGGAGTTCTCATTCGACGAACCCATGGCGAACTCGTCGCAGTTGAGCTTGCCCAGGCAGACGGCGCCGGCCGACTCCAGCCGCGCGACGCTGGTGGCATCGTATGGGGCGACAAACTTATCCAAAAACTTTGAGCCCGCCGTAGTGCGAACGCCAGCGGTCATCAGCACATCCTTGATGCCCACCGGAACGCCCGCCAGCGGCGGCAAGGGATCGCCCTTTTCGACGAGGTGGTCAATCTGCGCGGCCTTGGCCAGCGCACGCTCACGGGTGACGGTGAGGTAGCTGCCAATCTCGGCATCGTGGGCGGCAATGGCCGACAGGTAGGATTCCGCGAGGGCGGTTGCGGTGGTGCGGCCCTCGCGCAGGCTGCTGTGGACTTCGCCGATGGTCAACGTTTTTGTATTCATCGCGTCATCCTCTCCTTAACGCTCAATGACCTTGGGCACGCGGAAGCAGGTGCCGTCGGTGTCGGGAGCGTTGGCCAGCGCATTCTCACGAGTAAGACCGGGGCGGACTTCGTCGGCGCGCTGCGCGTAGGAGAAATCTTCGCTGCCTGCGGGCGCAAAGCTGGAGACCAGCTCCGCGAGCGGCTCGACGCCCGAGGTGTCCAGGCGGTTGAGCTGGTCCATGTGGCCGAGGATGGAGTTGAGATCGTCCACCATGTGCCGGCTCTCATCGGGCGTCAGCTCCAGGTTGGCGAGATCGGCGACGTAGGCGACGTCCTTTTCAGTGACCTTCATGCGTTCCTTCTTCCCCATTGTGTGGACTTGTTGCGCAGAGGATTGCGCTCGGGTTCGGCGCCACCCTTGACGGTGAACTCGATGCGCTCAATCTGAATCAGCTCCGCCATGCGGCTGAGAAACTGCGGCGCCATGGATTGCAACTGCGCGCGCCAGCGCACGTCCGGCACCTCGACGGTGAGGATGCCCTCGGTGCATCCGACCACGCGCGTCTTCTCCGCCACCTTTTGCCCGGCGGCGAAGTCCCAGGCCGCGGCGGGCAGCTCGGCGGCAGGCACGCGGCGCAGGGCGGCCAGCATAAGGCGCTGCAATGTGTGGGAGGCCTTCTCCATCGAACAATTATAGCGGAGGCCGGGCGCGATGGATGTGGCGGCTTACCCTTCCGCCAGCAGGCGCGCGGCCAGCGCCAACGCATCCTCGCGGGTGTGGACCGTGCCATCGAGTTGCGCGTCTTCCACGGCGGCCAGCACTTGGGCAAAGCGCGGACCGGGGGCGAAGCCTGCGGCAATCAGATCGTGTCCGCTGATGAGCGAGGCCGGACGAACAGACTCCGCGGGCAGTGAAGCCAACCGCTCACGCGTGTAGTCGTACAGGTCGAGCTGGCCGTGGCTGGCAAGGCAATCCAGACGATGCAGCGCCAGGTGCTCGTCGAAATCTTCAAGGCGGACAAAGCGCTTGAAGGTGGAGTCCTTCATCTTTTTCACGTCGGCAAAGCGCATGTGGTTTTCCACCAGCGCCAGTACCTGCGCGCGCTCGCGATTGCTGAAGCGCAGGCGGGTCATCAACTCGGCGGCAATAGCCGAGCCAATCTCCACGTGGCCGTCGAAGCGAATGCGATCCGGTGCAACGCGAAATGTCGCGGGTTTACCCGCATCGTGCAGCAGGGCTCCCCAGGCGAGCGTGGCCGGGCAACCAGCGGGCAGCCCTTCCAGCAGAAAAAGCGTGTGGGTAAAAACATCGCCTTCAGGATGAAACTGTGGCGGCTGCTCGACGCCCTTCATGCGCGTGATCTCCGGCAGCACCTCGGCCAGCAGTCCGAGATCATCGAGCAGTTCGAAGGCGCGGCGGGCGCGGCCCTCGGTCAGCATCTTGGTCAGCTCGTCGCGCACGCGCTCCCGGCTGACCTGGTGGATTTGCGCGGCGTGGGCGCGGATGGCCGCGGCGGTACGCTCCTCGATGCGATAGCCGAAGCGCGCGGCAAAACGGGCGGCGCGCAGCATGCGCAGCTTGTCTTCGGCAAAGCGGCGGGCGGGCTCGCCGATGGCGCGGATAATGCCGCGATCCATGTCCTCGCGCCCGCCGACAAAGTCATGCAGCTCACCGTGCGGACTGTTTGGATGGGCGCTCAGGGGATCGAGCAGCAGGCCGTTGATGGTGAAGTCGCGGCGGGCCACGTCCTGCTGCGCGCTGTTAGTGTAGAGCACGCTCTCCGGATGGCGGCCGTCGAGGTAGGCTCCGTCGGCGCGGAAGGTGGCCACCTCAATGTGTCCGCTGGCTTCAGGCTGGCCCAGCGCATTAAATGGCACCAGCACCACGCCGAACTGTGCACCCACGGCGAAGGTCTGGGCAAAGAGGGCAATCACCTGGTCGGGACGGGCGGAGGTGGCAACGTCGTAGTCCGAGGGTTCGCGGCCCAGCAGCAGATCGCGCACGCATCCGCCAGCCCACAGGGCCTGGTGCCCCGCCGCGCGCAACCTTTCCACCGCAACCACCGCCGCCTGACGCTGCATGAGGACATTGTAGAGCTTAACTCGTAGATGCGAACGCGCTATGCTGGATGCATGACCACGCGCGCCACCATCCTGGGGCTGGAGAGCAGTTGCGACGAGACGGCCGCAGCCATCGTGCGCGGCGGCGACGAACTGATCAGCTCGGTGGTCGCCAGCCAGATTGCGACGCACTCGCCCTATGGCGGCGTGGTGCCGGAGCTGGCCAGCCGCGAGCATCTGCGCAACCTGCTGCCTGTGACTCGGGCGGCGCTGGAAAAAGCCGGCATGCGACAGGAAGAGCTTGACGCCGTGGCCGTGACCAGCGGCCCGGGGCTGGCCGGAGCGTTGCTGACCGGAGTCTGCTTTGCCAAGTCGCTGGCCTGGGCGCTGGGCAAACCGCTGATCGCGGTCAACCACCTGGAAGGCCACATCCACGCCGTGCTGCTGGAGCACAGCCGCCACGGCAAGGTCGAGTTCCCCCTGCTGGCGCTGGTGGTCAGCGGAGGACACACGCATCTTTTTCTGGCGGAGCAGGCGGGCGCGCAGTGGCGCTACCGCAACGTGGGCCACACCCGCGACGACGCCGCCGGCGAGGCCTTTGACAAGACGGCCAAGCTGCTGGGGTTGGGCTATCCCGGCGGTCCGCTGATTGACCGCCTTGCCCGCCACGGCAACCCGAAGGCCGTGCCCTTTACCTTTGCGCAGATGAAACACCACGCGCGCCAGCCCTCCAAGCGCGGCGGAGCGTCGGAAGATAACGGCCCGCGCTTTGACTTCAGCTACAGCGGCATCAAGACGGCGGTGCTGCGCTATGTGGAAACGCACCAGATATTCGAGGCCATTGAGCGGCGGCGCCACGCCCTGCTGGCCCTGGAGCGGCCCACCGACGAGCAACTGCTGGCGCACTGCGATGGCCAGACGCTGGACCTGATTGCCAGCTTCCAGGCTGCCGTGGTGGGCGACCTGACACGGCGCACGCTGGCCGCCTGCGAGGAGTTCGGCGTGCGCACCCTGCTTGTGACCGGCGGCGTGGCGGCCAACAGCGCCCTGCGCGAGAGCTTTGAACGCCATGCGCCAGGACAGGGCGTTGTCGCCCGATTCCCCTCGCGCGCCATGTCCACCGATAATGCCGCCATGGTGGCCGCGGCGGCACATTCCAAGTGGCTGGCCGAGGACTTTGCGGGACTGGATTTGACGGCCGAAGCCAACCTGACGCTGCGCTGACTGCAACCGTCTTTAGTAAGCAGCGCACGCAATCTGCACAGCAACCGCATAAAAACAGGCTCAAATGCAGCGCAAAATAAACAAGGGCAGCCTTTGCAGGCTACCCTTGCCGTAAATTGATACGCTCCAGGCCCACTTGAAGGTTAGAACTCCTCCCCCGGAGGCAAACCCTCTTGTTGACCCTGCAAGCGATAGTAGGGGGCCTTTGCGGGGCTGAATACCCCCCAAATGGGAGGTTTTTTGGGGCCGTTTTGGGAATAAATATCGAAGTGAGCAATTCTATACAGAAGTATGTGTTTACAGGTGCGAGGAGGGCAGGCGGGTGAGCAGGCGCAATAAGGGGCCCTGTCCGCGTGTGCCGGTTTTGCGGTAAATGGACTTCTGGTAGTAGCGCACGGTGTCCACCTTGATGCGAATGGCGTCGCTGATTTCGTTGGCTTCCATGCCCTGTTTCATCATCTCCGCCACGCGGCATTCAGCCGGGCTGAGGCTGAACATCTTGTGCCACAGGCGGTGCTCGCCCTGTCCCTGCTCCTCCGGCGTGGTCAAAAACAGGAGGGCGGCGGCACGCGCATCGAGCGGCGCGCCGGAGGACTGATAGGGCAGCACAGAGAGATAAATGGTGCGGCCCTGCGGGCTTTCCAGCACCAGGGCGCCATCGCCCGGATCGCTGGACTTGCCGGCGCCGCAGGCACAGGCCTTGAGCAGGCAGTTATCCAGGGCTCGCTGCTGCTGGCGGGTGGTGGCCAGCAGGCGGCGCTGCTCCATGCGCAGCACAACGCCATCGGCAATCAGGGAATGGGCGCGGCGGTTGATGCTGAGTACGCGGCCCACGGCATCCAGAGTCAGGGTGGCGGCGCCCATCAGGTCGAGCGCGTGCTGGCCGGCCTCGTTACGCTCGCGCAGTGAGAGGTATTCGCGCTGGATGCGGAAGACACGTTCGAGGTGGGGCACCAGTTCGCGCAGCCGGGCCTTGTCGGTGGGGCTGAAGGGTGGTTTGCCAGGAGCACGGCCCAGGGCCAGGCCCGGCATTGCGCCATCCTCGTTAAAGATGAGGGCCGCCGCCGCCCACTCGATGCCATGTTTGCGGTAAAAATCGTGAAAAACGCGGGAGCGCCGGAACTGCTCCAGCGGCATCTCGTCTTCGGGTGAGCCGCAGTAAAAGCCGTGGCGCTGGTGCTTCAGTATCTCGTGCATCCAGGGATCGATGCGGCTGAAGTGTTCGGCGGCGCGCGCGGTCTCCGTATCCAATCCGAAATCGGCACACACAATCGTGCTCACATTCATGGGAGCATGTTGCACAATCGCTGCATTTTCCGCTTGAAAAAGCTGACTGGCACTGCGCAGAAACTCGGGCCACAACTCGGGCTGGGTTGCCGCTTCGTAAAGCGAACCCAGCAGAACCGATGTCTCTGAGGTGTGATCTGGCACGTGCGAACCCCGGGACTATGCAAACAAAATGCTATGACTCATCAGCATAGCAATTCCGCGGCGGGACGGGGAACCCCCGAGCAACTTATCTTCTGGTTTTCCATGTGACTGAAGTGCGGCGCAGTTGGAGGGGAACTCGCTTATGCGGGCATGGTCGCGTATAGGGCGCGGCTTAACTGCAACTCGATATCGATATCCTTGAATATGACGGCGGCGGTGCCGGAGGGCAGTTCGCTGGCCATCTGGCCGGCGCTGCGGCGTGCGGCCAGCACCAGGATGGGCGTGCTGGCGAAGATCTCCATCTGGCGAACGCGCTCGACCAGTTCCATGCCACCCATGCGCGGCATGCTGAGGTCGGTGATGATGATGTCGGGGACGAAGTTGGCGAGCACTTCCAGGGCTTCCACGCCATTGGTGGCCGATTCCACGACAAAGCCGCGCTCCTCAAGAAAGCGGCAGACGCTATGGCGGATGAGCATCGAGTCATCGACGACCAACGCGGTTTTGGGTACTGCTCCTGTCACAATTACTACCCCTGGCTATGTTTCCATGCCACCGTGATGATACCCCAAAGAACAGCATCTGCCCGCATTTTGAAAGACATAGAGCATTCCAAAGTAACCCCGGCACGGGCAGGGGTGGGCAAGTATCGGAATGGGAAGTAGTTACTCCTCGGGGAAGGCCTTGTCCTCGATCTCCATATCCTTGAATTCGCTGCTCTCAAAGACCTCGCGGCAGTCCAGGCATTCAACGAATTCGGAGTCCTCCTCGCGGGCCACAATCTGCACACGCGGATGACGGCAAGGGCCGGGTGAGCCGCCGGCTGGCGGCCGAGGATTAGCTGGGTTCTGTGCCGATGACATATGTGATTTACTCCGCCATGGTGGCGGGTGAAGGTATTCTAGCGTGACCATTCGGGAAGTCAAGCATTGCGATGCGAATGTAACCCAGAAGTATTTTCACTATAACGGCGCGTAGAAAGGGCCGGTATGGGGAATTCCTTGCGGCAATGACAATTGCGATGATTTCCGCTTGAGATACTGCAAGCTGGCTCATACACTGTCGTTGGCTTTCCTCCCCCCAATGCAAAACGAGGGTAGATATATCTCGTCCGATAGAATCTGCGTTTAGTTGGGGGATTTATGGGCGAATTCCTGAGTTGGGATGACAAGGCTCGCATCCTATACATTCATTTTGAAGACATTCTCGACGACCAGGTTCTTCTGGATCGCTACCATATGGTGCGCGAATGGATCGCCGAGCATGGCCCGGTCTCCAGCATCTCTGATTTCAGCGACGTGGCGTCGTTTGAGGTTACCCCCGCCGGGGTGAAGGCGCTGGCAGGGAATCCTCCGCTTGTTCCAGACGATTTTCGACGGATGGTGGTGGCACCGCAGGATCTAGCCTTTGGCATGACAAGAATGTTTGAAGGCATGGGCAGCCGAACCCGCTCTGACGTGGAGGTTGTCCGCTCCCTGCCGGAAGCCTTGCATCTGCTGGGCCTGCAGAGGTTTGAACCGCGCGTGCTCCAGATGTGGTAGCCGAGACCGGCATGCGGCAATACCAGCCTGGCAAGTCGCGTTCCTTTTTCTGGTGGCCGCCGGTGAGCAGGCAACAGATTCGCAATCGCCGACAGCGGCACTCTCTGCACACGGAAGCGCTTACAAGGTAAAATCCTCGCATTGGCCGCGGCGCAGCTTTTACCCGGCCCACCGGAAACGAGATCATGATGCTAGACCGAGGCCGGCACACACATTGCGCACGATTGCTGCAAGCCCTGCTGGTAGCCGCCTGCCTGCTGTCCGTGTCGGCACCGCTTCGCGCCACCGACACGCCCGTCAAGCCGGATGCGCCCAAGGTTGCGGCAACCCGGCCGCAGGCGAAGCCCGCGCCAAAGGCTGCACCGCGTCACTACAAACCGGCATCGAAGGCCGTGGTCAAGGCGCAGCCCCTGCCCGCGCAGGAGCAGCCGCCGCTGCCCGCCTGGCTGATGAACGAACCCGCGGTGAAACCCAGCGTGACCCTGGCCGACGGCATGCTGACGATTGACGCGCCGAACTCCACCCTGAGCGACGTGCTGAGCGGTGTGCAGAAGGCAATGGGCGCGACCCTGGATGGCCCCACGCCCACCGAACGCGTCGCCATCCACCTTGGCCCCGGGCAACCCGACCAGGTGCTGACCGCACTGCTGGAGGGCACGCCCTACGACTACATCATCCTGGGCGATAGCGGCCACCCGGAAGCGATCAGCCGTATCGTGTTGAATCCGGCGGGACGCGAGGCCAAGGAGAGCATGGGAACACCCGCGGCCACAAAACCTGAGCCGACCAGGAACCTGCCCGCGATCAAGAGAGCCGAAGAGACTCCCAAGGAAGAGACTGAAGAGGAAGCGGAGCCGGAGGAGATTCCCCCGCACGACGTGAAGCCCCTGAACCTGGAGGTGACCCCGACAGCGCAGAAGGAAGGCATCATGCCGCCCGACGCGCCGAAGTCGGTGGAGCAGATCTACCAGGAGCTGCGCAACCAGTCCCGGCCGCAGCCGCAGTAAGCACCGCTGGAGCAGGACAAAAAACTTTAGGCTTTTGACAAGGAAATTTGAGATGCCAGGCGCGCTCCGCGGGGAGCGCGTTTTGTTGCGCGCGGCCGGAGGTTAGTCGCTGCCGGCGGAGGAGCGGAGCACGCGCGTGACCGGCAGGACGGAAGCACGGCGGCTGCGGTCGAAGACATACAGGATTCCGAAGATGATGGCGTAACCAAGCACCACGCCAAAGGCCAGCGAGAGCACAACCACCGCAATCATTACCAGCGACATGAACAACGAGATCACAGACCCGAACCCAACCCCTTCCACGCCGCGGTGAGTACCCGGCGCATGGCGGCAACTTCCGCCCCTGTTTTTTATCCTATACCGGCCCGGCGCGCCGTGGTGTGAGCTGGCGCACGCCGAAACCGAAAATTCATGAACCGGCGGCAATCTACATCCGTCCTGACCACTATTGCCCGGATTGACCCCGGCCGCTATTGCCAAATAAGATACATTGGTTGAACTGTCTTCCCTGCTCCGGGTGGGCGACCGACGGCACTCCGCCAGCCTTGGCGGCCCGCGGCGCCGGGGGTGGAGGGCCTTTCAGCGGAAACCTCAAACGATGGGCATCCGCAACATCACGGTGCGCGGCGCGCGCCAGCACAACCTGAAGAACATCGACGTTGCCATCCCGCGCAATACGCTGACGGTGATTACCGGGCTGAGCGGCAGCGGCAAAAGCTCGCTCGCCTTTGACACCATCTACGCCGAGGGCCAGCGCCGCTACGTGGAGACCCTTTCCGCCTACGCCCGGCAGTTCCTGGACCAGATGGAGCGCCCCGACGTGGACGCCATCGACGGCCTGAGCCCGGCCATCAGCATTGAGCAGAAGACCACCTCGCGCAGTCCGCGCTCGACCGTTGGTACCATCACGGAAATTTACGACTACCTGCGGCTGCTTTACAGCTCCATCGGCATTCCCCATTGCCCGCAGTGCGGAAAGGCCATCAGCCGCCAGTCGGCGGAGCAGATCACCACCCGTATCCTCGACCTGGCGCGCAACAGCGAGGCGGGCAGCGAGCCGCGAGTGATGTTACTGGCGCCCATCGTGCGCGGCCGCAAGGGCGAGTTCACCCGCGAACTGGAAAAACTTGCCGCACACGGCTTTACCCGCGCCCGCATTGATGGCGAACTGCGCTCCATTGAAGAAGAGATCAAGCTGGACAAGCGCCGCAACCACACCATCGAGATTGTGGTGGACCGCCTGCTGGTGAAGCCCGGCATTGAGAAGCGCCTGGGCAACAGCGTGGACGTGGCCATGAAGCTGGGCAGCGGACTGGTGGTGGTGAGCGTGGTGGGCGGCGAAGAGCAGCTCTACAGCTCGCGCCTGGCCTGCCCGGAGTGCGGCATCAGCGTGGCGCAACTGGAGCCGCGCTCGTTCAGCTTCAACTCCACCTACGGCGCCTGCCCGGAGTGCAGCGGGCTGGGTTCGCGCTATGACTTTGACCCGGCAAAGGTCATTGTGGACTGGTCGAAGCCGCTCTTTGACGGCGGGCTTGGACCCGGTGCGGGCTCCGCCACATTGCAGAGCATGGTGCGCAGGGCGGCCGAGGAGAAGGGCATCCGCCTGAGTGAGCCTTTCGAAACGTTGAGTGAGGAGCAGCAGAAGTTTCTGCTTTACGGCGACCCGGCGCGGCGCGCGCGCACGGGCTTCAAGGGCATCCTCGCCTTTCATAAACAGACGATGGACGAGGTGACCACCGAGGCCTATCGCGAGTACCTGATGCAGTACATGAGCGCCACGCCATGCACAGTGTGCCAGGGGCGGCGGCTGCGTCCGGAGAGCCTGGCCGTGCGGGTCAACGGCCTCAGCATCGCGGACTTTGCCGCGCTCAGCATCAGCCGCGCGGTGGAGTCGGCCGCCGGCATCGAACTGAATGAGCGCGAGGAAAAGATTGCCGGGCGCGTGGTTGCGGAGATTCGCGAACGTCTCGGCTTCCTCGCGCGCGTAGGCCTCGGTTACCTGTCGCTGGATCGCTCGGCGGCCACCTTGAGTGGTGGCGAGGGTCAGCGCATCCGGCTGGCCACGCAGATTGGATCGCGGCTGCGCGGCGTGCTGTACGTGCTGGATGAGCCCTCCATTGGCCTGCACGCGCGTGATAACGAGAAGTTGCTGCAATCGCTGGAGAGCCTGCGCGACCTGGGCAACACCGTGCTGATCGTGGAGCACGACGAGGAGACCATCCGGCGCGCCGACTACGTCATCGACCTTGGTCCCGGAGCGGGCAAACACGGCGGAGAACTGGTGGCCGCCGGAACGCCAGCGGAGATCGCCGCCTGCGAGCAGTCGCTGACCGGCCAGTACATCAGCGGACGCCGCACCATCCCCGTGCGCCACGAGCGCCGCAAGGTAAACGGAAACGCCATCTGCGTGCAGGGCGCGCGGGCCAACAACCTCAAGAACCTCGACGTCAGCTTTCCGCTGGGCGTGATGACCGTGGTGACCGGCGTGAGCGGCAGCGGTAAATCGACACTTGTGAATGACATTCTGTACGCCGCGCTGGCGCAGAAGATTTACCGCTCGCGGCAGGAGCCCGGCGCGCACAAGACGATCACCGGCGCCGGGGAGATCGACAAGGTCATCCGCATCGATCAATCCCCCATTGGGCGCACGCCGCGCTCGAACCCGGCCACCTACACCGGAGTCTTCACCCAGATTCGCGAGATCTATGCCATGCTGCCGGAATCTCGCGAGCGCGGATACAAGGCGGGACGCTTCAGCTTTAACGTCCCGGGCGGCCGCTGCGAGGCCTGCCAGGGCGAGGGCCAGCGCCGCATTGAAATGAATTTTTTGCCCGACGTGTACGTGCTGTGCGAGGTCTGCGGAGGGCGCCGCTATAACCGTGAGACGCTGGCCGTGCACTACCGGGGACACAGCATCGCCGACCTGCTGGATACGCCGATCAGCGAGGCGCTCACGGTGCTGGAAAACATTCCGCAGGCGCGGCAGAAGCTGCAAACGCTGGTGGATGTCGGCCTGGGATACATTCACCTTGGTCAATCTTCGGTGACCCTCAGCGGCGGAGAGGCACAGCGCATCAAGCTGGCGCGCGAGCTGAGCAAACGCCAGACGGGACGCACGCTTTATCTGCTGGACGAGCCGACGACAGGCCTGCACTTTGAAGACGTGGCCCGGCTGCTCGAAGTGCTGCACCGGCTGACTGACCTGGGCAACTCGATCATCATCATCGAGCACAATCTGGACGTCATCCGCAACGCGGACTGGATCATTGACCTCGGCCCCGAGGGCGGCGAGGACGGCGGACGAGTGGTGGCCACCGGAACTCCCGAGCAGGTGGCGCGGGTGAAGAAGAGCTACACCGGACAGGCGCTGTGCGGGGCAACCCCGCAGTAGGCCGTTACCAGCGACGGTACGGGCCGTATCCGGGCGGAGGGTACTGTCCCGGCGGCGGGTATCCCGGAGGCGGCGGGTAGGCCTGGGCATAGTAGTAGTGGTGCGTGTGGCGCGGCCCGCGCAGCAGCACAAAGGGCAGCAGCACCAGCGTCCACAGGATGACCAGCGGGGCGTGGATGGCCAAGCCGAGGATGCGCAGCGGCAACAGCAGCAGCCACAGCAAGGGAATCATCACCAGGGCCACGAGTGCCAGCGGCCAGCAGAAGAAAAGCAAAATCAGCCACAGAAGGAAGAACATCGCCTTAGCCTCCGGTGAAATGATACGCGGGCTCCGGGCGATTGGTTCCCTGTTTTCCCGGGCAACCCATCTATTTGGTAAACTGATGAGGAATCAGACGCCGCAATAAGAAAGCCCAGTTGCCTCAACCATGCAACTTCTGACAAACCTGACCAACAGCTTTCAGCTAATGATGCATGACCTCTTGGGAAAAGCCTCGTACGGGCTTGCGAACTACCGCCATCCTCTGCGGAGTGAGGCGATGCAGGTAGCACGGCGGGCCAAGCAACTGGCCAGCACAGTTACCACCCCGCTAGAGTGTGTCGAGCTGTTCAATGCTGTGCGGGCCAGCCAGACCATCCCAGGTGAGATGGCCGAGCTTGGAGTCTTCCAGGGTGGCACGGCAGCGATAATGCTAGCAGCGTCCTCCCCCACCCGACATCTGTATTTGTTTGACACCTTTGCCGGGCTGCCATCTGGTGAGGGCAAACTCGACCAGGGTGACTATGCTTCTCCGCTGGAAGCCGTACGTGCACGCCTTGCCACGCATGCCGGACGTATCACTTTCCATCCGGGATTCTTTCCCCAGAGCGTGACACCAGCGGTGGAGAATGCCACCTTCTCCTTTGTGCACCTTGACGTGGATATATATGACAGCACGCTGGCCGGCCTGCAATTCTTCTGGCCGCGAATGAACCCCGGCGGAATCATCCTGTCGCATGACTACCCTTACCTGGATGGCGTGGTGAAGGCCTTTCAGGAGTACTTTGCAGATAAGCAGGTGGCCGTGATTCCGCTGGCGGGTAACAACTGCGTGGTGGTCAAAAACTAAGATAGACGGCTGCACTGCGCACAAAGAATTCAAAACAAAAGGGCCGGGATGATCGCTCACCCCAGCCCTTTGTCTTTGAAACCTTGCAACCTTGAAACTTTGAAACCCGCCCTTACCCCGCCGCCGTCAGCAGTGAGCGTTTATCGGTTTTGCCGGTCATGGTGCGTGGCATCTGCCCAACAAAGTGGAAGCCGCGCGGAATCTTGTAGGGTTCCAGCATCTCGCGGCAGGCGGAGCGCAACTGGTGCTCGTCCAACTGGATGCCCTGGCGCAGTTGCACGTAGGCCTCCAGGCGCGAGCCGTGCTTTTCATCCGGGATGGCGACGACGGCCGCCTCTTCGACGCCGTCAATGGTCTCCAGAGCGTTTTCCACCTCGCTCGGGTACACCTTTTCGCCGCTCACCTTGACCAGATCGTCGGCGCGGCCCACCAGGTGGAGGTAGCCATCCTTGTCCAGAAAGCCCTTGTCGCTGGTATGCAGCACGCCCTGGCGAACCTTGCGGTTGGTAGCATCGCGGTCACCCAGGTAGCCGAGCATGACCGAGGGGCCGCTGACGCAGACCTCGCCAATTTCGCCCGTGGGCAGCGGTTGATCGTTATCGTCGCGGATGGTGACCTGGATGTTGGGCAGCGGACGGCCCACCGAGCCGAGTGCGTTATCTTCCGCGGGGCTGAAGCTGACCACCGGAGAAAGCTCCGTGGTGCCGTAACCCTGCACCAGCGGACGGTTGAAGCGCGCCTGGAACTCGCGGGCCACCTGCTCCGGCAGGCGCTCGGCTCCGGCGATGCACAGCCACAGGGAGCTGGCGTCCACCGGCAGGGGCTCCTTGACCAGCACGCGATACTGCGCGGGCACGGCGATGAGGCAACTGATGCGATGCTTCTCAATGAGTTGCAGCACCTGGCGCGGAATGAACTTTTCCGGCACCACGACGCTGGCCCCGGTGGTCAATGGCAGCAGCGTGCTGACCGTCAGTCCGTAGGCGTGGAAGAGTGGCAGGATGGCCAGCATCACCTGTTTGTCGTCAAAACCGGTGGCCGCGATGCATCCTTCCACGTTGGTCAGGATGTTCTGTTCGCTGAGGGCGACGGCCTTGGGGCGGCCGGTGGTGCCGCTGGTGTAAAGCAGCACGGCCACCTCTGCGGCCACCGGCTGCACTGGCACCTGCGCGGGTGCGAACTCCGGGCTGGCATCGCCAATCCAGCAGGACATTGCCACGGCGGTCAGGGCCGGCACGAACTCCTCGCCGGTGATGATCAGATCGACGCCGGTCTCCATGCACATCAGCTTGAGCAGCGGCGGCGGGGCCAGGGTAGGCAGCACGGCCACGGTCTTGCCGGCCCACAGGGCGCCCAGCAGCAGCGCGGCAAACTCCGGCTTGTTCTGGTAGAGAAGAGCCACGGTTGGCCCGGTGGTGCGCTCCGTGATGCGGCGAGCCACGCTGGCGGCGCGGCGCTCCAGCTCGGAGTAGGTGATCGTGTAGTCGGTGCCGATGATGGCATCCCGTTCCGGATACCGGGAAACAGCATCACGGAAGCGCTGCAAAATCGCACTGGTTGGCATGTTTCAACCGCCGAATGGGGAAATAGCGAACGTTCAGCGGGGGTAGTGTAGCACGCAGCGGGGGAGCGGAACTAGGACGGCAAGGACTGTGGCGGCAGGACGCTGACGCGCTCATTCACCGTCGCGGCCTTGACCAGCGCACGCGCCACGCGATTCACCCACTCGGTGGCCAGGTCCTCCGGTTCGTAGCCGTTATTCGGGGCGGCCTGCGCAATGCCGGCCGTGATGGTTACCCCGATCGGGTCCATGGCCTCACGCAGCTTTTCCACCAGCATCTCCACCTGTGCGGCGGGCGCGTGCGGCATCAGCAGGGCAACCGTGTCGCGGTCGTAGCGGAAGCTCATGGCGTCATCCTGCGCCATGCTGCGCAGGGTGCGGGTCATCTCTGAGATGGCGAACTCGTCTTCACTCTGCGAGGTCAACATGCTGACCTGCAGCAGCGCCAGGGTTCCGCTGGCATCGCCCGTCTCCTTTTGCCGCCCCAGTTCACTGACCACGGCGGCCAGGTATGCCGAGCGCTTGAGCAGTCCGGTCTTCTCCTCGGCCACGCCCAGGGTGCTGACCAGCGAGCGCAGGCGCGCGCCGTGCACGGCCATTGCCATCTGGTCGGCCAGGGAGCGCAGCAGGGCCATATCGTCCGGCGACCAGCGGCGGCGCACGCCGCACTGCTGCACCATCAGCAAACCGATGGTCTTGTCCTCGCTGATCATGGCCAGTACGGCCAGCGAGTGGATGTTGAGGCGCGCCAGCTCGGCCTTGATGGGCGCCAGCGAATCAGCCATGGTCACGTCGGCAGCGCGGAAGACCGGCTCGGTGAGGGTGAGGCGCTGGCTGAGCGCCAGCAGGCGAACCATCGCCGCGCGCTCGCTCTTCGCCACCTCCGGCGAGCAGTACTCCACCACCATGGAGGGCGGCTTGCCGGGCGTTGCCAGCGCGGCCAGGCAGCGGCTGTACTGCCAGCGGGTGCCAATCTGGTTGACGGCCGTCACCAGCACGTTGTGGGGATCGGTCTGGCGGGCGATGAGGCGGCTGACCTCGGCGGCGCGCACCATGCTGTCGGCCATGCGGTTGCGTTCCACCACGGTTTCGGCGCGCTCCGGCACCGGCAGCCCGGCATTCATGAAGAGCTGACGCACCCGCGGATCGCTTTCAATCTCACCGGCAAAGCCGCGCTGTATCTGCTCGATCTGCTGCATCGCCCGGTCCTTCATGTCGTATTGCAGAAAGATCTCGGCCTGCAGGATCAGGTTCTCCAGCACCTTGGGGGCGGGATTCTCCTCGACGGCCTCGTCGGCGGAGACCGTCAGCGCCTCGGGCGGAGCCACGCCGAGGCGACGAGCCACAACCTGCAGACGCTCCTCCGGAGCATGGCCGGCCAGCTTGTTCATGCGCACCTTGTGCTCGGCCTCGTAGGGATCGATGTCCACCGAGCGATCCAGCGCATCGAGCGCGCGGGCGTACTGCTCGGTGGCAAAGTAGGCGTCAAACAGGCGGCCGAGAATCTGCGCATAATCGATTTCACGGTTGGCGCTGTTGTAAATCTCAGCCAGGTATTCCAGGAACGCGATGCTGGTCTTGCGCTGGTCGGCCAGTTGCGCCATGTCCTGCATGAACTGGCCGCGCATGCCGGCCTTGCGGCTGTGATCTTCCAGCTTGCGGGCCAGCTCGAGCGCGCGTTCATCGCGGCCGCGGTCGAGCAGCCCGCCAATTACCGTGTGCAGGGTGGCGAGGTTCTCCTTGGGATTGCGCTCGAAGAGGCCCCAGGCGTAGGGCTCGGCGTCTTCCACGCGACCCATGGCAAGCAGGGCCAGCGCGTAGGGCTCGCGCGCCTCGTCGGGACTGCTGGGATAGCTGGCCAGCGGGTGCAGCAGGTCCACGGCCTCGGAGGCGCGGCCATCGGCCAGCAGGGCGCGGCCCCAGCCCAGGCGGGCAGCCATGTTGTTGGGATCGTCGCTGAAGGCGCGCTCGTAAATGGGCCCGGCATCCTGGCCCAGGCGCTCCAGCATGACGGCCTGGCGCACCAGGGCCGTGGCCGCCAGCTTCGGCTCATGCATGGCCTCGGCAATGCGCGCCTGCTCACGGAAGTCGTCCAGCTTGGGGTCGAGTTCCAGGGCGCGGCTGATGCACTCCAGCGCGCGATGACCGTCGCCCAGGCGCTGGAACTCCTCGAAGGCCACGCGATAAGCCTCGCCGGCTTCGCGTCGGCTGGTGCTCTCGCAGAGGTCGGCGTAGCGCACCACCATCTCGGGATCGAGCGCCTTGAGCCTTTGCAGTTTGCGGAAGACCAGCCCGGCCTCGCCCAGCTTTTTGCCGTCCACGGCGCGGGAAAAGAGGCGGCGCAGCATGTCACTGGCGACGCCCAACTGCCCCAGGCTCATGCTGAGGTCGGCCGCCTTGTGCAGCAGCGCCTCGTTCTGCGGCTCAAGCTCAAGCGCGCTCCGGAACTCCGCCAGGGCGAGCTCCGGCTTGCCCTTATCCAGGAGCTTTTCAGCGCGGTCAATGAATTTGGCAGCCTCGGCCATTGTGAGAGCGATTGTAAGCTGCCTGAAAGAAAGGCGTACATCCCCAGTTGCTGGATTGCCCCTTCCGGCAGGTACCTAAGAGTGCACCATCTGTGGGCGAAGGGCCATTGACACTTCGCTTTTTATTCGCCAAACTAATCGAACTGCACGATTCTGTAAGGAAAGGGCAGCCATGGCATTAACCAAGCGGCAACGCCAGATGTACGACTTCATCGCGGAGTTCGTGCAAAATAACGGCTACTCCCCCTCGTTTGAGGAAATCGGCGCGGCCATGGGCCTCAGCTCGCTGGCCACCGTCCACAAACACATTAACAACCTGGAAGCGAAAAAGTTGCTGCGCCGTGACTACAACCGCAGCCGCTCGATCGATGTCCTCCCGCTTCCGGAAGGAATTCCCGAGCGCGCCCGCCCCATGGAAGTCAGCAGTTACGAGCTGCCCCTGGTGGGCCGCATCGCCGCCGGCCGACCCATCGAACAGGTGGAGACGCCGGAGACCATCTCACTGACCGACTTCACCCGCGCGCGCGACGTCTTCGTCCTCCAGGTGACCGGCGAGAGCATGCAGGACGAGCACATCATGGATGGCGACTATGTGCTGGTGGAGAAGGCCGAGAGCGCCCGTGAAGGTGAGATCGTCGTCGCCCTGGTCCGCGACTCCGAGACCACTCTGAAACGCATCTACCACGAGGGCAGCCAGATTCGCCTGCAACCCTCCAACGCCGCCATGGAGCCCATCATGGTTCCCGCGGATTCCGTGCGGGTGCAGGGGCGCGTGGTGGCCGTACTGCGCAAGTATTAGCACGGGCGGGTCATGCGCCTCAGTTGAATCCGCTGGCCAGCATCTGGCGGATTCGTCGGCGCAGCACGGCCGGAGTAAATGGCTTCTGTAAAAACTCCACCCGCCCTTCGATTTCGCCGCCTTCGAGCACGCGCTCGCCGCTGTGGCCGCTGATGAACAGCACCTTCAGTCCGGGACGCAGCATCAACAGGCGCTCGGCCAGTTCGCGTCCGCTCATGCCGGCCATCACCACGTCCGTCACCAGCAAGTCGATGGCGCTCGTGTACGCGGCGTTGACCTGCAAGGCCTCGGCGGCGCTGCCTGCCTCCAGCAACTCGTGCCCCTCGCGCTCCAGACCATGGCGCAGCAGACTGCGCAGGTCGCTCTCCTCCTCCACCAGCAGAATGCAGGCCTGCGCTTGCGGGCTGGACCTCTCCTCTCCGGTCCGGGATTCAGCGGCAGTGCCGGGAGTCAGTGGGAAATAAACTTCAAAGGTAGAGCCCTTGCCGGGCGCGCTGATCACATTCAAAAATCCGCCGCATTGCTTGACGACACCATACACCGTTGCCAGTCCGAGGCCGGTTCCCTGCCCGGGCTGCTTGGTGGTGAAGAAGGGCTCGAAGATGTGCTGCTGAATCTCCGGGCTCATGCCCACGCCACTGTCGCTGACGCTGAGCATGACGTAGTTGCCAGCAGCGGCGCCCGCCTCCAGAGGCTTCTCCACGGTGACGCCGCAGGTGTGGATGCGCAGATGACCGCCGCGGGGCATGGCATCGCGGGCGTTCACCGCCAGGTTCAGCACCACCTGCTCCACCTGGCTGGCATCGGCCATCACCGGCCCCAGATTGGATTCCATCTGGAGGTGGAAGATGACGTCATCGCCAAGCGAACGCCGCAGGATCATTTCCATGCCGCCCAGCACCGCGTTCAGGTCAATGCGTTTGGGCGCAACCGCGTTGTGACGGCTGAAGCTGAGCAACTGGCGCGTGAGTGCGGCCGCGCGGTCGCTGGCCTGGGCGATCTCATCGGCGGCGCGGCGCACCTCGGCATCCACATCGGGATGCATCTGGATGGTTTCGGCGCAGCAACTGACCACCGTGAGCACGTTGTTGAAGTCGTGGGCGATGCCGCCGGCCAGCCTCCCGATGGCTTCCATCTTCTGGGTCTGCCGCAGTTGCACTTCCATGGCGCGCTGCTCGGTCACATCCACGCCGGCGCACAGCACGGCGGGCTGGCGGTTGAAGCGGATGTGCGAGGCGGCATAATCCACCCAGCGCACCTCCCCGCCCTTGCGCATGATGCGCGCATCGTGGCGGCGTTGAAAATCCTGGCCTGCCTGCCGTTTTTCTGCCCGCTCGCGCAGTTGCATCATGTCTTCCGGATGAAAAAGCTGCCCGAGCGGAAGCGTGAGAATCTCCTCGCGGTTATAACCGGAGATGACCTCGCAGGCGGAATTGGCAAAGACGATCTTTTCGTTGGCGTGGATGAAGATGGCCATGGGCACGGTTTCCACCAGGGTCAGGAAGCGCGCCTCGTTTTCCGCCAGCGCCTTTTCCACCCGCGCCCGCGTAATGAACTGGCCAAGCTGCGCGCTGATCCCCTCCAGCAACTCCTGGTGAACATGCTCATCAATCGTGCGCTGCGAGGAGAGTAACTCCAGCGCCCCCAGGGACTGTTGCCGGGCATCGAGGATGGGCACGATGTGCTGCATGCCGTCGCGCAGCGGACACTCCAGTTGCCCGGCGCAGGCGGCGGGCGGCTGGAAGTTGGACCACTCGCGGAGCAGCAACTGGCCCACTGAGTCGGGATTCATCACGCACTGCACGCCCGCCGTGTTGCGGTTGGCACACTCGCAGCCCGGGCCGTTGTGGCTGTAGAAACACTCCATGCGGCCGGACTCATCCTGCAACCAGAGGCGGGAGACATCCAACTGCAGGGCATCGGCCAGGGCCGGCAGCATGCGGCGCGCCACCTCCTCCAGCGAGCCGGCGCTGGTCAGGATGCGCGAGACTTCGCTGCGCATGGCGCGCAACCGCGCGTTGCGGTTGCTCTCGCTGATGTCGCGGTACATGACCACAACGCCGCCGCGATAACGTCCGTTGGCGATGTGGCGGGCAAAGACCTGCACATCGATCAGCGTTCCGTTACGCCGCCGCCGTCTGGTCTCCAGGCTGTGCACCCCGCCGCTATCCAAGCGCTCCCTGGCCGTGGCAATCTCATGCTCCAGATCCTTCGGCGTCAGCACCATGGGAGACTTGTTGCGCAACTCCTCCAGCGTGTAACCGAACATCTCCCGGAAGCGGCGGCTGATCTGCACGAACTTGTGCTCTGAGTTGAGCACTGCAAGGCCGTCGAAGGCCGAGTCCAGCAGCTCGTCGAAAGCCAGCTCGCTGGGCACGTCAAAGCGCGCCACGGGCTGCGCCAGCACCAGGCGGCGTCCGCCGGAGCGCACCTGGCTGGCACCTAGCAGGTTGGCCGAGATGGCCCACATTCCGCGCTGATCCCGGAGCGCGGCCTGAAACTGCACCTCGGCTTCGGCCGAGCGCAGACGCTGTAACACTTCATCATCCAGTGGCTTATCAAACAGGAGAGAAAATTCGTTGCTGGCCGAGATGGCCTCGGCAAGATGGTTGCGTGACTCCACCTGGAGCAGCAGACTGTTCACGATCCAGGCAGGCCCGGGCAGCGACTCCAGCACTTCACGATAGTCCGTAACAGCCACGTCGCTCCTCCCTGGAGGGCGCTTATAACAACGCACCCGCCCGCAAAGCGAACAGCGGCTTCGGGCTGGACTGCTCCGTTCCAGCCTACAGTCTATATTTTGCGGCGACAAGAGCCCATCCTGGCCGGAGAGAAACCAAAGTGTCAGCCAGCCCGGTGCAATGCAAAACGCCCGGCCGAAGCCAGGCGTTTATATGTGGGCCGCAGGACGGCCCGCATGCCGGTTTACGCGAGCTTGTCCAGCGCGCGCTCGATGGTTTCCTTGGGCACGTAGCCCACAATCTGCTCCTGCACCTGCCCGCCCTTGAAGACCAGCAGGGTGGGGATGCCGCGCACGTTGTAGCGCTGCGGCGTGGCCGGGTTGCGATCCACATCCATCTTCACAACCTTCACCTTGCTCTGGTAGGTCTTGGCGACCTCGTCCACCACGGGCGCCAGGGCGCGGCAGGGACCGCACCAGGTGGCCCAGAAGTCAATCAGAACGGGCTGCTCGCATTGCAGCACCTCCTGATCAAAGTTCGCATCGGTTACTTCCAAGATTGCTTCGCTTGCCATTCGTCCTCCCATTTCAAGTACCATGCGGCCCTGCGGTGCCATCCGCCGCCAGCCGGGGGTAAAAACTCATCCTACACTGTCTTCGATGCGCCTCGCCATGCTTTCGACGCAGAGGCGGACAAAACTCCCGCGCCGGCCGTGCCGCAAGCTCGCCTCACATTACGGCAGAAGTTACAATGGCCACGGAGGCTCCATGCGCTATCTTATTGTCATCCTTGCCCTGGCGGGAGTCGTCATCAGCGGCTTCGCGCTCCGCGAACACTACCGCGTGGGCGCCGCGCCATGTGACATCAACACCCGCTGGGATTGCGGCGTGGTCAACCACAGCCCCTTCGCGGAATTTCCGCCGCCACCCTTCCGCCAGCCGGAGAGCCGCGGACTGCCCATCGCCGTACTCGGCATCCTGGGCTATGCGGCCATCGCCGGGGCCGCCTTCTTCCGCCGCTGGTGGCTTGCGCTGGTGCTGGTGACCGGCGCCGTAGGATTCTCCATCTACCTCACCTACGTTGAGGCCTACATCCTGGAGACCTACTGCATCTGGTGCGTGACCTCAGCCGCGCTTGTCGCCCTGACCGAGGTGGCCACCATTGTGGCCGTGGCGAGGCGCAAGACCATTTGATATTGCTAGGAAATGAAAAGCCCCACGTAGATTACCGTGGGGCTTTTCGATTGCGTAATTCCCTGCTCTTTAACCTGACCGGCTAGACCTGCGCGGTGCAGTTGGGGCAGCGCTTGGCGGCCAGTGGAATTTCCAACGTGCACTCCTTGCAGGGCTTAGTGGTGGGCTCGGCCGGGGCCTCCGGCTTTTTCGTGCGGGCCAGCACCATGTTCATCGGCAATACCACGGCAAAGTAGACAGCGCCGGCAATCAGCAGGAAGCCGATGAGTGCGGTGAGAAATTTCCCCACGAAGAGCGGCGTGTGGTTCACCGAGAGCACGATGTCGTCAAAGTTCGGCTTGCCCACAATGGCGCTGATGGCCTGCATCAGCACGTCCTTGGTAAATGACGTGACCACGGCGCCAAAGGCGGCGCCAATCACCACGCCTACCGCCAGGTCAACAACATTGCCGCGCAGAATAAAATCGCGAAATCCCTTGAGCATCTTTCGTCTTTCTCCTCACAGGTGATCGCATCAGCGGGCTGGCCGCCGTAGCGTTTGTAATTTGGGCCAAAGGGTACACGGCGCAGATGGGTGTTGGCAATGCGAAAACCATTTGCCCATCGCCTGCGATCGCTATGCGGCTTTTCCGGCGCTGACGCCGCTGGCCCACGCCCACTGGAAGTTGTATCCGCCAAGCCACCCGGTGACGTCCACCACCTCGCCGATGAAGTAGAGACCCGGCACTTTGACGGATTCCATGGTCTTGGCCGATAGTTCGCGGGTATCCACGCCTCCGGCGGTGACTTCCGCCTTGGCAAAGCCCTCGGTGCCGGCGGGAGTGAACTCCCACTGATGCAGTTTGCGCTCGGCCTCCTCGATGGCGGCGTTGGTCCAGCGCTTGAGCGCCAGCAACTCCATCCAGCGGTCGGCCAGGCGGGTGGGCAACACCTGGCGCAGGCGCTGCAAGGCCGTGGCGGCGTCGCGTCCCGCGGCCGAAGCCAGCATGGGAGTAAGCACCTCCTTGCCCGGAGCCCAGTCCACGCGCACTTTTTCGCCCGCCTGCCAGTAGGAGGAGATCTGCAAAATCGCCGGCCCGCTGAAGCCCTGGTGCGTGATGAGCAACTTGTCCTGAAAGCTTTGGCGTCCAATGCTGATCACCACATCGGTAGAAACTCCGGTGAGGTCGCAGAAGGCCTTGGCATCCTTCGGGCTGAGCACGAAAGGCACCAGCGCGGGTCGGGGCTCGATGACCGTGTGGCCGAACTGCTTTGCCAGCTCGTAGCCAAAGGCCGTGGCGCCCATCTTGGGGATGGAGAGGCCTCCGGTGGCAACCACCAGCGAGCGGGCGCGATACTCGTCCTCGCCGCATTCGGCCACAAAATGCTCGCCGCTCTGGCGCACGGCGCGCACGCTGGCGCTCATGTTCACCCGCACCTCGGCCCGCAAACACTCTTCTTCCAGCATGGAAAGAATGTCCTGGGCGCTGCGGTCGCAAAAGAGCTGCCCGGGAGCCTTCTCATGCCAAGCGATGCGGTGGCGATCCACCAGGCGGAGAAAGTCCGCGGGCGTATAACGCGCCAGCGCCGACTTTATAAAGTGCGGATTCGACGAGAGATAGTTGGAGGCCGTGGCGTCCATATTGGTGAAGTTGCAGCGCCCGCCGCCGGAGATGAGAATCTTCGCGCCGGCACGATTGTTGCGCTCCAGCACGGTGACCGAGCGGCCGCGGCGGCCCGCCTCAATGGCGCACATCAGCCCGGCAGCCCCGGCACCCAGGATGAGCACATCCGAGCGGCGGATCACCGCACACGCTCCTGCCCGATATTGGCTAAGTCATTCATCCTGAACACCTCTGCGCCACTTTGACGCTTCATATATGCCACTTCACATCGGCATTTACCCACCGGCTGGCCCCTTCCACTGTACTCTATTGCGCACTTTGGAGAGGAAAGTGTGGCGGGGATGGCACTATTCCTAGAATTCACAACAGTATAAGTAAATCAAATAGCTCTTGCGTTTACTATTAACAAGTCGCGCATATTTGGCTGGTGGAGCGCGAATTAGGAGCGTCCTTTTTCAATGAGTGAAGCTTTTGTTGATCCCACACTGAGTTACTCACGCGGGGCGGATCATCCGCCTTTGCAGGAGCTTTGCATTGGCCAGGTGCTGGACAAGATGGCCAATCTCTATCCGGATTCGCCGGCGCTGATTATGCGTCAGGAGAGCCTGCGTTACACCTGGCGCCAGTTGAAGGACGAAGTGGAGCGCGTGGCCCGCGGGCTGATGGCCCTGGGCTTCGTCAAAGGCGACCGCGTGGGCATTTGGGCGACCAACATTTCACAGTGGGCGCTGATGCAGTTTGCCACGGCCAAGGCCGGCATCATCATGGTGAACGTGAACCTGCGCTTCCGCAGCCACGAGCTGGAGTACGCGCTGAAGCAGAGCGGCTGCGTGGGCCTGGTGATGGAGCACGAGTTCCGCGACTGCAATTATGTCGAGACGATTCAGCATCTGTGTCCTGAGTTGCAGTACTGCGAGCCGGGTGAGTTGCACAGTGCGCGGCTGCCCAAGCTGCGGCAGGTGGTGTACATCGGGCAGACGGCTCCCAGCGGTATGATGAGCTGGCAAGGCATGCTGGAAAAAGGCGACCAGCTCCCCCTCAGCGAACTGCGCGCGAGAGAGGCCTCGCTCTCCCATCTGGACACCATCAACATCCAATACACCAGCGGCACCACGGGAGCACCCAAGGGCGCCGAGTTGAGCCACTACAACGTGGTCAACAACGGGCAGTTCATCGGCGATTCGATGAAGCTGACGGAGAAAGACCGGGTCTGCATTCCCGTGCCCTTTTACCACTGCTTTGGCATGGTGCTGGGCAACATGGCCTGCGTGACGCACGGCTCGACCATGGTGATTCCCGCCGATTATTTTGATCCGCTGGCGACGATGCAGACGGTACACGACGAGCGCTGCACGGCCGTGTACGGCGTGCCCACGATGTTCATCGCCGAATTCAGCCATCCGCGCTTCAAGGATTTCGACTACAGCAGCCTGCGCACCGGCATCATGGCCGGCTCGCTGTGCCCGGTGGAGTTGATGCGGCGGGCCATCCGCGAGATGAACTGCACGGAGATGACCATCTGCTACGGACTGACCGAGGCCTCTCCGGTGATTACGCAGACCACCACGGACGACACCTTTGAGCATAAGACGCAGACGGTGGGCCGCGCCCTGCCGCACACGGAAGTGAAGATCATCGACGCCAAAACCGGCGAGGTGGTGCCGCACGGCCAGAACGGTGAGCTGATGACGCGCGGCTATCACGTGATGAACGGCTACCACAACGACGCGGAGAACACGGCCAAGACGATTGAGCCCGACGGCTGGTTGCACACCGGCGACATCGCCTGCATGGACGCCGACGGCTACGTGGTCATCACCGGAAGGCTGAAGGAGATGATCATCCGCGGCGGAGAGAACGTGTACCCGCGCGAGATCGAGGAGTTCCTCTACACCTATCCCGGCATCAAGGACGTGCAGGTGGTGGGCGTGCCCAGCGAAAAATATGGCGAGGAGGCGATGGCCTGGATCATTCCGCACGAGGGGAAACAGCTCGACGCCGAAGCCATCCAGCGCTACTGCCGTGAAAACATCGCCGGCTTCAAGGTGCCCAAGTACGTTAAGTTCGTGGACAGCTTCCCGACGACGGTGACGGGCAAGGTGCAGAAGTTCATCATGCGCCAGATGGCGACCGAGGAGCTGAAGCTCGTCCACTAGGCTTCGACCAATGTGTTCTCCTTGCGGGGCGCTTCGGCGTCCCGTTTTTTTACGCCGCAAATACAAAAGCGGCCCGGTTGTGACCGGACCGCCGTGAACCTGCAAGGCCGCTACTGGATGGGTGAATCGGTGGAGGTAGCGGTGGCCGATGTGTTGTAGCGGATGACTCCCGTGGCATCGCTGTAGAAGCGGCGAGTGCCGGTCTGGTTCGGGGTGATGGGCACGGCCGTGGAGTTGTAATACGCCGGTGGCGTTCCGGTGGCAACCAGGTTGAAGGAATAGCCGCTCTTGCTGCAGGGCTGCGCGGTGCAGCCAAGCACGCTATCCAGCAGAACGGCGTTGCTGGAGTTGGCCGAGGTGTTGCCCACCACGGTGCCCGGGCCGAGGGCGCCAAGCGAGGCGGCATATCCCGTGGCCGGATAAGTGGAAGCGTAGGTGACCTGCGCGCTGTTGATGGTACGCAGCGATCCCACGGCACTGGCCTCATTGGCGGCCATCTTGGAGCGCATAAGGTTGGGAATGGCGATGGCGGCGATGATGAGAATGATGGCCACGACAATCAACAACTCAATCAGCGAGAAACCCTTCTCACGGTGCATACAAACCCTTTCAACACACTTCTATGGAGCCACGCTTCCAGGCCCCTTGGCACGGCAAACGCAGGAAGAACGCTGTGTCCTGGCCTAAAAACCGCAAGCCTATCTTTCAGGCAGGAACCATCTACGGCGACATGGTAGCCTGACTCAACGGCAACACAAAGAAAGAAGCGAGCACCAGCGTACCTGAGTCATTACTAAGGTTTACCGAATGTGTCGCATGGAGGCACAAATGTGCCTATATTCCTTCGCATTGGCGCGGCAACAGCCTGGCCTGGCCATGGTTGCGGGGGATGAAATCTTCATGATGAGAGCTTGCAGGATGAGGTGCGCATAAACGTGACGCGCGAGCCTGAGATTTTCCGCCGCTGGCCGCTGGCCGGCATGGTGCTGAGCGAGACGGCCATCACCATCAGCGTGGAGATGCTGGCGCGCCAGGCACACCTCTCGCTGGCGACAATCCTGGTGGAGCGCTCGCTGCTGGCGCTGGTGCTGCTCGGGCTTGTGTTGCGTCCGCCGAGCGTGGAGTGGATGCCGCGGGCTCCACGCCTGGCGTTGTTGAGAATCGTGACCGGCGGGCTGACCTTTGCAGGCTGGTTCGGCGCCATTGCGCAGTTAAGCGGGCGCGTGACGCAGCCGGTGCTGCTGCTGGATGCGCTGCTGCTGGCCTACGTGCGCGGCGAGCGGCGACCCTACGAGCGACGCACGCTGGCCCTGCTGGCCGGGGCGTTGCTGCTGTTTGCCGCCGAGGCCGTGCGCGAGCCCGGCACGGTGTTGAACGCCGGGCGTGGAATCTTCTTCCTGCTGCTGGCATTGGGCTCGCGGGCGGCGACCTACAAGGTGTGGGAGCGCGCGCAGGGTGAGCAGGAGCACCTGGTGTGGCTGATCGCTCCGGCACTGGTGGGGGCCATGCTGGCCGGTGCGGGCACGGCCGTGGTGACGCGGACGCCGATTGCATGGCTGAGTTGGCCGCTGTGGGGCGCGATGCTGGCGGCCGCAGCCGTGGGGCTGGCCGGATACTTCTACATGAACCAGGTGATGCGTGGACTGGGCGCATTTTACACGCGCGTGGTGGAGCTGTGGCAGGTTCCGCTGCTGTGGCTGGCGCACCTGTTGACCAGTTCTGCGGCGATCGATGCCACCGGGGGCGCTCTGGGAGTGCTGGTGGCCGTGGCCTCGGCCTGGGCCTATCTGCGGCACCGTCGCGGAGTGCGGCCCACGATGTAGCACACGCGGCGAAATCAAAAAGAAAAAGCCGCAGGAGTCCACCTCCTGCGGCCGTTTACTGCCCGCGTAACTCAGTTAGCCAGGTTCTGCTCAAAGTGCCACAGGATGCGGTGGAAGAGGTGCGTGCGCGCCTGCGGACCGGCGATGCCGTGCGTCTTGCCGGGGTAGAGTTGCAGATCGAAGGGGCGTCCGGCGTTGACCATGGCGTTGATGAACTGGATGGAGTTCTGCATGTGCACGTTGTCGTCACTGGTGCCGTGCACCAGCAGAAGACGCCCGCTAAGGCGTGGTGCGGCGTTGACGACGCTGGTAGCCTGGTACTCACCCTCGTTCTCCCTGGGCATGCCCATGTAGCGCTCGGTGTAAGTGCTGTCGTACAGGTGCCAGTCCGTGACCGGCGCTACGCTGACGCCGGCCTTGAAGCGCTCGCTGTGCGTCATGGCATAGCCGGTCATAAAGCCGCCGTAGCTCCATCCCCAAAAACCGACGCGCGTGGCATCGAGCTGCGGAAAGCGCGTGAGGGCCTGATTGAGAGCGGCGAGTTGATCGGCAAGTTCCACCTCGCCGAGATGCTTATGCGCGGCCAGGGCGAAGGCACGCCCGCGATTACCCATGCCGCGGTTATCCACCTTGAGCACGGCAAAGCCGCGATGCGCCAGCACCTGGTCGAAGGCGTCCATGGCGCGGGCGTTATCGCGCACGCTCTGCCCGTGCGGACCGCCATATGGGTTGAGTATGACAGGAATGCGGCCATTCTTTTCCGTTGCCGCGCCCGCAGGCGGCAGCAGCAGCACACCATGCAACAGCGTGCCGTCTGCGGCCTTGAAGTCCACAAACTGCGGCGCCAGGGTGTCGTAGTCCTCCCATGCGTGCGAGGCCCAGAGCTCGTGGCACTCGCCCGCGGTGGCGCAGAGCGTCATGCGCGGCGGCGAGGTGAGCGCGCTGTAGGTATCCACATAGTGCCGAGCATCGGCGGCCATGACGGCCGAGTGCGTGCCGGGCTGAGGGGTGACCAGTGCAACCGCTCCACCATTCAGCGAGACGCGGAAGAGCTGCTCACCGCGAGCATCGTTCTTGTTGGCCGTGAAGTACACCGTGCGGCTGGGCTCGTCGAGGGCGGCGAGGTTGCCCACCTCGTAGGCACCGGCATCAAGCTGCCGTTCGAGCAGCGCATCCTCGTCGAGGGCATGATCGCCGTGAAAGCCATAAAGATAGATATGTGTGAATCCATCGCGCCAGCTCAGCCATAGGAACTCATCGCCGTGATCGAGAAAGCGAATGCCCTGGTGCTGGTTGCGGCCCATGGGATCGTGCAGTTCGATGTAGGCTGTGTCGCTTTCATGCAGCACGCGGCGGCTGTGCCCGCTGCGCGCATCAATGAAGTAAAGGTCCTGCTGGTTCTGCGCACGGTTCAGCACCATGGCCCAGGCCAGCCCCGGGCGCACCCAGCCGAAGCGCGGAATGTAGTCGCCCTCGGCGAGCGGCAGTGCGATCTCATGCGTGCGCCCCTTGAGGGCCGCCAGCATCAGGCGAACGCGCGGGTTGGGGTCGCCGGCTTTGGGATAGCGCTCCTGATCGGTCTCCGGGTGGGTAGCCATCCAGTTGACGATGGGGTACTGCGGCACGGGCGACTCGTCGCTTTGCAGGAAGAGCACGTCGCGGCTGTCGGGCGACCAGAAGTAGTTGGAGCGCACGTCGAGCTCTTCGCTGTAAAGCCAATCCACCTCGCCGTTGAGCAGCGCCGCCGTGCCGCCCGTAGTCAGGCGCATCTCCCTGGCTTCGGCTGCCAATGGGCGCACGTAGAGATCGTGCGCGCGCAGGTAGCTGATGTAGCGTCCATCGGGAGAGAACTTGGGATCGCTCGACGGCTCGTCGGAGTGGGTCAACTGGCGGCCTTTGGACGAGGCGAGATCGTAGAGCCAGAGCTGGCCGAGGGCATCAAAGAGCAGCGCATTGGAATCCGGCGCCCACTGATACTCGGCCACACCAAAGCGGGCGCGGTTCTCGCGCTGGCGGTCATCCTTAAGTTTGCTGGTGGAGGGCGCAAGCGCGGCCAACTTTTCGGCAGGTATCAGCGTGGCGCTCTTGCCTGTGGCGGCGTCAAAGTAAGCAAGCGACTCCTGTCCACCCTTTTCGCCGGGCTGGATGTAGCTGAGGCGCGTGCCATCGGGGCTCCACTGCAGGCCGCTGGGCGGGCGTGAACCGGGCGCTGGTGCGGCGTAGATTGCCTCAATGGTGAAGGGCTTTTTCGCCGTGGCGGGTGAAGCGGCGGGCGTGCTTTGGGCGCGGGCGGTGGCCGGCCAGAGCATTAGTACGCTCAACAGGGCCACAGGGGCGGTCAACAAACAGCGAGCGAACAGGCAACGAAGATTGAACAATGCATCCTCCACCGGATGAGAGCGTTTTGAGCAAATTACATGGCGCGGCGCGCGCTTGGCAAGGCAGGGAAACGGCAACCGATGCGGGTTTCGGCCAGTCAGCGTGATAAAATCCTTGTTTAATCACATTGAAGCGCGCGGAACAAAGGCGGATGACGCATGGCAACAGAGCTGGATACGCTGGTGGAGTTGCAATCCCTGGACCAGGAATTTGTGCGGCACAACGCTGTGCTCTCCGAGTTGCCCAAAAAGCTGGCGGCGATTGACGCGCAACTGGCCTCGGCGCGCAAGCGCGTGGCGGATGCGCAGGCGGCGATCAAGGCTGCCGATAGCACCAAGCGCCAGCATGAGCAGGAGATCGCGACGCTGAACGACACGATCACCAAGTTTCGCGGCCAGTCCTCCAGCATTAAGAACAACGACCAGTACAAGGCCCTGCTGAGCGAGATTGCCCATGCCGAAGCCGAGATTGCCGGCCACGAGGAAAAGATCCTCGATGTGATGATGAACGCCGACGCCTTGCAGGAAACGCTGAAGGCCGCCGAGGCGGCACTGAAGAGCGAGAGCGTGACGATCGAGGCTCAGAAGAAGCAGACCGAGGCCGATTCCTCCAGTGAAGTGAAGGCGGCCGAAGCGGCCAAAGCCAAGATTGCCAAGCTGCGCGCCAGGGTGGATGAAACCTTGCTTGCCACCTACGACCGCATACGCCGTTCACGCGGCACGGCCGTGGCCGAGGTCACCGAGCAGCGCTGTACGGCCTGCAAGATGATGATTCGCCCGCAGGCCTACGCCCGGGTGAAGGCCTGCGAAGAGGTTGTGCACTGCGACAGTTGCGGACGCATCCTGCACTATGTGGTGGCGCACAACGTGCAAAAGCTGGCATCCAACGCCACGGGCATTGCCCACCAGGCGGAGCGCGAGTGGATGTTTGTTCCCTCGCTGGGCACGGCGGGCGCGTTTGTGGTCTTCATCAACCACAAGGGCGCGGCCACCATGAAGGCCTATGACGCGCAGACCGGAGCGGCCATTGCAAAGCGCGTGGAAAAGAACGCCGTTTGCGCGCAGATATTCGCCGAGGAAATGCGCGAGGCGCGCAATCTTTTTGTGGACGACGCCACGCTGGAAGACACCCACAAGGAGCAACTGCCGCTGGAAGTGCTGGAAGACCTGCGCCACCAGTTGCCCAGGCAATAGGCGAAGTTTCGGCAGTCACACTGAGCGCTCCATTTCGCATCCATGAACCCCCGCACCATGAAGCCCCGCAAAAGCGACAAGCCCTCCGCGGCGAAAGCCAGCGCACGCGTGGTGGTGAATGCGCATGCCGTCAACCGCCTGCGTACGGGGCATCCCTGGATTTTTCGCTCCGACCTGGAGCGCGTGGAGCTGGCTGAGCCGGGCGGAGTGGTGCGCGTCGAAGATCAGAAGGGCAAGGTGTGGGGCTCAGCCTTGTACGGCTCCACCTCGCAGATTGCCCTGCGCATGATCTCCACCAGCGCGGTAGAGGAAGAAAAATATCCTGACCTGCTGCGCTACCGCATTCGCCAGGCCATCGCCTATCGCCAGCGCGTGGTTGCGGAGGCCGATGCCTTCCGCGTGCTCTTCAGCGAGGCCGACCTCGTCCCCGGCGTCATCGTGGACAAGTACAACGACCTGCTGAGCGTGCAGGTGTTGAGCGAGGCCATGGACCGCGAGCTGGCGCGCACCATCCTCATCGAGGAGCTGGTCGCCGCCTACGCGCCGCAGACGATTCTGGAACGCGTGGAAGATCGCATCCGCGAGTTGGAAGGACTGCCCGCGCGCGAGGATCAGGCCATCTACACGCGCACGAAGAAAGCGAAGTACGAGACCGACTTCCACATCAACGGGCTCACCTTCCACTACGATGGCCGCGCCGGGCAAAAGACGGGAGCCTTCCTCGATCAGCGCGAAAACTACCGCGCCGCCGAGCGCCATGCCCGTGGAAAGGCCCTGGAAATCTGCACCTACCAGGGCGGCTTTGCTCTGCATCTAAATCGCCGGTGTGAGCAGGTGACGGCCGTGGACATCTCCGCCGAAGCCCTGACGGTGGCCGAGCAGAACCGCCTGGCTAACCAGCAAAAGCCCATCGAGTGGGTGGAGGCCGACGCTTTTGCACTGTTGCGCCAGTACGCCGAGGCCGACCGTCGCTACGAGACGATTGTGCTGGACCCGCCGGCCTTTGCCAAGAGCCGCAAGACGGCCGAAGACGCTCTGCGCGGCTACAAGGAGATGAACCTGCGCGCGCTGAAGATGCTGCGCAACGGCGGCGTGCTGGTGACCTGCTCGTGCAGCTTCCATGTGGGCGAGGCGGATTTTGTGCAGATGCTGCAAGCCGCGGCCTTGGATGCGCGGCGCAACCTGCACATTATCGAGAAGCGCGCCCAGTCCGTGGACCACCCCGTGCTGCTGAACGTGCCGGAGACGCACTACCTGAAGTGCCTGGTCTGCTCGGTCTTTTAGTTGCGCATTCACCGCTGATTCATTCCTGCCTTAGTCATTATTAACTTTTCTGTATCGGCCTCTCCTGCTCCAAATAGCCGCCGAAAGTACTGATTTCAATAGACTCCAGGATTAGCCCATGCTCCAATAGGGCTTAGGCATGCGAGCAAAGACCGACAACCCCGAGAACATTCTGACGCCCGCTCCGTGCGGCACCTTTGTGGTGACTGCCGTGGCGCCCGGCAAGTCTGTGTCCTTCTCACTGGTACTGCCCACGCGCAATGAACATGGCAACCTCCAGGAGATGGTGGATGCCCTGCGCCCTCTGCTGCACTCCGCCACGGACGGCTCCTACGAAATCATCATTGTCGATGACGACAGCCCGGACGGTACCTGGAAGCTGGCCAATGAACTGGCGGCCGCCGATCCGCACATTCGAGCCATCCACCGCAAGGTTGAGCGCGGCCTGGCAACGGCCGTGGTGCGCGGCTGGCAGGCATCGCATGGAGAGCTGCTGGGCGTGATGGACGCCGATCTGCAACATCCTCCTGAGCTGATTACCCGGCTGCTGGATAGTATGGAGCACGATGTCGAGCTTGTGGTGGGCAGCCGCCGCGCCGACGGTGGCAGCAACGGCAATTGGAATCTGCCGCGCAAGCTGATCTCCGTTGCCTCCTGCTGGCTGGGGCGCATTCTTCTGCCGGAGATACTGGATCGCGTCACCGACCCCATGGCCGGCTGCTTTGTGCTGCGTCGTGAAGTGATCGCCGGTGTGCCCCTGGCGCCGCGTGGCTACAAGATTCTGCTCGAGGTACTGGCGCGCTCGCGGGTGCGCCATGTGCGCGAGGTCGGCTACGTCTTCCAGGCGCGGCAGAACGGCCACAGCAAAGCCACGCTCAAAACCTTTCTGGATTACCTGTCGCATCTGTGGGAGCTGCGCGCCGATTTGCGCGCCGGGCAAGTGGCCGCACCGGCCGAGATGCCCACGCCCACGGCCAACCGCAGCGGATGGGCCGCCGACTAATCGCCATCGTAACGGCAATCGTTACGCAGCGCTGCCAGCCGTAAATCTGCATACAAATATCCGCATACAAATCATGGAGACGCCGACGCTTTAAGGATGTGGTGCGTTGGCGGGTGCCGGAGCCGGAGAAGGCTTTTGTGCCGCAGGCGCGCTTTGTGCCGGCGGTGCATTTTGCGGCGGCTGCGTGGCGGCGGGCTCGGTGGCGGGTTTGCCCGCATCACGGCTGGCGTCGCTGGGCGCTGGCTTGTCGTCGCGACGCGGCGCGGGCTCCTTCTTCTGCGGCAGCTCAAGGGTATGAACCACGCTGGGATCGTCGCGCAGCTTCAGGTAGAGCTGGCGTCCGTGAGGATGCGGCACGGGAACGGCCGTGCTGAGCGCGCTGTCGCTGATGATGACCGCGCGCTGAAACTCGGCGTCGCTGGCAATGGCTTCGATGAGGAAAAGGTTGCCGCCGCTCAGCATACAGGGCTCCTCGCGCGCCGCGGGGCAGCGCACATCGGTGATCTCCGGCAGGCGGACCAGCGTAACCAGAGGCAACCAGTCTCCGGCGTAGCCTTCTGGCGAGACCGGACGGAAGCGCATGGGGCCAAAGGCCGAGGCTCCGGAGCGGCGCGGCAGTTCCAGGGTCGCCATCAGGGTGTGCTGGTTCTGGCGCATCAGGCCGCCGTTTTCCAGCGTCAGCTCGGCGCGATAGAAACCATCCACGCTGGCAACCTCGATCTTCTCCGCCGGAGCGAAGACCGCCGGCACCTCACTGCGCAGGCGGAAGTGCAGGCGGGCGTCAACGGGCAGATCCTCCTGCCCGCCAAGGTGGATGAGCGAAGCGGCCGGCTCAATGACCTTGCCCAGCAGCGTAACGCGCGGACGCGGCGGCAACACCACGACCTTGACCTCCAGCTTTCGTTCGTCCAGCAGCAGCGCGGCGGCAGTAGCGGACGCTCCCTTTACGTTGCGTGGCGCGGCATCGGCCAGCATGGTCAGCGGCTCGCGCGCGGATGGCGCGGATGTGGCCTCCGAGGGCTTGAAGCGAACGCCGAAGGCATCCAGCGACTGCACGCGATCCAGGCAGCTCCCCTTCAGCACTCCGTGCGAATCGCCGGTGTGGTACTCGAACTCTTCCAGTCGGCAGGCTTCCTCGTAAATGCGCAGTGGCACCTCGGCGGCCTGGGTGAGCCCGTATTGTTTGACGACCAGCGCGCTGTCTCCTGCGGGCGCCTGCGCCAGCGGCAGGTGAATCTCAATCTGCTCACCCTTGAACTTCCACTCCGCCTTGCGCGCCTCGCCCGTGGCGGGACGGAAGGTAATCTGCTCCACGCAAACGGCGTTTGGCGAATGCAGCACTAGGGTGCGGTCGCTGCCCGCCACCGGCCCGCTGCGGTCATCGTCGGCCAGCTTCCAGGTCACTCCACTGTCTGAGCGTTGCAGACGGTAGGTGGGGCCGGTAAAAAAATCGAAGCCCCATTCCCCGCGCAGGGTCGCCTCAAAACTGAGAGGCAGCCATTCCAGGGCCGGAACTTTTTCCGACGGCACAAAGCCGCCATGCAGCGCGTTGGCCGTGACGGGAAGGTTGGCGGAGTGGCCGTCTTTCGACTCCACATGCAGGGTTAGATGATGCGCCAGCTCTCCGCTGAAGACCAGCGGAGCGCCTTCGCCGGGTAGCACGAGCTGCGGATTCTGCGCGCAGCGCAGCTCATCGGCGGCCACGGCATGCAACTGCGGCAGTATGGGCGGCTGCACCACCGGCAGGCCGATCACAATCACCGACTGCGGCTTGTGAAAGCTGGGCGGAGTATTCAGGCGCAAGTGCAGTTCATCGCCCTGCGGCAGGGCCAGCGCGCTGATGTACTGATACTTGGCGGTGTGCAGGTTTTCCATCAGCTTGGCCAGGTCCACCACCACGCCGACGTAGGGGCTGTAAGCTCCGCCGCCGCCGATCTTTGTGGTGGTGATGGCGCCCAGCAGGTCACTGCCGCCGCTTTGCGTGATGGCGCTGACCATGGACTGCCCGTGGCCGTCGTCGAGCACCAGTTGGTCGCTGTTCTGCATCAGGCAACTGGCCTGCTGCTGCAGCGGCTTATTAAAGCAGGCCTCATCCACCTTGATGCTGAGGCTGCGCGCCAGCAGAAGCGCGCGGTCATGCAGCGCCTTGGGATCCTGCTCGCCATATTCGCGGATGGCTGCCAGGTACTTTTCCAGGCGGGCGCGATTCAGGCTGAGCAGTTGTAGGTCCTGGGCGGCGCGGACGAAGGCTCCGGGCTTGCCCTGCACGGCCGAGCGCAGGGTGGCAAAGTCGCCTCCGGTGCGCGGAGCAAGAAAGACGAGCGCCTGTTGCGCTCCACTGGGCACGGTGACCGTAATGCCCTCCTCGCGCACCTGCCGCTCCCAGGCGTCGGCGCGGATGAACCAGGACTCCGGCGGCGGATTGGTGGCGCCACGCAGAAAGGCAACCACCATCACATAGCGCGCCTTCTGATCGTCGGGCAGCGCGGGGTGTATCCAAACGCGGTCGCCTTCGCGGAGGTTGGGTACCTCGGCGATGGGCAGGGTTACGCCGTCTCGCGTGACGCGCACCTCCACCCGGGGACCCACCAGGTCAAAGGCCGCTGCGTCTGCGGCAAATAGTGCCGCCGGCAACAGCAGGAAAATGACACCGGCCAAACACCATGCCAGCTCCGAGGCCAGCTTGCTCCACCGTTTCATATCTCCATGATAAGCCGTGACGAGACTTTGTCACCCTATGGGGCAAGAATGAGGAACCGGGAAAAGCACCCGCCCCGGATATTTCATGCGGATAGAAACACTCTGTAATATGGCGGTCACAAGGGAAAGCCGACTGTCACATGATTCAATTGATGATTGAGGGCAGCGCGCGCAATGGGCAACGGTCAGAAGAGCCAAAGCACCTTTGCGCATGGCTTTTTGCCGGAGTCGCCGCAAATGGAGCAATTTGCGCAGTGGGTGACATGGCGCGGCGCAGGCTTTAGGCGGCCGCAGGCAGACACTTTTGGGCGAGCCGCCCCTTCCGCCCGGTTGGACACCAATAGCAGCCTCTTGTTGATCTGCAGGAATGGCCTGGCTGGTGATGTTCTTGTGTAATGCTTACGCAACGTCAACTTCTGACTCCATAAATACGCTGGTGGCTATGGCAACCGCGTGCGCACAATCCAAAGACGCAACGCACACGCTGGCACCAACAACAGTCACTGCACTCTGCGGCACTCAGTGTCATCCCAGGGACCTCCGTTAACACGTTCAGGATCAGGAGGTTAGAACTGCCGTTCGCGTTGAGGTCCCTGGGAACACCGCACGAAGTTCTGCTTGCTCAGTTAATGTCAGATAGCTACACTTTGTCATGTGACAAGTTCGGACAGGAATGTGACAAGTTCAGACATTCCCTGCCGTACGCGCCTGTAACCAATCGGTACCAAGCACTTTTAACGCAATTCAACTTGCTGTCTGCCGAGAGCCATGGCCGACCAACCACAAACTCCGAAGCGCCTGGACACCTGGAACGAGATTGCCTGGTTTCTTGATGTAACGGTGCGTACCGCCATGCGCTGGGAGCAGGAGCGCGGCCTGCCCGTGCACCGGGCTCCGGGTGGAGACAAGCAGCGAGTATTCGCCTTTCCGGAAGAGCTCACCGAGTGGAGAAATGGTCCGCCCGCAAAGCAGGAGCCGCAGGCGTCTGCTTCCTCCAGCTCCAGCGAAAATGCCCCACCTGCTACCCCCCTCCCCGCTCGTCCGGCTGGCCGGATGTTGCTGACGGCCTTGCTGGGTGTGGTGGCGCTGAATCTATGCATGGTGCTGGCATGGTTCCTTTGGAGCGCCTACGCCAGCACCACTCAGCCCCGGCTGGGCACCATGAGCCGGCTGGCCAGCAATATTATTCTCCGCGGCTCAGGCATGTATCTGGGCGGCAACCGAATATTTTTGGGTGCTCTCAATCTGGGGAATGACCGGGTTGCAAGCCTATCCCTGGATGGCGGCCCATTGCAGTTGCTGGATACGCCGTTCATCAATGGCGAAGTGGCTGGTTCTTTGCCGGATGGCAGCACCTTGCTGGTGATGGGTTATGACGGTGTGGAGCGCGAGCGGCAACTTTGGGTGATGCCCACCAACGGCGGACGGCCGGAGCGCGTGGGCAACATGCGCTGCCAGGGCGCAGCCTGGTCTCCTGATGGCCGTTTCATCCTCTGCGCCACGGGCAACGAAATTCTGCTGACCGCCGACCGTGGCAAGACATCGCGGCGGGTTGCCCTGCTGGATGGAACGACGACCGACCTTGGATATGCGCTGTTTCTGCGGTGGTCGCCGGACTTGAAACATCTTCGCTTCCTGGTCTACAGCCAGAAGACCGACCTCCGCATACCCTGCGAATTGCACTTCGACGCCCAACTGCATCCCACCGCTCCGCGGGTGATTCCGTTTCCGGAAGTTGTTGAAGTGGTGGATTGGAGCAACAGCGCCGCTGACGGCCGTTACTTCCTCGAAGCAAAATATGCCAATGGCCACTACAAACTGCTGGCCGCACAGGAGGGAAATAGCCGGGTGGCTGTTGTGCCGCGCAAACTGGGTGTTGAATTCAAAGATGAGATGTTCCACCTTATGTCGCTGGACGCAAGCGGCATGCACCTCTATGCCGTACTGAGTGCCCAGGACCACGTTGAGTTGATGCGGGTGGAAGCCAATGGCGGGATGACGCCCTTCCTGGCTGGAATCTCCGCTCTGGATCTCGATTTTTCTCCGGACTGGAAACAGGTGGCTTACGTCAAGATGGATGCAAGCGAGCAACTGGTGGTGAGCAACGCCGATGGCAGCAATAGCCGCCCCCTTGCAACCGGTTTCAATATTTTCACGCTGCCGCGTTGGTCGCCCGATGGCACACAGATCGCTTTCATGGGAATCCGCAACAATCGCCCGTGGAGAATCTACATCGTACCGGCCGCGGGCGGCGAGCCGCGCGAAGCCAGCATGGGCGAAGAGCCGCAGGGAGCTCCTACCTGGTCTCCTGATGGGAAGTTCATCTCCTACGGCGGAGTGGAGTGCCAGGAGTTGAATCTTTGCGCCATCCATCGGCTGGAAGTTGCCACCGGCAAGGTGGAAACCATTCCCGGCTCCGAGGGCCTGGACACGGCGCGATGGTCTCCCGATGGCCAGTACATTGCGGCCCTGCGCACTGACCTGCACGAGCTGCATCTGTACAGCCTGAAGAGCGGCAAATGGAAAACACTGGCAGGCGGGCTGAATGGAAACGACCTGAACTGGTCGCGCGATTCACGCTTCCTCTACGCAAATCGCGAATACGGCAACCAGCCGGCAATCCTGAAGGTTCCGGTAGAAGGCGGTACCCCGCAGACGGTGGTGAGCCTGGCGGAATTGACCCGCCTTCCCGGGCATATCCATACCTGGTTTGCGGTTGGACCGAACGCTTCCTTCCTCATCGCGCGGCAGGTGGATTCCTCCGAACTGACTCCATCGAACTGAAACACTAGTCCCCGCGGATGCTGCGGCGCCCATCATGCCGGTGGACGCCCATCAACGATCCGCTCACGCTGAGCCTGATAATCCTATGGCATGCCGCCGGTTTGGGTACGCGACGCGCGGCATGGTAAATTGTGAATACCCCTCCCAAAGCCGGGATGGCGGAACTGGCAGACGCAGCGGACTCAAAATCCGCCGACCGCAAGGTCATGGGGGTTCGATTCCCCCTCCCGGCACCATTTAAAGTCATTTATTATCTATCACTTACAAACTGTGTTTTCTAGTGTGCCGGATACGTGCCAGTGGTTTAGACTGTGGCATGCTCAAACTATGGCGCCGGCACCTCCCTGCATGCCCCCATATCGACAAGGGCCGCACCTGGGCCAAGTGCAGTTGCCCCATTTGGGTAGATGGTGCGCTGGATGGCCGGCGCGTACGAAAATCACTCGACACCCTCAATTGGCAGCGGGCAAACCAGATTGTCCACAACATGGAAGCCGACCCGGTCGTGACCAAGAACAGCTCGATCTCCGACGCTGTTCCTGCATTCATCACCGACTGCGAGAAGCGCGGCCTAAAGGAACCCACGATCAAGAAGTATCGCGAGACCTTGAATCCCCTGCTGCGCTGGTGCGCTAGCCGGGACATCACGCAGGTAAGGGCTCTAGACTTTCCTACCGTGAAGGGATATGTTCGCGATCTCACAGACAGCACTCTTACGATTGGCAAGAAGATTGAGCGGTTGCGGACCTTTTTCGCCTTTTGTCACGATGAGGGCTGGTGCGACTCGAATTCCGCTACTAAGATCAAGAAACCCAAGGTAACCAATGCTCCTGTTGTCCCCTATACGGCCGCGCAACACAAAGCCATTCTGAAAGCGATCAACAAATACCCAGTCAAGAATTCGTTCGGCTATGACAACCGCAAGCGCGTACTTGCGTTTGTGCTCGTGCTCCGCTACACGGCGTTGAGAATGTCCGATGTGGTGCAGCTCCGGAGGGACGCAATCAGTAATGGCCGACTTCTGCTGCGCACAAGCAAAACTGGAGCTACAATCCACCTCCCTCTCCCACCAGCTGTACTAAGGGCCCTGAAAGCAATCGAATGCAAATCACCGTTCTACTTCTGGTCCGGGGAAGGCAAGGTCAAGTCGCTCATCACGACCTGGCAGCGCACATTCAAGGCTCTGCTTGCGCTTGCCAACGTGGAAGGGCATCCACATATGTATCGGCACATGCTGGCGATCGAGTTGTTGGAGAAAGGGACTCAAGTCGAACATGTGGCTGCCATCCTCGGCAACTCGCCGCCGATCATTTACAAGCACTACAGCCCATGGGTTGAGTCACGCCAGCAAGCACTGGAAAAGTCCATCAAGAAAATCTGGGCATAAAAAAGGCCCCCGTCTCCGGGGGCCTTCCGTGTTAATTCCGGGTTAGTTTCTCGTATACCCTTTCCACCACATATGCTGGTATCCGCAGCGTTCGTTTGGTGCGAACCCCGCGCCGATGAGGGGGACAGATCACAATGACACCCGGTTCATCCCTGAAGAGCCCCGTCACAGAATCGTGACTCAGCTTCCAGGGCGCCATTAGTTCCTGTACGGAGTAATGGCGTTGCATCCACGCCGGTCTAGATTCAGCCGACGTGCTCAAAAGCGGTCGTGTCTCGGCCGCGCTGTGGTTAATGGTTGAAACCATCACAATTACCTAACTTCTTGAGATGGCTGATGGTTTATACCGCACCTCCACCGGTGTCAGCTGTGGATGCGGCGCCCGATTCGGCTATTTAGTGATCATGGCTGCCACGCTCGGACAATTGGGTTGAAATATATTTGCGATTGCCATGGATTCCCAGATTCGAGAATCGCTTGGAGTATAGCCTAGTTAAGAAAAGGAATCTGATAATTCGCCCGCGGCATAGATCAAAAAGTTCAATCACAATCGCATTGACAGGACGCTCAATACCCTCCGCCAACGGCTTTAGCGCCCTGTGTTAGAGCTTTTAGGATTTGTACACATTGTGCTCGTGGCTAATGGAGGTCGTCTTGGTCTTAAGAGAAGAGCTTTACACGCTGGTCTGGTCCATGCCAATGACCAAAGTGGCCGAGAAGTTCAAGGTCTCAGGAAGCTACATGGCGAGGGTGTGTTCGATCCTGCGTGTCCCGCGCCCGGAGCGAGGCTACTGGGCCAAGTTCGCTGTTGGTAAAGCGCCAGAGCAGCCAAAACTGCCGGTAGCCCAGCCGAGTGACCAAACCAGTTGGTCCCAAGATGAGGGATTGCATCTTCCACCTCGGCCTCGGCCAGCGAAGCCGCCTGGTTCTTTGCCCACTGGAATTAAGCGCCCCGTCACTGGCACGCATGATCTGATTCTTGGTGCCCGAGAGCACTTCGACGCAGGCCGCAAGGTTGATGAAGGAGAATATCTTAAGCCCTACAAAAAGCTGCTCGTCGATGTCACAGCTTCACGCGCAGGGCTTGAGAAGGCGCTATCATTTGCAAATGATTTATTCAATGCCCTGGAATCTAAGGGCCACCGTGTGATCATTTCTGCTCCGTCAGAAAGTTTCAGTCGCCCACGGATCGAAGAGCATGAACTGCCTCAAAAACCACAACGCATGACCACGAGCGGCGCTGTGTACTGCTGGGGCACAAGTGGTGGTAGTGATTTCAGTCCTACTCAGATAAAGAGCACGATTCCGGTCCTCGTGCGCCACATCTAGTTGCTCACTTGGATAAGCACTACTGACCGCGTTTCAGGAAAATGCACGAGATGATTTCCCCCTGCTCCCCACCTCCCCGCCTCGTGTGCTAAGTCCTCGACCAGGCGCCCGCTTCAACCTGCTTCAGCGCCCCTATCATCGCCGCTTCCGTGTGCTTCCCCTTCGTTATACACCTCTCCCATAATCCGGATAATTTGCTCAGTTGTGTGCGGATTATAGGGAGCAGGTCATGCGCTGTTTCTATAACTCTGGGTTCAGAGCCCTCAACCCAGCACCACTTAGCGCGGACGATGTCACACCCGATAGTGCGCCGCATCACGGACGCGCGGAAACAGTTTCGGGGATTATCTACGTCGTTCATTATTCTATATTGTGAATTCGTCGCAGTTGAACCAGCGATCCTGATCGCTCTCTGCGAGTTCATGCTCAACGTAACGCAGACTCAGGTGATTATCTACCGGACTGAAAGAGTGTGTCCTTATGAAAAGACTCTCGGCGCTGGTAGCCACATTGTTGTTGAGCATAGCTATAGTAACTGGTTGTGGTGGTGGATCTACTACTCCTGCTCCGTCGATCACATCGGTGAGTGTGTCCTGTTCGCCAACATCGATCCAGACCAATGGAACATCAACCTGCACAGCTACGGTGACGGGAACAGGAGCCTACAGTTCCGCAGTCGACTGGTCGGCAACGGATGGCACAATCACATCTTCGGGAGTATTCACACCAACATCCGCTGGAACAGCCAAAATCACGGCAGCATCAATCCAGGATTCCGCAATATCTGGCTCCACATCAATAACGATAACAAATCAAACCGCTCTAACAATAAACATTATTGATTTGCCGACAGTGGCGCTCGCCAATGTGACAGTAACCGATCCCAACAACCAAACGGTGAAGCTTACTTCGAGTAACACGATCAATGCGATACCAGGAGCGTATACCATCACAGCTGCGCCAGTTGTTGTAGGCACAAGCACTTACCACGCCACCCAAACGACGCAGACAGTAACCGTGGCATCCGGTGTCACTTCAGCAGTAACAGTTGACTATTACAACATCATTCCAAACACAACCAAGGTTCTAGACCAGACAGGAACCCAAAGTCTCGCGGTTTCATCCGATGGCAGTATTCTCACAATCAGCAGTACGAGCGCGGTTGCCCAATCACTTCAGCCTGGCGACGTTCTAGTGAGCGGACCAACTATCTCTGCACCAAATGGTGTGCTTGTGAAAGTGACTGCTGCCTCGAACAACGGCTCATCGGTCGTCGTCACAACTATCCCAG
>CAINND010000098.1 GCA_903851035.1 uncultured Acidobacteriota bacterium | reverse complement strand
TGGATACAGAGCTCGCCGCGGGATCTGCGGGCTTGGTTCCCAAAATATCCAAAATCCCATGGAAACAAGATAGGCATTTCCATAACTACTCATTTGCAACGAAATACTGTAGCTGGCACAAACCCGATCTCTATCCGATTTTCGACAGCCGCGTCGAGGAATGCTTGTGGGCTTATCAGAGGTGGGATTCTTTTCACTCATTCCGACGTGATGACCTATGGACGTATTCAAACTTCCGCGAGATTGTGAGCGCGTTCAGAGAGAGGTATCATCTGAATTCATTTACATTCAAACAACTCGACAAGTTCCTTTATTTGCTAGGTGGGGAGATTATCGAGAACAAGCAATCTAAAAGTGTTGATACAAAAGAATCGCCGAAGACCTAGCGCTCTAAATGTATACAGACTTTCGATATTAGATTGAAAACCGCGAACTGTTGCCGAGAAATGAGTTTGTAGCAATCAGTGCGGAGGAGTCCCCGTGGCCTACAACGATTTGCGTGAATGGATTGCGGCGCTGGACAAAGCCGGTGAGCTGAAGCGCATCACCGCCGAAGTCGATCCCATCCTCGAAGTCACCGAGATTACCGACCGCGTCAGCAAGTGGAGCGCAAAGAATGGCCGCGGGCCCGGCGGTCCGGCCTTGCTGTTTGAGAACGTCAAGGGCCATCCCGGCCACAAGATTTTGACCAACCAGTTCGGCAGCGAGCGGCGCATTAACCTGGCGCTGGGTTCCAACTCGCTGGACGAGATTGCCGCGCGCATCCACCAGATGATGGACGTGAAGACTCCACAGGGATTGCTGGAAAAGATCAAGATGCTGCCCATGCTGGCCGACCTGGGCAACCTTTTCCCCAAGCGCGTCAGCAGTGGGCCGTGCAAGGAGGTCATCAAGAAGGGCGACTTCTCCGTGCTCGACTTTCCCATCCTGCAATGCTGGCCGCAGGATGGCGGACGCTTTATCACCCTGCCGTGCGTGATGACGCGCGACCCGCGCAACGGTAAGCGCAACATCGGAATGTACCGCATGCACGTTTACGACGGGCAGACCACGGGCATGCACTGGCAGCGCCACAAGAACGCCGCCGAGCATCAACGCGAGCGCATCAGGGCTGCCGCGGCTGAAGGCGATGCGTCAAAGGAGACCCTGGGCAAGACCAGTTCGGTCGAGATCATGGCGCAGACGGGCGGCGCCAGCGTGGCCTTTACTGGCAAACCCATCAACGGACGCATGGATGTGGCCGTCGCCATCGGCACCGATCCCACGGTGACTTTTTCTGCCATTGTGCCCGCGCCGCCGGACATTGAGGAGTACATGATTGCCGGTTTCCTGCGCGGCAAGCCCGTCGAGGTGGTGAAGTGCGAGCTGAGCGACCTGGAGGTTCCGGCCTCGGCTGAGATCGTGCTGGAAGGCTACGTGGACATCGGAGAGATGCGCACCGAGGGTCCGTTTGGCGATCACACGGGCTTCTACTCGCTGGAGGATGTTTACCCGGTCTTCCACATTGAGTGCATCACGCACCGCAAGAATCCCATCTACGCGGCGACCATTGTCGGCAAGCCTCCGCAGGAAGATGCCTGGATGGCACTGGCCGTGGAGCGCATCTTTTTACCGGCGGCCAAGATGATGATTCCCGAGCTTGTGGACTTCCACCTGCCGCCGGAGGGCGTTGCCCACAACCTGATGATCATCTCCATCCGCAAGAGCTATCCCGGCCAGGCGCGTAAGGTGATGAACGCCATCTGGTCGCTGGGGCAGGCCATGTTTACCAAGTGCATTGTGGTGGTGGACGAGGATTGCGACGTGAAGGACCTGCGCGAGGTGACTCTGCGGGCGCTGAACAACATTGATCCCGAACGCGACATCCAGTTCACGCTCGGCCCGGTGGATTCGCTCGACCACGCCAGCCGTCTGCCGAACTTTGGCAGCAAGATGGGCATTGACGCCACGCGCAAGTGGCCCACCGAGGGCTTTACGCGTCCCTGGCCGGACGAGGTGGAGATGAGCGCCGAGGTGAAAGAGCGCATCGCAAAACGCTGGAAGGAATTTGGACTGGAGTAGTGAACTAAGAGAGTAGAAGATTCAGCGGACGAATCAGGCCAGGTGCAGGAAGGCCACCGTCAGCAGGGTCCAGAAGATTGTAGAGAAAACAGAGGCCACCAGCAGACCTTCAAAAGCAGCGAGCGGCGAGTGGGGGAGGGTGACACTCGCCGCCGTAGCTGCAAACAATTGGCGTTCATAGACACCGGCCCTCAGAGTATGCAGGCCGTGTCGTGAATGAGAGAACCATTGCATCGGTGAACGCCCTTTAGTACAGCCCGGGGGCTGAACCAAAGGGAGTATGGGGCCATTCAGCGAAAGTTTCCACCAAATTGTGCAATTTAGACATGGGAAAAGTTAGTACTTTAGTTTCCCGGGTTACTACGCACCGCCCTATTTCTCATTGCCAAGAACAAACCGGATGCGCTCGGCGATGGGCGGATGCGAGTAGTGCCAGATAACATACAGGCGCGACGGTTCCGGATAAGAAAAACTTTTTTCACCCAATAGCTGGAAGGATTGCGCGGCCACCTGGTGGGCGTCGGGCGTGACCGGAATGGTCGCCTGCAAGCCATAGGCGTCGGCAGCGTGCTCCATCTGCCGGCTGATGGTGCTGTCGAGCGGCGCACTGATAAAGCTAAGCACGGTGACCACTCCGATCAGCAGTGGCAGGCTGGCCCAGTCGCCCAAAGTCGCCACTCCCCAACCGGCGCCCCAGCGCTCAATCATCCACGGCACCAGCACGGAAACCAGCCAGAAGCCTGCGAACATCCCCACGGCGAAGAGCGCCATGATGAGGTAAATGTGATGCATGACGTAGTGGCCCATCTCATGTCCAAAGACAAAGAGAGTCTGCGGCACGGTCATATCGCGGGCAGTGGTGTCCCATACGACGATGCGCTTGGTGGCTCCGAAGCCGGTAACGTAAGCGTTGTAGGTGGTCACCTTGTCGCTGGCATGCATCAGGAAGATGCGCGACTTGGGAATCTCCAGGCCGGAGCCATGCGCCAGCGATTGCAACTGCGTGGTCAGCTCGGGATTGGTCGCCTGCAGGGGATTGAAGCGGTTGAAGATCGGGTCGATTAGAACCGGGGAGAGAAAAAACATGATGGCCATGATTGGCATGGAGACCACCCATCCCCGCAGCCACCAGCGGCGGGTCTTGCGGATGGCCGCATAGATTCCCCACAGGCATAAAGTGATCACGGGGATGCTGAGACCGGCTGACTTGGCCTGATCCCAGAACCAGCCGCCCCAGCGCTGCACGCTCAAGCCGTAGGCCAGGCTGAGGTGGTGCGAGTACATCTCCAGCGGCAACTCCAACAGGCTGAAGACCAGCATCAGCAGCGGCACAAAGACGCAGGCCTGCACAAAGCGGTTGCGGCTGGCGCGCTCGGCCAGGCGCTGCAGACGGGCTCCGAAGCGCGTCCACAGGATGGCGACGACAATGGCCAGCTCCAGCGCCGGGTAGGCAAAAGACAAGACGATGCCAGTGCGGTAGAGACCCTCGCTCTTAACCATCTGCGCCGGGGTGAGCGTGTAGCTGGTGATAGTGCGCTGGGCCACCTGTTCGCCCGGTGAGAGGACTTTGGCGTTCGGCATGAGTTGACCTTTCCTGTGCTGGCTACAGTCCGAGTCCCATCTTCTTAACCACCAGGCTCTCAAAGGCCTTCCATGGCAGCAGCAGGCGCAACACCAGGAGCAGTTTGGCATCCGTGCCAATGGGGTAGCGCAGCTTTGGCTGGGGCACGCTGGCGACGTGGGCAATCAGGCGCGCCACGTCATTGGCGTCTGCGCGTTGCAGGCTCTGCTGGATGTAATCGCGGAAGTGAGTGCTGCGCACCGTGTTGGGAGAGCTGGGATCGGCCGCGGCGGCGGCGACGTTCTCCTTGTGATACCAGATGCCGGTTTCGAAGGAGCCGGGCTCGATGATGATAGGGAAGATGCCGATGGGCGCCATCTCCAGCCGCAGGGCCTCGGTAAAGCCTTCCATGGCGAACTTGCTGGCGTTGTAGGCACTCATGGCCGGGGTGCCGGTGCGGCCGGCGATGGAGCTGATGTTGACGATCCGCCCGGAGCGATGCTGGCGCATGGTGGGCAGGACTGCCTTGGTCAGGCTGACCATGCCGAAGAAGTTGGTCTCGAACTGGCGGCGGTATTCGTCCAGCGATAAATCCTCGACAAAGCCCGCCATGGCGAAGCCGGCGTTATTGACCAGCAGGTCGATGCGTCCGTAGTCGGCCAGCACCTGTTCCACAAAGGCGGCGTGTGTGGAATGGGCCGCGGCGTCCAATAAACGCACGCTGACGCGCTCGCCTACCCCGGCACGGCTCACAGCCTCATCAAGCGCCCCGCGGCGGCTTAAATCGCGCATGGTGGCCACAACCGTCCAACCCTGGCGCGCCAATTCCACGGTGGAGAGCAGTCCAAAACCGCTGGAACAGCCTGTAATGACCGCTAAATGTTGATTCATCCCCACTCCATGAGCAAAAGTGCATCACAACCCCCTCTGCTCGCCGTTCGACCATCCGGTTATACCACATACTACAACAAAATTGCCAAACACCCCTTGGAAGCGAGAGCATAAGTTGTTTGTGTTATTGACGTTGACTCCTCAAGACTCTTCAAGGAAGTGATTCATAGCGATGGCCAAAGGGCAGAAGTTGAATCCTACGCAAATTGCGCCCGCCAAGGGCAAACTTGGCATTCTGGTGGTCGGACTGGGCGCCGTTGCCACAACCTTCATTGCCGGCGTTGAAGCTGTACGCAAGGGGATTGGCGAGCCGATCGGTTCGCTGACGCAGATCGGTACCATCCGCCTGGGCAAACGCACCGACAAACGCACTCCATTCATCAAGGACTTCGTTCCCCTCGCCGAGCTGAAGGACATCGTCTTCGGCGGCTGGGACATCTTCACCGACAGCGCTTACGAATCGGCAATGAACGCCGCTGTTCTTGAAAAGGACCTGCTTCGCAAGCTGAAGCCTTTCCTGGACAAGATCAAGCCGATGCCTGCGGTCTTCGACCACAAGTACGTCAAGCTGATCAGCGGCCCCAACGTGAAAAAGGGCAAGAACAAGGCCGACCTGGTCGAACAGGTTCGCAAGGATATTCGCGACTTCAAGAAGAAGAACAACTGCTCGCGCCTGGTGATGATCTGGTGCGGCTCAACCGAGAGCTTCCAGAAGCCGGGCAAGGTACACGCCAGCTTGGAAGCCTTTGAAAAGGGCCTGAAGGATAGCGATCCGAACATTGCGCCGTCACAGATTTACGCTTACGCCGCGTTGCAGGAGTGCGTGCCTTACGCCAACGGCGCGCCGAACCTGACGGTGGACCTGCCCTTCATGCAGGAGCTCTCCAAGAAGAACAACGCGCCCATCGCCGGCAAGGACTTCAAGACCGGACAGACGCTGATGAAGACCATCCTTGCGCCGGGCTTCAAGGCCCGCATGCTGGGCCTGAGCGGCTGGTTCAGCACCAACATCCTGGGCAACCGCGATGGCGAAGTGCTGGAGGATCCGGGCAGCTTCAAGACCAAGGAAGAGTCCAAGCTGAGCGTGCTGGATGAAATCCTGCAGCCCAAGCTCTACCCGAATCTTTACGGCGACATCTTCCACAAGGTGCGCATCAACTACTATCCGCCGCGCGGAGACAACAAAGAGGGCTGGGACAACATCGACATCTTCGGATGGCTGGGCTACCCGATGCAGATAAAGGTGGACTTCCTCTGCCGCGACTCCATTCTGGCCGCTCCGCTGGCGTTGGATATCGTTCTGTTCCTCGACCTGGCGGCACGCACCGAAGAACTGAAGAACATCGGCATTCAGGAGTGGATGAGCTTCTACTTCAAGTCGCCGATGGTGGCCAAGGGCCTGTATCCGGAGCACGATCTGTTCATTCAGTCGATGAAGCTGAAGAACACCCTGCGCCACATTGCGGGCGAGGAGCTGATCACGCACCTGGGCCTGGAGTACTACGACTAAGCGTCTTTTCGAGCAAAATCAAAGGGCGGGGGCTGCGGCTCTCGCCCTTGTCTTTGTGGCTACCACGGCCACGACAATGGCTGACGGGGATTGCTACAATGAGCCATGCGGGCATGGCGATGCGGCCCGTAGCGTGGCCCCGTAGCTCAGCTGGATAGAGCAGCGGTTTCCTAAACCGGAGGTCGGCAGTTCGAATCTGCCCGGGGCCACCATAATTTCTGTGCACGTGAAATCGGCTCCCTGATGGGAGCCGTTTCAGCGTGGTGACAAAGTTGAATGAATTGAAATGTCATTGCGACCGAAGCGCCGCAGGCGCGCAATGGAGCGACCTTTGTTTTGCTCTCCACCAGTTTAGTGCTCCCTAAGAAACAAAGGGTGGTTCGACTCCGTGCCCATACAGCGGGCGCTGCGCTCACCATGACACTTCGTTAGTTTGAACGGTCCCCAGGATTGTCAGCAGTGTGTACCGCCCCAGGTGGGAGCCGTTCGCATTTACGCTAGCGGGAAAGCTATTGCGGTAGTGGCAGCTTCATCTCCGGCAGGGCGGCCATCAGGTCGTGCAGGCCGTTGGCATCCAGAGGACGGGCCAGGGCGTGACCCTGGGCGTAGTCGCATCCCATCTCCTGCAGCAGCTTAATCTGGCCCACGGTTTCAGCGCCCTCGCCTACGGAGGTCATGCCGAGGTTGCGCGCCAGGGTGACGATGGTCCGCACGATGTTCAGGACGCGGTCGTCGGTTTCCATGCGGAGGATGAAGTTCTTGTCCACCTTTAAGGTGTCCATGGTGTAACGCTGCAACTGTTCCAGCGAGCTGTAACCTGTGCCGAAATCGTCGATGCTGAGATGGACGCCGAGATCCTGCAAATCCTTGAGCACGGGAATCATGCGCTCGGGCTGTGCCATGGCCACCGGCTCACTCAGTTCCAGGCGCAGTGCGCTGCCGGGAAGGCCAGTTTCCAGCAGGATGCGCCGCACAAGGGTCGCGAAGTCCGGCTGGGCAAGCTGGCGGGCACTGATGTTAACGCAGACGCCAAGCCGGTTCCGTTCAGGATGCCCCTGCCGCCAGCGCGCCGCCTCGCGGCAGGCCTCGCTGAGCGCCCAGGCGCCGATTGGAACCATCAGGCCGGTCTCCTCGGCCAGGGGCATAAACTCGCTGGGAATGAGCACGCCCTGTTCGCGGTTGCGCCAGCGCAAAAGAGCCTCAATCACATCCACGCGACCGTCGCGCAGGCTGACAATCGGCTGGTAGCAGATGAAGAACTCCTGACGGTCCAGGGCCTGCCGCAGCGCGAACTCGCGGTGCAGACGCTCCAGTGCCTGCACATGCATGCTCTCGTCAAACAGCACGCAGCCATCGCGGCCGGCGGCCTTGGCGCGATACATGGCGATGTCGGCATCACGCAGCATGCTGTCTGCGCTGGTGTAGTGGCTGGCGCTGAGGGCCACGCCAATGCTTGCCGTTACCGCGACCGGCGTGCCGCGCAACACGATGGGCGACTTCAACTTCTCGGAAATGCGGTCGGCGATGCGCAGAGCGTCACTGGTGTCGCGGATGTTATCCAGAAAGATGGCGAACTCGTCGCCGCCGAGGCGGGCCACGATGTCTTCACTGCCGGAGCGGAAGCCGGGCTCGGCGTTGCGGCGCAGGCAGCTTTCCAGCAGCTTGGCCACGCCCACCAGCATCTCGTCGCCGGCCAGGTGGCCCAGGCTGTCGTTGATGATCTTGAAGCGGTCAATATCCAGGTAGAGGAGCGCGCACAGGTAGCCGGGCGTACGCTCGGCGTGCTTGATGGCCAGGCTGAGGCGGCTTTGGAAGAGCCGTCGATTGGGCAGCTTGGTCAGCGGATCCTGCAAGGCGGCGGTTTCGGCCTGTTCCTTGGCGGCTTCCATCTCCAGCAGAGCGGTGCGCAACTGGAGAAGCTGCTCGTCGCGTTCGGCGTTCTTCCGCAGGGCGTGCCAGCGCGCGCTCAACATGCGCAGGCACTCTTCCTTGAGCTGCGGGAGCACGGACTCGCGCAGCAGCATCACGTTGGCAAGGCCGGAGAACGTGCGCTGCAACTCCGCGAATGCGGAATCTTCGCCCTCAAAGCACAAGAGCACCTGCAAGGCCTCGTCGGACTTCCAGAGCTGTTCGACCTGATGACGCAAATCAGAGGGGGCTGCGTTGACTATATGCAGCAGCACGGCGGTGTAGGGAACTCCGCTGAAGCGGGCGTCCTCAAGCATTGTGTACGCCCGCTTGAAGGTGGTGCGCTCTGGAGCAGAAATGCCAGGGGTCAGGAGAAAGGCGTTCTGCGCACCCTCGTCCTCCGCGCCGACGACCAGCACACGATGGCCTGTCAGCTCTCCCATGTCTTTCACGTGAGCCATGATTGTTCTTGCCTATCCTGTTGCCCGGCATTCATGCCCGGTAAAGCATTGCACAGCCATATCCGCAACGCCATACAAGCGTTTACGGATGCCAGCACAGACTTCTATACGGAAAGGTCTCCAGAACAGCCGGTACAAAATCGGGAGACTTACAATTACAGCGGAGCCCGGAACGGACCCAGGGGGAATGCCAGCCTCCAGGGAGGGCTGAATCCTGTAATGCACCACGCGAACGGAAGAGCATGGTTTTCAACTTCTGAGCATTGTACGCAGAGGCGTAAGCCAGCGCAACGGCACTTTCGTAGCGCGGGCAGGGTGCTTCCCATTTATGATTGCCGACAATAAGTGATGGCATGAAATACGAGGGCAATTTGAACGTGGAGAATCAAAAACTGCAAAAAGACAGGGGTAGTTACGCCGGACGAGCTTTTGCGGTACTTATGTTGGCGCTGCTGCTGGCAGCCACGGCGCTGGGGCAGGCGGCTCCGGATACGCAGGCGCCGCTGCCGCCGGCCTCCACGGCATACCACATTGGCGATGCCGAGGCGAAAGAGCTCTTCCGCTCGCTCGACCTGATTTTGCAATTTGCCAGCGAGCACTCCGGGCTGCCCATTCGCCATGAGGTGAAGAAAAAGCTAGCCACCCGCGAAGAGGTGCAGCGCTACCTGGAAAAGCGCATCCACGACGCCGGCAACGAGCGATTTGACCGCGCCGGGCGCTCACTGGAGAGGCTCGGCTTGCTGCCACGAGGTTTCAAACTGCGCGAGTACATGCTGTCGCTGTACAAGGAGCAGGTGGAGGGCTGGTACGACCCCAAGAGCAAGACGGTGTACCTGCTGGACTGGGTTCCACCCGACGCGCAGAAGCCGGTGATGGCGCACGAATTGACCCACGCGCTGCAAGACCAGAACTACGACCTGGACAAGTGGCTGAACGTGGCCCAAGACACGCGCGATGAGAGCGCGCAATCGGTGATTGACGAGCAGCGCGAGGCACGCCAGAGCATGGCGGAAGGGCAGGCCATGGTGGTGCTGTTTGACTACATGCTGGCACCCAGCGGACAAAGCGTGGAGGACGACCCGGCGGCGGCCGATGTGATGCGCTCTAGCATCAGCGATGCAGGAGCCGACAACACATATGCGCGCGCCCCCATCTGCCTGCGCGAGATGATGCTTTTCCCATACACATTTGGCACGGACTTTGTGCTGCGCGTGCTGGCCCGCCGTGGCCGACAGGCAGCATTTGCCGGAGTGCTGGAACATCCGCCGCTGGACACGCACCAGGTGATGGAGCCGGCGGCATATCTATCCGGCGAGCCGCAGAAGACGATTCGCGTGCTGGCGGTAGAAAAGACGCTGGGTTCGGGCTGGCGGCGCGAGGACTTCTCCGGACTGGGCGAGGTGGACCTGAGGGTCATACTGCGCCAGTGGGCGGGCGATGAGGCGGCCAAGTTGGCCACGGCCTGGCGCGGCGGCTACTACGCGGTGGTCACGCAAAAGGGCCATGCAGAGCGTGTAATGCCCATGGCGCTGGTACTCAAGCTGGATTCGGCGGAGAGCGCGCGGAAGTTTGCCGCCATCTACGAGGCCGAACTGCCACGCCGCTACCAGAAGGTGCAGCCGGGCAAGGCAGCTGGCGAGTGGGAGACCGAAGAGGGAACGGTGAAGTTGGTGGTGGAGGGGACGGCAATCATCGGGCTGGAAGGCTTTGCCGCGACGGACGCCGCACGGTTGCTGCCCCAACTGCGGAGTTCGCTGCATGAAGCGGTCGAAATCCATGAGCCCGCGCAGTAGCCGGAGGGCGGCCTCCGGTATAATTTAGCTATTCGTATCCTTCTGGATTTGCAGGAGATTCACTTGGCACAGGCAGAAATTGGCATCATTGGCGGCAGCGGCCTTTATTCGATGAAGGGCCTCACGGATGTTCACGAAGTTCAACTGGAGACGCCCTTTGGCTCGCCCAGTGACCCCTACATTCTGGGCACGCTGGCGGGGCGCAAGGTGGCCTTTCTGGCGCGGCATGGACGCGGACACCGCATCCTGCCCACGGAGTTGAACTTCCGCGCCAACATTCACGGCTTCAAGCAGTTGGGCGTGGAGCGCATCCTCAGCGTATCGGCCGTGGGTTCGCTCAAAGAAGAGCACAAGCCGACGGAATTCGTCATCCCCGACCAGTTTTTTGACCGCACCAAACAGCGGATCAGCACCTTCTTTGGCGAAGGCATTGTGGCGCACATCGCATTCGGCGATCCCATCTGTCCCGAACTGGCGCAGGTGGTGGCAAAGGCCGGAGCCAAGGCCGAGGTGGTGACCAAGAGCGGCGGCACCTACGTCTGCATGGAAGGCCCGCAGTTTTCCACCAAGGCGGAGAGCAACGCGTATCGCGCCATGGGCTTTGACCTGGTGGGCATGACCAACTTGCAGGAGGCGAAGCTGGCCCGCGAGGCCGAGATCTGCTACGTCACCATCGCCATGGTGACCGACTACGACTGCTGGCATCCGGCACACGACAGCGTGACGGTGGAGCAGATTGTGGCCGTGCTGAACAAGAATGCCGAGAACGCCGCCAACGTGGTGCGGGAGGCCGTGGGCCTGCTGCCCGCAGGGCGCGGCTGCAAGTGCGGGCAGGCGCTGGCCATGGCCATCATGACCGCTCCGCAGGCAATTCCGGAGGCGACGCGCAGCAAACTGGAACTGCTGGTAGGTAAATATCTGAAGAAGGCGGGAGCATAACAATGTCGATTCTAGTGGTAGGCTCGGTTGCCTTCGATACATTGAAAACTCCGTTTGGCGTGCGGGAAAAGATCATGGGCGGCGCGGCGACGTACTTCTCGCTCTCCGCCAGCTTCTTTACCGATGTGCGCGTGGTTGGCGTGGTGGGCGAGGACTACACGGCCGAGCACGAAGCCGTGCTGACCGGGCGCGGCATTGACACTCGCGGCATTGAGCACGCGCCGGGCAAGACCTTCCACTGGGGCGGCGAGTACGGCGAAAACGTCAACGAGGCGAAGACGAACTTTACCGACCTCAACGTATTCGAGAACTTCCAGCCGAAGATTCCCGACGCGTACCAGGATTCGAAGTTTTTGTTTCTGGCGAATATCCAGCCGGAGCTTCAGCTCGACGTGCGGCACAAGATGCCCAACGTGGCGCTGGTGGGCGGCGACACCATGAACCTGTGGATCAACATCAAGCGCGACGCGCTGATGGCGACCCTGAAGGAAGTGGACATCCTGCTGATTAACGACACGGAGGCCAAGCTGCTGACCGGCGAAAACAGCCTGGTGCTGGCCGCGCGCAAGATTCTGACCTACGGTCCGCGCTCGCTGGTCATCAAGCATGGCGAGTACGGCGCGACGCTGTTCTTTGGCGATGGCTCGCATCCCTTCCGCGCGCCGGCGCTGCCGATTGCCGAGGTGCAGGACCCGACCGGAGCAGGCGACACCTTTGCCGGCGGATTCATGGGCTACATCGCCAGCCAGCCCAAGCTGACACGCAGCGTGCTGAAGAACGCGATGTTCTACGGCGGCGTGATGGGCTCGTTTACGGTGGAGCGTTTTGGCCCCGAAAGGCTGCTGACGCTGACGCGCGAGGAGATTGAAGAGCGCTTCAAGCTCTTCGTCAGCCTGACGCACCTGGATTAACTGTAGCTATAACCAGCGGGAGTGATGATGAGCCCACGGGCACGCGACGAGCAGGATTACGGCGAAGCCGGGTTGGTAACGGCCGCAGCCATTCTGGTCTCGCTCGCGTCGTTTTTGTGGTTCTACAGCCGCGGAGACATCCTTCTTTACGGCGACGCCGTGGCCCACCTGAACATTGCCCGCCGCATCTTTGACGCGCGCGACCCTGGCTGGGACATGTTGGGCTCGGTGTGGCTGCCGCTGCCGCATCTGCTGATTGCGCCATTTGTGTTTCTCGATGGGCTGTGGCGCACGGGCATCGGCGGATCCATACCGTCCATGGCGGCCTATGTGCTGGCCGTTGGCGGACTATTCCGCATGGTGCGGGCACGGGCGTCACTGGGCGCGGCGTTTCTTGCTACGGCGATCTTCGCACTGAATCCGTCGCTGTTGTACATGCAGTCCACGGCGATGACGGAGACGATCTTTCTTTCCGCCGTCATCTGGGCCGTGGGCTATTTTGATGAGTTCCTGCGCGCTCTAAGCGAAGATCAGAGCGACGACGAGGAGACGGCTACCATCCCGGCGTGGCTGGCGTTGGAGCGCTGCGGCATCTGCCTGGCGGCGGCCATCTTTACGCGCTACGACGGATGGATACTGGCATTCGTTGTAGGGCTTTGCGCCGTGGCGGCCGTGCTGCTGTGGCGCGGCGGAGAAGACTCTCCGCGTGAGGCCTTGCGACTGCGCCGCTCGCTGGTCAGCTTCCTGCTGCTGCTGGCGCTTTGCCCCACGTTGTGGCTGGCGCACAACTACAAGATCAATAAGCACCCGCTGGATTGGCTGAACGGGCCGTATTCGGCCAAGGCCATTGAGCAGCGCACCGCCGTACCGGGCATGCCGCCGTATCCCGGCAAAGGACACCCGGTGGTGGCCGCTGAATACTTTTTGAAATCAGCGCGGATGAACACCGGTGAGGGCTTGCGTGAAAGCTGGCTGATGGCACTGGCCGTTGCCGGTGTGCTGGTCTCGCTCATCCACTTCCGCCGCTTTGGAGCCCTGCTGTTGCTGTGGGTTCCGCTGCCGTTTTACGCCTGGTCGATTGCCTATGGCAGCGTGCCAATCTTTGTGCCGGAGTGGTGGCCCTACAGCTATTACAACGTGCGCTATGGGCTGGAGCTGCTGCCGGCCATTGCCGTCTTTGCCGCGCTTGTACCGTGGACACTGGGGCAACTGCGCCGTCGCGGACTCGGCGCCGCCGCGCTAGCCGTCTGCTGGCTAATTGCCGGAGCCGCCTATCTCAGCTCCGCGCAGGGGTTGGGACCACGCTCGCAGCAACGCAATTACGGACGCCGCTGGATGATTCCCATTTGCTATCGCGAGGCGTGGGTGAACAGCCGCGGGCGGTTGCAACTGGAGCACCAGGTGGCCGAAGCCCTGAAGCGCATGCCGGACGACGCCCGGGTGATGATCTACACCAGTGAATATGTGGGCGCTTTGCAGCAGGCGGGCATTCACTTTACGCGCACGGTCAACGAGAGCACTCGCTATGGATGGGATGCCGGGTTGAGCGCGCCCTGGGCCGTGGCCGACTTCGTGGTGGCCGTCAAGGGCGATCCCGTGGACGCGGCGGTGGAGCGCAATCCACGCGGGCTGACCAAGCTCAGCATTATCCATGTGTTGGATAAGCCGGAAGTCAGCATCTACCGCAGCCAGCGGCGATAACAGTTTTCACAACTTAATCAGAGATTCGCTCCGGCAGGATGTTGCCGATGCGCTTGACCTGCGCTCCGACGCCGCGGAGCTTTTCTTCGATGCGCTCGTAGCCGCGATCGATGTGATAGACGCGGTCGATGATGGTCTCATCGTTTGCCACCAGCGCGGCCAGCACCAGGCTGGCCGAGGCACGGAGATCGCTGGCCTGCACGGCGGCTCCGCTGAGCGGGGTTTTGCCGCGCACGATGGCCCGGCGGCCCTCGATGCGGATGTTGGCGCCCATGCGGCAGAGCTCCTGGGCGTGCATAAAGCGATTCTCAAAGATATTTTCTGTGATGATGGAGGTGCCTTCCGCCTGCGTCATCAGGGCCATGTACTGCGCCTGCACGTCGGTGGGGAAGCCCGGATACTCCTCCGTGGCGATGTCGGCGGCCTTGAGCGGTGCGGCATCACCCATCACACGCACACAGCCCTTGCTGACCTTTACCTTTACACCGACCTCTTCCAGCTTGTTCATCAGGCTGGTCAGGTGAGAGGGCTCGCAGCCTTGCAGCATCAGGTCTCCGCCGGTGAGCGCGCCGGCCAGCAGGAAGGTTGCGGCCTCGATGCGGTCGGGGATGATGCGATGGCGCGCGCCTTTGAGCTTGGAGACGCCCTTAATCTTGATGGTAGAAGTTCCGGCGCCCTCAATCTTTGCACCCATCTTAACGAGCAGCGTGGCCAGGTCCACTACCTCGGGTTCACGGGCGCAGTTTTCCAGCACGGTTTCGCCTTCGGCAAGCACGGCGGCCATCATCACGTCCTCGGTACCGGTGACGGTGATGCGGTCGAAGGAATAGCGCGCACCCTTGAGTTTTTTTGCGCGAGCCTCAATGTAGCCGTGCTCCTGGATAATCTGCGCGCCCAGTTTTTCCAGCCCCTTCAGGTGCAGGTCGATAGGGCGAGCGCCGATGGCGCATCCGCCGGGCATGCTGACCCGGGCAAAACCGGCGCGGGCGACCAACGGACCAAGCACAAGCGAACTGGCACGCATGGTCTTCACCAACTCGTAACTGGCCTCGGGATTCTTCGTCAGGTTGGCGGCGCAGATGGTGGTGCGGTGCTGCGCGCGTCCGTAACCGAGTTCGACTTCGGCACCCATGGCAGCCAGCAGACGGCGCTCGGTCTCAATGTCGCGCACCTGCGGAATATTTTCCAGTATGACGGTCTCATCGGTGAGCAGGGCTGCCGCCATGGCGGGCAGGGCAGCGTTCTTAGCGCCGCTGATGCGGATGGTGCCTAGTAAAGGATTGCCGCCGCGAATAACTAGCTTGTCCATTGCCAACTTTCCCGGTAAAAGTGCTGCGCCAGCCTGCTAAGGCACGGCAAACTCATATTTTACACGCCCTGACCGGCATATTTGGCGACACATTCTACGACCTTGTCATGCAGCGCGGGGCGAAAGAGCTTGATGGCCTGGTTCGACGCGTCCGGCCAGGTGCGGTTGCTGAGCAGAGCAACGGTCAGGCGGCGCTCGGGATCGCACCAGAGGGAGGTTCCCGTGTAGCCGAGATGGCCGAAGCTGCGCGGGGAAAACAAAGTGCCGGATTGCGACGGCGCCGAGGGGGTGTCCCAGCCCGGGGTGCGGCTTGTGCCCGCCGGGAGCGTGGCGCGGGTGGTGAAGAGGCGAACAGTCTCCGGTTGGAAGAGTGGCTGGCCGCCGCGCAGGATGAAGGCCCCGAAGCGCACCACGCTAAGCGCGTCGCCGAAGAGCCCGGCGTGGGCGGCAACGCCCTCCATGGCGCTGGCGTTCTCGTCGCCGACCTCGCCCTGGATGATGCGCCCGCGCCAGGCAATGTCATTCGACGTTGGTGGAAATGTTATGGCCGTAAGGGGATGCGGGCAAAAGCGAAAGTTAAGGTTGAAGCGGTCAAAGACCTCGCGCTGGCAAAAGATGTCCATGCGCTCATGGGACAAACTCTCCAGAATCTCGCCCAGCAGGATGAAGCCGATGTCGCTGTACTCGTAGCGCGCGCCGGGCGCGGCCTCCAGTGGAACGCGGAGAGCGGCGGCCACCATGGATGGACGATCTGTGGCCTCCAGATAGAGCTTGCGATGCGCGGGCAGTCCGGAGGAGTGCTCGAGGAGCATGCGCACCGTTACGTCGCGGCGGCGGGGATCGTCCGAGGTGGAGAACCCCGGCAGCAGATTGACCACTCGGTCTTCCAGCCGAAGCAGGCCGCGCTCATAAAGCAGCATGGCCATGCTGACGGTGGCGATGGGCTTGGTTAGCGAGGCGAGGTCCCAGATGGTCTCTGCGGTGGTCGGCTCGGCGTCTTCGGCGTAGGTGTGGCGGCCAAAGCCGCGCAGGGCGAGCAGATCATCGCCGAGGCTGATGGCCAGGGCAGCGCCGGGGAAGACCCGCTCGGCCACCGCCTGCTTGCAGAGGGCGAAGGCCGGGGCGAAGGCAGCACTCAGCTCTGCCGTGCGGTCACGCAACTCAAATGTGTGTCCTGCGCTGTCTGCCACGGTTATGCCCACGCCTGGTTTACTTGATGAAGGGCAGCAGCTTCTTAAACTGCTCGGTACCGCTCTGCCGCAACAGTTCGTACATCATCATCTCCGTGCCGGAGATGACGGCCCCGGCGGCATTCATACGCTCCAGACCGAGCTTCCAGTTTTCCAGGCTGCGGCTGCTGACGGCGTCGCCGGCAACGTGGACAAGGTAGCCGTTTTGCAGGGCGCCGAGCGCGGTCTGCATGACGCAGATGTGACTCTCCATGCCGCAGAGCAGGACGGTGTTGCGCTGGCCGGGCAGATCGCGCAGGGCGGTGCGGAATTGTTCGCGTCCGAAGCAGCCGAACTCGACTTTGTCGATTGGCGCCACGCCGGGCATCAGTTCGGCGATCTCCGGCACGGTAGCACCCAGGCCACGGGTGTACTGGGTGGTCATCAGGATGGGAATCTCCAGAATATGCGCGAGGTGGATGAGCAGGCGGCAGTTGCGGATCAACTCCTCACGGCGCGCCATGGGCGGCAGCAGCTTCTCCTGTATGTCAATCACCACCAGGGTGCAGAGGCTGGGATCGAGCGAACGTCGCGCCACCGGATCGCAGGCCGTGCTGGCCAAAGTGGGCAGGCTGGAAGGGTTCATGGATGGCTCCTCAATGGCGAAGAAGACTCGCCGCCTCCCTGCGGGCAGGCCCGCATAAGGCACATCGAACAGCCTAACCCAGCCAAGCCCCGGGTGCCAGCCTGTGGCTTGCGAAACTTGTGCCCGGAGCATGATACAAATGACTGCATGGCACCCCGTAAACCGCTTGCGCAGGCCAGTATTGTGGCCACCGCCGCCTGCCGCGCCGACCTGGCCGGCGGCACCATGGATATGTGGCCGCTCTATCTATTCCACCAGAGCCCGGTTGTTGTGAATCTTGCGCTACAGATTTGGACGCGCTGCCGCATTACGCCCCTGGCCACAAAGAGGATTGAGCTCATATCGCTGGACACAGGCCTGGCCGACCGCTTTGCCAACATTGAGGCCCTGCGCGAGGCCAAGACATTTCGCCATGCGCTTGCCGTGCGGTTACTGAGGTTCTTTTATCCCGAAGGCGAGCCGCCAACGGGCTTTCGATTGGAGACCCACTCGGAGTCTCCGGCCGGGGCGGGCATCAGCGGCAGTTCGGCCTTGATGATCTCCACGACGGCGGCATTGGCACGCTTTACCGGGCGGAGACTCTCACGCGAGGCCATCCGCGAGATCGCGCAGAACGTCGAGGCGCAGCTCATCAAGGTTCCAACGGGCTGCCAGGATTACTACCCGGCGCTGTACGGCGGCGCCAGCGCAATTCACCTTGACGTGGACGGCATCCATCGCGAGGCGATTGCCTGCGATCTGGATGAGGTGGACCAGCGATTTCTGCTGGCCTATACAGGCGCGCCGCGGCAGAGCGGCATCAACAACTGGGAGGTCTTCCAGCGCCACATCAACGGCGACCGGCAAATACACCGCAACTTCGAGCGCATTGCGCAGATTGCAAACGCCATGCGCGCGGCACTTGCCGCCTCCGATTGGGCGGAGACCGGACGCCTGCTGCGCGAAGAGTGGAAGCTTCGCCGCACCAACGCTCCGGCCATCGCCACTCCGCTGATTGACCTGCTGATCAAGACGGCGCGGGAGAATGGAGCGGCGGCGGGCAAGGTTTGCGGAGCGGGCGGAGGAGGATGCGTGCTGTTCATGGTTCCGCCGGAGCGGCGTGAGCGCGTGCGGCTGGCGCTAGTGGCCAACGGAGCGCAGATGCTGCCCTTCGCCGTGGCACGAAGTGGCGTGCGGGTGGAGGCCGGCATCTGAAAGTAATTGCATACAACATTGACCATCGGACAGGCCAATCGCTGGTAAGATTCTTGCGAATCCGTTTTATATTTACTTTGCAGCACAAGGCATAAACGAAGGAGAAAGATGAAGAAAACCGCAATCTTCCTGCTGTTTTTACTCTGTGCCATGCCGCTTGCGGCGCAACGCTTCTATCAGCCGCCGGAAGTTCCTGCCGCAGAGATCAGTTCCGACTTTCCATTGCGTGTGCGCATCCTGCAGGCACATTGGAGCTACGTCCACATGAGCTACTCGGGCTATGGCCGTGGCAACATTTTGCTGGAAGGCGGCACCGTGGGCTTTGACTACACGTACTCCTGCAACGAGCCATTCCTGGCCAACGCCCAGCGCGGAGAGTTCTACCAGGCGCGCTGGAAGAAGCAGGACCAGAAAATTGAGATACTCACGCAGGAAGTGGGCAACACCAAGCATGTCCACAAATGCGAGCTGAAGGTCGCGCTCAAGGACGCTCCGTACGGCGGAAATTCCTCTGCTCCGAAGGCGCCGCAAAAGGACAACCACGGACCACAGTGAGCCCGCTTGATTCCAGCGTTGTAACAGCAAGCGCGGCAGCGCCCAGGCGACTGCCGGCCTTTGTGCGCTTCCTGATTGCCGCCGTGTGGGTGATTGCTGTGTTTTTCGGCAGCGGGGTGGTTTTCGGCCTGCTGCATGGACACACACTGCTGCCCGCGCTGCTGTATCGCCTGCTGGGCTGCGCGCTGGCCATGGGAGGCTTCGCCTTCCTGCTGCGGGTGCTGGACCTTGACGAGCGCCCGCTGGATGCCGCGCTGGGTCTGCCGCTGAGCAGGGGAGCGCTGCGCGGCTGGCTGTACGGGCTTGCACTGGGCGCGGCTCTGATGAGCCTGGACGCCGGGGCCATCGCCATCTTCGGCTCACTGCAATTGCACATGCACTTCAGCGCGGCGTTGCTGCTGCGCGGGGGCATTATCTTTGTCACCCTGTTCTGGGCGGCGCTGCTGGAGGAGCTCTGCTTCCGGGGCTATCCCTTTGAGAAGCTGGTGGAGAGCCTGGGCGCGACCGGGGCCGTGCTGGCGCTTTCGGCGTTATTCGGCGCGCTGCACCTGGGCAATCCCAACGCAGGGGGACTTTGGAGCTTCGGCTTTTGGAACACTCTGCTGGTGGGCGTGCTGTTTGCCCTGGCGCGGCTACGCACGGGCAACCTGTGGTTTCCCTTTGGACTGCACCTGGGATGGAATCTTTTTCAGGGCTCGGTCTTCGGATTGCCGGTCAGCGGACTCAGCGATTTTGCAACGGTCATCACGGCCACAGTGCATGGCAGCCACCGGCTCACTGGCGGCGGTTATGGTCCGGAGGCCAGCGCCACCTGCTGCGTGCTGCTGATTCTCAGCCTGCCAGTGCTGTGGCGCATCACCACACCGCGCCATACTTAATTAAACCAAAGAAAACTACTTGCCTGGAAGCAATTGCAGACGATGCTGGGCCGTGGCCTCCACGGTTTGCGGCTGATAAGCCAGCCGGAACGTTGTGCCGCGATACCAGGCCTCAAACTGATCGTAAAAGTACGGGCTGAAGATGTTGCCGGACTGACCGTTGACGATGTTCAGTGTGGACTGGTCAAGATCGGCGAGGTCAGCCGTAAAGCGCTCCGAGGGGGCGAAGACCGCTCCCACCTGCTTGACCGTGTTCGTGTTGCCGGATTGCGGCAGCTTCGGAGTTTCTCCATTGGCGCGGAGTCCCGGAATCTGGCTGTAAATCTTGTGTGAAATCTGCATCGTCGCGTAGTCGCCGTACTTCCACTGCGCTAGGTCGGCGGGCGCATCGGGCGGCTTGACGGCGGCCTCCACCGAGGCCAGCAGAAGCTCTCTCCAGCTTTTGTAATTTGCGGGCAGCCAGCGCGCGGGCTGTGCGGTGACCGTGTTTTCCAGCCAGGTGGCCTGCATGTACCAACGGTATTGCGCGGCGTCCGAACCCAGCTTGCTCTCCAGCAAGGTGCGGCTCAGCCAGCGGCGGGCCTTCTGCTCGATGGCTGCGGGCGTGGAATCGTGATTGAGATCGCCGTTGAAGCCCTTTAGCAATGCGGCGGCTTGCTTGGCTCGCGCTGTGGCCTCGGGAGAGTTTTCCACGGCTGCGACCATCAGGCGGCCAATGTGCTCGTCCAGATTGCTGTGGATGTCCGTCTCCAGGGCGAGCATCTCGGCGGCGGTGAACTTTTTTCCCGGCTGACTGAGAACTTGATAGATGCGCTCGGTGCGGTCTGGCGCGCCCCACTCGCGGGTAATTAACTTCGTGTAGCCATCCGGCGTGGTGCGCCCGTTGGCGGTAGCGATGATGCCGGAGGGCGGGTTATAGACCATCGGCAGATCTTCAAAGGCGATCCAGCCGGTCCACTCGTGCGCGTCGTCGGCGCCATCCACGGGCAGGGAGCCGTCGCCCGCGCGACGAACGGGGATACGTCCCGTAGCCTGATAGCCGATGTTGCCATCCACGTCGGCGTAGACCAGGTTTTGCCCGGGGCCGTTGAAGGTGGAGAGCGCCTGGCGAAACTGTTGCCAGTTGGCGGCCGAGTTCATCTCGAAGAATGGCATGGTCATGCCCGTCTCGAGCATGGCCCAGCGCAGGGCAAGCTGACGCGTGTCACTACCGCGTGATTCCGAAGCCATCTCCCGGCTGATGAGCGGCCCGTGGCGGGTAACCAGGACGTCGAACTCCACATCGCGGGCACGCTTGACGTGAATGACCTCGTGGCGCACTTGGGGCTTCTGCCAGCCCTGCGGAGTCTGGTACTCACCCTGCTGGTTGAAGTGCTCGATGAAGATATCTTCGACATCCGGGCCGAAGTTGGTGAAGCCCCAGGCGATGCGGCGATTGTGGCCGACCACAACCATGGGAGCGCCGGGCAGCGTGAGCCCAGCTACGTCGAAATCGCCGCAGCGCAAGTGCGCCTCATACCAGGTGTTGGGCAACTGGTGAGGCAGGTGCATGTCGTTGCTCAAAAGCGGCTTGCCGCTCGCGGTGTGGGCTCCGCTGACGACCCAGTTGTTGGAGCCGGGACGGATGGACTCGGGCGCCTCCAAAATGGAGGGAGCCGCCAGCAGCGTGTAGGGAATAGGCAGCCAGTTGTGTTGTGCCGGGTGCAGCAGCGCGGCCGGAGCATCGTGCTGGGCGCGATCACTAGCCACGGGAGCGGGTGCGACGGCCTTCAGCACGCCTCCGGGGGCAATGTCGCGCGGGGAGTGATCGGGATAGAGATCGGCGGTCAGCTCCGGACCCAGGCGGGAGAGGATGAACTCCTTGCCGAGGTCGGCCCGGTAACTGCCGTGGTTCAGCATTTCGGCCATGCTGAGACCGACTAGGATACTGTCCTCGGGGGTCCACGCGCGGGGGAAGTAGCGCAGGATGTGCATCTCCAGCGGCAGGCCGTATTGATGGTCGGCGATGTAGGCGTTGACGCCGCGGGCGTAGGCCAGCAGTGCCGCGCGCTGTTCGGCGGGCATGGCGGCAAGCGAATGTTCAGCCACCTCGCGCAGACCGAGAACGCGCTGCTGGCGGTCGAGTTTGACGTAATCCGAGCCGAGGGCGGCTGAAAGTTCGCCGGCAGCATAGCGGCGCGTCATGTCCATTTGCCAAAGGCGATCCTGGGCTGTGACGTAACCCTGCGCAAAGAAGAGATCGTCCATGGAACTGGCGGTGATGCTGGGCACGCCCTGATGGTCACGAATGACCGACACCGGCCCGGCGAGGCCGCTGATGGCCAACGTGCCATCCAGTTGCGGCATGGAGGAGCGCACGGCCCAGCGCAGATAGATCCAGCCGCCGGCCGCGGCGATGACCACGGCCAGAACGACAAACAACGACAGGGCAATTGCGAACTTCCGCCAGGGAAACCGCCAGGGACTTTTTGCCGCTTCATTCATGGTGGCTCGATTGTAAACCGGCAGGGATGAGAGCGCTCAGCCGGTATTTGTGGCAATCCGGCGCAGGCGGGCGGTGACCGGAAAACGATTTCCCGGCGAGATCATCGTATCCACATAGCACCTTAGTGATACATAACGTATCGTTTCTAATCTGCGTTACAACCAAGTTTTATGGGGATGGAACACGCAATCCTGTGACCCACCTCACCGATGTCATATTTTTATCTGGTTACTATGGGTCATCGGCAAATGGACATGGCCCCGCTCAAGGCCGGTTCGCATTTTGCCGCGCAAGCACGCCCGACTAATCGGAGATCGTGTGGAGAGCAACAATCAAGGCGCCAAGCCGAAGCGGCCCGCGTATCGCAGTGAAACACTGGCCCGCGAACTCAGCCATGTGCTCATGGTGCGTCCGGAGTTTTTTGCCCTCAACGAAGCCCGCAACCCCTTCTATCGCGCTGGTGCGCAGGTGGATTCTCCGCTTGCCATGCGGCAGTGGGAGGGTCTTTGCCAGGCATTCCGCGCGGCCCAGCTTGACGTGCAGTTGCTGGAGCCCCGGGCTGCCCTGACCGACATGTGCTTTGCCGCCGATCAGTGCTTTGTCGGCGTGGATCGCGACGATCGCTCTTTCGCCATCCCCTCGCGCATGCTGCACCGCAGCCGCCGCGACGAGGTGAGCTACTTCTCCGACTGGTACTCAAAGCAGGGCTACCGCATCCTGGAACTTGACCTTGAGGGCGAGGAGTTTATCGAGGGCACGGGCGACCTGCTGTGGAACGCTGACTGGCATACGGTTTGGGCCGGCTACGGCAACCGTTCCACGCGCGGCGCCGTGGACCTTTTCTCCACCATGATGGAAGAGATAGGCTTCGCCGTACGCAAGTTGGAGTTGGTGGACCCTTACTTCTATCACCTGAACCTGTGCCTTGCGCCGCTCACGCCGGATTCGGTGATGATCTATCCCGGCGCCTTTTCACCGGAGACAATGGCAATCATCCGCGCCAGCACCAACCTGCATGAGGTTACGCGCGAGGACGCGCTGCACTTTATCTGCAACGGCGTGTCGGTCAACGGCTTTTACATTACGCCGCATATCAGCAAGCGGCTGGAACAGATTCTTGGCGCGGAAGGAATTGAGCCGCTGCCCGTCGAACTCGGCGAGTTCCACAAGGCGGGCGGCTCCGTGGCACAGCTTAAGATGCTGCTGCCCTGACGATTTTTTATTGCTCCACTGTACTATTGCCTGACCGGGCGGCTCCATTGGGGCCGCCCGACTTTTACTGGCGCGCAATGGACGCCAGCCGAAGCGCCTCGGCATAGGCCCACAGCCACTGCCGCAAGCGGTTCAACCGGGCCTCGGTTGGTGAGGCGGGGAAGGGCCGTTGCATGGCCTTCCAGCGGCGCTTGGCCATCATCACGCGCCTGGCAGCCACTTCCACGCGGTCGCGGAAGACCTTGCTGCGCTCGGCTTCAGCCACCACGGCCTGGGCGGCACGGTGCACCAGCTCGGAGTTGTGACAGACCAGGTAGCAATCGGCTCCGGCCAGAATAGTGCCAATGGCGGCCTCTTCCACCGATGAGCCGTTCATGACGCCGCCCATCTCAAGATCGTCGCTGATGACCAGCCCCGTGTAGCCGATTTTTTTACGCAGGATGCCATCAATCCAACGGCGGGAGATAGACGCAGGCACGGCCTTGCCCGTCACCTCCGGGTAAGCGCAATGGGCCACCATGACAAAGGGAAGCTGCCGGGCCAGCAGGCGATATGGCATCAGGTCGTTGGCCCAGAGCTCTTTCCAGCTTTTGCGGATGCTGGGCAGCTCCTTGTGGGTGTCCAGCGCAGCCTCGCCGAGGCCGGGGAAGTGCTTGCCGCAGCCTACGATGCCTTCCTCGCGCAGCCCCAGCAGGAAGGCTCGGGCATAGCGCGCGGTGGCCAAGGGGTCTGCCGAAACAGTGCGCGAGCCCAGCACAGCCAGCGAGGGCGGAAGGCGGAGGTCGAGCACCGGGGCGAAGTCCACATTAAAGCCCAGGGCGGAGGACTCCGCGCCCAGCAGGCGTCCGTGCTCGCGGTAGACCGTAGGACCGCTGGCGACTACATCCTGCACACTGGGAGCCGGGCCAAGCACATCGCGCAGGCGGTCCACGGTGCCACCCTCCAGGTCAACGCAGCGGAAGAGCGGACGCACGGAGAGCCTTTGCGTGGACTTGAGAAGGGCATGGGTCTGCCGGGCATCGGTGATGTTGCGGGCAAAGAGGATGACGCCGCCGGGCTGGAGATCGCGCAGGGTGGAGCGCAACTCTGGGGTCAGGGTAGTTCCGTCAAAACCAAAGGTAAGCAGTTGCCCGGCCAGCGTGCGCAGGCGGGCGTTGGCCGCGGTTGCCGGGCGGTGAGCGCCGGGCCGCGCGAGCGGAGAACGATGTGCCATATGAGGAGGATTGTAGCCTGAAATACCCCCGTTGCGGCTTTTGCTTGGAGGCTTGTTTCCCTTGGGGGTATTCTGAATCCATGAGTCACATGGCGCTCTCCGAACTGCTCGGCCTTACCGTCTATGACGCCAACTCGGCGCGCATGGGCCGCGTGCGTGAGGTGGCCATGCTGCCGCAGGATGACACCTCGCATATCGCCTCGCTGATTGTGCGCACCCGGGAGGGCGACCGGCTGGTTGGAATCAACCTGCTGCGTACCGTGAACGGCGGCGTGCACACGGCTGCCATTGCCGCGGAACTGCCCGCCTACTCCAGCGGCGAGGGTATGTTGCTGCTGGAACGCGACCTGCTGGACCAGCAGATTATCGACGTGCATGGGCGCAAGGTCGTCCGTGTCAACGATATTGAGCTGGCCATGGAGCGCGACGATCCGGCGATGGCGCTGGGACTGCACCTGCGCGTGGCATTTGTGGATGCCGGCGCGCGGGGAGCCATCCGCCGACTGTTGAAAGGCGTGCTGCCGCGATACGCGCTGAGCCGCTGGCTGCAAAACATTCCGCCGAAGAACATCCCCTGGGAGTTCGTCAACCTCATCGAGACAGATCCGGCGCGAAGGGTGCGATTGCGCATCTCGTCGGAGCGCGTCAGCCGCCTGCACCCGGCCGACATCGCCGACATTATCGAAGAGCTTGGCCCGGCCGAGCGCGATGCCGTCTTCCAGACACTCGACGAAGACGTTGCGGCCGACACGCTGGAGGAGATCGATCCCAAGCTGCAGGTCTCCATCGTGAACGCCATGGAGAGCGAACGCGCCGCCGACATCGTGGAGGAGATGGATCCCGACGCCGCGGCCGACCTGCTGGCCGACCTGGAAGACGAGCGCAGCGACGCCATTTTGCAGGAGATGCAGCCCGAAGAGCGCCAGGAGGTGGAAGAGCTCCTGGAATTTGAGGAAGACACCGCCGCCGGCCGCATGACCACCGAGTACATGGCGCTGGCGCCCACCGCCCGCGTGCATGACGCCGTGGAGATGCTGCGCCACTTCGAGGGCGGGCTGGAGAGCATGAGCACCATCTTCCTGATTGGAGAAGGCGAAAAGCTGGTTGGCGCCGTGCCGCTGGCAAAGCTTATCGTCTCGCACCCGGAGACGCCGCTGGCCGAACTGGCCGCCGATCCTTTGATCTCCTGTTCGCCGGAGGCCGACGAGCGCGAGGTGGCGGAGATCTTCGACAAATACAACCTGCTCACCTTGCCCGTGGTGGACGACGAAGGCACGCTCACCGGCGTCATCACGGCCGACGACGTCATCGCCATCTTGCGGGCTCAGTTGTAAAAGGCCAGTTGTAACAGGGAAGTGCCGGGCGCTGGAATCTACGCGTCTTCCGGTTTATCCATGTACTGCGGAATGCATTCCGGACACAGGCCGTGGCTGAAGCTGGCCTCGCTGTGGCGTTCGATGTAGGTTTCGATCTGCGTCCAACTGCCGTCACTGGTGCGGACTTTTTTGCAGCAGGCGCAGACGGGCAGCAACCCCTTCAGCACGCGCATCTCCAGCATCGTTGTTTCCAGCTCTGCCTTGGAATGCAGCAGGCGCTGGTGCTCGGATTCATAGGCCTGCATCACGCTGCTCACCATCAGCACGCACAGAATGGCAGCCGTGGGAATGGTGACGAGAAAGTCTTCCAGTCGGACAATGCCATCTGCATACCGGCCAAACCATGATGGATGCTGGTATTCAATGACGTACAGCAAGCTAATATTGGCCACAAAGAGGCCGTTAAAGAACCACCGGCGCCAGCCAACAAAGATGACCGTAAAAAGAATCGGTGCGCTGAAGAAGATTAGTGAAACCGGCCCCATCGATCCGTAATTAAAAAACCATGCGTAATTCAGCAGGCCCATCACCAACAGCGCGGAAAGCCAATAGGGATAGACCTGCCAGCGGCGCGAGACAAGATAGACGCCGATAAAGCAGAGTCCGAAGAGAAGGACTCCTATGCTGATCGCTGGCGGCAGGCCTTCCACGATATTGGCCGGCACAATCACGAAGCAGGCAAAGATGCCGCCGAGCAGGCTCATCATTTGGAAGATGCGATGACGGACGTCGTGCTCGGTCGAAATGAGGGGCATTGAGAAAGCTCGATCCACGCGGCTAACGTACTGGCGATGCCAGTAATTATCTTCCGGAGCGCAGCAAAAACACAATCAATTATGCGCGCGGAGAGCCTTTGCCAGTGATTTTCACATGGCTGCCTTGAGCTTCGCCTTCCAGCCATTTATTCTGGATATTCCAATGTAAACCAGAGACCAAGCCGGTGCGGTGTTGATGCCTTCGAAGATGAAGATGTGGAAAGTCCGTCTGATGATGTTTCTGGCCGTGGTTGGCCCGGGCTTCATCACCGCCAACGTGGACAACGACGCGGGCGGCATCTGGACCTATTCCCAGGCAGGCGCGCAGTTTGGCTATGGGCTGCTGTGGGTCATGATTCCCATGACCCTGGCGCTGATCGTGGTGCAGGAGATGACGGCCCGCATGGGCGCCGTCACCGGCAAAGGCCTTAGCGACCTCATTCGCGAGGAGTTCGGCTTTCGCATCACCTTCCTGCTGATGGCCGGACTGGTCATCACCAACTTTGGCAACGTGGTGGCGGAGTTTGCCGGTATCGCCGGTTCGCTTTCGCTCTTCGGCATTCCCATCTGGGTCAGCGTGCCATTCTGCGCCGCGCTGGTGTGGCTGATGGTCGTCAAGGGCAGCTATCAGATCGTGGAGAAGGTCTTCCTGGCAGCCAGCTTTGTCTATCTTGCGTATCTGGTAGCAGGAGTGCTGGCGCATCCGGACTGGAAGGCCGCGGGGATGGCGACCATTGTGCCGCCCAATCCTCATCTCTTCCGCAGCAGCACCTATCTCTACATGGTCATCGGCGTCATCGGCACCACCATTGCGCCCTGGATGCAGTTCTACCTGCAATCTTCCGTGGTCGAGAAGGGCATTACGGAGAAGCAGTACGGAGCCTCGCGCCTGGATGTGATCGTGGGCTGCATCTTTACCGACGTGGTCGCCTGGTTCATCGTCGTCGCTTGTGCCGCCACGCTCTTCGTCGCCGGGCATCACGACCTGAAAGATGGAGCTGAGGCCGCCGCCAGTCTGCGTCCGCTGGCCGGAAAGTACGCCTACATTCTTTTCAGCGTGGGATTGTTCAACGCCTCGCTCTTTGCCGCCAGCATCCTGCCCATCTCCACGGCCTATGCCGTTTGCGAGGGCCTGGGCTTTGAGAGCGGCCTGGACAAGAAATTCCACGAGGCGCCGTTCTTCTACTGGCTCTACACGGGATTGATCGTCGCCGGGGCAGGCGTCATCCTGTGGCCCAACCTGCCGCTGGTGAAGATTACCATCCTCTCGCAGGTGGTGAACGGCGCGGTGCTGCCCTTTGTACTGGTGGCCATGCTGCTGCTTATCAACAAGCGCGAGCTGATGGGGCGCCATGTGAACTCGCGCTTCTTCAACATCATCGCCTGGGCGACGACGATCATTATGATTGTGCTGACGCTGATGATGCTCTTCGGTGGGAACAGCTAAGCAGTAAAATCTCCGGCACACAGCCGATTGACGATACTGCGGTCCGCCTCCAGAAAGCTCTCCGCATCAAGCGAAGCGCGCTCCTTCCAGCGAATCTGCTGGAAGACGCGGTTTTGCGGCTCGCCGGTGAAGTTGCTGACAACAAAGAAGTGCAACTCCACGCTCAGGCCCTCGGCATATTTGTGGCAGATGGTTGCAACTTCAGGGCCGATCATGGCCTCGATGCCGAGTTCCTCGCGCAGTTCACGTGCCAGCGCCTCGGAGTGCGTCTCACCCGCCTCCACCTTGCCGCCGGGGAACTCCCATTGCAGGGAAAAGCTCTGCCGCTCGCTGCGCTGGCAAATCAATACCTGTGTGCCGCGCAACATCAGCCCGGCCACTACCTGTTTTGGTTTGGAAGCTGCCAAAGCTGCCTCAGGCAACCTCAACCTCGGATGTTACGGGCTCGCCCAGCGCGCGCACGCCTTCTGGACGCCAGTAGCGGTCGGGATACATGGCCCAGCGGATGGCACGCAGCCCGCCGGAGAGCGTTTGCGCCGGAGTGTTGAAAAGCTCGTCGCTGACGCAGTACACACGGCCCTCGCGCACGGCGGAGGTTTCAGCCCAGCCCGGGCGCTCCACCAGTTTATTGAGCGGCACGCGGTCACCCGCACCGCACCAGGCCGCCAGCACCACATCGGGATCGGCTGCGGCCACTTCTTCTGCGGTAATCTGCCTGCCGGGCTCGCCAATGACGATGCCACCGGCGGCGCGCACCAGCTCCGCCACCCAGAGCTGGCTGGCAATCAGGGGCTTACCCCACTCCTCGCAATAAACGCGCTGGGGGATGAAGTTACGCGTCTGCTCGCGCGTCTGGCTGATTTCGTCCATCAGGCCGTGCACAATGTGCTCGCCGGCCGAGATGCGCTCCACCAGCGCGGCAATGGTGCGGATGTCGGAGTAAATGTCATCGAGGGAGTGCGGCGCCAGGGCCAGCACTCGAATGCCTGCCTTCAAAATCTCCGCCAGCGACTCGGCGCGATAGGGTGAGGCGGCAATGACGATGTCCGGCTTGGCCGCAAGAATCTCCTCGGACTTGGCCGACCACGCGTCTTCAATGATTGCAGGCGAATACTGCATGACCTCCGGGCAGAGGTCGCGGCAATAGGTGGTGCAGGCCACCACACAGGAAAGGGCGCCCAAACCCTTCAGGGTCGCCGTCACACTCGGTTGTAGGGAAGCGATCTTCATCTGGCGTACAAGGCCCCTCGCAATAGAGAGCATTGTGCCTTATATCGGCAAAGCCCCACAAATACCTTTAGGTCCATGACCTGTGGTTACCGCTGTACTTTGCAAACTGCGATAAAAACCAAGCGGGTAAGAATCAATGGCGAAAATAATGCGCTTTACCCGCGCACTGCGGGCGGCTTATACACGCTCCACCCCAGCTCGGCGGCCTTATCCGCCAGGTCGGGATTGGGATTGATGACATAGGGCACCACGGCCTTTTCCAGCATGGCAAAATCGTGCATGGAGTTGCCAAAGACGGCGTCCACCGGCCAGCAGATGACATCGTCAATGGCCACCTGTTTCAACTCGTCGGTGGGAACGCGCAGCAGACGGTCGGTAACAATGCCGTCCTCGACCTCCAGCGTGGCGGCCAGCACGCGCTCGGCGGGGATTCCAAAGTGTTCGACCGCGGCCTCCACCACCCAGTTGTTGGTGCTGCTGACGGCCCAAAGCTCGCAACCTTCGGCGGCCATTCGACGGGTCAACTCGAATATCTCCGGAAAGATGCGCGGCTTTACCAGGCGGTCAAACATCTCACGCGCGGCCTCGCGCAGCTTGGCCTCGGGCACTCCGCGGTTAATCTGGATCATCTCGCCGCAGATGGTGAGCTCGTCCACCTGGCCGTTCAGATAGCCTTCGTAGCGGGCGCGGATGTGGCGCTCCACCTCCGGAGAAACGAAGCCGCGCTCCAGCTCCCAGTAGAAGAAGTCCTTGCCGGAGTCACCGGCCCACATGGTGCCGTCACAGTCAAAGACGGCGATTTCCGGCATCTGTTCCATCACCTGCGCAATCAACTCGTCGCCGCTTAATATCCTGGAAGGCAATTCATTCGCTCCATGTAGATCATCGCTTGGGCTGTGTGAGGCGGCACAGATTGCGGCCGCCGCGCGCCCAGGCGTCACAATCAAAGTAACAGGCGCACGCGACTACGGGCCAGTGGCGTCATCCGGCCCCGTCACGCTACAATACTTGGTTCGGTGGGGGAATATGGATAACAAGCAGACTTCAACCAGCGCCTTTCAGACGGTGGAGCAGGATCAGCAGGCACCGGCGCGCATTGCGCAGGTCACCTACGGCGGCAGCCACGAGCAGGAAGGCCTCATCCTGACCACGCTCGATTCGGCCGTCAACTGGGTGCGCAAGAACTCCATTTGGCCCATGACCTTTGGCCTGGCATGCTGCGCCATTGAGATGATGGCCATGGGCGCATCGCGCTTTGACATTGCCCGCTTTGGCGCCGAGGTGTTTCGCCCCTCGCCGCGGCAAAGCGACCTGATGATCATCGCCGGGCGCGTCAGCCAGAAGATGGCACCGGTCATCCGCCAGCTCTACCAGCAGATGCCGGAGCCGAAGTGGGTAATCAGCATGGGTGCCTGCGCCACCTCGGGCGGCGTCTTCAACAATTACGCCGTGGTGCAGGGCGTCAACCAGTGGATTCCCGTGGATATCTACGTGCCGGGCTGTCCGCCGCGCCCGGAGCAGCTCATCTACGCTATTACGCTGCTGCAGGAGAAGATCAAGAACGAGCGCGGCAGCTTCAAGCGCGCGCTGAACATCGGCGAGTAAATACACGCCAGAAACAAACTGGGCCGCCTAATTGGCGGCCCTTTATATTTCAGTCACCAGTTATTAAATGGGAACTTGCATGATTGTTTTTCGCGAGTAAAATCAGTGCCATCTGAGTGAAATCTCTTGATATGTACGAGGCTTGGCAATGATTTTTCATAAAAGTGTCTGTCGTGATGTGTTTCTAGTTGCACTCATTGCAGTCTTGTCTCTCCCTTTATTTGCAGGCAAGGGCGACAAAGAATACAAAACCGGCAAGATACAGAACTTCAAGGTGGATAGGGTGACCGGCGCATATGGCGAACCGATCGTGAGTGCTGGATATGATCCATACGCGGCAACGGGAGTCGGATCGTATAGCACCACGCCTGTCCCCAAGAAGAAGTATTCCCTGCAGATTGATACCGGCGATGAAATCATCGCTCTGCATCTGATTTTAGATTCAACCGCACACTTGCCGGAGTTACAGGACAACACCGACATTCAATATCGCATCGAGGGAGCGAAGTACGTTCAGATTCTGGATAGCCACAAACGAAAGTTTGATTTCAAAGTGGTGAGCCGCGAGCCGAAATCCAAGCCGGTTGAACCAGCAAAGCCATGATCGTAGACCAGGCGGCAGCTTCAAACACGCCGAACAACAGCTTGTAGATATGGACCAGAAACTATCTGGGCCGCCTAATTGGTGGCCCTTTTGGTTAATCAATGCAGGCAGATTTGAAGAGCCCACATCGGCAAGTGACCTTGAGTGATGTCTTCGTAACAGACTTAGTAGGGGGCCTTCGACTGCGCAGGCGCTGGCGCGCCCGCTTCGCTCAGGATGACACCTAAGAACGAGAGCAAAATCAAGAGCTAAGCCCTTCTATGTGGAGGGGACTGATTCCACCTAAGCCACAATAGCGGCGGGGAAGGTGGGGCACCCGGCAAATCTTCTTCGTCTTCGCACTAATCGCGTTTGTAGTGGTGTGCGGAGCCGAAATGCGGGAGGGTAAGTCCTAAAGGAAATATGTTTGGAGGGGGAATTAAGGAAGTTCTATGGCTGCCCCCCAGGGATTCGAACCCCGATAGCCTGCTCCAGAGGCAGGTGTCCTACCATTGAACGAGGGGGCAACTAGCGCGTTGCACGCTGATTGTTTGTAACAAGAACGATGATAAAGTGCGCGTGCGCTGTTCGTCAACCCGCCACGCCCGCGGCGGCGACAAGCGGCGGCTTCAATGCGATAATGAGGGGAACAGTGGTGCCCGCGCGGATGGTTTCAACATCCGCCATTCGGCATCCAAAGGGCCGCCGGTGGCAACCGGCGCACAGAGGTTCCCCGAATATTGAGTTCCGAGCAAAACAAAACGTTTTTCATTGAGACCTTCGGCTGCCAGATGAACTTCCATGACAGCGAAAAGGTCGCGGGCTCGCTTGTCAGCCAGGGCTACCGCCAGGTGCAGACGGTGGAAGAAGCCGATCTGATCTTCTACAACACATGCAGCATCCGCGATAAGGCCGAGCAGAAGGTCTTCCACCGGTTGAACGACTACAAGAAATTGCAGAAGCAGGGCAAGCAGTTCGCCGTCATCGGCTGCGTGGCGCAGCAGGAGGGCGAGCGCATCTTTGAACGCGCGCCGCACGTTTCGTTGGTAGCCGGCTCAGCCAGCTACAGCCATCTGCCGGAGATGCTGGTGCAGATTGGCCGCGGCGAGCGCGCCACCGGACTGGACGACCGCCAGACGGATGAGACCTTTGAGACCGAGTTCACGGCGCGCGTCAGCCCGCATCGCGGATACATCACCATCATCGAGGGCTGTGACAAGTTCTGCGCCTACTGCGTGGTTCCATACACTCGCGGACGTGAACGCAGCCGCACCGTGGAGAGTGTGCTGGACGAGGCTCGGCAGATTGTGCAGGGCGGATTGACGGAGATTCAACTGCTGGGGCAGAACGTGAACTCCTGGGCAGACCCCGAGGGGAAGCACACCTTCGCAACGCTGCTGGCAGAGGTCGGCCGCGTCCCAGGCATCCGCCGCGTGCGCTTTACCACCTCGCACCCACGCCACTTTACGCGTCAGATCGTCGAAGTGCTGGACGCGGGGCCCACGCTGTGCGACCACGTCCACCTGCCGGTGCAGAGTGGAAGCACTCGCGTGTTGACGGCCATGCAGCGCGAATACACTCGCGATGAATATCTGGAACGCATTGCGTGGATTCGCCAAGCCAAACGCGAGCTCAGCATCACCACGGACATCATCGTCGGCTTTCCGGGAGAGACGGAAGAGGACTTCCATCAGACGCTCAGTCTGATGGACGAGGTGCAGTTCGACGGCATCTTCAGCTTCAAGTACTCGCCACGGCCCAACACCCCGGCCATCACCATGCAGGACGCGATTCCGGAAGAAGAGAAGACGCGCCGCCTGAACGTGCTCAACGAGCATCAGCGGGAGATACAGCGCCGCAATTACCAGCGCCACGTGGGCCAGGTGGTGGAGGCGATGGTGGAAGGCACGCAGCACAAACTGGGACAGGTGCCGGGGCGCACCACGCAGAATAAGCCGCTGAACTTTACGATTCCAGAGGGCGTGGCGATTCCTGCGGTGGGCAGCTACGTGCGCGTGCGCGTGATCCGAGCGCACCCCAACAGCCTGGTGGGAGAGATGCTCGCCGCCGAGCCAACGCAGTAGTCAACGGAGGACGTCGCCATGGAAATCGAGATGCGCATTCGCGGCCTGATGCTGGATCCATCCACCAATATGCCGATCATCGTGCTCAAGGACGTGAACAGCGACTCCGTGCTGCCCATTTGGGTGGGCGTGTTTGAAGCCAACGCCATCGCCCTGGAAATTGAGAAATCCACACCGCCGCGCCCGATGACGCATGATCTGCTGAAGAACACCATCACGGGCCTGGGAGCGGTCATCGATCGCGTGGTCGTCACTGAATTGCGCAACGACACTTTTTACGCCTGCATCTGGGCTACGCTTGATGGCCAGCCCATCCGCATTGACTCTCGCCCCTCTGACGCCATAGCCCTTGCCATGCGCGCCGACGCGCCGATTTTTGTTGAGGAGAGCGTGCTGGCAAGCTCCAGAGTGGCCACCGGAGGCACGGGACGCATCACCGGCGATGATCTGCGCCGCTGGCTGGAAGGCCTGAGCGACGACGACCTGGGCCGCTACCGCATGTAGTTTCCGCCTATAACGTCTTCAAAAAGCGCCGCGCCTCATCCAACTGGGGAAACAGCTTTTCTTCCTCGCGGAAGGATATTGGATGCACAAGACGGCGTCCGCTTTTGCCGCGCGTGATGGGATGCTTGAGATGCAGCATCTCGTGATACAGGAGATATTCCACGGCGTAACGCGGCACCCTGGCGTGGTCGAAAACCTTGCTGACGATAATGACGTTATGCGCGGGATCGTAGTGCCCAAGCAGTCGCCGCGCCCGCTCGCCGCTCCAGCTTAGTTGCGGACGCCCGAGCAGCCCGTTAAAGAAGCGCACATTCAATTCGTCGAAGATCGATTCCAGGTCGTAGTGCTCGCCCCGCGGAGACTCCAGCCGCTTGCGTCCGCGCAGTTGACGCACCTGCTGCGCGCGCTCCTGCATAGGCTGGCTGGCAATGTAGCGGCGATAACGCGTGGCGTGCGCCGTATCAATTTCCTTGCGATAAATCTTGGCAATCAGAATGTGGACAATGGCCTTCAGCACCGGCTCCGGCGCGCCTTCCAGCAGATCGCTCAGCCGCAATCGCAACCGTCCCTGGCTGAGGCGGATGGTGTTGTTGATGTTGGCAAAGGGATAGAAGCGCAGATCGAAGTCCGGCATCGGCGCGCGCGGCCGCAGTTCTCGGTAAGTCTCTTGCAGCAGGGAAATCAATGCGGAGTTCAAGGCAGTCTCAGGGTAACAAACTTTGTGGCTTAGTGGATTGGCGGATTTGCGTTGCGCTGTTGTTCGCGACTCAGCATCAACCGTACCGCGTTGCGGCTGTTCTCCACGGCGGCCATAGCATGCTGCACGGGAGTGCCTAGTATGCGCTGCTGTGCCGTGCCCAACCTCTGGAACTCGTCGAGCCGCCGCGCAAATCCTGATTCGCCCTCCAGAACCGTACTTAACGCGGATTGCAGAGTGTCGCCCTGCGCGTTGCTGCCGGCCAACTCCGCATCCAGCCGATCCATCAGCACCGTGAAATCCTGCAGATCGCGCGCGGCCGTCTGTAAATCTTTCTCCCGGCTTGAGTGCAGGCCATTGCGCTCGGCGGCCAGCAGGCGGTCGGCGGCAAACGACAGCAGCAGGCGAACACGGCGCTCCGGCGCCTGCGATGCCGCACGCAACTGCTGCGCCTCCGTCTGCGTCAGCGGGTCGCGATGCTGCCCGACGCACACTCCACACATCGCCACCGTGAGCAGCACCGCCGTAATCACCTTGCGCAAGCTCAACGCTTATTCTTCTCCTCGGGATCGATGGCCTTCAAACGGTGACGCGCCTCAAACTCCTCATCGGGATACTTGCCGCCCGCGAGGATGAGGAACTTTCTGTAATATTCCGCCGCCGGCTTGTAGGCTTTTAAGGAATCGTAGCAAATGGCGCGTAGGAAATATGTCGAGGGCAATTCGGGTGCCAGCTTCGCCCGAGCATCCAGAGCACGAATCGCCAGTTCGTAATCCTTGTCGCGCTGCGCCGCACGCGCCAGTTGACCGAATGCCTCCGGCCAGTTGCCGCGCAATTGCACGCAGCGAATAAACGTCTCCTTCGCATCCTTGTACTTCAGTTGACCCAGCAGGGAATTACCCAGCCCGAAGAGTGCCTCCGCGTTTTGCGGCTCTTTTTCCAGCAACGCTCGATAGCTCTTCTCGGCATCCGTCCACTGGCGCGCATGTTCTTCGGTGTAAGCCAGCTCGCGCAGGGCTTCAATGTCATCGGGGCGCAGGGCCAATGCCGTTTTCAGCTCGACGATGGCCGCATCATCCTTTTGCTCAGCGCTGTACACACGGCCAAGTTGCAGATGCGCGTTTTCGTCCGCCGGAGTGGCCGCCACCAGCGCGTTCAGCACCTCCTCGGCCTGCGCCAGTTGCTTGCCCTTCAGATAGAGGTTCACCAGCGAGACCAGCGCCGCGCGCGAATCCTTCTTTGCCGCCAGCGCCGCGCGATACTGTTTTTCCGCGCCCGACGCATCGCCGGAGCGCTCCAGTGCCTGGCCGTAGGCGACAAGGATATCCTCGGTTGGAGAAAATGCCACGGCCTTTGACCAGGCATCGCGCGCGGAGTTCGCGGCATCTGCCCCGGATTTTGCCTCGCGCAGCTCGGCCAGCGCAGCCCATGCACGGGCCATCGCCTCATTCGCATGATCGGTCGAGGGCTTTAAGGTCGTCGCGCGCTCCAGAACCTTTTCCGCCTCCGAGTGCTTCTCATGTGCCAGCATCAGCCCCAGGTTCAGCGCGCACTCAAAGCTCTGCGGCTGTAGCTGCGCGGCCTTGCGGTAGGCGGCAATCGCCTCCGGATAATTCTTCTCAGCGTGCATCACATAGCCGAGGTCGAACCAGGCACGCGCGTCTTTGGGATTGCCGGGCGGATTGCTGGCCGTGGACTTCGCCAGCAACTCCTCAGCCGTGTGCCATTCGCTGCGATCCATTGCCGCCTCGGCCTGCTCCACCAGTGTCGGCTGAGGATGTGACACATTTTTCTGCGCATACACCGGCGCAGCCGACAGCAGCAGAGTGAGCAGCAGGGCAGCAGCCATAGCTCGCGGCATCGCCAAACACAATCTCATCGCGCAGCCTCCACCGTGGGCAGCACCTTACGCAACCAGCGACCGGTGTAGGAGCGCTCGCAGGCGGCAATCGCCTCTGGAGTTCCCACGGCGACAATCTCTCCGCCGCGCTCACCACCTTCGGGGCCCAGGTCGATTACCCAGTCGGCCACCTTGATGACATCGAGATTGTGCTCGATAACGACGATGGAGCCGCCTGCATCGATTAACTTCTTGAAGGCCGCCAGCAGCTTGCTGACATCGTCAAAGTGCAGTCCCGTCGTGGGCTCGTCAAAGATGTACAGCACCTGCGGTCCGCGCCGTATGACCGAGCCGTCGGCGTTTTTGTGCAGCGACTCGCGCCCGGCGGGTTGCAGATGGGCGGCCAACTTCATGCGCTGCGCTTCGCCGCCGCTCAGGGTGGTTGCGCTCTGGCCCAGGCGCAAATAGCCCAGGCCCACTTCATCCAGCACGCGGAGCTTATCCAGCAGCTTTGGAACGCCGGTGAAAAAGCCCAGCGCTTCCTTCACCGTCAGATTCAACACGTCGTGGATGTTCTTGCCGTGATAGCGAATGGCCAGCACGTCCGGCTTGTAGCGCGTGCCCTTGCACTCTTCGCACACCAGCTCCACGTCGGCCAAAAACTGCATTTCGACGGTCACCGTGCCGTCTCCGCTGCAGGTTTCACAACGTCCGCCGGGAATGTTGAAGGAGAAGTGTCCGGCGGCAAAGCCTTTTTTCTTCGACTCCGGCAGCGAGGCAAAGAGTTCGCGTATCGGGTCGAAGGCTTTGATGTAGGTCACGGGATTGGAGCGCGGGGTGCGGCCAATGGGAGACTGATCCACCAGCTCCACCTCATCCAGCCACTGCTCGCCTTCAAGCTCACTCACGCTGCCCTCGGCCGCCGCGCCGGTCGTCTGCTTCTTCAGTGCGGAAAGGCGCTGGTAGAGTACGTCGTGCACCAGAGTGCTTTTTCCGCTGCCGCTGACGCCCGTGATGGCCACCAGCATGTTCAGCGGAATTGTGACGTCGACGCCCTTCAGGTTGTGGCCGCGAGCGTCCTTCAGCTTCAGCAGGCGTTTACCTGCCACGCGCCGCTGTGTAGGCATCTGAATCTGCAAATCGCCGCTCAGGTAGCGCCCGGTTAACGATTTTGGATTGGCCAGTATCTCGCTGTAGGTTCCGCTGGCCACCAGCCTGCCGCCCAACTCACCCGCGCCGGGGCCGAGGTCGAGAATGTGATCGGCCGAGGCCATCACCTCGGCATCGTGCTCGACGACGAGGATGGTGTTGCCCAGATCGCGCAGGCCCTTGAGGATGTGAACCAGCCGCTCCGTGTCGCGGCTATGCAGGCCGATGGATGGCTCATCCAGTACGTACAGGGTGCCCACCAGACGCGAGCCTAGCGACGTTGCCAGTTGAATGCGCTGGGCCTCGCCCCCGCTCAAGGTGGAACTCAGCCGGTCGAGTGTCAGGTACTCCAGGCCGACTTCATTCAAAAAGCGAAGGCGGTCGCGGAGTTCCTCCAGCAGCTTGCCGGCAATGGCCGCCTCGGCCTCCGTCAGCTTCAAATCACGGAAGAATTTATCCGCCGCCTCCACGGTCATGCGGCACAGTTCACAGATGTCCAGCCCACCAAGCTTGACCTGCCGCGCCTCTGTCCGCAGCCGCGCGCCGCCGCAGGCTCCGCACAGCGAGTAGCCACGGTAACGGCTAAGGAATACGCGTACATGCAGCTTGTACTTTTTGCGCTCAAGATGTTCAAAGAAGCCGCGCACGCCGCCCCAGCGGCCGTCGCCTTCCAGCACAAAGCGCTGCTGCGCCGGTAACAGATCGTCCCATGCGACATCGAGCGGCACACCGGCGGCACGCGCCACGCGACGCATCTCCGTTGCCAGCGGCTTGTACTTCGGCTTCGTCCACGGCTCCACGGCGCCTTCGGCAAGAGTCTTGCTCTTGTCCGGGATCACCAGGTCCATGTCAAAGTCGATGGTGTTGCCGAAGCCCTGGCAGCGCGGGCAAGCGCCATAAGGATTGTTGAAGCTGAACAGGCGCGGCTCCGGCTTTTCAAAACGCAGGTTGCAGGACTTGCATTCAAAGCGCTCAGAGAAGCGCAGGCGTTGCGTCTCGCCCTCGCGCGGAGCCGTTTCAAACAGAACCTCCTCGGCCTCGCGATAACCGCTCTCGACGGCATCCACAATGCGCGAGCGCGAATCGGCGTCCACCACGATGCGGTCCAAAAGGATGTGCACAGGCCGCGCGAAGTCCAGCTCCAGCAGACTCTCTGGCGCGCTGAACTCGACGATCTTCGCATCCTGGTAGAGGCGATTGAATCCGCGCTTGCGCAGTTCGAACAGGCGTTCTTTCAGCAGTTCCTTCGCATCGGGCTCGACAACTTTCTTCGCCCGCCCGCGAGGTTTCTTTGCTCCTTCGGCGGCGTCTGCGGCCTTGATCGGCTCCAGCGGCAGCAACGGGAAGAAGGCTTGCACGCGCGTGCCATCGCCCAGGGCAAGAATGCGCGCGGCAACGTCATCCACCGTGTCGTGCGCCACCTGTTGCCCGCACTGCGGACAGATCGTGCGCCCCACGCGCGCGTACAGCAGGCGCAGGTAGTCGTAGATCTCCGTGGCCGTGGCAACGGTGGAGCGGGGATTGCGCGTCTGGTTCTTCTGCCGGATGGCCACGGCCGGGGCGATGCCGTCGATCAGGTCGACGTCCGGCTTCTCAATGCGCTCCAGGAACTGGCGAGCGTAGGCGGAGAGCGATTCCACGTAGCGGCGCTGACCTTCGGCGTAGATGGTGTCAAAGGCCAGCGAGCTTTTGCCGCTGCCGCTGACGCCGGTCACCACCGT